>JBBSAJ010000004.1:0-107096 GCA_038252405.1 Actinomycetes bacterium | reverse complement strand
CGGAAAGCCTCAAGGACAAGAAGCTGCTCTCGCTCGATCTCGGTGCGCTGATTGCGGGTGCGAAATACCGCGGCGAATTCGAGGAGCGGCTGAAAGCCGTGCTGCAGGAAGTCACCTCGGCCGAAGGCGGTATCATCCTGTTCATCGACGAGATGCACACGCTGATCGGCGCCGGCAAGGGCGATGGCGCGATGGACGCGTCCAACCTGCTGAAGCCTGCGCTGGCACGGGGCGAACTGCATTGCATCGGCGCCACCACGCTGGACGAGTACCGCAAGCACCTGGAGAAGGACGCCGCCCTGGAGCGGCGGTTCCAGCCCATCCAGGTGGCCGAACCGACCATCGCGCACACCATCGAGATCCTCAAGGGCCTGCGGGACCGGTACGAGGCGCACCACCGCGTGTCCATCACCGACAGCGCCCTGGTGGCGGCCGCCAACCTGGCCGACCGCTACATCAGCGACCGGTTCCTGCCGGACAAGGCGATCGACCTGATCGACGAGGCCGGCTCGCGGCTGCGGATCCGGCGGATGACCGCGCCGCCGGACCTGCGTGAGTTCGACGAGCGGATCGCCAGCGTGCGCCGGGAGAAGGAGTCCGCGATCGACGCGCAGGACTTCGAGAAGGCCGCCGCGCTGCGCGACAAGGAGAAGACCCTGCTGCAGGAGAAGGCGCAGCGGGAGAGGGAGTGGAAGGCCGGCGACATGGACGTCGTCGCCGAGGTCGACGAGGAGCTCATCGCCGAGGTGCTGGCGACGCAGACCGGCATCCCGGTGTTCAAGCTCACCGAGGAGGAGAGCCAGCGGCTGCTGCGCATGGAGGACGAGCTGCACAAGCGCGTGATCGGCCAGGAGCAGGCGATCCACTCGCTGTCGCAGGCGATCCGGCGGACCAGGGCCGGCCTGAAGGACCCGAAGCGCCCCGGTGGGTCCTTCATCTTCGCCGGCCCGTCGGGCGTCGGGAAGACCGAGCTGTCCAAGACGCTGGCGGAGTTCCTGTTCGGCGATGAGGACGCGCTCATCCAGCTGGACATGAGCGAGTACTCGGAGAAGCACACGGTGTCCCGGCTGTTCGGCTCGCCACCCGGATACGTGGGTTATGAAGAGGGTGGCCAGCTGACCGAGAAGGTGCGTCGCAAGCCGTTCTCCGTCGTCTTGTTCGACGAGATTGAAAAGGCGCACCCGGACATCTTCAACTCGCTGTTGCAGGTGCTCGAGGATGGTCGGCTCACCGATGCCCAGGGGCGCGTGGTCGACTTCAAGAACACCGTGATCATCATGACCACGAACCTCGGTACCCGCGACATCTCCAAGGGCCAGAACCTCGGATTCGCCGTTTCCGGGGACACCCAGAGCGGCTACGAGCGGATGAAGGCGAAGGTGCAGGAGGAGCTGAAGTCGCACTTCCGGCCGGAATTCCTCAACCGCATCGACGACATCGTCGTGTTCCACCAGCTGACCCCGGACGAGATCGTCACCATCGTGGACCTGATGGTGGCCAAGCTCGACGATCGGCTGAAGGACAAGGACATGGCGATCGAGCTGACCACGGCCGCCAAGGAGCTGCTGGCCAAGCGCGGGTACGACCCGGTGCTCGGGGCCAGGCCGCTGCGCCGGACCATCCAGCGCGAGCTCGAGGACCAGCTGTCCGAGAAGATCCTCTTCGGCGAGCTGCGGCCCGGCCAGATCGTCGTCGTGGACGTCGAGGGCGAGGGCGAGTCGGCTGCCTTCACCTTCAGCGGCGAGGTCCAGTCCGCGCTGCCCGACCTCCCGCCCGTGGAGACGGCCGGCACCTCCGACTGATCTCCCGGGGTCACCCTCCGGGCAGGCGGTACTCGTTCTCGGGGAGGGGTTCGACGAGGCCGTCGGCCACCAGGCCGTCGAGGGCTCGGGTGCGTTGGACGGCGTCCGGCCAGACGGCGTCCAACGTCGCGCCAGGGACGGCGCCCACGGCGTCGCGTAGCACCGCGAGCAGCCGGCCGCGGACCTGGCGGTCGGTGCCGTCGTAGGTCTGTCCTCGTCGTGGTGGGCCGGTCCAGGCCGGCCGGCCGACCCGGTGCCAGTGGCACTCGCGTGACACCGGGCAGCGGGCGCAGTCGGGGGTGCGGGCCGTGCAGACCAGCGCGCCGAGCTCCATGACCGCGACGGCCCACCGCGCGGCCACCTCGGGGCGCTCGGGCAGCAGCTCGGCGGCGGCCCGGCGCTCGGCTGCCGTCGTCCCACCGGGTGGCTCGAAGGCGACCCCGCCGACGACGCGCGCGTGCACCCGCCGCACGTTGGTGTCCAGGACCACGTGTCGTTGGGCGAAGGCGAACGACGCCACCGCCGCGGCGGTGTACTCGCCGACGCCCGGCAGTGCTCGCAGCGCGGTCACGTCGTCGGGCACCCGTCCGCCGTACTCCTGGACGCAGGCCGTCGCCGCCGCGTGCAGCCGCAGCGCCCGCCGGGGATAGCCCAGGCGCCCCCACATCCGCACCGCCTCGCCGGGGGCGTCGGCGGCCAGCGCGGCCGGCTCGGGCCAGCGGTCCAGCCAGGCGGCGAAGACCGGCTGCACCCGCTCCACGGGGGTCTGCTGCAGCATGACCTCGCTGACCAGGACGGCCCAGGCCGTAGTTCCCGGACGGCGCCACGGCAGGTCGCGCGCGTGGTCGTCGTACCAGGCGAGCACCGCCTCGTGCAGACGAGCGGGCTCGAGATCCGGGGCTGACAGCTCGGGCATGGCGTGCGCATCGTCCCATGCGCCGGCCCTAGGCTGACCCGCATGGGGTCGCTGCTGCACCCTGTCGGGCCGTTGCCCCCGGGTGCCTACTGGCTGCGTCGCGCCCTCGCGCTCGTCGTGCTCGTGGTCCTCGTCCTCGCCGCCGGGTGGGGGGTGCGCGCGGTGGCCGGCCCGGGCCCCGGCAAACAGGCGGGTGCCGGTCCCTCGTCCAGCCCGGCGGCGCTCGCCAGCAGCCCGACGCCGACCGCCTCGGCCACCCCGACCGCCTCGGCCGGGCCGACGGCCACAGCGAGCGCCACCGCGAGGGCCACCGCGAGCGCTTCCACGGCCCCGCTGTGCGCGGACGCCCAGCTGAGCATCGCGGTGCGCACCGACCGTGCGACCTACCCGGCCGGCCAGCAGCCCAAGTTCAGCCTGGCCGTGCGCAACACCGGCACCCGCGACTGCCGCCGTGACGTCGGCCAGACCGCGCTGGAGCTGCGGGTCATCTCCGGGGGAGTGCTGGTGTGGTCCTCGGACCACTGCTCACCCGGCGGCGCCTCCGACCTGCGGACCCTGACGCCCGGCGGGACCTTCACCGCGACCCTGCAGTGGGCTCGGGTGTCCTCCCAGCCCGGCTGCCCCGCGAACCAGCCGTCCGCGGCCGCCGGCTCCTACTCGGTGGTGGGCCGCGACCTCACCCTCGTCTCCCCTCCGGCCACCTTCACCCTGCGGTGATCCCGCGGCCCTCAAGGCCGAGCCGGAACCGGACGACACAGCAACGACGGCGGTCCCTGCGCGGCTGACCGCGTGCGAAGCGGAGGGTGCTGTGTCGGCGTCGTCGGTCGAGGAGCTCGGCGGGACGCCGGTGCCGGTGGTCACCGTCGCGCTGGTGGCCGGCACCCAGACCCGGTTGCGCCAGCTCTCGGGTCTGGTGCGCAGCGAAGTCTTCTCGGTCGTCGGCGGCGCGTGCGACAGCGAGTCGGCCGAGGAGCTGGTGCGGGAGACCCGCCCGGACGCCGTCCTGGTGGACCTGGACCTCTTCGGCGGCGGCTTGGACGCCATCGAGCGGATCATGGCTGGCTGGCCCACCCCCATCGTCGTCTGCGGTGCGGCGGCGAAGCATCCCGAGGCGGCCATCGCGGCCGGCGCTGTCGACGTGGTCGGGGCACTCGACGTCGGCACCGGCACCCCTGCCTACAGCATCCTGCTTCAGCGCCACCTGCGGGTGGCCAGCCGGGTCCCGGTGATCACCCATCCGCGGGCCCGGCTCCGGCAGCGCGGCCTTGCGGACCGGCGCAGCGCGCGCGGCCCTCGCGTGGTGGCGATCGGCGCCTCGACGGGTGGGCCTCCGGCGCTGGCCACGATCCTGCGCGAGCTACCGGTCGAGTTCCCGGCCGCCGTCATCGTCGTCCAGCACATGGCCGAGGGGTTCGTCGAGGGGCTGGCCCGCTGGCTGGACGGCGTCTGCGCGCTGCGGGTCGTCGTGGCCGCGGACGGCGAACGGCTCGTCGAGGGCACCGTCTACCTGGCCCCGGCCGGCTTGAACCTGCTGGTCCGCCGGGGGCACCGGATCGCCCTGGTCGAGCCGCCGCAGGGGCAGTTCCACGTGCCGGGGGTCGACGCCACCTTCGCGTCGGTGGCCGAGGAGTGCGGCCGGTCCTCGGTCGGCGTGCTGCTCACCGGCATGGGCCGAGACGGCGCGGCCGGCCTGCGCGCGCTGCGGGACGTCGGCGGGCACACGATCGGCCAGGACGAGGCCACCAGCGTCGTGTACGGCATGCCCGGGGCGGCCCGCCAGCTCGACGCCGTCGAGGCGGAGCTGCCGCTGGGTGACATCGGCCGGGCGATCGTGGCCTCGGCCAGCCGCTCGGCGCCACGGACCGAGGCGGCCCCGTGAGCCGGCTGCTCGGCGATGCCGAGTTCGCCGCGCTCCGCGTCCACCTGCGCCGCACCGCCGGCCTGGAGTTCGACGAGAGCCGCCGTCCCTCGCTGGCCGCGACGATGCACGGGCGGCTCAGCGAGACCGGCAGCCCCGACGTCCCCACCTATCTGGCGCTGCTGCGCTCCCCGCACGGGGCGAGCGAGCAGCAGCGGCTGCTGGATGCCGTGACCATCCAGGAGACCCACTTCCACCGGGCCCGGCCGCAGC
The DNA here is from genome assembly GCA_038252405.1 of Actinomycetes bacterium. Classification (GTDB taxonomy): domain Bacteria; phylum Actinomycetota; class Actinomycetes; order Prado026; family Prado026; genus DATCDE01. The sequence goes on along the minus strand of JBBSAJ010000004.1, from coordinate 102,247 downwards.
TGGACGCGCTGCGGGACCTGCTGCTGCCGCCCCTGCTCCGGCGGGCCGCGGCCGACAACCGCGACCTGGTCGTCTGGAGCGCCGGCTGCTCGACGGGCGAGGAGCCGTTCAACCTGGCCATGCTGGCGCTGGAGGCCGCCGGCCGGCTGGGCCTGCCGCCTCGGGTGCAGGTGCTCGCCACCGACGTCTCCACCGCGGCCCTCGAGGTGGCCGCAGCCGCCAACTACTCGGGCCGCACCATCGAGCTGGCCGACCCGTCGGCCATCGGTCGCTGGCTGCAGCCGGAGCCGGACGGCAGCCACCTGGTGCGCGACGAGGTTCGGCAGCTGGTGACCTTCGTGCACCACAACCTGGTGACCGACCCGCTGCCGTTCGGCCCGGGACAGGTGGACCTGGTCGTCTGCCGGCACGTGACCATCTACTTCTCCAGGGACACCACCCGCTCGGTCGTCGAGGGCTTCCGCGAGGTGCTCGGCCCCGGTGGCTGGCTGCTCATGGGCCCGACCGAGAACCTGTGGCAGGTCAGCGAGTCCTTTGTCGCGGTGCCCGTGGGCGACGTCTTCGCCTACCGGCCGGCCCCGGCGACGGCGCTGGCGTCCACGGCCACCCCGCCGTCGCCGGCCGAGCTGCGGCTGCGCTCGGTGGCCCGGCCGCGCCTGCGCCCGCGCCGGACGCTGGCCGCCCCGGCCAGCCGGACCGGCTCCAGCGGTCGGCTGACCGACCCGGTGCGGCCGGCCGCGAGCCGGTCACTGGACGCGTTGGCGGCAGCCCGCACGGCCTTCGACGCCGGTGACTACGAGGGGGCCGCACTGCGTTCGTCCGAGCTGGTCGCCGAGCCGGACGTCCCGGACGCCGTGCAGGTGTCCGCGTACACCCTGCTGGGGCAGGCCAGGCTCAACCGGGCCGACTCGGTCGCCGCCACGGGGCCGCTGCAGCGCGCCGTCTACCTCGACCCGATGGCCGGGGACGCGCACTTCCTGCTGGCCGTGGCGCTGTCCGGCAGCGGGAAGCGGGCCGCCGCGTCCGCGTCCTACCGGGCCGCGGCCATGACATTGCCGCAGGTACCGGCCGAGCGGGCCAGGCGGATCCTGGACGGGCGCCACGTGGACGAGCTGGTGCAGTTGTGCCGCCGGCTGGCCGATGACACCGGTGGTGGGGTCGAAGGAATTCGGAGGGGCGCGTGAGCGGGTACGTCACGTTCTCGATGGACGGGCGTGAGCTGGCCGCCTCGCTCGACCAGGTCCGGGAGGTCGTCCGGGCGACCGGGATCGAGCGGCTGCGCGGGGTCCGCGCCCCGGTCACCGGGCTGCTCGAGCTGCGCGGGCAGCCGCTGCCGGTCGTCGACCTGCGCTCGCCGGCCGACCCGGGGGCGCTCGGCGACGTGCTCGTGCTCATCGACGGGGTGACCGACGGGGTGCACGGCTCGATCGGCCTGGCCGTCGACAAGGTGCTCGCCGTGGTGGACCCGGAGGCGCTCACCGGTACGGCCGAGCCGCCGTCCAGCGGGTTGCCGGGGTACGTCCTGGAGGTGCTGCGGACGGCGGACGACGAGCAGCGGGCGGTGTTCCTCGTCGACCTGCACGTCCTCGCCGGGCTCGGTTCACCGGCCGGCCCAGCGTCGGCCGCGCGGCGCTGACCTGGAGGTCAGACGTACCGCTCGAGGATCGACGACTCGGCCAGCCGGGACAGGCCCTCGCGCACGGTCCGGGCCCGGTTCTCACCCACGCCCTCGACGGCCTGCAGGTCGTCGATGCTGGCCGACAGCAGCTTCTGCAGGGTGCCGAAGTGCTCGACCAGCCGGTCCACCACGCTGGCCGGCAGTCGCGGCACCCGGGCCAGCAGCCGATGCCCGCGCGGGGCGATCGCCGTGTCGAGCGTCTCGTTGGCCCCACCGTGCCCGAGGGCCCGCGCCACCACCTGGAGGTCCAGCATCTCCACCGAGGTCAGCGAGTCGAGGTCGGCCAGCACCTGCTCGACGCTGCGCTGCCGCCGGCCACCGCCGGCCGGGATGTAGTCGCGGGCGACCAGGGTGCGCTCGTCCTCCACGCCCGCGATCAGCTCGTCGAGCTGCAGGGCGAGCAGCCGGCCGTCCGAGCCCAGCTCGACGACGTAGCCTTCGATCTCGCCGGCGATGCGGCGCACCATCTCCAGCCGCTGGGCCACCGCCACGACGTCGCGCACCGTGACGAGGTCCTCGATCTCCAGCGCGGAAAGCGTCCCGGAGACCTCGTCCAGGCGCATCTTGTAGCGCTCCAGGGTGGCCAGCGCCTGGTTGGCCCGGGACAGGATCGCGCCGGAGTCCTCGAGCACGTGCCGTCGGCCGCCCAGGTACAAGGCGATGATCTGCATGGACTGGCTGACCGAGATGACCGGGTAGCCGGTCTGCTTGGCCACCCGCTCCGCGGTGCGGTGCCGGGTGCCGGACTCCTCGGTGGGGATGGACGGGTCCGGCACCAGGTGCACGTTCGCCCGCAGGATCCGGGTGGCGTCGCGGTCCATGACCACCCCGCCGTCCATCTTGGCCAGCTCGCGCAGGCCGGTGGCGGAGAACGTCACGTCCAGCTCGAAGCCCCCGCTGCACAGCGACTCGACGGTCTTGTCGTAGCCGAGCACGATGAGCGCGCCGGTCCGGCCGCGCAGGATGCGCTCGAGCGCATCCCGCAGCGGGGTCCCGGGGGCCACGGTCGCCAGGGTCTGCCGGAGGAGGGTGTCCGCCCGTTCCCCCGTCCTGTCACGCTCGACCGCGCTCACGGATCCCTCTCTGCCGACCGAAGATCGCTGCGAGTCTAGCCGTGGCCCCGGCCGAACAGGGTCTCGAGTGCGGTCCGCAGGTCGCTGACCTCCACCACCGACACGCCGTCCGGCACCGGTCCGGGGTCGGCCGGCACGAGGGCCCGTCGGAAACCCAGCCGGGCCGCCTCGGCCAGCCGACGCCGGACGTCGGTGACCGGCCGGAGGTCGCCGGACAGCCCGATCTCCCCGACGGCCACCACGTCGGTGGGCAGCGGCCGGTCCGCCGCGGCGCCCGCGACGGCGAGGGCCAGTGCGAAGTCGGCGGCCGGGTCGGTCAGCCGTACCCCGCCCACGGTGGACGCGTAGACGTCGGACCGGCCGACCTGGACGCCGCCCCGCCGCTCGAGGACGGCGAGCACCATGGCCAGCCGGGCGGAGTCCAGGCCGGAGGTCGCCCGCCGCGGCGTGGCCAGCTGGGAGCTGGCCACCAGCGCCTGCACCTCGGCGACCATCGGCCGGCGACCCTCGAGGGTGACGGTCACGCAGGTGCCGGGCACCGGCTCGGGTCGGCGGGACAGGAACAGCCCGCTGGGATCCGGCAGTCCCTCGATGCCGCCCTCGTGCAGGTCGAAGCAGCCCACCTCGTCGGACGGGCCGTAGCGGTTCTTCACGGCCCGGACCATCCGCAGCCGAGAAGTCCGCTCGCCCTCGAAGTGCAGCACGACGTCGACCAGATGCTCCAGCACCCGGGGGCCGGCGATCGAGCCGTCCTTGGTCACGTGGCCGACGAGCACGGTGGCCATCGAGCGCTCCTTGGCCACCCGGGTCAGCGCGGCCGCGACCGAGCGCACCTGGGTGACCCCGCCGGCGCTGCCGTCGACGTCGGCGCTGGCCACGGTCTGCACGGAGTCCAGGACCAGGAGGTCGGGCCGCACGGTGTCCAGGTGGCCGAGCACGGCGGCCAGGTCGGTCTCGGCCGCGAGCAGCAGCCGCTCGTCGAGCGCCCCGATCCGCTCGGCCCGCAGCCGCACCTGGGCGGCCGACTCCTCGCCGGTCACGTACAGCACCCGGGCGCCGTGCTGGCGGGCATGGGTGGCGGCCACTTCGAGCAGCAGGGTGGACTTGCCCACCCCAGGCTCGCCGGCCAGCAGCACCACAGCGCCGGGAACGAGCCCCCCGCCGAGCACCCGGTCCAGCTCGCCGACCCCGGTGGAGCGGGCCCGCGCCGACTCGACGTCGATCTCGGCGATCGGCCGGGCCGGCGCGCTCACCGGTCCGGCGGCCACCTGGTGCAGCCGGACCGCGCCGACTTCCTCGAGGGTGCCCCACGCCTGGCACTCGCCACAGCGCCCGACCCACTTGGTCGCCGTCCAGCCGCACTCGGCGCATCGGTACGTGGGGCGCGGCGCTGCCGCCGACGTCTTGGCCATGGCCGGGAGCGTACGGGCCCGCACCGACAGGGCCGGGGAGCCGCGACGAGCAGCCAGTCGGGCGGCTAGCCGAGCTCCGGGTCGGCCGGGTGGGCCGCCACCGTGGGCCGGCGGGCCAGGTGCGCCTCGCAATGCCGGACCAGCTCGGCGTACCCGAGCGGGCCCATCAGCGCCTCCAGCTCGGCGGCGCTGGAGACGTACACCGGGTCGGCGCCGACGTGCGCCTCGGTGGCCCCCGAGCAGTACCAGTGCAGGTCGTGGCCGCCGGCGCCCCAGCTGCGGCGGTCGTACTCCTGGATCGAGACCACCAGCAGCTGGCTGTCGTCCGGCCGGGTCACCCGCTCGTAGCTGCGCCGGATGGGCAGCTGCCAGCACACGTCCGGCTTGGCGTGCAGCGGGTGCTGCCCCTCGTTGATGGCCAGGTTGTGCAGCGCGCAGCCGGCGCCGCCCGGGAAGTCGGTCCGGTTGAGGAACACGCAGGCGCCGTCCACCACGCGGGTCTTGCGGGCGCCCTCCTCGTCGGTCTCCACCAGCTTCTTGGTGCCGTGGTGCTGCCACTCGGCGGGGGTGAGCCGCTTGGCCCACCGCAGCGTCCGCTTCTCGTCGTTCTTGTCCGAGAAGTGGGCGCCGAGCGTGCAGCACCCGTCGTCCGGCCGGCCCGCGACCACCCCGGCGCAGCCCTGGCCGAAGATGCAGGTCCAGCGCGAGGTCAGCCAGGTGAGGTCGCAGCGGAACAGCTGCCCCGCGTCGGCGGGGTCGGGGAACTCCACCCAGGCGCGGGGGAAGTCGAGGGCTGCTTCAGGCACCGGGCCAGCCTAGGTGGTGGCCCGGGGCGATACCGTCCGGGTATGCGCCTCGGCGTCCTCGACGTGGGTTCCAACACCGTGCACCTGCTCGTCGTGGACGCGCACCCCGGTGCTCAGCCCGTGCCGGTGTACTCGCACAAGAGCGAGCTGCGGCTGGTCGAGCTGCTCGACGACGACGGCCGGATCTCGACGTCCGGCGCGGACCGGCTGCTGTCGTTCGTCGTCGGGGCCCTCGAGGTCGCCGACGACAAGGGCGTGGAGAGCCTGCTCGCGTTCGCCACCTCCGCGGTCAGGGACGCCGCCAACGGGGACGACGTGCTGCGGGCCGTGCGGGAGCAGACCGGCGTCGAGCTGCACGTCCTCGCCGGCGAGGACGAGGCCCGGCTGACCTTCCTGGCCGTCCGGCGCTGGTACGGCTGGTCGTCCGGCCGGCTGCTGGTCCTCGACATCGGCGGCGGGTCCTTCGAGGTCGCCACCGGCAGCGAGGAGGAGCCGGATGCCGCCTACTCGGTGCCGCTCGGAGCCGGGCGGCTCACCAGGGCCATGCTGGGCAGCGACCGGCCGACGGCCGCCGAGGTCAAGGCGCTGCGCAAGCACGTGCGGGCGCTGTTGGCGCGCGACCTCGGCCGGGTGATCAGGGCGGGGACCCCGGACCACGTGGTCGGCACCTCCAAGACGTTCCGCTCGCTGGCCCGGATCACCGGTGCCGCGCCCTCCGCCGAGGGCCCGTTCGTGCGGCGCTGCCTGCGGCACGCCGACCTGCTTGAGTGGCTGCCCAAGCTGTCCGCCATGTCTCCCGCGAAAGCGGGCCGCCCTCCCCGGGGTCTCGGCCGGCCGGGCGGGTCAGCTGCTCGCGGGCGCGCTGGTGGCGGACGCGGCGATGGACCTGCTCGGCGTGCAGGAGCTGGAGATCTGCCCCTGGGCGCTGCGCGAGGGCGTGATCCTGCGCCGGCTGGACGCCCTGGCCTGAGCGCCCGGCGTCACGCGTAGCGCAGCAACAGGTAGGGCACGCACAGCGCGACCGAGCCGAGGGCCACCGGCACGCCGTAGCGGGCGAACTGGCCGAAGCTGATCGGGTGCCCGTACTGCCGGGCCAGCCCGATCACCACGATGTTGGCGCTGGCCCCGACCGCGGTGCCGTTGCCGCCCAGGTCGCCACCGAGGGCCAGCGCCCACCACAGCGCGCCGTCCTGGCCCAGTGCCGGGTTGGCCGAGATCAGCGAGGAGATCACCGGCGTCATCGCTGCCACGTACGGGATGTTGTCGACGAAGGCCGAGAGCACTGCCGAGGTGGTGAGCACCACCACCAGGGTCACCGCGACGTCGCCGCCGGTCGCCCCGCCGACCCACTGCGCGAGCCGGTCGATGACGCCGGTCTTCACCAGCGCCCCGACCAGGACGAAGATGCCCGCGAAGAACGCCAGCGTCTCCCACTCCACCGCGTCCAGGTAGGTCTCGGGTCGGCTGCGGGAGATGAGCACCAGCAGGCCCGCCCCGGCGAGCGCCACGATGGCCGGCTCGGTGTGGATCACCCCGTGCAGGACGAACCCGGTGAGCACCATGGCCAGGACCAGCAGGCTGCGCCACAGCAGCGGGGCATCGGAGATGGCCTCTCGCTCGTCCAGGGCCATGACGTCGGCCGCGTTAGCGTCGCCGCCGTCCAGGATGCCGCGGAACAGCCACCGGGACGCGACCAGGAAGACGACGAAGACCACCGCCACGATCGGCAGCATGTGCACGACGAAGTCGTTGAAGGTCAGGCCGGACCGGCTGGCGATGATGATGTTGGGCGGGTCGCCGATGAGGGTGGCCGCGCCGCCGATGTTGGAGGCCAGCACCTCCGCGACCAGCACCGGTGCGGGCAGCATGCCCATCCGGTCGCAGACCAGGAGGGTCACCGGGGCGAGCAGCACGACCGTGGTCACGTTGTCGAGGAACGCCGAGGCCACGCCGGTGATGACCAGCAGCAGCACGAGGACCCGGAACCGGTTGCCGCGGGAGCGCTTCACCGCCCAGATCGCCAGGTACTCGAACACGCCGGTCTGCCGCAGGATGCCGACGATCACCATCATCCCGAGCAGCAGGGCCAGGACGTCCCAGGCCACCCCTGTCCGGTCGGAGTAGAAGGCGTCCCGGGTCGTGACCACCCCCGACGCCAGCACGACCACGGCGCCGCCCAGGGCGGCCGCCACCCGGTGCACCCGCTCGGTCACCAACAGCACGTAGACGCCGATGAAGACCGCCAGTGCCAGCCAGGCGGCCACTAGCCGCTCACTCGGGCAGCATGGCCGACAGCAGCCGGCCGGCGGTGACCACACCGACCAGCCCGCCGTCTGCGTCGAGCACCGCGACCAGCGGCGACCGCAACGAGTCCATGACGGTGGCCGCCTCGACCAGGGTGTCGTCGTCACGCACCGCGGGGATCGTGGGCAGCGGCACGGGGAGCAGGGTGCGCACGGTGGCGCCGGACAGCGCATGCGCGAACTGGTCCGCGTGCTCCTCGTCCACCACGTGGGCGAGCGAGGGCTCGGCCTTCAGGTAGCGGGGCAGGAACAGCCCGATCAGCTCGGACTCGGTGAGCAGCGTCACCGGGCGGCCGGTCTCGTCGACGACGACCACGCCGTGTGTGCTCGTGTCGGCGACCAGCCGGACGGCGTCCAGAGCCGGTCCGTCCAGCCGGACGACCGGTGCCGGTTCGGCGATCTGGCCCGCGCGCACGACGGCCAGCCTAGGGCCCTGCGGTGCGCCCGGGCCGCCTACGCTGGACGGGTGAGCGAGGTGGTGCGGGTCCCACGCGCCCGGGTCGCGCTGTCCACCACCTCGACCTACCCCGAGTCGACGGCCTCGGCCTTCGAGCTGGCCGCCCAGTTGGGCTACGACGGGGTCGAGCTGATGGTGTTCCTCGACCCGGTGAGCCAGGAGATCGACGCCGTCCGGCGGCTGTCCGACCACTACGGCGTCCCGGTGCTCGCCGTGCACGCCCCCTGCCTGCTGATCACGCAGCGGGTCTGGGGCACCGAGCCGTGGGCCAAGCTGGTGCGGTCGAAGGAGGCGGCCGAGGCGCTGGGGGCGTCCACCGTCGTCGTCCACCCGCCGTTTCGGTGGCAGCGCGAGTACGCGCGCCACTTCGTCACCGGGGTGGGGCGGATGTCGGAGGAGACCGACGTGGTCTTCGCCGTGGAGAACATGTACCCGTGGAAGGCGGCCAGCCGCGAGGTGGCCGCGTACGCGCCGGACTGGGACCCCACCGACGAGGACTACGAGCACATCACCTTGGACCTGTCGCACACCGCGGTGTCCGGGTCGGACGCGCTGGCCATGGCCGAGACCCTCGGGGACCGGCTGGCGCACCTGCACCTGGCCGACGGCTCCGGGTCCAACCGGGACGAGCATCTGGTGCCAGGCCGCGGCACCCAGCCGTGCGCCCCGGTGCTGGAGCGGCTGGCCAGGACCGGCTTCGACGGCACCGTCGTGCTGGAGGTGTCCACCCGCCGGGCGGCCAACCGGGCCGAGCGCGAGGCGGACCTGGCGGAGGCGCTGGCCTTCGCGCGGCTGAACCTCGCGTCCGCCGTCCCGCCCCCCACCCCCATGGATCGGCGCGCCTAGTGGGGCCTCGGCGCACCATGTGCCGTGCGCCGTCACCCCACCCGGTGCGCCGATCGACGCCTGTGGACGGCGCCGGCCCACCCGGCGCCAATCCCGGCAGGCTGGACGGGTGCACCCCGACCTGCTCGCCGTCATCTCCGCGCGCGGCGGCGTCTTCACCCGCGCCGACGCGCTCGCCGCCGGGTACGACGCTGACGAGATCCGGCGCCGTCTGAGGTCTGGCCGGTGGGTGCGCGTGCGTCGAGGCATCTTCGCGGTGCCCGGGTCCGACGGCGCGCCGGACCGTCGGCTGGAGCACCTCCTGCGCGCGGCCGCGGCGCTCGCCGCGCTGGGCGGGCGGGCCGTGGCCAGTCACCGCACCGCGGCGCTGGCCCTGGGCGTCCCGCTGCTGGGCGGCGTGCCCGAGCAGGTGGAGGTGACCTCGTCCAGGTCGCGGTCACGACGGGCTCCGGGGGTGATCGTGCACCCGGCGGCGCTGCCGGAGGCCGAGGTCGGTCGCAGCGGCGGCCTGCTGCTCACAAGCGCGGCGCGCACGGCCGTCGACCTGAGCCGGACGCTGCCCTTCCGGGAGGCGGTGATGGCCGTCGACCACTGCCGCAACCGTGGGCTGGCCGGTCACCGTGAGCTGGCCACCGTCCTGGCGGGGCAGCGGTCGTCCTGGGGAGCGCCGCAGGCCCGACGGGTCCTTGACTTCTCCGACGGCCGCGCCGAGAGCCCGGGGGAGTCGCTGTCCAGGGTCGCGATCGCGGCGGCCGGCCTGCCTCGGCCCCGCCTGCAGGTCTGGGTCGGCGAGCCGATGGACCCGGTCGGCCGGGTCGACTTCCTGTTCGAGGAACAGCGGACCGTCGGGGAGTTCGACGGGCTGGGCAAGTACACCGACCGGCAGGACCTGGTGGCGGAGAAGCTGCGGGAGGACCGGCTGCGCGACCTGGGCATGGAGGTGGTCCGCTGGGTCTGGGCCGATGCCGTGGGCGACTTCGGGCCCACCGCTGCCCGGTTGCGGGACGCCTTCCGTCGCGGTCGGCGCACGGCGTAGGGGGTCCGTCCACGGCCTGCGGTGCGCCGATGCCCCGCGGGGTGCGCCGACTGGCCCTTGACAGGTCCGGCACGTCGGAGTCGAGTGATCAACGTGGGCATGGACGACGACGTCGCGGTACGGGTGCGTGGTCTGCGGGTGGTCCGCGGCGCCCGGGAGGTGCTGCACGGGCTCGACTTCGACGTCCGCAGCGGCATCGTCACCGGGCTGCTCGGCCCCAGCGGTGGCGGGAAGTCCACCCTGATGCGGGCCATCGTTGGGGTGCAGGCGATGGTCACCGGGACCTGCGAGGTGCTCGGCCTGCCCGCCGGCAGCCCGCCGCTGCGCCGCCGGATCGGATACGTCACCCAGGCTCCCGCGGTCTACGCCGACCTCACGGTGGCCGAGAACCTGCAGTACTTTGCCGCCGTCCTGGGGGCGCCGCGCACGGACGTCGACCGGGTGCTCGAGCAGGTCGACCTCGCCGACCAGCGCGACCGGATGGTCCGCGAGCTGTCCGGCGGCCAGCTGTCCCGTTCGTCGCTCGCGGTGGCCCTGCTCAACTCGCCCGAGCTGCTCGTGCTCGACGAGCCCACGGTGGGTCTCGACCCGGTGCTGCGCCGCGATCTGTGGAACCTGTTCCACCGGTTCGCCGACGCCGGCGCCACCTTGTTGGTCTCCAGCCACGTCATGGACGAGGCGCAGCGCTGCGACCGGCTGCTGCTGGTCAGGGACGGCGAGATCGTCGCCGACGAGACCGAGACCGAGCTGCTGGCCCGCACCGGCACTCCCACGGTGGAGGCCGCGTTCCTGGCCCTGGCCGACCGGCTCGAGGGTGGGGGCGCGGCATGACCGCGGCCCTTCGGGCGACCGCCGTCCGGGTGCTGCAGCAGCTGCGCCACGACCACCGAACCGTCGCGCTGCTGCTCGTCGTCCCCAGCCTGCTGATGGGGCTGCTCGCCTGGATGCTCATCGACCGCCCCGGGGTGTTCGACCACTGGGGCGCCGCGCTGCTCGGGGTGTTCCCGCTCATCGTCATGTTCTTGGTCACCTCGGTGGCCACCCTGCGCGAGCGGACCAGCGGCACCCTTGAGCGGCTGCTCGCCATGCCGATCACCCGTGCCGACTTCCTGCTCGGCTACGGGTTCGCGTTCGGCATCGCGGCCGCGATCCAGGCCACCGTCATCTCGGTCATCGCGTTCGGGCTGCTCGGGCTCGACGTCGCCGGCCCGATCTGGGCGGTGCTGCTGGTCGCCGTCCTGGTCGCGGTGCTGGGCACCGCACTGGGCCTGTTCGTCAGTGCCTTCGCCCGGACCGAGTTCCAGGCCGTGCAGTTCATGCCCGCGGTGATCATCCCGCAGCTGCTGCTGTGCGGCCTGGTCGCCCCGCGGGCGACGCTGCCCCGGCCGCTCGAGCTGGTCTCCGACGTGCTGCCGCTCAGCTATGCCGTGGACGCGATGCAGCGGCTCACCGTCGAGACCGGGGTGGGCAGCCGCACCTGGCTGGACATGGCGGTCATCGTGGGTTTCATCGTCGCCGCGCTGGCGCTCGGAGCGGCCACGCTCCGGCGTCGGACGCCGTAACCTGGCGCCGCGGCCTGGCGGCCGTGCTCCACTGAGCCGAGGAAGGTGCCTTCGTGATCGGGCGAGTCCTGTTGTCCCTGTCCAGAAGCGACAGAATCCGAGACCTGGCGACCTCCGCGCCGGTCGCCAGGGACGTCGTGCGCCGCTACGTCGCCGGTGAGACTGCGGACGACGCAGTGCGGGCCACCGGGGAGCTGGCCGCCGACGGCCGGCTGGTCACCCTCGACCACCTGGGCGAGGACACCGCCGAGCCGGCCCAGGCGGCCGCGACCCGGGACGCCTACCTGCACCTGCTGCGGATGCTCGGCGACGCCGGCCTCACCGACCGGGCCGAGGTGAGCGTGAAGCTGTCCGCGGTCGGTCAGGCGCTGCCCGGGGACGGCGAGAAGGTGGCGCTGGAGAACGCGCGGGCGATCTGCCAGGCCGCCCAGGACTTCGGCACCACGGTGACCCTGGACATGGAGGACCACACCACCACCGACTCGACGCTGGGCATCCTGGCCGAGCTGCGCCAGGACTTCCCCGGTACCGGAGCGGTGCTGCAGGCGTACCTGCGGCGCACCGAGTCCGACTGCCGTGACCTGGCCACCGCCGGCTCCCGGGTGCGCCTGTGCAAGGGCGCCTACAAGGAGCCGGAGTCGGTGGCCTACCAGTCCGCGGCGGAGGTGGACCGCTCGTACGTGCGCTGCCTGCAGGTCCTGATGAGCGGCGACGGCTACCCGATGCTGGCCACCCACGACCCGCGGCTGGTCGAGATCGCCGGGGCGCTGGCCGTGCGGCACGGCCGGGCCAAGGGCAGCTACGAGTACCAGATGCTGTACGGCGTGCGCCCGGACGAGCAGCGCCGGCTGGCGGGCGAGGGGGAGCGGATGCGCGTGTACGTGCCGTACGGCGACGAGTGGTACGGCTACCTGGTCCGCCGGATGGCCGAGAAGCCGGCGAACCTCATGCTGTTCCTGCGCTCGCTCGTCTCGGGGTCCTGAATGGCCCGCGTGGCGGTGCTCGGCGCCGGGGTCATGGGCGAGACGCTGCTGTCCGGCCTGCTGCGGGCCGGACGCCGGGCCGAGGACATCGTGGTCGCCGAGCGGCGCCCCGACCGGGCCGCCGAGCTGGCCGAGCGGTACGGCGTCGAGGTGCTGTCCAACGAACAGGCGGCGGCCGCCGCGGACACCCTCGTCCTCGTCGTGAAGCCGCAGGACATGGGTGCGCTGCTGGACGAGATCGCCCCGCACGTGCGGCCCGGTGCGCTCGTCGTGTCGCTGGCCGCCGGCATCACGACCGCTTTCCTGGAGGGACGGCTGCCGGCCGGCAGCCCCGTCGTCCGGGTGATGCCCAACACCCCCGCGCTGGTCGACGAGGGCATGGCGGCGATCTCCCCGGGCTCGCACTGCGACGAGGCGCACCTGGAGGAGGCCGAGGCGCTGCTGGCCAGCGTGGGCAAGGTGCTGCGGGTGCCCGAGAAGCAGCAGGACGCCGTCACGGCGATCTCCGGCAGCGGCCCGGCGTACATCTTCTTCGTGGTCGAGTCGATGATCGAGGCCGGCGTGCACCTGGGTCTGCCCCGGTCCACGGCCACCGAGCTGGTCGTGCAGACCCTCGTGGGTGCCGGGAAGATGCTCCGCGAGACCGGGGAGCACCCCACGGTGCTGCGGGAGAACGTCACCTCCCCGGCCGGGACGACGGCCGCCGCGATCCGCGAGCTGGAGGACCACAAGGTGCGCGCCGCGTTCCTTCGTGCCATGGAGGCCGCCCGGGACCGTTCCCGCGAGCTCGCGCAGGGCTGACCGTCGACGGTTGACTCGGCGCGCTGACCGGCCGAAACCTACGATGACCGGGTGGTCATCACCCACCGTGCCCTGACGGCCCTGGTCGCGCTTGCGGCAGCCGGGCTGCTCGCGGCGTGCAGCGGGAGCCAGCAGCAGGACATCGGGGTCGCCACCGTGGGCCTGGCCACCGTCACCGAGGTGGTCGAGGCTCCGGCGAACGTGGTGGCCAGGGCCACCGCTGAGGTGACCGCGCCGGCGTCCGGCCGGGTCATCGCGATCGCGGTGCAGGACGGCCAGCAGGTGACTGCGGGCCAGGTGCTGGTCCGGCTGGCGAGCCCGCAGGCCACCTCCGCGCTGGCCCAGGCCCAGCAGGCGGACGCGGCGGCCGCCGCGTCCGCCAACGTCGCCCTGCCACGGGTCGACGCGAGCGGGCTGGCTGCGGCGGACGCGGCGGCGCAGCAGTCCTTCGCCTCGGCCAAGGCGGCTGCCGAGCAGATCCCGGACGCCACCCTGCGGGCCCAGGCGCTGGCCCAGATCGCGACCGCGCAGGCGCAGTACGCCAGCGCCCGGGTCGCGGCCCAGCGGGCGGTGGCCAATGCCAACTCAGGCATCGCCGGTCTCGAGGCGGTCGCCTCGTCGCTGGCGCAGACGCAGCGGGCCTCGACCCGTGCCGCCCTGGCCGTGGCCCAGGCCACCGTCGACGCGCTGGTCGTCAAGGCGCCCATCGCCGGCACCGTGGTGCTCGGCGGCGTATCGTCCGGCGGCGGCTCCTCGGACGTCTCCTCGCTGGTGAGCCAGCTGCCGTCGTCCGTGCAGGGCCAGGCGCAGTCGCTGCTCGGCGGCGGCTCGAGCCCGTCGGTCACCAGTGGGGCGCTGACGGTCGGCATGCCGGTGAGCAGCGGATCGACCCTGCTCAGCGTCACCGACGTCTCGGCGATGTCACTGGTGGCGACCGTCGACGAGACCGACGTGCTCACGGTCAAGCCGGGCGTCGAGGCCGACGTCAGCCTGGACGCGGTGCCCGACGCCAGCTATGCGGGCACGGTCACGTCGGTGGACCTCGCGCCCACGACGTCGTCGCGTGGTGGGGTCTCCTACGTCGTGCGGCTGTCCCTCGGCGGTGGCACGACCGCGTCGGGCGACCCCGCGCCGGCCCCGCGACCCGGGATGTCCGCGGTGGCCTCATTGCGGGTGCTGACGGCCAAGGACGCCGTCGCCGTCCCGGCCGCTGCGGTCTTCCGGGACGGCAACCGGGACGCGGTGTGGGTGGTGCAGAACGGCGTCGCCCACCGCCGCGACGTCGTCCTCGGCGCGCAGGGCGAGTCGCAGGTCCAGGTCGCCAGCGGGCTGGCGGTGGGCGAGCGGGTCGTGGTCAAGGGGGCCGACAAGGTGACCGAGGGCCAGCAGGTCGAGGGCGGGTGACGTGACCTCGTCCGCCGTCGAGGCTGTCGACGTCACCCGGGTCTACCAGCTCGAGGGCGTGGAGGTCGTGGCGCTGCGCGGGGTGTCGCTGCGGGTGCAGCCGGGGGAGTACATCGCGGTGGTCGGCCCGTCCGGGTCGGGCAAGTCCACCCTCATGCACCTGCTCGGCTGTCTGGACAAGCCGTCCTCGGGTGTGCTGCGGATCGGTGGCAGTGACATCACCGAGCTCGCGCCGAACGACCTGGCCGAGCTGCGCAACCGCACCATCGGGTTCGTCTTCCAGTCCTTCCAGCTGCTGCCACGGACGTCGGCCACGGACAACGTGGCGCTGCCCCTGGTGTACCGGGGCGTCCGCAGGCCGGAGCGGGTGGAGCGGGCGGTGGCCGCGCTGGAGGCGGTCGGCCTCGGGCACCGGCTGGGCCACCGGCCGGCCCAGATGTCCGGCGGCGAGCAGCAGCGGGTGGCCATCGCCAGGGCGCTCGTCGGCGACCCGCAGGTGCTGCTCGCCGACGAGCCGACCGGCAACCTGGACACCGCCAGCGGGGCCGAGCTGATGGGCATCCTGGAGCGGCTGAACCGGGAGCGCGGGGTGGCCGTCGTTCTGGTCACCCACGACCACGACATCGCCGCGCGGGCCCGCCGCCAGGTGTACGTGCGGGACGGGCTGATCGAACGGGACACCGCAGCCGGATGAGGCTGCGCGAGGCGTTCGGCGCCGCCTGGGACGCGCTGCTGGCGAACCGGCTGCGCAGCGGGCTGACCATGCTCGGCGTGATCATCGGAGTGGCGGCGGTCGTCGTCCTGGTGGCGATCGGCAGCGGGGCCAAGCGCGAGGTGGAACAGCAGGTCCAGGGGCTCGGCTCGAACCTGATCCTCGTGGTGCCGGGCGAGTTCTCCTTCGGCACCACGCCGACCCTGAGCCGACTGACCCTGGCCGACGTCGACTACGTGGGGCGCATCGTCGGCGACCGCTCCGCGGTGGCGACCACGCTGAGCTCCGGCGAGGACGTCCGGTCCGGGGCCAACGACGTGTTCGTGACGGTCAACGGCACCAACGAGAACGTGCCCAACGTGCTGGACCGGCCGCTGGCCAGGGGCCGCTTCCTCAGCCGGGCCGACGTCGACACCCGGCGCCGGGTGGCCGTCCTGGGGTCCGACGTGGCCGCCGAGCTGTTCGGCGACGTCGAGCCGCTGGGCCGGCAGGTGTCCGTCGCCGGGGTGCGGTTCCGGGTGATCGGAGTGTTCGCCTCGCAGGGCTCGACGTTCGGGGTCAGCCGGGACAAGGAGATCAGCATCCCGGTCACGGCGGCACAGCGGCTGTTCGGCGTCGACCGCATCGACGGGCTCGCCGTGAAGGCCCCGACCATCGACTCGATCCCCTCGCTGCAGAGCCGCATCGTCAGCGGGCTCGAGCAGAAGTACCCGGGCGAGAAGTTCTCGGCGGTCACCCAGACCCAGATCCTGGGCACCATCGGCACGATCCTCAGCCTGCTCACCCTCGTGCTGTCCGCGATCGCTGCGATCTCGCTGCTGGTCGGCGGCGTCGGCGTCTCGAACATCATGCTCGTGTCGGTCCGGGAGCGGACCCGGGAGATCGGGCTGCGCAAGGCGCTCGGGGCCAAGCAGCGCGACATCACCGCGCAGTTCCTCATCGAGGCGGTGCTGCTCACCACCGTGGGCGGTGGCCTCGGGATGGCGCTGGGCGTCGGCGCCTCGGTGCTGGCCGACACCCTCTCGCCGCTGCCCGCGGTCGTCGCCTGGTGGTCGCTGCTGCTGGCCTTCGGGGTGTCGGTCGGCGTGGGGGTGTTCTTCGGTGTCGTCCCGGCTCGCCGGGCCGGCCGGCTGGACCCGGTCGTCGCGCTGCGCAGCGAGTGAGCACCGTGGCCGCTGGGCGCGCGGGGGCCGCCGGTAGCGTGCGGCTATGAGCGAGCGGGTCACCTTCGTCTGGGACGACCGGATGGCCGCCTACAACTTCGGGCCAGGCCACCCGTTGGCTCCGGTGCGCGTCGAGCTCGCGGTCCGGCTGGCCCGCGACCTCGGGCTGCTGGACGGGCCGAACGTCGTCGAGAAGACCGCCGACCTGGCCACCGACGACGAGCTCATGCTGGTGCACACGGCGGACTACATCGAGGCCGTCCGGCGGGCCGCCGAAGACCCCCGCACGGTCGACCTCGGGCACGGCCTGGGCACCGAGGACGACCCGGTGTTCCCCGGCATGCACGACGCGGCGGCCCACGTGGTCGGGGCCAGCCTGGTGGCCATGCGCTCGGTGTGGGGCCCGGACGCCGACTCCGAGCACGCGATCAACATCGCGGGCGGGCTGCACCACGCGATGGCGTCGTCGGCGTCCGGGTTTTGCATCTACAACGACGTGGCGGTGGCGATCGCCTGGGCGCTGGCCACCGGCGCCGAGCGGGTCGCCTACGTCGACATCGACGTCCACCACGGGGACGGCGTCGAGCGGGCGTTCTGGCGCGACCCCCGGGTGCTGACCATCTCGCTGCACGAGACGCCGCGCACCCTGTTCCCCGGCACCGGCTACCCGCAGGAGATCGGCGGCCCTGGGGCCGAGGGCACCGCGGTGAACGTCGCGCTGCCACCCGGCACCGGGGACGAGGGCTGGCTGCGCGCCTTCCACGCCGTCGTCCCACAGCTGATCGCGACGTTCCGGCCGCAGCTGCTGGTGACCCAGCACGGCTGTGACAGCCACTTCCTGGACCCGCTGGCGCACCTGGCGCTGACGGTGGACGGGCAGCGTGCGGCCTACCGGGCGCTGCACTCGCTCGCGCACGACCACGCCGACGGACGCTGGGTGTCGTTCGGTGGCGGCGGGTACGAGCACGTCGAGGTGGTGCCCAGGGCCTGGGCGCACCTCATCGGCGAGGTCGTCGGACGCCGGGTGGACCCGGCCACGGCCGTCCCCGCCGGGTGGATCGAGTACGTGCTCGAGCGGCTTGGCCGGACCGGGCCGGGCCACATGACCGACGGCGCCGAGCCGGTCGTCCGGCGGTGGAGCTCCGGCTACGACCCGCACGACGACCTGCTCGACCGCGCGGTCGCGGCCACCCGCAGCGCCGTGTTCCCGCTGCACGGGCTGGACCCCGACCTCGACCTGTAGCGAGGGGTCACGTTTCGGGTTTGCGCATTCCCCTCCCGCGACGACGCCGGTCGTCACTACCATCGAGCGGACGTGTCCGTGACCTGCGACGGTGGGGAGCCGTTGCGGCGGACGCGCAGACGAAGGTGCGGTGCGCGATGGCGTCAGGATCGGGGGACCAGCCCCTGTCTGAGGTGCGCTTCCTGACGGTGGCCGAGGTGGCCGGCATCATGCGCGTGTCGAAGATGACCGTGTACCGGCTGGTCCACGCCGGTGACCTGCCCGCGATCCGGGTGGGCCGCTCGTTCCGCGTGCCCGAGGGGGCCGTGCACGACTACCTGCGCGACTCCTTCGTCGAGACCGCCTGAGCCACTCGGCCGTGGCCGCGCACCTCGTGCCGGTAGGCTGAGGGCCGCATCCACCGGAAGACATCGAGGACACCGTGGGCTCCGTCATCAAGAAGCGTCGCAAGCGGATGGCCAAGAAGAAGCACCGCAAGCTGCTCAAGAAGACGCGCGTGCAGCGCCGCAACAAGAAGTAGCCCTGCGATGGCCGGCCAGACCCGAGTCGTGCTCGTCACTGGTGTGGCGCGCTACTTGGGCGGCCGGCTCGCTCGGATGCTCACCGAGGACCCGACGATCGACCGGGTCATCGGTGTGGACGTCGTGCCCCCGCGTGACGACATCGGCGAGGCCGAGTTCGTCCGGGCCGACATCCGCAACCCGATCATCGCGAAGGTCATCGCGAGCGCCGAGGTCGACACCGTCGTCCACATGAGCGTCCTGGCCCAGCCCGGCAGTGCCGGCGGCCGGATGATCATGAAAGAGGTCAACGTTATCGGCACCATGCAGCTGCTGGCCGCCTGCCAGAAGGCGCCCTCGGTTCGCAAGCTCGTGGTGAAGTCGTCGTCGACCGTCTATGGCGCCTCGCCCAAGGATCCGGCCATGTTCACCGAGGACATGGAGCCGAAGGCGCTGCCGCGGGCCGGCTTCGCCAAGGACTCGGTCGAGGTGGAGGGGTACGTCCGTGGGTTCGCTCGGCGCCGCCCGGACGTCACGGTCACCGTGCTGCGCTTCGCGAACTTCCTGGGGCCCCGGATCGAGACCCCGATGTCCGCGTACTTCTCGCTGCCGGTCGTGCCCACCGTGCTCGGCTTCGACCCACGGGTGCAGTTCGTGCACGAGGAGGACGGGCTCGAGGTGCTGCGCCGCACCACCGTGACCGACCACCCGGGCACCTTCAACATCGCCGGCGACGGCGTGCTGCTGCTCTCCCAGGCCGTGCACCGGGCCGGCCGCCCGACGCTGCCGCTGTTCGCGCCGTTCGTCTCCTCCATCGGCGGGCTGGTGCGCCGGGCCCAGGTGGTCGACTTCTCCCCCGAGCAGCTGCGCTTCCTCACCTATGGTCGCGGGCTGGACACCACCCGGATGCGCAGCCGGCTCGGCTTCGAGCCGCAGTGGACGACGTCGGGCACCTTTGACGACTTCGTGCGGGCCCACCAGCTGAACCGGCACCTGCCGCCGTCGACGGTCGAGGCCGTCGAGGACCGGCTGGCGGCGGTACTCGTGGGGAGCCGGGCCGATGGCTGAGGCGAAGGTGATCCCGATCGGGGACGGCGACCCGGCCAAGCCACGCCGTCCGCGGGCGAAGAAGGCCGCCCGGCCCACCCAGCCGCAGGCGCCGGTCGAGCCGCCGCCGGTCGAGCCGCCCGCAGCCGAGCAGCTGCCGCTGAGCGAGGCCGAGCGGGTCCGGGCCGCGGTGACCGAGGCGCTGCAGCCGCTGCCCGCGGGCGCCGACGTCGATGCCAAGGTGGCTGCGGCGTTGGCCTTCCTGCGCCGCCGGATCACCGGCGACTACGTCGTCGACGACTTCGGCTTCGACCCCGAGCTGACCGACAAGGTGCTGTTCGCGGCGCTGCGGCCGCTCTACAGCTCGTGGTTCCGGGTGGAGACCCGCGGACTGGAGAACGTGCCGGACACCGGCGGCGCGCTGGTGGTCGCCAACCACTCGGGAACCATCGCGATCGACGCGGTGATGACCCAGCTGGCGCTGCTGGACCATCATCCGGCCCGCCGTCCGCTGCGGATGCTCGGCGCGAACCTGGTGTTCGCCACCCCCGTGGTCGGTGAGTTCGCCCGCAAGACCGGCGGCACGCTGGCCTGCAACGAGGACGCCGAGCGGCTGCTGCGCCGCGGTGAGCTCGTGGGCGTGTGGCCGGAGGGGTTCAAGGGGGTCGGCAAGCCGTTCTCGGAGCGGTACAAGCTGCAGCGGTTCGGCCGCGGCGGGTTCGTCTCCGCGGCGCTTCGCACCAAGGTGCCGATCATTCCGGTCTCGATCGTGGGCGCCGAGGAGATCTACCCGATCGTGGGCAACGCCCGGACCCTGGCCCGGCTGTTCGGGCTGCCGTACTTCCCGCTCACCCCGACGTTCCCCTGGCTCGGGCCGCTGGGCATGGTGCCGCTGCCCAGCAAGTGGATCATCGAGTTCGGGGAGCCGATCCCCACGGACACCTTCGTCGACAGCGCGGCGGACGACCCGATGCTCGTGTTCAACCTGACCGACCAGGTCCGCGAGACCATCCAGCAGACCCTCTACCGGCTGCTCGTCCAGCGCCGCAGCGTCTTCTTCTGACCCCCCCAACCTGCATGAAGGTGCCCTTCTGTGCGCAGGGCCGCACCTTCCCACCCTTCATGGACGGCGCCTCGCGGGCGGTCGCCGTCCGATGAAGGTGCGCCGTGTGCGGCAGTGCGCACAGAAGGGCACCTTCATGCGGGTCAGGAGGGGGCGGCCCCGGGCGGGGGGTGGCGGCGGTGGCGGTCGATGGCGACCGCCGTGGCCGCGATCCCGGCGACCGTCCCCGCAGCGGCCATCACCGGCAGCCCGATCTTGGCGGCCTTGCGACCGGTGCGGTAGTCGTGCACGCGCCAGCCCAGGTCGCGAGCGTGCCGTAGCAGCTTGGTGTCCGGGTTGATCGCGCACGGGTCGCCGACGAGCGAGAGCATCGGGATGTCGTTGGAGGAGTCGGAGTACGCGGCGCAGCGCTGCAGGTCCAGGCCCTCGCGCGCGGCCAGCGCGCGCACCGCCTCCGCCTTGGCCGGGCCGTGCAGCGGCTTGCCGACCAGCCGGCCGGTGTAGACGCCGCCCCGGGTCTCCGACACGGTGCCGAGCGCCCCGGTGAGCCCCAGCCGCTTGGCGATGACCGAGGCCATCTCGACCGGCGCGGCGGACACCAGCCAGACCCGCTGGCCGGCGTCCAGGTGTGCCCGGGCCAGCGTTAGGGTGCCGGGATAGAGCTTGCCGCCGATCGACTCGTCGAAGATCTCCCTGGCCAGCTGGACCATCTCGGACACCTGGTGGCCCTCGACGAAGCTGAGCGCCGCCTCGGTGGCGTCCGCCATGTCGGCGAGGTCCTCCTGGCCGAACACCCGAAACTTCACCTGGTCGCTGGCGAAGCCGACGACGTCGCGGACGGTGAAGAACTTGCGCCGGGCCAGGCCCCTGGCCAGGTGGTAGATCGAGGCGCCGCGCACGACTGTGTTGTCGAGGTCGAAGAAGGCGGCGGCCGTGGGGTCGGGCGCGGCCATCAGGGCCGCCTCGACCTCGGCCACGGCAGCCGCGGCCTGGCCGGCGACGACCGCAGGGGCGAGTTCGGAACGCTCGGCCATGGGCCCTGAGCGTATGGGAGACTCCGAGCGTGGGAGCCAATCTCGCCGATCTGGTGCGGGCCGCGGCGGGCCAGCGGCCCGACCATGCCGCAGTGCTGGACGGCGAGCGGGCGCTGACCTGGGCCCAGGTCGACGCCCAGGTCGACACCGTGGGGGCCGGGCTGCAGGGGCTCGGGCTGGCGCCCGGCGACCGGGTGGCCATCGCGCTGGGCAACTGCGCCGAGTTCGTGACCACCTACTTCGGCGCGCTGCGGGTCGGGCTGGTCGCTGTCCCGGTGAACACCGGCTCCACCGTGCCCGAGATCGCGCACCTGCTCGCCGACTCCGGGGCCCGCGCAATCGTCTTCGACCGGACGGCGGCCACGGCGGTCCGCGCCCAGCCGGCCACGGACGGACCGATCCGGGTCGTCGTCGGGGCCCCGGCCCCCGGCGAGACCGCGTTCGGCTCGTTCACCGGCCAGCCCCGACCGCACGACACCGGCGCCGAGGACCTCGCCGTCCTGCTCTACACGTCCGGCACGAGCGGCCGGAGCCGCGCGGCGATGCTCACCCACCGGGCGCTGCTGGCCAGCGTCGAGCAGGTCCACGGGCTGGCCGTCCAGGCCGTGGCGCCGGACGACGTGGTGCTGCTCGTGCTGCCGATGTTCCACATCTACGCGCTCAACGGCACCCTCGCGCAGGTGACCCGCGTCGCGGCGACCGCCGTCCTCGTCGACCGGTTTGACCCGGCCGAGACGCTGCGGGTCGTGCGCGAGCGCGGGATCACCAACATCCCCGGGGCGCCGCCGATGTACGTGGCCTGGTCGGGGCAGCCCGACCTGCGGGAGGCGTTCCGCGGGGTCCGGCTGCTGGTCACCGGCGCCGCACCCGTGCCGGCCGCCGTCCTCGACCAGATCGCCACCACCACCGGGCTGCCCGTCTTCGAGGGGTACGGGCTCACCGAGGCGGCGCCGGGCGTGAGCAGCACCCTGGTCCGCGGGCGGGCCAAGCCGGGCTCGGTCGGGGCCCCGCTGCCCGGGGTCGAGGTACGGCTGGTCGACGAGGACGGCGAGGATGCCGAGGAGGGCGACCCCGGCGAGATCTGGGTGCGCGGCCCCAACCTGTTCTCCGGGTACTGGCCGGACGGCAGCGACGGGCCGGACGCCGACGGCTGGTTCGCCACCGGCGACGTCGCCTACGGCGACGACGACGGCGACCTGGTGCTGGTCGACCGTCGCAAGGAGCTGGTCATCGTCAGCGGGTTCAACGTCTACCCGCGGGAGGTCGAGGACGCCATCGCCAGCCATCCGGACGTCGCCGAGGTGGCCGTGATGGGGGTGTCGCACCCCTACTCGGGCGAGGCCGTGAAGGCCTACGTCGTGCTCCGGCCGGGCGCCGAGCTGACCGCCGAGGAGCTGCACGAGCACGTGGCCACCCGGCTGGCCCGGTTCAAGTGGCCGACCATCGTGCAGTTCGTGGAGCGGCTGCCGCACTCCCCGGTGGGCAAGGTGAGCAAGCAGCGGCTGCGGGAGGCCCCGTGACGGCGCCGCGGGTGCTCCTGCTCGGCCGCCCCGGCTGCCACCTGTGCGACGACGCCCGGGCGGTCGTGGCTCGGGTCTGCGCCGAGCTGGGGGTGGGGTGGGCGGAGCAGGACATCACCGGCGACTCCGACCTGCTCGAGCGGTACTGGGAGCAGATCCCGGTCACCCTCGTGGACGGCGAGCAGCACGACTTCTGGCGGGTGGACGAGCGGCGGCTGCGCGCCGCGCTGGCCGCAGTTGACAGCACCGGGGACAGGCGTGGTTAGGTATGCCTAACCTAATGAAAGCGAAACCGTGGTCGCCAACTTCCTGATCGGCCTGCGCGAGGGCCTCGAGGCGTCACTGGTCGTCAGCATCCTGGTGGCCTATCTGGTGCGCACCGGGCGCCGGGACCGGCTGCCCCTCGTCTGGGCCGGCGTCGCCGCCGCGGTGGGTCTCAGCGTGGGGTTCGCGGGGCTGCTCACCTACACCGAGGCCACCGTGCTGCGCTCGGACGAGTCGAAGGAGGTCTTCGCCGGCGTGCTGTCGGTGGTCGCCGTCGGCTTCGTCACCTGGATGATCTTCTGGATGCGGCGGGCGTCCCGGGGGATCGGCAAGGAGCTGCAGGGCAAGCTGGACGCCGCGGTGGCGATGGGCTCGCTGGCCGTGGTCCTGATGGCCTTCCTCGCGGTGGCCCGCGAGGGCCTGGAGACCGCCCTGTTCATGTTCACCGCGGTGCAGGCGGCCGGCTCGACCGTGGGGCCGCTCATCGGCTTCGCGCTCGGCATCGGCACCTCGGTGGCGCTGGGCTGGCTGCTGTACCGCAAGGCGGTCACCATCAACCTCGCCACCTTCTTCAAGGTCACCGGGGTGCTGCTGATCTTCGTGGCGGCCGGGGTGCTGGCGTACGGCGTCCACGACCTGCAGGAGGGCGGGGTGCTGCCCGGCGCCGACTCCCTCGCCTTCGACGTGACCGCCCAGGTCCCACCCGGCTCCTGGTACGGCACCCTGCTCAGGGGCATCTTCAACTTCAGCCCGCAGACCACCTGGCTGCAGCTGGTCGTCTGGGTCGGCTACGTGGCCCCGGTCCTCTACCTGTTCCTGCGCCCGGCCAGGACGCCGGCCAGCGCACCGGTGCGGGCGCGCGCCGAGGCCCCGTGAGGCTCGCCCTCGCGGTCGCGGCGGTGCTGGTCGCCGGCGCGGCACTGACCGGCTGCTCCACCGGCAACGACGCTCGCGGCAGCGTGCACGTGGTGGCCACCGACACCGGCTGCGCGGTCGACGGCACGACGCTCACCGCGGGGACCTGGGCGTTCGAGGTATCCAACCAGGGGCGCGCGGTGACCGCCTTCAGCATCGAGGGCGCGAGCGGCACCGTCGGCGACCAGCTGCGCGACCTCGCCCCGGGGGTCACCAAGACGGTCACGGTCGCGCTCGCCGTGGGCGACTACGACGCGGTCTGCCGCCCCGGGCAGTCCGGCGACGGAGTGCGGCAGCAGCTGATCGTGAGCTCGCGCTAACCGTCCGGTCGACCCCCTCGGGCGGCCTCCGGCGCTCGTGACTTTGTTCCTTCGTTCACAAGTGACTTACCCTGCGTGTGGGTGGCCGCGCGCCGAGAGCAGCGGCGCCCGTCGCCTCCAGGAGTCGCCGCGTGAGCCGTCGTCCCGTTGATCCCCGGGCTGCCCGCAGCCGCGGGATCCCGGAGGCCACGGTCGCCCGGCTGCCGGTGTACCACCGCGCACTGCTGGCCCTCGGCGAGAGCGGGGTGCGCACCGTCTCCTCCGAGGAGCTGGCCACGGCCGCCGGGGTGAACTCCCCGAAGCTGCGCAAGGACCTGTCGCACCTGGGCTCCTACGGCACCCGCGGGGTGGGCTACGACGTCGACTACCTGATCTACCAGATCGCCCGTGAGCTGGGTCTGACCCAGGACTGGGCCGTGGTCATCGTGGGTGTCGGCAACCTCGGGCAGGCGCTGGCCAACTACGGCGGGTTCGCCGGCCGGGGCTTCCGGATCGTCGGCCTGGTGGACGCCGACCCCGCGCGGGTGGGCGAGCAGGTCGCCGGCGTGCCGGTGACCCACCTGGGCCGGCTCGAGGGCCTGGTGCGGTCCACCCGGGCCACCATCGGGGTGATCGCGGTGCCCGGCCCGGCCGCTCAGCAGGTCTGCGACCGGCTGATCGCGGCCGGCGTGACCAGCATCCTCAACTTCGCCCCGGTGCCGCTCGTGGTGCCCGCCGGGGTCGACGTGCGTGAGGTGGACCTGGGTGTCGAGCTGCAGATCCTGGCCTTCCACGAGCAGCGCAAGGCCGACGCCGCCGTCCCTGCCCTGGCGGCCGGCCGATGAGCCTCGTCGTCGTCGGCCTGTCGCACCGCAGCGCACCCGTCGACCTGCTGGAGGCTGCCGCGGTCGGGCCGGACGACCTGCCCGGCTTCGTCCAGCAGGTCGCCGAGGGGTCGCACGTGGCCGAGTCGGTGGTCGTGTCGACCTGCAACCGGGTCGAGCTGTACGCCGACGTGCGGGCGTTCCACGCCGGCGTGGGCGAGCTGACCTCGCTGCTGGCGCGGCAGACCGGCCGCTCGGTCGAGGAGCTCGGCCCGCACCTGTACGTGCACTACGAGGACGCCGTCCTCCAGCACCTGTACTCGGTCGTGTGCGGGCTGGACTCGATGGTGGTCGGCGAGGCCCAGATCCTCGGCCAGGTGCGCAACGGCCTGGCCGTCGCCCAGGCCGCGGGATCCGCGGGCCGGGTGCTCAACGAGGTGTTCCAGCAGGCGCTGCGGGTCGGTAAGCGCGCGCACAGCGAGACCGGCATCGACCAGGCCGGGTCGGCGGTGGTGACGCTGGGGCTGGGGCTGGCCGAGCGGGCCCTGTCCGGGCTGGGCGGGCGGCGCAGCCTGGTCGTGGGGGCCGGGTCGATGAGCTCCATCGCGGCGACCCAGCTGGCCCGGCTCGGCCTGGGTGACATCGTCATCGTCAACCGCACCCCCGAGCACGCCGAGCGGCTGGCCGAGCAGGTCGGCGGTCGCGCGGTCGCCATGGAGCGGCTCGAGCAGGAGCTGCACGAGGCGGACATCGTGGTGTCCTGCACCGGAGCGACCGGGTTCGTGCTCGCCGTCGAGGCGGTGACCAGGGCGCACGCCGCCCGGGGAGGCCGAGCGCTGTTCCTCCTCGACCTGGCCCTGCCGCGGGACGTCGACCCCGAGGTCCACGGCCTGGACCGGGTGACCCTCGTCGACCTCGAGGACCTCGGCGCCCTGCTGGTCGAGCACGGGCACGCGGCGGACATCGAGGCGGTGCGGAGCATCGTGGCCGAGGAGGTCGCCGCGGGCCTGCAACAGCGACAGGGCGACCGGGTGTCCCCGACGATCAAGGCGCTGCGCCAGAAGGCCGCCGAGGTCATCGACGCCGAGCTGACCCGCTTCGACGGCCGCCGGCCGCAGCTGTCCCAGGACGACCGCAGTGAGGTCGAGCAGACCGTCCGCCGGGTCGTCGACAAGCTGCTGCACGCGCCGACCGTCCGGGTCAAGGAGCTGGCCACCGAACCTGCGGGGCTGGCCTACGCCGAGGCGCTGCACGCCCTGTTCGACCTGGACCCGGTGCGCTACCGCGAGGTCACCACAGCCGACGTGCACGCGCTCGAGGTCGACGGCGAGGAGGCCCTGTGAGCGCCCCGCTGCGGCTGGGCACCCGAGGCAGCGCGCTGGCCACCGCCCAGGCCGGCCAGGTCGCGGCCGCCCTCACTCAGCTCACCGGGACCGAGGTCGAGCTGGTCACGATCACCACGCAGGGGGACACCTCGACCGCGTCGCTGGCCCAGATCGGCGGGACCGGGGTCTTCGTCTCGGCGCTGCGCGACGCCGTCCTCGACGGCCGGGTCGACCTCGCGGTGCACTCGCTGAAGGACCTGCCGACCGCCCCGGCCGAAGGTCTCGCGCTGGCCGTGGTGCCGCTGCGCGAGGACCCGCGCGACGCGCTCGTGGCCCGCGACCGGATGACCCTGCTCGACCTGTCGGCCGGGTCCCGGATCGGCACCGGGTCACCCCGCCGGGCCGCCCAGCTTCGGGCGCTCGGGCGCGACTTCGACATCGTCGACGTCCGCGGCAACGTGGACAGCCGGCTGGCCAGGGTCGGGCCGGGCGACCTGGACGCCGTGGTGCTGGCCGCGGCCGGACTGGCCCGCCTGGGCCGCTCCGACGCCGTCACCGAGCTGATCGACCCGATCCAGATGCTCCCGGCCCCCGGCCAGGGAGCGCTCGCGGTGGAGGTCCGCGCCGACCGCGCCGACCTGCTCGCCGCGTTCGCCCCGCTCGACGACCCCGGGACCCGGGCGTCCGTCACGGCGGAGCGGGCCGTTCTGGCCGGCCTCGAGGCCGGCTGCTCGGCACCCGTCGGCGCGCTCGCCCTGCTCGCCGAGGGCGACGCCGCCGAGCCCGAGTTGTTCCTTCGCGCAGTGGTCGCGTCGCCCGACGGCGGCCGGCTGCTGCGTCTGTCCACCACTGGTTCCCCGGCCGAGGCAGCCGCCCTCGGCCACCGGCTGGCCGCTGCGCTGCTGGACGAGGGGGCCGAATCACTGGGGGTTGGCGTCAGGTGAACAGTCCCGACCACACGAGTCGTGCCCGCCGCAAGGTGGCGCCGGCCATGCCGGTCGCCTTCGTCGGCGCCGGACCCGGCGATCCCGGCCTGCTCACGGTGCGAGGCGCCGCGCTGCTGGCCGCCGCGGACGTCGTGGTGCACGACGCCGGGGTCGCCCCGGCCGTCCTGGCGCTGGCCCGTCCCGACGCGGAGCTCATCGCGGCGGACTGCGGGGACGACGGCCTGCCCCTCGCGCACGCGGCCAGGGCCAAGCTCGCGGTGGACGCCGCCAAGTGCGGGGCGACCGTCGTCCGGCTGGTCGAGGGGGACCCGGGGCTGTTCGGCGGCCTCGGCGAGGAGGCCAGCGCCTGCCTGCGGGCCAAGGTGCCGTTCGAGGTGGTGCCGGGGGTGTCCGCCTTCACCGCGGCGCCGGCCCACGCGGGGTTCCCGCTGACGGCGGCCCACGACCACGACGTGCGCATCGTCGACGCGTCCGGCCCGTCGGTCGACTGGGCCGCGCACGCGCGCCCGCACGTGACGCTGGTGCTCTCCGGCGTGGGCGACCGGCTGGACGCCGTGGCCGCCGCACTGATCGCCGCCGGCCGGGCACCGGGCACCCCGGTGGCCGCGACCAGGGCGGCCACGACCACCGCGCAGCAGACCGTCGTGTCCACCCTGGACCGGATCGCCGCCGACGTGAGGGCGGCCCGGCTCACCGGGCCGAGCGTCGTCGTGGTGGGCGAGGTCGTGGCGCTGCGGGAGAAGCTGTCCTGGTTCGAGACCAAGCCGCTGTTCGGCTGGCGGGTGCTGGTGCCGCGGACCAAGGAGCAGGCCGGCGAGCTGTCGGACCGGCTGCGGGCCTTCGGCGCGGTCCCCGAGGAGGTCCCGACCATCTCGGTCGAGCCGCCGCGCACGCCGCAGCAGATGGACCGGGCCATCCAGGGCCTGGTCTCCGGCCGCTACCTGTGGGTGGCCTTCACCTCGGTGAACGCCGTCCGCGCGGTGCGGGAGAAGTTCGAGGAGTACGGCCTGGACGCACGGGCGTTCGCCGGCGTGAAGGTCGCAGCGGTGGGCGGGCAGACGGCCGCCGCCCTGCAGGCCTTCGGCGTGCAGCCGGACCTGGTCCCGACCGGGGAGCAGTCCGCGCACGGACTGCTGGAGGACTGGCCACCCTACGACCCCGACCTCGACCCGATCGACCGGGTGTTCCTGCCCAGGGCCGACATCGCCACCGAGACCCTCGCCGAGGGCCTAGTCTCCCTCGGCTGGGAGATCGACGACGTGACGGCCTACCGCACCGTGCGGGCCGCGCCCCCGGCCGCCGAGATCCGTGAGGCGATCAAGGGCGGCGGCTTCGACGCGGTCGTGTTCACGTCGTCGTCCACGGTCCGCAACCTGGTGGGCATCGCCGGCAAGCCGCACGCGCGGACCGTCATCGCCTGCATCGGCCCGGCCACCGCCAAGACGGCGGAGGAGCACGGGCTGCGGGTCGACGTGCTCGCCGGCCAGCCGGCCATGGACGCCCTGGCCTCGGCGCTGGCCGAGTTCGGCGACACCCAGCGGCTGGAGGCCCTGGCCTCGGGCGAGCGGGTGTGGCGGCCCTCGCAGCGCCGGGGCGGCTCCCGGCGCAAGGCGACCTGAGCCGTGGGCTTCCCGACTGACCGGCCGCGGCGGCTGCGCCGGACGGCGGCGCTGCGGCGGCTGGTGGCCGAGACCCGGCTGGCCCCGGCCGACCTGGTGCTGCCGGTGTTCGTCAAGGAGGGCCGGTCGCAGCCGCAGCCGGTGGGCGCCATGCCTGGCGTCGTCCAGCACAGCCGCGACTCGCTGCGCCGGGCCGCCGCGGAGGCGGTCGAGGCGGGCGTGGGCGGGCTGCTGCTGTTCGGGATCCCGGCGCACAAGGACGCCCTCGGCAGCCAGGCCGACGCGGACGACGGCATCGTGCAGCAGGCCCTGCGCGACCTGTCCGCCGACCTCGGTGACGCCACCGTGCTGATGGCCGACCTGTGCCTGTGCGAGTACACCGACCACGGCCACTGCGGCCCGCTCACCGCGGGCGGGGAGGTCGACAATGACGCCACCCTCGAGCGCTACGCCACGATCGCCGCGGCGCAGGCGGCGGCGGGTGCCCAGGTCGTCGCGCCGTCCGGCATGCAGGACGGCCAGGTGGGCACGATTCGCGCGGCCCTGGACGCCGGCGGGCACCCCGAGGTGGCCGTCCTGGCGTACGCCGCGAAGTACGCCTCGGCCTTCTACGGGCCGTTCCGAGAGGCCGCGGAGTCCACCCCCGCGTTCGGCGACCGCCGGGCCTACCAGATGGACCCGGCCAACGGCGACGAGGCGCTGCGCGAGGTGCTGCTCGACCTCGAGGAGGGTGCCGACCTGGTCATGGTCAAGCCCGCGCTGCCGTACCTGGACGTCGTCCGCCGGGTCCGCGACGCCGTGGACGTCCCGGTGGCCGCCTACCAGGTGTCCGGCGAGATGGCCATGGTCGAGGCCGCGGCGGCCAACGGCTGGCTGGAGCGCGACCGCGCGGTCCTGGAGACCCTCACCTCGATCCGCCGGGCCGGCGCCGACATCGTGCTGACCTACTGGGCCACCGAGGTGGCCCGGCTGCTGACCAGGGACTAGCCGGGCGGCCGCCAGGTACTCGGGGCGGCGCCGAGCAGCCGGGTGTCCACCGCGATCATGGCACCGGGATGCCGGTCGGGGAATGCCCCCGGCCGGCACACCCCAACCGTCCTGAGACAATCGCCCGGTGACCTCCCCGGTGTACCCCGACGACGCTCCCGCCTCGCAGGCCCTGTTCGACCGTGCCCTGGCAGTGACCCCCGGCGGGGTGAACTCGCCGGTGCGGGCCTTCCGGGCCGTGGGCGGCACCCCCCGGTTCATGGTCTCCGGGCACGGCCCGTACCTGGTCGACGCCGACGGCCGCGAGTACGTGGACCTGGTGGGCTCGTGGGGGCCCATGGTCCTCGGCCACGCCCACCCCCAGGTGGTGGCGGCGCTGCGGGAGCGGGCCGGCAGCGGCTGGTCGTTCGGCACGCCCGCCCCCTCGGAGGTCGAGCTGGCCGAGGAGATCGTGGGCCGGGTGTCCCCGGTCGAGCAGGTGCGGTTCGTGTCCAGCGGCACCGAGGCGACCATGAGCGCGGTCCGGCTGGCCCGCGGCTTCACCGGCCGGACCAAGGTGGTCAAGTTCGCCGGCTGCTACCACGGCCACGTCGACGCGCTGCTCGCCAGCGCGGGCAGCGGCCTGGTGACGTTCGGGTTGCCGGACACCCCCGGCGTCACGGGGGCGTCCGCCGCGGACACCATCGTGCTGCCGTACAACGACCTGGCCATGGCGGCCACGGTGTTCGCCGAGCACGGCGACTCGATCGCCTGCGTCATCACCGAGGCGGCCGCCGCCAACATGGGCGTGGTCCCGCCGGACGCCGGCTTCAACGCCGGGCTGGCCGCCCTGTGCCACGAGCACGGCGCGCTGCTCGTCCTGGACGAGGTGATGACCGGGTTCCGGGTCAGCCGGGCGGGCTGGTACGGCCTGGAGGGCGTCGCGGCCGACCTGTTCACCTTCGGCAAGGTGATGGGCGGGGGGCTGCCCGCGGCCGCGTTCGGCGGCCGGGCCGACGTCATGGCCCAGCTGGCCCCCATGGGGCCGGTTTACCAGGCCGGCACGCTGTCCGGGAACCCGATGGCCACGGTGGCCGGTCTGACCACCCTGCAGCTGTGCACGGACGACGTGTACGCCCACCTCGACCGCACCGCCGGCGAGGTGGCCACCCTGGTCTCGGCCGCGCTGACGGCCGAGGGGGTGGCGCACCGGGTGCAGACCGCGGGGAACCTCTTCAGCGTCTTCTTCGTCGACACTCCCGTACGCACCTACGACGAGGCGCGCCGTACGCAGACCCACCGGTACGGCGCGTTCTTCCACGCCCTGCTGGACCGCGGCGTCTACCTGCCGCCGTCGGCCTACGAGGCATGGTTCGTCTCGGCGGCCCACGACGCTACGGCCCTGGACCGGGTCGCCGACGCCGTGCCGGCCGCGGCCAGGGCGGCCGCGGCCGCGGAGCCGACCGCATGAGCGCGACCACCGTCGTCCACCTGCTGCGCCACGGCGAGGTGCACAACCCCGACAAGATCCTCTACGGCCGGCTGCCGGGCTACCACCTGTCCGAGCTCGGGCAGCAGATGGCCCAGCGGGTGGCCGCGACGGTGGCCGGCCGGGACATCGTGCGCCTGGCATCGTCGCCGCTCGAGCGGGCCCGGGAGACTGCGCAGCCGGTCAGCGAGGTGCTCGGGCTGCCCGTCGGCACCGACGAGCGGCTGATCGAGGCCGCCAACCACTTCCAGGGACTGGCCTTCGGGGTGGGCGACGGCTCGCTGCGCCACCTCCGGCACTGGCCGTACCTGCGCAACCCGCTGCGGCCGTCGTGGGGCGAGCCGTACCGCTCGCTCGCGGCCCGGATGCTGGCCGCCATGGCCGACGCGCGGGACGCCGCCGAGGGTCACGAGGCGCTGCTGGTGAGCCACCAGCTGCCGATCTGGACCACCCGCAGCTTCGTCGAGGGCCGCCACCTGTGGCACGACCCGCGCCGCCGGCAGTGCTCGTTGGCCAGCCTCACCTCCGTCACCTACGAAGGCATCGACGTCGTCGCCGTGAGCTACACCGAGCCGGCGCGGGACCTGCTCCCGGTCAAGGGCCGCGGCTTCTCGGTGGGGGCCTGATCCGTTGATGCGACGTCTCGCCGGACGCAGCGCCGCAGCGGTGGCGGTGGCGCTCGGTCTGCTGCTCACCGGCTGCTCGGCGGGTGCCTCCAGCACCGCGCAGCAGGGCTATGTCGAGGGCGACGGCACGACGCTCGTGGTCCCGGCCGCCGACCGGGTCAGGGCCCCCGACCTCAAGGGCACCACGCTGGACGGCAAGTCCTTCGACCTCGCGTCGCTGCGCGGCCAGGTCGTCGTCCTGAACGTCTGGGCCTCGTGGTGCCCGCCGTGCCGGGCCGAGGGCCCGATGCTGCAGACGGTGCACACCGAGCTGCTGCCCAAGGGTGGCACCCTGGTGGGCATCGACACCAGGGACGGCGACGGCACGGCCGCGCGGGCGTTCGCGCAGAACATCGGCATGACCTACCCGAGCGTCGTGGACCGCGACGGCAGGCTGCTGCTCGACTTCGCCGACACGCTGCCCCCGCAGGCGGTGCCCAGCACGCTGGTCATCGACCGGTCCGGGCGGATCGCCGCCCGGGTCATCGGGCCGGTCACCCAGCCCCGGCTGATGGCGCTGGTCGACCCCCTGCTCGCGGAGACCGCGGGATGACCGGCCTGCACCTCGGGGTGGGCAACGACTTCGCCCAGACCGTGCTCTCCGGCTCGCTGCTGCTGGCCATCCCGGTCGCGCTG
Source organism: Actinomycetes bacterium (assembly GCA_038252405.1). Taxonomy (GTDB): domain Bacteria; phylum Actinomycetota; class Actinomycetes; order Prado026; family Prado026; genus DATCDE01. The sequence continues at coordinate 69,655 of JBBSAJ010000004.1, read as the reverse complement.
CTGGCCGGCCTGGTCTCGTTCCTGTCCCCGTGTGTGCTGCCGCTGGTCCCCGGCTACCTGGCGTACGTGACTGGGCTGGTCGGAGCCGACCTCGCGGACAGCCGCAAGAGCCGGCTGCTGGCCGGCTCGCTGCTGTTCGTGCTGGGCTTCACCGCGGTCTTCGTCTCGTTCGGGGCGCTGTTCGGCGGGCTGGGCTCGCTGCTCAGCCAGAACTCGGAGGTGATCACCCGGGTCCTCGGGGTGCTCACCATCCTGCTCGGGCTCACCTTCATGGGCCTGGTCCCGGGCCTGCAGCGGGACATGCGGGTGCACACCTGGCCGACGTCCCTGGGCCTGGTCGGGGCGCCGCTGCTCGGGGTGCTGTTCGGGCTGGGCTGGACGCCGTGCATCGGCCCCACGCTGGGGGCGGTGCAGACGCTGGCGTTCACCGAGTCCTCCGCGGCCCGCGGGGCGCTGCTCACCGCCGTCTACTGCGTCGGGCTGGGGCTGCCGTTCGTCCTGGTGGCGCTCGCCTTCCGGCGGACCGCAGGGGCGCTGGCCTGGGTCAAGCGGCACTACCGTGCGGTCATGACGTTCGGCGGCGGGATGCTGGTCACCCTCGGCGTCCTGCTGGTCACCGGGCTGTGGGGCGACCTCACCGTCCAGCTGCAGGTCTGGGTCTCCGGCTTCACCCCGGCGGTGTGACATGACGGTCAACCCGCCGCTGAGCGAGACCCCGGAGGACGAGGACCTCCTCCTGGAGAGCACCACGCTGTCCACCCAGCCGGCCGCGGTCCAGCCGCCGTCGGGGCTCGGCTTGCGCTCGCTGCTGCGCTGGGCCTGGCGGCAGCTCACCTCGATGCGCACCGCCTTGCTGCTGCTGTTCCTGCTCGCCCTCGCAGCCGTGCCCGGCAGCCTGCTGCCCCAGCAGGGCAACGCACCGGCCGACGTCGCGGACTGGATCTCCCGGCACGGCGCGCTCGGGCGGCTGTTCGAGCGGCTGTCGCTCTTCCACGTCTACAGCAGCCCGTGGTTCGCCGCGGTGTACCTGCTGCTGTTCGTCTCGCTGATCGGCTGCGTGGTCCCGCGGACCCGGCTGCACTGGCGGGCGCTGCGCTCCCGGCCGCCGGCCGCGCCGCGCCACCTGTCCCGGCTGCCGGTGACCCGGTCGTTCACCACGACGGCGACACCGCAGGAGGTGCTGGACGCCGCTCACCGGTCCCTGCGCCGGCGGCGGTTCCGGGTCGACCGGCTCGCGGGTTCGGTCGGCGCCGAGAAGGGCTACCTGCGGGAGACCGGCAACCTGGTCTTCCACCTGGCCCTGGTCGTGCTGCTCGTCGGCGTGGCGATCGGCGCGCTGTACGGCACCAGGGGCAGCGCGATCGTCGTGGAGGGCAGCGGCTTCGCCAACACGGTCACCCGCTACGACTCCTTCTCGGCCGGACCGCTGGCCGACCCGCAGCGGCTGGACCCCTTCTCGTTCACCCTCGACAAGTTCAGCGCCACCTACCAGCAGGGCGGCAAGCAGAACGGCGCGCCGCGCTCGTTCACCGCGGACGTGACCGTCCAGGACTCGCCCACGGCGACCCCGCGCAGCCAGGTCCTGCAGGTCAACGAGCCGCTGGTGGTGGGCGGCACCAAGGTGTTCCTCGTGGGCCACGGGTACGCGCCGGTGGTCACGGTGCGGGACGGCGAGGGCCGGGTGGTGTTCTCCGACGCCGTCCCCTTCCTGCCCCGGGACGCCATGTTCACCTCGACCGGCGTGATCAAGGCGCCGGACGCCCGGCCGACCCAGCTGGGGTTCCAGGGCATCTTCTTGCCCACGGCGTCCATCGACCCGATCCGCGGGCCGCTGTCGACGTTCCCCGCGGCCAACGACCCGGCCCTGTTCCTGTCGCTGTGGAAGGGCGACCTCGGGCTGGACACCGGCGCGGCCCAGTCGGTCTACCGCCTGGACGTCAGCCGGATGACGCGGGTCGGCCTCGAGGCGATGCGTCCGGGGGAGTCGTGGACCCTGCCGGACGGCCTCGGCACGATCACCTTCGACGGCATCAGGCAGTACGCCGCGCTGTCGATCGCCCAGGACCCCGGCAAGGGGATCGCGCTGGGCTCGGTCGTCGTGGCCATCGCCGGGCTGCTGCTGTCGCTGTTCGTGCCCCGCCGCAGGGTGTGGGTGCGCGCGACGGCGGACGACGAGGGCACTATCCTCGTCGAGATCGGCGGGCTGGCCCGTACCGAGGCAGGCGGGCTGGAGGCCGAGGTCGACGCCCTGCGCTCGGACCTTCCCGACGAGGCAGCACCAGGCGCACGTGAACCGATCGAGGAGTACCGGTGACCGCCCACACCTTCGCCCACCTGTCCAACGACCTCGTCTACTCGGCGATGGCGACCTTGACGCTGGCCCTGCTCGCGTTCTCCGCCGAGCTGGCCTTCGGCGACCGCGGCCGGGTGGCCAGGACGTCCAGGCGCACGGTGCACCGGGTCCCGGTGGCGGTCGGCGCCGGCGGCGCTCCCGTCGATGTCGACACGCCGGACGTGGCCGAGCTGCCGGAGGGGGACCTGCCGGAGTCCACCCGGGCGGCCAAGCTCGGCGGGATCGGCTTCTCGCTCACGGTGCTGTCGTTCGTCCTGCTGCTGGCGGCCGTGGTGTTCCGCGGGCTGGCCGCCGGCCGGGCGCCCTGGGGCAACATGTACGAGTTCTCGCTGGCGTCCGCGCTGGTGGTCACCGGCGCCTATGTCATCGCGGTGTGGCGGCGCCCGGTGCTCCGGCTGCTCGGGGTGTTCATCGTGGTCCCGGTGCTGCTCACGCTCGGGCTCGCGGTCACCGTGCTCTACGTGGACGCCGGGCCGCTGGTTCCCGCGCTGAAGTCGTACTGGCTGGTCATCCACGTCGCCGCGGCGATCATCTCGGGCGGGATCTTCACCCTCGGCGGTGCCGTGACGGTGCTGTACCTGCTGCAGGAGCGGTGGGAGCGGCGGGGCCTGTCCAACTCGCTGTCCCGCCGGCTGCCCGAGTCGGAGCAGCTGGACCGCACGGCCTACCGGCTGTTCGCGTTCGTGTTCCCGCTGTGGACGTTCGCGATCGTGGCCGGGGCGATCTGGGCCGAGAACGCGTGGGGCCGGTACTGGGGATGGGACCCCAAGGAGACCTGGGCGTTCGTCACCTGGGTGGTCTTCGCGGGCTACCTGCACGCGCGCGCGACGGCCGGCTGGAAGGGCCGCCGGGCGGCCATGATCGCACTGCTGGGGCTGTCCGCGTTCATCTTCAACTATTTCGGGGTGAACATCTTCTTCACCGGCCTGCACTCCTACGGCGGGCTGCCGAACAAGTAGCCGGCGCAACGCGGCCGGCTCAGCTGGCGCCGTCCGGGTGCTCGCGGCGCTGCTCGTCGAGGCGGCGCAGGAAGTCGGGGTCGTCGTCAGGGGCCAGCGGCCGGGGCTGCCCGCCGCGGCCCAGTCCCGGGTCCTCGCGGTCGGTCCCGGTGCCGAGGACCAGCCAGCCGACGGAGCCGAGCACGGGGACCAGCACGATGGCCAGGGCCCACACCGCCTTGGGCAGCGTGCGGACCTCTGCGGCGGGGGTCTGGGCGAGGTCGATGAGCGACCAGAGCATGAACCCGGCGGCGGCGAGGAACAGCACCAGCTTCACGGCTCTCGGCACCTCCCACCCGGGTCGACGTCTCCGAATCAGGGTACGTCGAGAGGCGGGCCGAGCGCCGCCGAGGGCTCAGCGGCCGCGACGGGACCGCTCGGCCTCGCGGTGCAGCTGGTCGACGCGGGCGCGAGCGATCTCCAACGAGATCAGGGACATGGGGTGCTCCTTGCTGGATCGGTGCTTGATGTCGAACATACCGTGAAACGAAGGGCAGATCGTTATAATTCCTTGTGATCTGAGGCACGAGGACGGGAACAGCCGATGAAAGAGCGAGAGAAGGACCGTGGGGTCCGGGTCGACGCGACCGATCGGGCGCTGGTGGCCGCTCTGCAGGCCGATGGCCGGGCCAGCTGGGCCGAGCTCGGCCGGCAGGTCGGGCTGTCCGCCCCGAGCGTGCAGGAGCGGGTCCGTCGGCTGGAGTCCGCCGGGGTGATCACCGGGTACCACGCGTCGGTCGACGCGGCGGCGCTGGGGCTCGGCATGGTCGCGCTCGTCGGCATCCACCAGACCGACTCGGCCGACCAGGACGACGTGGCCGTCCAGCTGGAGCTGGTGCCCGAGGTGGAGGACTGCTGGCTGGTGGCCGGCGAGGAGACCTTCGTGGTCAAGGTCCGGGTGGCCGACGTCGACGCGCTGGAGCGGGCCCTGCGGGCCCTGCGCAGGGTGCCGGGTGTGGCCAGGACCCGCACCACGGTGGTGATCTCCACCCGCTGGCAGGGCCGGCCGCTGCCCGGGTCGGCGGCGCCGCCAGTGTCGGGGACAATGGGCGAGTGAGACCCAGCCCCGTCCTGGTCTACTCGACCTCCCGGATCCTGCTGTTCGTGGCCACGACCGGGGTGTTCTGGCTGGTCGGTTTTCGTGGGCTGCTGCTGCTCGCGGTCGCACTGCTGGTCTCCGGTCTGCTCAGCTTTGTGCTGCTGTCCGGGCAGCGGGACGCCATGTCGGCCGCCGTGGTGCAGACCGGTAGCCGCCTCAAGCGCAGGCTGGACGACCGGACGACGGCCGAGGACTCCGACGATGAGGACTGGCGGGCCGAGCACCCCTCCGAGGGCGCTCCGGATGAGCCGACCGGGACCTAGGTCCCTTCTCGCACGGTCGCTCCGGCCCTGGGGCCGACCCCGCTCGATCGTCCAGGCTCTACTCATCGAGTTCGCAACCCAGCGGACCTTGCCACCGGGCTGGCGTCGCTACAAGCCACGCGGCCCTGGACGCGAGAGGTTTACTCATGGCAGTTCAGTCGAAGACACCCGGGGCCGCTCCTGCGGACGAGACCGCGGGTCAGTCCTGGTATCGAGACTTCGTCCCCTCGGGCGCCTGGCGCGGGTGGGGCGCGGTCGCGCGCATCCTGCTGGGATTCACCTTCCTGTGGGCGTTCTTGGACAAGGCCTTCGGGCTCGGCTACACCACGACGAGCGCGTCGGCCTGGGTGTTCGGCACCGGCGACGGCAGCCCGACGTACGGCTTCCTGAAGTTCGGCACCAACCCCCAGGGGCCGTTCGCCAGCACGTTCAACGGGATGGCGGACAAGAGCCCCACCGCGTTCTGGAACTGGCTGTTCATGTTTGCGCTCGTGGGCGTCGGGGTGGCCTTCATCCTCGGCATCTTCATGCGCCTCGCCGCCGTCGGCGGGTCGCTCCTGCTGTTCCTCATGTACCTGGCCGAGGCACCGTGGGCCAAGTACACCGACGCGAGCGGTGCCACCGTCGCGGGCAACAACCCGATCATTGACGACCACATCATCTACGGCGTGGTGATGATCACCTTGATGCTGCTCATGGCCGGGCGCACGTGGGGCCTGGGCCGCTGGTGGGAGTCGCACGGCTTCGTCAAGCGGCTGCCCTGGCTGGCCTGAGCGCAGCCTGACCCGGTCGGCCTCAGCCGAGGCCGAGGCCGACCGCCAGCAACAACGCGAACACCAGCTGGAGCCGGCCGGTGTCACGCAGGACGGGGATCAGGTCCCGCCCGGTGGCACCGGCCAGCACCGTCCGCACGGGGGACACGGCCAGCGCGACCCCGCCCAGCGCCAGCAGCGCCCACGGGTACCCCCGGACGGCGACCAGCGCCGGCACGAGCAGCGCGACGCCCACGCAGGTCACGTACAGCCGGCGGGTGCCCGGGGCGTCCAGCCGGACGGCGAGGGTCCGCTTGCCGGCCACCCGGTCCGACGGGATGTCCCGCAGGTTGTTCGCCACCAGGATGGCCACCGCCAGCAGCCCCACCGGGACGGCCACCACCCAGGCGAGCGCGGTGAACCGCTCGACCTGCACGTACGCGGTACCGACCACCGCGACCAGCCCGAAGAAGACGAAGACGAACACCTCGCCGAGGCCCGCGTAGCCGTACGGCCGTGGCCCCCCCGTGTACAGCCAGGCCGCGGCCACCGATGCCGCCCCGACCAGCAGCAGCCACCACGCGGTGGTCACGGCCAGCACCAGACCGGCCACCCCCGCGACGGCGAACGACCCGAACGCGGCCGCCTTGACCAGCGCCGGCCGGGCCGATCCCGAGCCGACCAGCCGAAACGGCCCGACCCGGTCCGCGTCGGTGCCGCGGATGCCGTCGCTGTAGTCGTTGGCGTAGTTCACCCCGACCTGCAGCGCGAGCGCGACGACCAGCGCCAGCGCCGCCTTCCACGCCACCGCCGACGACGCGGCCGCCGCCGCGCCGGTGCCCACGAGCACGGGGGCCACTGCGGCCGGGAGGGTCCGCGGCCGGGCCCCCTCGACCCACTGCAAGACGGTGGGCATCAGCGGCCTTCCTGCTCGTCGGAACCGCCGATGAGCGTACGCACCGCGTCCTTGTCCGGCTTGCCCGAGGGCAGCAGCGGGATCGCCTCGACGAGCACGAGCACGCGCGGGTGCGCCGCCGGCTCCAGCCGGTCGGCGACGAAGGCGCGCAGCCGCGCCAGGTCCGGCGGGTCGGCGCCACGCCCCGGCTGGACGGCGACGGCCACCCGCTCGCCCCACACGTCGTCCGGGACGCCGACCGCCACGCACGCGCCGACCCCGGGGTGGGCGGCCACGGCCGCCTCGACGGCCGCCGCCGGAACGTTCACCCCACCTGTGACGATCACGTCGTCGGCCCGGCCCAGCACGTGCAGCCGACCGTCGGCGTCCAGCCGGCCGAGGTCGCCCGTGCGCAGCCGGCCGGCGCCGTCGAGCGCCGCCGCCGTGAGGTCAGGGCGCAGCCGGTACCCGCGGAAGACGGTCGGCCCGCCCAGCCGGATCCGGCCGTCCTGGTCGATGCCCACCGCCACGCCGTCCAGCGGCGCGCCGTCGTAGACGCAGCCGCCGCAGGTCTCGCTCATCCCGTAGGTCGTCACCACGGCGACGCCGGCGGAGCGAGCCCGGTCCAGCAGCGCCGGGGTGGCGGCCGCCCCTCCGAGCAGGACGGCGTCGAACACGGTGAGGTCGGTGCCCGCGTCCAGCAGCAGCCGCAGCTGGGCCGGGACCAGCGACACGTACCGCGGTGCGTCGTCGGACAGTCCGGCTGCGGCCGCCGCGAACCGGTCGGGGTCGAACGGGCCGGTGCGGTCCATCGCGACCGGCTCGGTCCCCGCGTCCAGCGAGCGGGCCAGCACCATGAGGCCGGCCACGTGCGTGGGCGGCAGCGCCAGCAGCCAGCGGCCGGGCCCGCCGAGCCGGTCGTGGGTGGCCCGCGCCGAGGCACGCACGGCGGCCGCCGTGAGCAGCGCGCCCTTGGGCTCGCCGGTCGACCCCGACGTGGGAACCACGAGGGCGACGTCGGGGTCCTCGACCGGGCGGTCCGGCCGCAGGGCCGCGAGCAGCGCCTCGACGACCGCGGGCGGCCCAGGCGGCAGCGGCAGCAGCGGCGGGCCGCCGGCCAGCGCCGCGGCCAGGGCCGGCAGGACGGCGTCGACGACCTCCGGCCCGCTCGGGACGGTGACCGTGCGCACGGCTAGAAGGACCAGGGGAACGGGCTCCAGTCCGGCTCGCGTCGCTGCAGGAACGAGTCGCGGCCCTCGACGGCCTCGTCGGTCAGGTACGCCAGGCGGGTCGCCTCGCCGGCGAACAGCTGCTGCCCGACCAGGCCGTCGTCGGCGAGGTTGAACGCGTACTTCAGCATCCGCACCGCCGTGGGGCTCTTGCGGTTGACCTCGGCGGCCCACTCCAGGGCGACCCGCTCCAGGTCCGCGTGCGGGACGGCCGCGTTCGCCGTCCCCCTGCGCACCGCCGTCTCGGCGTCGTAGACCTGGCCCAGGAAGAAGATCTCCCTGGCCACCTTCTGCCCGACCTGGCGGGCCAGGTAGGCCGAGCCGTAGCCGCCGTCGAAGCTGCCGACGTCCGCGTCGGTCTGCTTGAACCGGGCGTGCTCGCGGCTGGCCAGGGTCAGGTCGCACACCACGTGCAGGCTGTGGCCGCCGCCGGCGGCCCAGCCGGGCACCACGGCGATGACCACCTTGGGCATGAACCGGATCAGCCGCTGCACCTCGAGGATGTGCAGCCGGCCGGCCCTGGCCGGGTCGATCGACTCGGCCGTGTCGCCGTCGGCGTACCGATAGCCGTCGCGGCCGCGGATCCGCTGGTCGCCGCCCGAGCAGAACGCCCGGACGCCGTCCTTGCGGGAGGGCCCGTTGCCGGTGAGCAGCACGCAGCCCACGTCCGGCGTCATGCGGGCGTGGTCGAGGACCCGGTACAGCTCGTCGACGGTCTGCGGCCGGAACGCGTTGCGCACCTCGGGCCGGTCGAAGGCGACCCGCACGGTGCCCTGGTCCACGCCGTCGGCCACGTGCCGGTGGTAGGTCACATCGGTCACGTCGAAGCCCTCGACCGCGCGCCACGCGGTGGGGTCGAACAGCTCAGAGATCACGTCCGCGAGGATAGGCGCATGGCGCCCGTGCACACGTTCGCGATTCCGATGAAGACGCGCTTTCGCGGCATCACCGTGCGCGAGGGCGTGCTGTTCCGGGGCCCGGCCGGCTGGGGGGAGTTCTCCCCGTTCTGGGACTACGGGCCGACCGAGTGTGCGCCGTGGCTGGCCGCGGCCCGGGAGGCCGCCGACCTCGGCTGGCCGGCCCCCGTCCGTGACCGGGTGCCGGTCAACGTCACTGTGCCCGCCGTGGGCCCCGAGCAGGCCATGGCCGTGGTGCGCGCCTCCGGCGGCTGCCGCACGGCCAAGGTGAAGGTGGCCGAGCCGGGCCAGCCCGAGGGTGCCGACCTCGAGCGGGTCGAGGCGGTGCGCGCGGCGCTCGGGCCGGACGGCCAGATCCGGGTCGACGCGAACGGCGCGTGGGACGTCGACACCGCCGTCCGGCTGATCCGGCTGCTCGACCGGGTCGGCCTGGAGTACGTCGAGCAGCCCTGCCGGACCGTCGAGGAGCTGGCCGAGGTGCGTCGTCGGGTGGACGTGCCGATCGCGGCCGACGAGTCGATCCGCCGGGCCGAGGACCCCCTACGGGTGGCCCGGCTGGCGGCCGCGGACATCGCGGTGCTCAAGGTGCAGCCGCTGGGTGGGGTGCGGGCCTGCCTCGAGCTGGCCGAGCGGAGCGGCCTGCCCGTGGTCGTGTCGTCGGCCCTGGAGACGTCGGTGGGCCTGGCCGCCGGGGTGGCGCTGGCCGCCGCGCTGCCCGAGCTGCCGTTCGCCTGCGGGCTGGCCACGACCCAGCTGCTCGGAGGAGACGTGGTGCCCGACCCGTTCGTGCCCGTCGAGGGCGCGCTGCGGGTGCGCCGCCCCGAGCCGACGGCGCAGCTGCTCGAGGCAGCCGCGGCAGACGACGAGACGGCTGGCCGGTGGCGGGCCAGGATGGGCGCCGTGGACTCCGGGGCGGACTGGCACGGCACCGGCGGCACCGCGTGAACCCCTCGACCGCGCTGGCCACGGTCCTCGTCGACGAGCTGGTCCGTGGCGGCGTCCGGGAGGCGGTGCTCTCACCCGGGTCTCGATCGGCGCCGTTGGCGTTCGCGCTGCACGCGGCGGACGCGGCCGGGCGGCTGCGCCTGCACGTGCGTATCGACGAGCGCTCGGCCGGGTTCCTCGCGTTGGGGCTGGCCAAGGCGTCGCAGCGTCCGGTGCCCGTCGTCACGACCTCGGGGACGGCGACCGCGAACCTGCACCCGGCCGTCCTCGAGGCGTCCGAGGCCGGCGTCCCGCTGGTCCTGCTGACGGCGGACCGGCCGCCGGAGCTGCGGGCCACCGGCGCCAACCAGACGGTCGGCCAGGTCGGCCTGTACGGGTCGGCCGTGCGGCTGTTCCACGAGGTCGGGGCCCCGCACGACGGACCCGGTCAGGTGGCCTACTGGCGGGCGCTCACGGCTAGGGCGCTGGTGGCCGCGACCGGGCGGCTGACCCGCGACCCGGGACCGGTGCACCTCAACGTCGCGCTGCGCGAGCCGCTCGTGCCGGACGCCGACAGCGCCTGGGCCGAGCCGCTGGACGGCCGGGCCGACGGGTCGGCCTGGACCGCCCCCGCCCCCACCCCCGCCCCCACCGCCGCGCCCGCCGCCCCGGCCGCCGCGGCGGACGACTGGCCGGCCCGCACCCTCGTCGTCGTCGGTGACGCGCCGCCGGCTGCCGGGGCCGCGGCCGTGCGGCTGGCCGAGGCGCGCGGCTGGCCGGTGCTGTCCGAGCCCAGCGGCAACGCCCGGACCGGCCCGAACGCGCTGACGGCGGGCCACCTGCTGCTGGCGGTGCCGGGGCTGGTCGACGTCCTCCGCCCGGACGCCGTCCTGGTCGTGGGCCGCCCGACGCTGCACCGGCCGGTGCTCGCGCTGCTGCGACGTCCGGACGTCGTCGTCGAGGTGGTGGCGCCCACCGCGCGGTGGGCCGACCCGACCCGGACCGCCCGCCGGGTGCACCCGGACGTCCCCGCTCAGCAGGGCCACCACCCGGACCTCGACGACGGCTGGCTGCCGAGCTGGCTGGCGGCGGACGCGGCGGCGACCGGCGCCCTCGAGCGGGTGCTCGCTGCGGCGGCCGGACCGGTTGCTGCGACCGCCGGCCGCGCGCTCGTGGCCGCGCTGCCGGCCGGGTCGCTGCTGGTGGCCGGGTCCTCCACCTCGGTCCGCGACCTGATGCTGGCGACCCCGCGCGACGGCGTGACCGTGCTGGCCAACCGGGGTGCGGCCGGCATCGACGGCACGGTCTCGACGGCCGTGGGGGCGGCGCTGGCCTGGCAGGCGGCCGGTGGCGGCCCGGCGTTCGCGCTGCTCGGCGACCTCACCTTCCTGCACGACGCGAACGGGCTGCTGCTCGGGCCGCAGGAGCCCCGGCCGCAGCTCACCCTCGTCGTGGTCAACGACGACGGGGGTGGCATCTTCGGGCTGCTCGAGCCCGGGGCACCGGAGCACGAGGCGGCCTTCGAGCGGGTCTTCGGCACCCCGCACGGGGCCGACCTGGCGGCCCTGTGCGGCGCCACGGGGACGCCGTTCAGCCGCGTCGCCGGGGCCGACGAGCTGGTGGCTGCGGCGCTGGACCCGAGGGCCGGGCTGCAGGTCGTCGAGCTGCGCACCGACCGCTCGGTGGCGCGGGGCCTGCAGCAGTCGCTGCGCGACGCGGTGGCGGCCGCGGTCGGCGCCGGACACTAGCCGGGCTCGGCGGCCAGGAAGTCGCGCAGCCGCTGCAGGCCCTCGTGCACCGGGTCGAGGACCGCGCCGGTCCAGCGGTACCGCGCGGACCGGCCCGCCTCGGGCGCTACCACGAGCACCGGCCCCTCGTGTCGCTGCACCAGCAACGCGAAGTCACCGTCGCCGCTGACCAGCACGAGCGGCCCGTCGTCCGGCTGGTAGGCCTCGGCCAGGGTGATGTCGGCGTGCTGCCAGCCGCTGGCCTCGACCACGGCGGCGTGCTCGGGCCACCGGACGGCGGCCAGCCGGGCCGGGTACCCGGCCACGACGACCCGCACCTCAGGTCCCGCATCGTGCAGCTCGGCGGCCACCAGGCGCAGCCGGGCCGGGTCGAGGTTGTCGGCGTCGACCAGCACCTGTCGGACCGGTCAGCCCTCCGACTCGAGGGCGTCGCGCACCGGCACGAACTTGGCCTGCGCCTCGGCCAGCTCGGCCTCCGGGTCCGACCCGGCCACGATCCCGCAGCCGGCGAACAGCCGCATCGCGTCGCCGGCCAGCTCGGCGCAGCGCAGCGCGATGCCGAACTCGCCGTCGCCGTTGGTGCCGATCCAGCCGACCGGGCCGGCGTACCGGCGGCGGTCCATGCCCTCGAGCTCGCGGATCATCTCCCGGGCCACCTCGGTCGGGGTGCCGCAGACCGCGGCGGTGGGGTGCAGAGCGGCCGCCAGGTCGAGTGCGCCGGCGTCACCCGCCAGCCGGCCGGTCACGTCGGTGGCCAGGTGCTGCACGTTGGCCAGGCGCAGCACCCGCGGTCGCTCCGGGACGTCGAGGTCGGCGCAGTGCCGGGCCAGCGCCGCGGCCACCGAGTGCACCGCCAGCTCGTGCTCCTCGAGGTCCTTGTCCGAGCCCAGCAGCGCGTCGGCCAGCTCGCCGTCGACCACGTCGTCGCCGTCTCGGGACACCGTCCCGGCCAGCACCCGCGAGGTCACCCGGTCGCCGAGCCGGCGGACCAGCAGCTCCGGCGTCGCCCCGAGCAGGCCGTCGACGGAGAAGGTCCAGCAGGTCGGGTACCGCTCCGCCAGCCGGCCTAGCAGGTGGCGGGGGTCGATCGGGTCGGCCGCAGTAGCCAGCAGGTCCCTGGCCAGCACCACCTTGTCCAGCCTCCCGGCCACGATCCGCCGCACCGCCTCGCTCACCGCGGACTGCCACTGCGGGGCGGTCAGCGCGCCCTCGGCGTAGCGGACCCCGGTCGGGACGCGGGTCGGCTGCGGCGCCGGGACGCGGTTGTCGGCGCTGGAGTCGCCCACCACCGTGAGCCAGGCCCGGTCGCCCCGGCGGCCGAGCACCACCCGGGGGACCACGAGCACCGACGTCGCGGTCCGCGGGTCGAACGCGAACGACCCGAAGGCGATCGCGCCGCTCCCCGGCACGCCGACCGGGTCGTCGACCACCAGGGCCGCGCTGAGCTCCCGCCACCATGCGGCGGCGGCCGCGAACGGCTCCGGTCCGGTCAGCTCGACGCGGGCGGCCTCGCCCCAGGCCACCATGCCCTCGCCGTCCCGCACCCAGGCCAGCAGGCCGTCCGACGGCGCCCGGGTGATCAGCTCGACCGGGTCGTCGACGGGACGGGTGCGCACGACGGTCGGCGCGACCGCAGGGGCGGTGGACACAACGCCCCAGGGTACGGCGATCAGCCGCCGGGGGCAGGCCAAGGGGGTGCGCCGACGTCGGGCCTACCCTCGCGCCATGGAGATCCCGGGTTCGGTCGTCGTGGTCACGGGCGGGGCGCGCGGCATCGGCGCCGCCCTCGCCGAGCAGTTCGCCCGGAAGGGTGCCGCCGCGGTGGTGCTGGCCGACGTCGAGCAGGTCACCCTCGGCACGACGGTGGCAGTCCTCGCCGAGCGGTTCCCGCAGACCCGGTTCTCGGCGGTGGCCTGCGACGTCGCCGACCCGGCGGCGGTCACCGGCTTGGTGGTCGGAGCCGAGCTGGAGCACGGCCGCATCGACGTGTTCGTGGCCAACGCCGGGGTGGGGGCCGGCGGCGGTCTCGATGCGGACGACTCGGTGTGGGCCCAGGCCTGGTCGGTCAACGTGATGGCCCACGTGTACGCGGCGAGAGCCGTCGTCCCCGGGATGCTGGCCCGCGGTGGCGGCGCGTTCGTGACCACGGCCAGCGCCGCCGGCATGCTCACGAACCTGGGCAACGCGCCGTACTCGGTGACCAAGCACGCTGCTCTGGCCTTCGCCGAGTGGCTGACCATCACCTATGGAGACCAGGGCCTCGAGGTGTCCTGCCTGTGCCCCATGGGGGTGGACACCGACCTGCTGCGGGCCGGACTGGGCACCCTCGAGGGCGCCTCGGTCGCCGCGTTCGGCGTGCTGCCCGTCGGCCAGGCGGCGGCGTCGATGGTCGAGCAGCTGGAGCAGGGCCGGTTCCTGGTGCTGACCCATCCGGAGGCCGCAGAGTACGAGCGACGCCGGGTCGCCGACCGCGAGCGCTGGTTCGCCGGCATGCGCAGGGCCCAGTCCCAGGTCCAGACCGCGCTGGACGGCGCCGCGCAGCACCCGGAGCGGTAGGGGAAGATGCCCTCGTGACGAGGGCCCAGCTGGACCGCCAGCCGCACGAGGTCGCCGCGATGTTCGACGGCGTGGCCGAGCGCTACGACCTCACCAACGACGTGCTCTCGCTGGGCCAGACCAGGGCCTGGCGGCGGGCCGTCGTCCGTGCCGTCGACGCCCGTCCCGGCCAGCGGATCCTTGACCTCGCGGCCGGCACCGGGACGTCCAGCGCGCCGTTCGCCGCGGCCGGCGCCCAGGTAGTGCCTTGCGACTTCTCCCTCGGCATGTTGCGTGTGGGCAAGCAACGGCAGCCGGCCCTCAGCTTCGTGGCCGGAGACGCGCTGAGCCTGCCGTTCGAGGACGCCTCCTTCGACGTCGTCACGATCTCCTTCGGGCTGCGCAACGTGCACAACACGGGTGCTGCCCTGGCCGAGATGTTGCGGGTGACCCGACCCGGTGGGCGGCTGGTGGTCGCCGAGTTCAGCCACCCCACCTGGGCGCCGTTCCGCACGGTGTACGTCGAGTACCTCATGCGTGCACTGCCCTCGATCGCGAAGGCGGTGGCCAACAACCCGGACGCCTACGTCTACCTCGCCGAGTCGGTGCGGGCCTGGCCGGACCAGCAGGGGCTGGCCTCCCTCCTCGCGGCGGCTGGCTGGGACCAGGTGGCCTGGCGGGACCTCTCGGCGGGCATCGTTGCCCTGCACCGCGCGGTGCGGCCCGGCTGAGGCTGCTGACGGTGGCCCGCGACCAAGGTCATAGACTGACGCGCGGCTCGTGAAGATGTTCACAAGTAAAGGGGTCGGAGTGTCCAGCGCAGTCGCGGCAACGGTGCCGCGGGGGGTCCGCCCTGAGGTCCGGGTGCGCGTCCGGACGGACCTCGCGGGCCCCCTAGGATGGGGCTGCCCGGCTGTCGGGACGCGTCCGTCGACGTCGTCGAAGATGCAGCGGAAGGAGTGCGAAGCGGCATGAACGCTTCCGTCCCCGTCATCGTTCTCGGAGCGATCGCCGGGGCCTTCGCCCTGGTCTCGGTGGTGGGTGGCATGTTCATCGGGCCCCGCCGTCGCAACCGGGCCAAGTCGGACGCCTACGAGTGCGGCATCGAGCCCACGCCGCAGCCGATCGGTGGCGGGCGCTTCCCGGTGAAGTACTACCTCACCGCGATGCTGTTCATCATCTTCGACATCGAGATCGTGTTCCTCTACCCGTGGGCCGTCACCTTCGACCGGCTCGGGGTCTTCGGGCTCGTCGAGATGGTCCTGTTCATCGCCACCCTGGCCGTCGTCTACGCCTACGTATGGCGCCGCGACGGCCTTGAGTGGGACTGACGCCACCGATCAGGAGAGCCTGGATGGGACTCGAGGAGAAGCTGCCGAGCGGCGTCCTGCTGACCACGGTCGAGCAGGTCGCCGGTTACATGCGCAAGAGCTCGCTGTGGCCGGCGACGTTCGGGCTGGCCTGCTGCGCCATCGAGATGATGTCCTCCGGCGGCCCCCGCTACGACCTCGGGCGCTTCGGTATGGAGGTCTTCCGGGCCTCGCCGCGCCAGGCCGACCTGATGATCGTGGCCGGGCGGGTGAGCCAGAAGATGGCCCCCGTGCTGCGGCAGATCTACGACCAGATGCCGAACCCCAAGTGGGTGCTGTCGATGGGGGTCTGCGCCTCCTCCGGCGGCATGTTCAACAACTACGCGATCGTGCAGGGCGTCGACCATGTGGTGCCGGTGGACATCTACCTGCCCGGCTGCCCGCCACGGCCGGAGATGCTCATCGACGCGATCTTGAAGCTGCACCACCAGATCCAGCACTCGAAGCTGGGCGCCAACCGCGAGCGTGAGGTCGAGGAGCGCGAGCAGATCGCGCTCACCGCGCTGCCCACCTCGGCGATGAAGGGGCTGCTCAGGTGACCGAGAGCAACCAGGGTCTCGAGAGCGGCGGAGAGGTCGTCCCCGCCGAAGCGGGTGCCGCCGAGGTCATCGGCGTGCGACACGGCATGTTCGGGGTGCACGGCTCGGGTGACACCTCCGGCTACGGCGGGCTGCTGCGCACCGTGGCGCTGCCCGGGGCAACCCCGCGCCCGTACGGCGGCTGGTTCGACGAGGCCGCCGACACGCTCGAGCGGGTCCTGCCGTCGTACGGCGACGCCGTCGAGGGTGTGGTCATCGACCGTGGCGAGATGACGATCCACGTGCGCAGGGAGAAGGTCGTCGAGGTGCTGCAGACCCTGCGCGACGACCCGCTCCTGCGGTTCGAGATGTCGCTCGGGGTCAGCGGGGTCCACTACCCCGACGACACCGACCGCGAGCTGCACGCCGTCTACCACCTGCGCTCGCTGACTCACAACCGGCAGCTGCGGGTCGAGGTCGCCGTCCCGGACGCGGACCCGCACATCCCCACGACGACCAGCGTGTACCCCACGAACGACTGGCACGAGCGGGAGACCTACGACTTCTTCGGGATGATCTTCGACGGTCACCCGGCGCTGACCCGGATCCTGATGCCGGACGACTGGCCCGGCCACCCGCAGCGTAAGGACTACCCGCTCGGTGGGATCCCGGTGGAGTACAAGGGCGCCGAGATCCCGCCCCCCGACCAGCGGAGGGCCTACAGCTGATGTCCACCGACAACATCACCTTCGGCTCGGCCGGCGCCGCGGCGCCCGGTCCGGTGGCCGACGCGTACGCGGGCACGCGGGAGACCACCGAGGGGACCGTGTACACGGTCACCGGTGCCGACTGGGACACCGTGGTGCGCGGCGTCTCCGGCGGCCGTCAGGAGCACGTCGTCGTCAACATGGGACCGCAGCACCCGTCCACCCACGGCGTGCTCCGGCTGATCCTCGAGCTCGACGGCGAGAACGTCATCGAGGCCCGGTGCGGCGTCGGCTACCTGCACACCGGCATCGAGAAGAACCTCGAGTTCCGCAGCTGGACCCAGGGCGTCACGTTCGTGACCCGCATGGACTACCTGGCGCCGCTGTTCAACGAGACGGCCTACTGCCTGGCCGTGGAGAAGCTGCTCGGGATCACCGACCAGATCCCGGAGCGGGCCAGCGTGATCCGGGTCATGCTCATGGAGCTCAACCGGATCTCCTCCCACCTGGTGGCGATCGCCACGGGCGGCATGGAGCTCGGTGCGCTCACCGCGATGATCTTCGGGTTCCGCGAGCGCGAGCTGGTCCTGGACGTCTTCGAGCTGGTCACCGGCCTGCGCATGAACCACGCGTTCATCCGCCCCGGGGGCGTCGCCCAGGACCTCCCGCCGGGAGCGGTCGACCAGATCGCCGAGACCGTCAAGAAGCTGAAGAGCCGGCTCACGGACACCGAGAAGCTGCTCGTCGACAACGGCATCTGGATGGGCCGCACGGTCGGGATCGGCTACCTGAACCTGTCCGGTGCGGTCGCCCTCGGCCTGACCGGGCCGATCCTGCGGTCCACCGGGCTGGCCTGGGACCTGCGGAAGATGCAGCCCTACTGCGGCTACGAGACCTACGAGTTCGACGTCCCGACCCAGACCACCTCCGACTCCTACGGACGGTTCCTCATCCGGATGGCCGAGATGCAGGAGTCGCTGAAGATCGTCGAGCAGTGCCTGGACCGGCTCACCCCCGGGCCGGTGATGGTGGAGGACAAGAAGATCGCCTGGCCGGCGCAGCTGGCACTCGGCTCGGACGGCATGGGCAACTCCCTCGACCACATCCGGCACATCATGGGCGAGTCCATGGAAGCCCTGATCCACCACTTCAAGCTGGTGACCGAGGGGTTCCACGTCCCGGCCGGCCAGGTCTACCAGGCGATCGAGTCGCCCCGCGGCGAGCTCGGCGTGCACATCGTCAGCGATGGCGGCACCCGCCCGTACCGGGTGCACTACCGCGAGCCTTCGTTCACCAACCTGCAGGCCGTGGCCGCGATGTGCGAGGGCGGCCAGCTGGCTGACGTCGTCGTCGCGGTCGCGAGCATCGACCCCGTGATGGGTGGAGTTGATCGCTGACCCATGGCACTGACCGACACCACGCGCGAAGAGATGCGCGCGATCATGGCGCGCTACCCGAAGCCGCGCTCCGCGCTGCTGCCGATGCTGCACCTCGTGCAGGCCGAGGACGGGTACGTCACCCCCGAGGGCATCGAGCTGTGCGCCGAGCTGCTCGACCTCACCACGGCCGAGGTGAGCGCCGTGGCGACCTTCTACACGATGTACAAGCGGCACCCGGTCGGCGACTACCACGTGGGCGTCTGCACGAACACGCTGTGCGCGATCATGGGCGGCGACGCGATCTTCGGGGCGTTGAAGGACCACCTCGGGGTCGGCAACGACGAGACCACGGCGGACGGCGCGATCACCCTCGAGCACGTCGAGTGCAACGCGGCCTGCGACTACGCCCCCGTGATGATGGTCAACTGGGAGTTCTTCGACAACCAGACGGTGGACAGCGCGATCGACGTCGTCGACCGACTCCGGTCCGGCGCCGAGGTCCGGTCCACCCGTGGTCCGCAGGTGGTCACGTTCACCGAAGCCGAACGGGTGCTCGCGGGCTTCCCCGACGGGCTCGCCGACGAGGGCCCCTCGGCCGGGCCGGCGACCCTGGCCGGGCTGGCG
Organism: Actinomycetes bacterium; assembly: GCA_038252405.1. Taxonomy (GTDB): domain Bacteria; phylum Actinomycetota; class Actinomycetes; order Prado026; family Prado026; genus DATCDE01. Next base: position 51,344 of record JBBSAJ010000004.1, on the reverse strand, counting down.
GTGGCTCGAGAGCTCGGTCACGTGGCGCCTGAGGCCGGCGCCGAGACCCCGAAGGAGTCCTGACGTGGCCACGCTCACGCCGGTGCTGTCCGCGCACTGGGACGCCGACCGCTCCTGGACGCTGGACAGCTACCGCGCGCGCGAGGGGTACGCCGCCTTGTCCAAGGCCCTCGCGATGCCCCCTGACGACGTCATCGCTCTGATCAAGGACTCCGGCCTGCGCGGCCGTGGCGGCGCGGGCTTCCCGACCGGCATGAAGTGGGGCTTCATCCCGCAGGGTGACGGCAAGCCCCACTACCTGGTGGTCAACGCCGACGAGTCCGAGCCGGGCACCTGCAAGGACATCCCGCTGCTCATGGCCGACCCGCACCAGCTGGTCGAGGGCGTCGTCATCGCCGCGTACGCGATCCGGGCGCACCACGCGTTCATCTACGTGCGCGGGGAGGTGCTGCACGTGATCCGGCGGGTGCAGCAGGCGGTCGCCGACGCGACGGCCGCCGGGCTGATCGGCTCGAACATCCTCGGCTCCGGGTTCGACCTCGACGTCACCGTGCACGCGGGTGCCGGCGCCTACATCTGCGGCGAGGAGACCGCGCTGCTGGACTCCCTCGAGGGCCGGCGCGGGCAGCCCCGGCTGCGGCCGCCGTTCCCGGCGATCGCCGGGCTGTACGCGTCGCCGACCGTGGTGAACAACGTCGAGTCGATCGCCTCCGTCCCGGCCATCGTGCGCGGGGGCGTGGACTGGTTCCGTTCCTTCGGGTCCGAGAAGTCGCCGGGCTTCACCCTGTACTCGCTGTCCGGGCACGTGACCCGGCCCGGCCAGTACGAGGCCCCGCTGGGGGTCACCCTGCGCGAGCTGCTCGAGCTCGCCGGCGGGGTCCGGGAGGGCCACGAGCTGAAGTTCTGGACGCCGGGCGGCTCGTCCACCCCGCTGCTCACGGCCGATCACCTCGACGTGCCGCTCGACTACGAAGGCGTCGCCGCGGTCAAGTCCATGCTCGGCACCAAGGCGCTGCAGATCTTCGACGAGACCACCTGTGTGGTGCGGGCGGTGCTGCGCTGGAGCGAGTTCTACAAGCACGAGTCCTGCGGCAAGTGCACGCCCTGCCGCGAGGGCACCTACTGGCTGGTGCAGATCCTGGACCGGCTCGAGCGCGGGGAGGGCAGCCCCGAGGACCTCGACAAGCTGCTCGACCTGTCCGACAACATCCTCGGGCGTGCGTTCTGCGCGCTCGGCGACGGCGCGACCAGCCCGGTCACGTCCTCCATCCAGTACTTCCGGGACGAGTACATCGCGCACCTCGAGCAGGGCGGATGTCCGTTCGACCCGGTGGCCTCCACCGTCTTTGCGGGAGCGCACGCCTGATGACCGTGACCACCGGAACCTCCGGCAGCGGCGCCGTGGAGCAGCGGACCGACCTGGTCAGCCTGACCATCGACGGGATCGAGACCAGCGTGCCCAAGGGCACCCTGATCATCCGGGCCGCCGAGGAGCTGGGCATCGCCGTCCCGCGCTTCTGCGACCACCCGCTGCTCGACCCGGTCGGCGCCTGCCGCCAGTGCCTGGTCGAGGTGCAGGGCCAGGGCAAGCCCGCGGCGTCGTGCACGACGACGGTCGCGGACGGCATGGTCGTGCGCACTCAGCTCACCTCGCCGGTCGCCGACAAGGCGCAGCACGGCGTCATGGAGATGCTGCTGATCAACCACCCGCTGGACTGCCCGGTCTGCGACAAGGGCGGCGAGTGCCCCCTGCAGAACCAGGCCATGTCCAACGGCCGTAGCGAGTCCCGCTTCGACGGCACCAAGCGCACCTTCCCCAAGCCGATCCCACTGTCCAGCCAGGTGCTGCTGGACCGCGAGCGCTGCATCTCCTGTGCCCGGTGCACCCGGTTCGCCGCACAGATCGCCGGTGACCCGTTCATCGAGCTGGTCGAGCGCGGCACCGACCAGCAGGTCGGCATCTACGCGCGGCAGCCGTTCAACTCCTACTTCTCCGGCAACGCGGTGCAGATCTGCCCGGTGGGTGCGCTCACCGGGACGGCGTACCGGTTCCGCTCGCGGCCGTTCGACCTGGTGTCCACCGCCACGGCGTGCGAGCACTGCGCGTCGGGCTGCGCCCTGCGCACCGACTACCGCCGCAACACCGTGCTGCGCCGGATGGCCGGCGACGACCCCGCCGTGAACGAGGAGTGGAACTGCGACAAGGGTCGCTGGGCGTTCCACTCGAGCACCCAGCCGGACCGGCTGGCCACCCCGCTCGTCCGGGGGACCGACGGTGTGCTGGCGCCCGCGTCCTGGCCCGAGGCGCTGGACACCGCGGCGCGCGGCCTGGCCGCGGCCCGCGAGGCGGCGGGGGTCGGAGTGCTGGCCGGCGGCCGGCTCACGGCCGAGGACGCCTACGCCTACGCCAAGTTCGCCCGGGTCGCCCTGGGCACCAACGACGTGGACTTCCGGGCCCGGACCCATTCCGCGGAGGAGGCCGACTTCCTGGCCGCCCAGGTGGCCGGCCGCGGCGTGGGTTCCGCGTCGGTGCCGACCTACGGCGACCTGGAGGCCGCGCCCGTCGTCGTCCTCGTCGGCTTCGAGCCGGAGGAGGAGTCGCCGATCGTCTACCTACGGCTGCGCAAGGCGGCCCGGAGGCACGGCCTTCCGGTCATCGCGGTGGCGCCCTTCGCCAGCCCGGGTCTCGCGCGGGTGTTCGGCCGGCTGATCCCGACCGTCCCCGGGGCGGAGGCGCGCGCGCTGGACGCACTGGCCGGGTCGTCGGCCGCCGAGGGGCCGGCCGCGGACGCGGCCCGGCTGCTGCGCGAGCCCGGTGCGGTGCTCCTCGTGGGCGAGCGGCTGGCCGGAGTCGCCGGGGCGCTGTCCGCCGCGGGCCGACTGGCTGCGGCCACCGGCGCCAAGCTCGGCTGGGTGCCGCGGCGAGCGGGCGAGCGGGGCGCGGTCGAGGGTGGTGCGCTGCCCGTGCTGCTGCCGGGGGGGCGCCCGGTCGCCGACGCAGCGGCCCGGGTCGACGCGGCAGCCGTCTGGGGCGTCGGGCAGCTGCCCGAGGGCCCCGGCCGGGACACCTCCGCGATGCTCGCGGCGGCCGCCGCTGGTGAGCTGGCGGCCCTCGTCGTCGCCGGGGTGGAGGTCGGCGACCTGCCCGACCCGGTCGGCGCCCTCGCCGCGCTCGACTCGGTCGGCTTCCTGGTGAGCCTCGAGGTCCGCGACAGCGCGGTCACCGAGCGCGCCGACGTCGTGCTGCCCGTGGCGCCGCCGGCCGAGAAGGCCGGGACGTTCGTCAGCTGGGAGGGCCGCGGCCGCGCCTTCGACCAGGTCCTGCACGGCTCGTTGGCCATGCCGGACAGCCGGGTGCTCTCGATGCTGGCCGCCGAGCTCGACGTCCGGCTGGGCCTGGACACCGTTGACGCGGTGCGCCGAGAGCTCGCCGAGTTCGAGCCGTGGGAGGGCGCGCGGGTCACCGCCCCCGACGTCCCGGCCTCGGCTCCGCCCGAGCCTGGACCCGGATCGGCTGTGCTGGCCACCTGGCGGCTGCTCCTCGACGCGGGTCGCGGGCAGGACGGCGAGCCGCACCTGGCCGGGACCGCGCACCCGTCGGTGGCCCGGGTTTCAGCGGCGACGGCGGGAGCCGTCGGCGTCGCCGCCGGGGGCTCCCTGCGGGTGAGCACCGAGCACGGGTCGGTCGAGCTGCCGGTCGAGGTCTCCGAGATGCCGGACGCCGTGGTCTGGCTGCCGGGCAACTCCGTGGGCTCGGCCGTGCACCGCGACCTGCGGGTCGGCTACGGGGCCATCGTCGGACTGAGTGCAGGGGGCGCCACGTGACCACCGGACTGCTCGGCGCGGTCGTGACGACCGAGGACAACCTCGGGATGTTCGGCACCGACCCCTGGTGGCTCATCCTGCTCAAGGCCGTCGGTGTCTTCCTGGTCCTGGTGCTGCTCACCCTGTTCAACATCTGGTTCGAGCGCCGGGTCGTGGGTCGCATGCAGCACCGCCTCGGCCCGAACCGGACCGGGCCGTTCGGCCTGATCCAGGGCCTCGCCGACGGCGTGAAGCTGGCCCTGAAGGAGGACATCCTCCCCAGGGCCGCCGACCGGGCCGTCTACTTCCTGGCCCCGATCCTGGCCACCATCCCGGCCTTCCTGGCCTGGGCGGTGATTCCCTTCGGTCCAGTGGTCTCGATCTTCGGCCACCAGACGCCGCTGCAGCTGACCGACTTCCCGGTCGGCGTGCTGTACGTCCTGGCCGTCGCCTCGGTGGGGATCTACGGCATCGTGCTCGCCGGCTGGTCGTCCGGCTCCACCTACCCGCTGCTGGGCAGTCTGCGCAGCACCGCCCAGATGATCAGCTACGAGATCGCGATGGGACTGTCCTTCGTCGCGGTCTTCCTGGTGTCCGGCTCGATGTCCACCTCGAGCATCGTCGCGGCGCAACAGCCCCGCTGGTTCATCCTCGTGGTGCCGCTGTCCTTCGCCATCTACGTGATCGCCATGGTCGGCGAGACCAACCGGGCCCCCTTCGACCTGCCGGAGGCCGAGGGCGAGCTGGTCGGCGGCTTCCACACCGAGTACTCGTCGCTGAAGTTCGCGCTGTTCTTCCTCGCCGAGTACGTCAACCTGGCCACCGTCTCGGCGCTGGCCACCACGCTGTTCCTGGGCGGCTGGCGGGCGCCGTGGCCGATCTCGCTGTGGAGCGGGGCGAACGAGGGCTGGGTGCCGCTGATCTGGTTCTTCGGCAAGGTGCTCGCCTTCGTCTTCGTGTTCGTGTGGCTGCGTGGCACGCTGCCCCGGCTGCGCTACGACCAGTTCATGAAGCTCGGCTGGAAGGTCCTCATCCCGGTCTCGCTGGGCTGGATCGTCGCGGTCGCGGCCGTGCGCGTGGTGCGGACCCAGGGGGTGGACCTCACCCGGCTGGTCATCGGCATCGGGGTGGTCGCCGCGGTGGTCCTGCTGGCCTGGTACATCGCCGAGGGGCAGGCCATCAAGCGCGCCGCCGCCCGACCCAAGGCCCCGCCGAGGGAGTTCGACCCGTTCGCGGGTGGGTTCCCGGTGCCGCCGCTGTCCGCGGCGACGATCCGAGCCGCCGCCGTCGTGCCTGCGGGCGCGGTCAGCGAGGACGACGAGACCGACGCTGAAGACGAGGAGCCTTTCGGTGGCTGACGTCAAGATTCCGGGCCGCGGCTTCGGGGTGACCTTCCAGACCATGTTCAAGAAGGTCGTCACCGAGCAGTATCCGGAGGAGCACAAGACGACCGCCCCCCGGTTCCACGGTCGGCACCAGCTGAACCGGCACCCGGACGGGCTGGAGAAGTGCATCGGCTGCGAGCTGTGCGCCTGGGCCTGCCCGGCGGACGCGATCTACGTCGAGGGTGCGTCGAACAGCGAGGACGAGCGGTTCAGCCCCGGTGAGCGGTACGGCCGCGTCTACCAGATCAACTACACGCGCTGCATCTTCTGCGGGCTGTGCATCGAGGCCTGCCCGACCCGGGCGCTCACCATGACCAACGAGTTCGAGCTCGCCGACCACACCCGGGCCAGCCTCATCTACGAGAAGCAGGACCTGCTGGCCCCGATGCTCCCGGGGATGCTGGCGCCCCCGCACCCGATGGTCGAGGGCACCAACGAGAAGCACTACTACCGGGGCCAGGTGACCCAGGCGACGCCCGGCCAGGAGGCCTGGGTCGCGCGGCACCACGGGACCGAGGAGGCCGCCGTGGGGGCCGACCTGACGGACGGGGACGAGCAGTGAGCAGCGCGGTGCTGGCGGTGTCCGGCGGCGAGGCGGTCGGTTTCTGGACCTTCGGCCCGCTGGCCGTGCTCGGCGCCATCATGATGCTGCTCAGCCGCAAGGCCGTGCACAGCGCGCTGTGGCTGGCCATGACCATGATCAGTCTGGCCTTTCTCTACATCCTGCAGGGCGCGGTGTTCCTGGGCGTCGTCCAGGTGGTCGTGTACACCGGCGCTGTCATGATGCTGTTCCTGTTCGTGCTCATGCTGGTCGGCGTGGACGCGTCCGACTCCCTCGTCGAGACGCTGCGCGGTCAGCGGATCGCGGCCATCGTCGTGGGCCTGGGCTTCGGCGTCCTGCTCATCGCCGGCATCGGCCGCGCCGTGGTCGAGCCGGTCGCAGGCATCGACCTCGCGAACTCGGCCCAAGGCGGCAACGTCCAGGGCATCGCCGAGCTGATCTTCACCCGCTACCTGTGGGCGTTCGAGGTCACCTCGGCGCTGCTGATCACCGCGGCGCTCGGCGCGATGATCCTGGCGCACCGGGAGCGCGTCGTCCGCCGGCTCACCCAGCGCGAGCTGGCGATCCAGCGGTTCCACGGGGAGCAGCGCACCCCGCTGCCCGTCCCCGGCGTCTACGCACGTCACAACTCGGTCGACACCCCGGCCCTGCTGCCCGACGGCACGCCGGCCGAGTCGTCCATCCCGGTCCCGCTCGGCCAGCGCGGTGTGCGCCAGCAGACGCCGACCGAGCTCAAGACCGGACATGACGAGCTCGAGGGAGGCGACGCATGAGCCCGACGTACTACCTGGTGGTCTCCGCGCTGCTGTTCACGCTCGGCGGCACCGGGGTGCTCGTCCGCCGCAACGCGATCGTGGTGTTCATGAGCGTGGAGCTGATGCTCAACGCGAGCAACCTGGCGTTCGTCACCTTCGCGCGCATGAACGGCAACCTGGACGGCCAGGTCATGGCCTTCTTCGTGATGGTGGTCGCTGCCGCCGAGGTCGTGATCGGGCTGGCCATCATCGTGTCCATCTTCCGGACCCGGCGGTCGGCTTCGATCGACGACGCAAGCCTGTTGAAGTACTGACCGTGACGACGATGAGGATGATCGTGTCCCGCACCCCTGTGCAGCACCCGAGGACCGTCACATGAGCGCGGCCGTGCTCGCCGAAGCCGGCCCGGTCGCAGCGTCCGGCGTCTTCTCGCTGCTGTGGCTCGTAGTCGCCCTGCCGCTGTTCGGTGCCGCGATCCTGCTGCTGGCCGGTCGCCGGTCCGACCGGTGGGGACACTGGCTCGGCACCGCCATGCCGGTCGCGTCCTTCGTGATCGTCAGCGCCATGCTCTTCGCGATGCTCGGCCGAGACAGCAGCTCCCGCAGCATCAACCAGACCGTCTACACCTGGATCCCGGTGGGCGGGTTCAGGGTCGACATGGGGCTGCTGCTCGACCCGCTGTCGGTGTCCTTCGCCCTGCTCATCACCGGGGTCGGCTCGCTGATCCACATCTACTCGATCGGGTACATGTCCCACGACCCGGCCCGCCGCCGGTTCTTCGGCTACCTGAACCTGTTCGTGGCCTCGATGCTGCTGCTCGTGCTGGCCAACAGCTACCTCACGCTCTACATGGGCTGGGAGGGCGTCGGTCTCGCGTCGTACCTGCTCATCGGCTTCTGGAACTTCCGCCCGGCCTTCGCCTCGGCGGCCAACAAGGCGTTCGTCATGAACCGGGTCGGCGACGTCGGCCTGTCCATCGCCATCATGATCATGTTCGCCACGTTCGGGACCGTTTCGATCGCCGCGGTGTCGGCGGCGGCACCGCAGGCCTCGCACGGTGTGCTGACCGCCATGGGGCTGCTCCTGCTGCTTGCCGCCTGCGGCAAGTCGGCGCAGGTCCCGTTGCAGGCCTGGCTCGGCGACGCCATGGCTGGCCCCACCCCGGTGTCGGCACTGATCCACGCGGCCACCATGGTGACCGCGGGCGTCTACCTGATCGCCCGCTCGAACGCCATCTTCGACCTGTCGGCCGGAGCGCAGCTCGCGGTGGCCATCGTCGGGGCGGTCACGCTGCTCTTCGGTGCCATCGTCGGTGCGGCCAAGGACGACATCAAGAAGTCGCTCGCCGGCTCCACGATGAGCCAGATCGGCTACATGATCCTGGCCGTGGGCCTGGGACCGATCGGGTACGCGTTCGGCATCGCCCACCTCCTCACGCACGGCTTCTTCAAGGCCGACCTGTTCCTCGGCGCCGGATCGGTCATGCACGGCATGAACGACGAGGTGGACATGCGCCGGTACGGCGGGCTGCGCAAGCTGATGCCGGTGACGTTCGTGACCTTCATCTTCGGCTACCTGGCGATCATCGGCGTCCCTCCGTTCGCCGGGTACTTCACCAAGGACAAGATCATCGAGGCCGCCTTCGACAAGGGCGGCGTCCAGGGCTGGACCTTCGGGTTCATCGCCCTGCTCGGCGCCGGGATCACCGCGTTCTACATGACCCGCATGGTGATCATGACCTTCTTCGGTGAGAAGCGGTGGGCGCCGGACACGCACCCGCACGAGTCGCCGACGGTGATGACCGCCCCGATGGCCGTGCTGGCCTTCATGTCGCTCGTCAGCGGTGCGCTGCTCATGCTCGGCGGCCGGTTCGTCACGTTCCTCGAGCCGGTGTTCGGCCCGGAGCCGGTGGTCGCCCACCCGATCTCGCCCGTCGTGCTGACGGTCATCACCTTGGCGGTGGTCGCGCTGGGGGTCGGGCTGGCCTACCAGCAGTACGCGACCCGACCCGTCCCCGAGGTCGCGCCGGTCGACGTGTCACCGCTCACGGTCGCGGCCCGCCGCGACCTCTACGGCGACGTCGTCAACGAGACCCTGGTCATGCACCCCGGCCAGTACCTCACCCGGTTCCTGGTCTTCTTCGACAACCGGGTGGTGGACGGCGCCGTGAACGGCCTGGCCGCCCTGATCGGCGGGATCTCCGCGCGGAGCCGCCGGATCCAGACCGGGTTCGTCCGCTCGTACGCGCTGTCCATGTTCGCGGGCGCTGCCATCGTGGTGGTCGCCGTCGTGCTGGTGAGGATCTGACGTGACCACCTTCCCGTGGCTGACCACCATCGGCGTGATCCCGCTCGTCGGGGCCGTCGTCGTGGCAGCGCTGCCGAAGGGCCGCGACCTGTTGGCCAAGCAGGTGGCCCTGGTCGTCTCGCTCGTCGTGCTCGTCCTGACCGTGATCATGGCGACCGCGTTCGACCCGACCGGGCCGACGTTCCAGTTCGTCGAGCAGCACTCCTGGATCAGCGCCTTCGGCGTGTCCTACGCGGTCGGCGTCGACGGCATCGGCCTGGTGCTGGTGGCGCTGGCCACCGTGCTCGTCCCGGTGGTCATCCTGGCCGGCTGGAACGACGCCGACGAGTCGAACCGCCCCGTGAAGGTCTACTTCGCGCTGATCCTGGTCCTGGAGACCATGATGATCGGCGTCTTCGCGGCGACCGACCTGTTCTTGTTCTACGTCTTCTTCGAGGCGATGCTCATCCCGGTCTACTTCCTGATCGGCGCGTTCGGCGGGGCGCAGCGGTCCTACGCCGCGGTCAAGTTCCTGCTGTACAGCCTGTTCGGCGGGCTGCTCATGCTGGTGGCGCTGATCGGCCTGTACTCGGTGTCCGGCGACCAGCTGGGCAAGGGCACCTTCGAGTTCTCCGCGCTGACCGGGCTGAACATCGACCCGACCACGCAGAAGTGGCTGTTCCTCGGCTTCTTCTTCGCCTTCGCGATCAAGGCGCCGCTGTGGCCGTTCCACACCTGGCTGCCGGATGCGGCGGCCGAGTCGACCCCCGGAACAGCCGTGCTGCTGGTCGGCGTGCTCGACAAGGTCGGCACCTTCGGCATGATCCGGTACTGCCTCCCGCTGTTCCCAGACGCGTCGAAGTACTTCGCCCCAGCGATCCTGGTGATCGCCGTCATCGGCATCCTCTACGGCGCACTCGCGGCCATCGGGCAGACCGACATGATGCGGCTGATCGCCTACACGTCGTTGTCGCACTTCGGGTTCATCACGCTGGGCATCTTCGCGATGACCACCCAGGGTCAGTCCGGGTCGACGCTGTACATGGTCAACCACGGGTTCTCCACGGCCGGACTGTTCATCGTGGCCGGCTTCCTGATCAGCCGGCGCGGCTCCCGGCTCATCGCCGACTACGGCGGAGTCCAGCGGGTCGCTCCGCTGCTCGCCGGCAGCTTCCTGGTCATGGGGCTGGCCTCGCTGGCGCTGCCGGGGCTGTCCACGTTCGTCAGTGAGTTCCTGGTCCTGGTCGGCACGTTCACGCGCTACCCGGCCGCCGGGATCGTGGCGACGATCGGCATCATCTTCGCGGCGCTGTACGTCCTGCTGTGGTACCAGCGGGTGGCGACCGGCGAGCCGACCGAGCGGGTGAAGGGGTTCAAGGACCTCGGGCTCCGCGAGGTGCTCGCGGTGGCCCCGCTGATCGCGCTGCTCATCGCCCTCGGCTTCTTCCCGAAGCCACTCCTGGACGTGATCAACCCAGCCGTCTCGAGCACCCTGCAGCACGTCGGGCAGACCGACCCCACGCCCACCGTGCCGGTCGCATCCGGTTCCAGCGCTGAAGGGACTGCCCAGTGATCGTGCTGGCTGTTGCCTCGTTCCAGACGCCCTCGCTCGACTATGGGGCGCTCGCCCCGATGCTCGTCGTGTTCGCCGCCGCGCTGGTCTCGGTCCTGGTGGAGGCGTTCGTCTCGCGCAGCTACCGGGCCATGGTGCAGCAGGCGATCGCCGTCGCCGGGCTCGTCGCGGCCTTCGTGGCGGTCGTGGTCAACGCCACCTCCGGCACCGCAGCCATCACCGCCGAGGGGGCGGTGGCCGTCGACGGACCCACCTTGTTCATCCAGGGGACCGTGCTCCTGCTGTCCCTGGGCGCCGTGCTGCTCATGTCCGAGCGGTCCATCGACCCGTCCGGTGACGCGTTCGCGCCCACCGGCTCGGCGGTGCCGGGCAGCGATGACGAGCGTGAGGCGGCGACAGCCGGCTGGCGGCAGACCGAGGTCTACCCGCTCACCCTGTTCTCAGTGGGCGGCATGCTGCTGCTGCCGGCGTCCAACGACCTGCTGACGTTGTTCGTGGCCGTCGAGGTGCTCTCGCTGCCGTTGTACATCCTGGCCGGGCTGGCCCGCCGGCGGCGGCTCATCTCGCAGGAGGCGTCCCTCAAGTACTTCGTGCTCGGCAGCTTCTCGTCAGCCTTCATGCTGTTCGGCATCGCCTACCTGTACGGATTCTCCGGCTCGCTCGAGCTCGGGGCGATCGCCTCGACGCTCGGCTCGACCATCGGTCGAGACCCGCTGCTCCTCATCGGCATCTCCATGCTTGCCGTGGGCCTGCTGTTCAAGGTCAGTGCCGTCCCGTTCCACTCCTGGACGCCGGACGTCTACCAGGGCTCACCCACCCCGGTGACCGCGTTCATGGCGGCCGGGACCAAGGTGGCCGCCTTCGGCGCGCTGCTGCGGGTTTTCTACGTCGCCCTGGGCGGGGTCCGGTGGGACTGGCGGCCGATGATGTGGGCGATCGCCATCCTGACCATGCTCGTCGGCTCCGTGCTCGCAGTGACCCAGACCGACGTGAAGCGACTGCTGGCCTACTCCTCGGTCGCGCATGCCGGCTTTATCCTGGTCGGGCTGCTCGCGATCGACCGGGCCGGCGTGTCCAGCACGTTGTTCTACCTGGTGGCCTACGGATTCACCACGATCGGTGCATTCGCCGTGGTGACCCTGGTCCGTGACTCCGCCGGCGAGGCGACCCACCTGTCCCAGTGGGCCGGGCTGGCCCGTCGCTCGCCACTGGTGGCCAGCGTGTTCGCGCTGTTCCTGCTGGCGCTCGCCGGGATCCCGCTGACGAGTGGCTTCACCGGCAAGTTCGCCGTGTTCTCCGCGGCGATCGGCGGCGGTGCGGCACCCCTGGCGATCGTGGGCGTCCTGGCGAGTGCGATCGCGGCATTCTTCTACGTCCGGGTGATCGTGCTGATGTTCTTCTCCGAGCCGGCCCCCGACGGCCCCACGGTCGCCGTCCCGAGCATGTTCACCACGGCGGCCGTGACCTTGGGCGTCGTGGTGACCATCGTGCTCGGAGTCCTGCCCCAGCCGCTGCTCGACCTGGCTGACCGCGCTGCGGTCTTCGTGAGGTAGGGCTTGGTACCCGGCCGGCCGGTCGCCCCATTCGAGATCCGGGTCGGCGACTCGGCGCTCGAGGGCGTCCTCGAGCGGGGCCTGGCCAGCGTCGAGGAGCTGCTGCGCACCTCGGTCAAGAGCGACGACCCGTTCGTCAGCGAGGCGGCCCGCCACCTCGTCGACGCCGGCGGCAAGCGGTTTCGTCCGCTGCTGGTGCTGCTGGCCGCGCAGTTCGGGAACCCGCACGCACCGGGAGTGCTGCCGGCCGCTGTCGTCGTCGAGCTGACCCATCTGGCGACGCTGTACCACGACGACGTGATGGACGAGGCGCCGCTGCGGCGCGGCGCGGAGTCGGCCAACGCACGCTGGGACAACACGGTGGCCATCCTCACGGGTGACTTCCTGTTCGCCAGGGCGTCCGACCTGCTCGCCGACCTCGGCCCGGAGGCGGTCCGCATCCAGGCGCGGACCTTCGAGCGGCTGGTGACCGGGCAGATCCGGGAGACGGTCGGCCCGGCCGGCGGCCAGGACCCGCTGGAGCACTACCTGTCGGTCCTCGCGGACAAGACCGGCTCGCTGATCGCCACCTCGGGCCGGTTCGGCGCCATGATGTCCGGCGCGGACGACGTCGTGGTGGAGGTGCTCGCCCGGTTCGGGGAGCGGTTCGGCGTCGCCTTCCAGCTCTCGGACGACCTGCTCGACATCACCAGCGAGTCGGCCGAGTCGGGCAAGACCCCTGGCACCGACCTGCGCGAGGGGGTGCCGACCCTGGCCACCTTCCACGCCATGCGCTCGACCGACCTCGCGGACGCGCGGCTGCGCGATCTGCTGAGCCGCCCGCTGCCGGACGACGACGAGCACGCCGAGGCGCTGGCCCTGCTCCGGGCGCACCCGGCGATGGACCTCGCCCGCGCCGACCTGAAGTCCTGGGCTGACCACGCCCGGTCGGTGCTGCAGCCGCTGCCCGACGTCCCGGCCCGCGACGTGCTCGCGGGGCTGTGTGACGTGGTGCTCGCGCGCACCAGCTGAGCAGCACCGGCTGCCGGCGCCTCAGTAGCCCAGCCGGGTGGCCGCCAGCTCGGCCATCACCTCGGTCGCCCCGCCGCCGATCGCCAGCACCCGGGTGTCGCGGTAGTGCCGCTCCACCTCCAGGTCGGCGATGAAGCCGGCCCCTCCGTGCAGCTGGACGGCCTGGTAGGCCACGTGCTCGCACGCGGCGACCGCCGTGTTCTTGGCCAGCGCCGCCTCGGCGATGACCTCCTCGCCGGCGGCGTGCCGCTGAGCCACCTGCCGGGTGTAGACCCGTGCCACGTCGACCTGCCGGTGCATCTCCACCAGCTGGTGCCGGACCAGCTGTCGCGAGGCCAGCGGCCGGCCGAACGTCTGCCGCTCGCGGGTCCAGGCCGTGGCCAGCTCGAGGCAGCGCTGGGCCGTGGCGTAGGCCTGGACGGCCAAGGAGATGCGCTCGACCACGAACTGGGCGGCCAGCTGCAGGAAGCCGGTGCCCTCGGCGCCGACCAGGTTCTCGGCCGGGACGCGGCACCCGTCGAAGGACAGCTCGGCGGTGTCCGAGCAGCGCCAGCCCATCTTGTCCAGCCGGCGGACCACCGAGAACCCTGGGGCGTCGGTCGGGACGACGATCAGGGACAGGCCCGGGTAGCCCGGCCCGCCGGTCCGTACCGCCACCGTGACCCAGTCGGCGCGGGCGCCGGACGTGATGAAGGTCTTGGTGCCGTCCACCACGTAGCTGTCGCCGTCCCGCACGGCACGCGTGCGCAGCGCCGCCACGTCCGAGCCGCCGTCCGGCTCGGTCACTGCGAGCGCGGCGATCGCGCGCCCTTGCAGCACCGGTCGGACGAACCGGTCAGCCTGCCCGGGGTTGCCGGCCGCGACGATGTGGGGCAGGGCGATCCCGTGCGTGAACAGCCCGGCGACCAGGCCGCCGCTGCCCCCGGACTGGAGCACCTCCTCGGTCACCACGATCGAGTCCAACAGGTCACCGCCCGAGCCGCCCACGGACTCGGGGAAGCTGACCCCGAGCAGCCCCGCCTCGGCAGCCCGCTCGTGCAGCGACCTGGGCAGCTCCCCGCCCCGCTCCCAGGTGTCGAGGTCCGGCAGCACCTCCTGCTCGACGAACCGGCGGACCAAGGCCCGCAGGGCACGGCGCTCCTCGGTGTGAAACGGGTCAGCCGGTGGGGCAGCTGCGGTCATACCGCCAACCTTGCCATCAGTGCGTCCGTCCAGGGGCGGGGCCTCCCGGGATCAGTGGGCCTCGGCCGGCACGACGTCCGCAGCAGGCGTCCGCCGGCTGGCCGCCCAGATCGAGTCGAAGGTGATCACCAGCAGCCCGAGCCAGACCAGGCCGAACCCGATCCACCGGGAGGGTGGCATCGCCTCGTGGAAGACCAGGATCCCCAGCAGGAACTGCATGGCCGGGGTCAGGTACTGCATGATGCCCAGCCAGGTCAGCGGCACCCGGTTGGCCGAGCCGCCGAAGGCCAGCAGCGGGACGGCCGTGATGATGCCGGTGGCCGCGAGCAGTGCGGCATGGCCGGGACCGTGGGTGGCGAACGTGTTGCGGCCGTTCGCCTGCAGCACCACCAGGAAGACCACGGCCGGCACGAACAGCGCCGTTGTCTCCACGGTGAGGCTCTCGACCGGCCCCATGCCCACGGTCTTCTTGACCAGGCCGTAGGTGCCGAACGACGCGGCCAGCAGCAGCGCGATCCAGGGCAGTCGGCCGTAGTCGACCGTGAGCACCACCACGGCGACCGCGCCCAGGCCGACCGCGAGCCACTGCACCAAACGCAGGCGCTCGCCGAGCACCAGCACGCCGAGCGCCACCGTGAGCAGCGGGTTGATGAAGTACCCGAGGGAGGTCTCGACCACGTGGCCGGAGTTGACCCCGTAGATGTAGACGCCCCAGTTCACCGCGATGACGAAGCCGGCGAGGACGAGCAGGCCGAGCCGCCGCCGGTCCTTCAGCAGCGGGCGGATCCAGGACCAGCGACGCCCGGCCAGCAGCAGGAGCAGGACCACGGCCAGGGACCAGACGATCCGGTTGGCCAGGATCTCTACGGCGCCGGCCGGCTCGAGCAGCGGCCAGTAGAGCGGGAACAGGCCCCAGATGAAGTAGGCGGTCAGCCCCAGCACCACACCTCGACGCCGGTCCGACACTCCCGCAGGCTACGCCATGAAGCCCCGGCGATCGATTTCCATCCAGCGGTCGGGGGCGGCCAGCGGCCGGAAACCCACGCCGGCGTAGACCTCGTGGGCGTCGCGCGTGGCCAGCACGACCCGCCGCACCCCCTCGGCCTGCAGGTGCCCGGTGATGGCCGCCATCATCCAGGTCCCGATGCCACGCCCCCGGTGGGTGGCGTCGACGAAGACGTCGCAGACCCAGGCGAAGGTCGCGCGGTCGGTCACCACCCTCGCCACGCCCACCTGGATGCCGCCGTCGTAGACACCCACACCCAGCGAGGCCGCGAAGGACCGGTCGACGACATCGCGCGCCCGCCCCGCCGCCCAGTACGACTCGCCGGACAGCCAGCGGTGCACGCGGTCCAGGTCCAGCCGAGCCGGGTCCGAGGTGAGCTCGAGGCCGTCCTCTCGGCGCTGCTGAAGCAGGTCGCCCTCGCTCAGCTGATGGTCCAGGTGTCGCTGCCGTGGAGCAGGGTGGTCAGGTCGCCGGCGCCTTGGGTGGTCACGGCGCGTTCCAGCTGCTCGGCGACGAGTGCGTCGTAGGTGGGTCGGACGACGTCGCGGAACACCCCGATGGGGGTGCGGTCCAGGGTGGTCGGGTCGGCGAGGCGGGACAGTGCGAACGCCAGCTCGGGGTTGTCCGCGTGCTCGTCGTGGACGAGCAGCCGGGACTCGCCGTCCGGTCCGAGGTCGGTGACCTCGACGACTTGCAGGGTGGCGTCCGGTGCCCGGACGACGCCCTTGGACCCGTCGGTGCCGAACCGGATCGGCTGGCCGTGCTCGAGCCGGATGGTGGACAGGTCCCGGGTGTCCGGCTCCTTCAGGACGGCGAACGCGTCGTCGTTGAAGATGGGGCAGTTCTGGTAGATCTCCACGAGCGCGGTCCCGGGGTGGGCCGCGGCCCGGCGGAGCACCTCGGTCAGGTGCTTGCGGTCGGAGTCGACGGTGCGGGCCACGAACGTGGCCTCGGCGCCGAGCGCGAGGGAGACCGGGTTGAACGGGGTGTCGACCGAGCCCATGGGGGTGGACTTGGTGACCTTCCCGCGCTCCGAGGTGGGCGAGTACTGGCCCTTGGTCAGGCCGTAGATCCGGTTGTTGAACAGCAGGATCTTCAGGTTCACGTTGCGCCGCAAGGCGTGGATCAGGTGGTTGCCGCCGATGGACAACGCGTCGCCGTCCCCGGTGACCACCCACACGGACAGGTCCGGGCGGGACACGGACAGCCCGGTGGCGATCGCCGGGGCCCGGCCGTGGATCGAGTGCATCCCGAAGGTGTCCAGGTAGTACGGGAAGCGCGAGGAGCAGCCGATCCCGGAGACGAAGACGATGTTCTCCCGGCGCAGCCCCAGCTCGGGCAGGAACCCCTGGATGGCGGCCAGGATGGCGTAGTCCCCGCAGCCGGGGCACCAGCGGACCTCCTGGTCGGACTTGAAGTCCTTCGCCTTGAGCGGGAGATCCGTCTTGGGCACGCCTGCGAGCGCCTCGACATCGATCAGGTCAGACACTGGCGATCACGTCCTCGATCACGGCTTGCAGCTCGTCGGCCTTGAACGGCTTGCCGCGGACCTGGTTGTAGGGCATGGCGTCCACCAGGTACTTCGCCCGCAGCAGCAGGGCCAACTGCCCGAGGTTCATCTCCGGGACGAGGACCTTGTCGTAGCGGGCCAGCACCTCCCCGGTGTTCGCCGGGAACGGGTTGAGGTGCCGCAGGTGGGCCTGGGCCACCTGGTGCCCGGCCAGGCGCACCTGGCGGCAGGCCGCCCCGACCGGGCCGTAGGTGGAGCCCCAGCCGATCACCAGGACCTTGGCCTGCCCACCCGGGTCGTCGACCTCCAGCGGCGCGATGGTCGCCGCGACCCCGTCGACCTTCGCCGCCCTGGTGCGCACCATGAAGTCGTGGTTGGCCGGGTCGTAGGAGATCTCCCCGGACCCGTCGTGCTTCTCGATGCCGCCGATGCGGTGCTCCAGCCCCGGCGTGCCGGGGACGGCCCAGGGCCGGGCCAGGGTCTGCGGGTCCCGCAGGTACGGCCAGAACTCGCCGTCGTGGTTGGGCTCGGTAGCGAAGGCGACGCTGATGTCCGGCAGGGTGTCGGTGTCCGGGATGCGCCACGGCTCGGAGCCGTTCGCCAGGTACCCGTCGGACAGCAGCAGCACCGGGGTGCGGTAGCGCAGCGCGATCCGGGCCGCCTCGATCGCGGCGTCGAAGCAGTCGGCCGGCGAGCGCGGCGCCACGATCGGCACCGGCGCCTCGCCGTTGCGCCCGAACATCGCCATCAGCAGGTCGGCCTGCTCGGTCTTGGTCGGCAGGCCGGTGGACGGGCCGCCGCGCTGGACGTCGACGATGACCAGCGGCAGCTCGAGTGACACTGCGAGCCCGATGGTCTCCGACTTCAGCGCCAGCCCCGGACCCGACGTCGTCGTCACGGCCAGCGCGCCGCCGAAGGCGGCACCCAGCGCCGCCCCGATGCCCGCGATCTCGTCCTCCGCCTGGAACGTGCGCACGCCGAACCGCTTGTGCTTGGCCAGCTCGTGCAGGATGTCGCTGGCCGGGGTGATCGGGTAGGCGCCCAGGAACATCGGCAGCCCGGACAGCCGCGACGCGGCCACCAGGCCGTAGGCCAGGGCCAGGTTGCCGGAGATGTTGCGGTAGGTGCCCGCCGGCAGCGGGGCCGGCTTCACCTCGTAGGAGACCGAGAAGTCCTCGGTCGTCTCCCCGAAGTTCCAGCCCGCCTTGAACGCCGCGATGTTGGCGGCCAGGATGTCCGGCTTGCTGGAGAACTTCGACTCCAGGAACCGCAGCGTGCCCTCGGTCGGCCGGTGGTACAGCCACGACAGCAGACCCAGCGCGAACATGTTCTTCGCCCGCTCGGCCTCCTTCTTCGACACCCCGATGCCCTCGACCGCCGCGACCGTCATCGACGTCAGCCCGACCCGGTGCACGTGGTAGGCCTCCAGGCTGCCGTCCTCCAGCGGGCTCGACGCGTAGCCGACCTTCGCCAGGTTCCGGTCGGTGAACTCGTCGGTGTTCACGATCAGGTCCGCGCCGCGGCGCAGGTCCTTCAGGTTCGCCCGCAACGCCGCCGGGTTCATCGCCACCAGCACGTCCGCGGAGTCACCCGGCGTCAGGATGTCGAAGTTCGCGAACTGCAGCTGGAAGCTGGACACCCCCGGCAACGTCCCCGCCGGCGCCCGGATCTCGGCAGGGAAGTCAGGCAGCGTCGACAGGTCATTGCCGAACGCCGCGGTCTGGGAGGTGAAACGATCACCGGTGAGCTGCATGCCGTCACCGGAGTCGCCGGCGATACGGATGATCACACGGTCGACTTCGACGACCTGCTTGGCCACGTGCTCCTCGAACCCCCTTGGGCTGGATCCTCCTAGTCTAGGCACCGTGGCGGAACGTGGGGGCAACCTCGACGTTGGTGACGGGAGGTGTCGGGTGACGGTGGACCTCGAGTCGCCCACCGTTGGTCCCTACCGCGGCACCGTCTCGCTGGACGACGTCCGGCTGCGGGTGTGGACCTACGACGTTGGCCTGGCCTGCTGCGCCGTCGAGGTCATGGCTGCCGTCCTGCCCAGGCTCGGCGCCGCGCAGCCGGTCGCGCCGCTCGCCGCCTCGCCCCGGGAGGCTGACGTGCTGGTGGTGTCCGGGACCCTGACCGACGTGTTCGCCCCGATCCTGCGCCGGCTGCTCGACCAGCTGCCCGGGCGTCCGTACGTGATCTCGTTCGGGGCATGCGCCGACTCCGGCGGCCCCTACTGGGACTCCTACAGCGTGACGAAGGGCGTGGACCAGCTGGTCCCAGTCGATCTCTACGTGCCCGGCTGCCCGCCACGACCGCAGGCCCTGATCGCGGCGTTGCAGGTCGTCGCCGACGGGCTGCCGCGATGACCGGCCATGAGCGGGCCGGGGCGTTCGCGGCTGCGCTGCCGGGCGCGTCGCTCACCAGCTCGTTCGGGCAGCTGACCGTCGATGTCCCTGCCGACGCGTGGCTGGACGCGTTGCGGCGGGCCCGCGACGACTTCCGGCTGGGCTACTTCGACTGGCTGTCCGCCTACGAGGACACCGACTCGGTCCTGGTCGTGGTGTGTCATCTGGTCGCGCTGGAGCCGGTGGAACACCTCCTGGTCCGCACCCGCGTGGATTCCGAACCGCCCAGCCTGCCCAGCGCCGTCTCGGTGTTCCGCGGGGCCGACTGGCACGAGCGTGAGGCCGCCGAGATGTTCGGCCTCACCTTCACCGGGCACCCGGCCCCCGGACCGCTGCTGCTGCCGGCCGGCTTCGAGGGTCATCCCCTGCGCAAGGGCTTCGTGCTCGCGGCCCGCGTCGCTCGCCCGTGGCCGGGGGCGAAGGAGCCCGGGGAGTCCGGCTCGGCCGTTCGGCGACGCCGCGCCCTGCCGCCCGGCGTGCCGGCGCCGGGCCGGTGGGGACCGGCCGATCCGGACGGCGGGCAGCCGTGACCGTGCCCTCCCCGCCCCCGGCCGGCAGCCGGGGCGCGATCGCCCTGCTGGCCGAGAGCTGCACGTCGTGCATGCTGTGCGCCCGCGAGTGCCCGGACTGGTGCATCGAGATCGACTCGCACACCGAGAATGAGCCGGCAGCGGGCCGCCGCCCCCGGACCCGCCACGTGCTGGACCGGTTCGCCATCGACTACGCGCTGTGCATGTACTGCGGGATCTGTATCGACGTCTGCCCGTTCGACGCGCTGTCCTGGTCGCCCGAGCTGGTGGACCCGGCGGCCGGCGTCGCCGGGCTGATCCTCGAACGTGACCAGCTCGGGGCGTTCGTCACCGGTAGTTGACGAACTGGACCGCGAACTCCAGGTCCTTGCCCTTGATCAGTGCGATCACGGTCTGCAGCTCGTCCCTCGACTTGGAGCTGACCCGCAGCTCGTCGCCCTGGATCTGGGCCTTGATCCCCTTGGGCCCCTCGTCCCGGATGATCTTGGACAGCCTCTTGGCGTCGTCTGAGCTGATGCCCTGCTTCAGGCTGGCCACCAGCCGGTACTCCTTGCCGGACGCGAACGGCTCGTCGAGGTCGAGCGCCTTGAGCGAGACGCCGCGCTTGATCAGCTTGCTCTCGAACACGTCGAGGATCGCCTTTACCCGCTCCTCGCTGTTCGCGCGCATCTCGACGTTCTCGCCCGACCATGCGATCGAGGCGCCGACGTTCTTGAAGTCGTAGCGCTGGGACACCTCCTTGGCGGCCTGGTTCAGCGCGTTGTCGACCTCCTGGTGGTCAACCTTGCTCACGATGTCGAAACTCGAGTCGGCCATGCGTGGCCCCCTTTCCGGCTGGGGTAACATTCTGTCCGCTGTCCACCCGGCAGCACCCGGCAGGTTGCCCGAGCGGCCAATGGGAGCGGACTGTAAATCCGTCGGCTTTGCCTACCAAGGTTCGAATCCTTGACCTGCCACCCGTAAGAACGAAGGCCCCGGAGTGCGCGACGCGCAGGCCGGGGCCTTCGGCGTGACCGGGGTGGTGACATGCTCGCCAGCTAGGAGCGTGATCCCTCATCGAGCGAAGGCAGGGGTGGGAATGGACGTCACGAACAAGGTCGCGCTGGTCACCGGAGGTGCGTCCGGCCTGGGGCTGGCGACCGTGCAGCGGCTGGCTGCGGGGGGCGCCAAGGTCGTCATGGTCGACCTGCCGACCTCCCAGGGGGACCGGCTGGCCGCGGACCTCGGCGAATCGGTGGTCTTCGCGGCCACGGACGTGACCGACGAGGGACAGGTCCAGGCCGCGGTCGACGCCGCGAGTGCCCTGGGCGACCTCGCTGTCGTGGTGAGCTGCGCCGGTATCGGGACGGCTGCCCGGGTGGTGGCCAAGGACGGCAGCCCCTTCCCACTGTCGGTCTTCACCAAGGTCATCCAGGTGAACCTGATCGGCACCTTCAACGTGATCCGGCTCGCCGCCGCCCGCATGGTCGCCTCGACGCCGATGGACGGCGAGGAGCGGGGCGTCATCGTCAACACCGCCTCCGTCGCGGCGTACGAAGGCCAGGTCGGCCAGGCGGCGTACTCGGCGTCCAAGGGTGGCGTCGTGGGGATGACCCTGCCGATCGCCCGGGACCTGGCCCAGCACAGGATCCGGGTGAACACCATCGCGCCGGGCCTGTTCCTGACCCCGATGTTCCAGACGCTGCCCGAGGAGGCGATCGCGTCCCTCGGCGCGCAGGTTCCGCACCCGTCCCGGCTGGGCGACCCCACGGAGTACGCGGCGCTGGTGGCGCACATCGTCGAGAACCCGATGCTGAACGGGGAGACGATCCGCCTCGACGGCGCCATCCGGATGGCACCGCGCTGACGGCCAAGGAGGCCCTGTGACCAGTCCGCTGGACAGCCAGACCGTCGCCGTGCTGGGCGGGACCGGCCCGCAGGGGCGGGGGCTGGCCCGACGCTTCGCGGCCTCGGGCCTGTCCGTCGTCATCGGCAGCCGGAGCCAGGAGCGTGCCGCGGCGACCGCCCGGGAGCTGGCCGCGGCGACCGGCGGCTCGGTGACGGGCGCCGACAACGCTGCGGCGGCGCGCCTCGGCGACGTGGTGGTCGTCGCCGTGCCCTGGGACGGCCACCGGGAGCTGCTCGCCGAGCTGGCGCCCGACCTGTCCGGGAAGGTCGTGATCGACTGCGTGAACCCCATGGGCTTCGACGCACAGGGAGCCTTCCCGCTGCCCGTCGAGGAGGGCTCGGCGGCCCAGCAGGCCGCGGCGCTGCTGCCGGACAGCCGCGTGGTCGCCGCCTTCCACCACGTGAGCGCCGTGCTGCTGGACGACCCTGCGGTCGCGTCCCTGGACACCGATGTGCTGGTCCTCGGTGACGACCGCGAGGCGACCGACCTGGTGAGCGAGCTGGCCGGCCGGATCCCGGGCGTGCGCGGGGTCTACGCCGGGCGGCTGCGCAACGCGCACCAGGTCGAGGCGCTCACCTGCAACCTCATCAGCGTCAACCGCCGGTACAAGGCGCACGCGGGCCTTCGGGTCACCGACGTGTGACCCGCCTCTAGCCTGGGGCCATGTCTGCGTCCCGTGGCCCCCTGGCCGGAGTCCGCGTCGTCGAGCTGGCCGGCATCGGCCCGGCACCGTTCGCCTGCCTGCTGCTGGCCGAGCTCGGCGCGGACGTGGTGCGGGTGGACCGCCCGGGGGGAGGCGGGCTGGCCGCCGCTTCGGCCACCGGGCTGCACCGCAGCCGGCCCTGCGTCGCGGTCGACCTGAAGACCGAGCAGGGCCGGGACGTGGTGCTTCGCCTGGTTGAGCGGGCCGACGTGCTGGTCGAGGGCCTGCGCCCTGGGGTCACCGAACGGCTGGGGGTCGGGCCCGACGAGTGCCTCGCCCGCAACGAGCGGCTGGTCTACGCCCGGATGACCGGGTGGGGCCAGGACGGTCCGCTCGCCCCCGCGGTCGGGCACGACATCACCTACGCGGCGATCACCGGGGCCCTGCACAGCATCGGCACCCCGGACAAGCCCATGCAGGCGGTCAACCTGGTGGCCGACTTCGGCGGCGGTGCCCTTTACCTCGTCGTGGGCGTCCTGTCGGCGCTGCTCGAGCGCAGCCACAGCGGACGCGGCCAGGTCGTCGACGCCGCGATGGTCGACGGCGCGGCGTCCCTCATGACCATGGTCTACGGCCTGTTCGGGGCGGGGCTCTGGCAGGACGCCCGCCGGGCCAACCTGCTGGACGGGGGAGCGCCGTTCTACGACACCTACCGGTGCGCCGACGGCAGGCACGTGGCGGTGGGCGCGCTCGAGCCCCAGTTCTACGCGGCGCTGCTCGCCGGGCTCGGGCTGACGGGGAAGCTCGACGGCCACCAGCTCGACGTCCGGCACTGGCCGGACCATCGCGAGCGGTTCGCCGCGGTCTTCGCCACCCGGACGAGGGACGAGTGGGCCGACCACTTCGCACGGACGGATGCCTGCGTGGCCCCGGTCCTCAGCCTGACCGAGGCACCAGCGCACCCGCACCTGGCCGCCCGCGGGGTCTTCGCGGACGTCAGCGGGTCGTTGCAGCCTGTGGTCGCGCCCCGCTTCTCCCGCACCCCGGGCCTGCCGCCGACGCCGGAGCGGCAGCCGGGGCAGGACACGGACGCAGCGCTCGAGGCCTGGGGCTTCACGCCCGAGGAGATCCAGGCCCTCGTGGACGCCCGTGCGGTGCACCGGCTCGCGGACTAGCCACATCCATCCGAGCTGCTGCTCGCCGGTGTGGAGGGGGCGCTGATCACGGCCTAGGTTGGTGCCGGGGCGCCGGACGCCCCGAGGAACCGGAGGGTGACCATGGACTTCGCGCTGTCGCCGAAGGCAGAGGAGACCTCTGCGGCGATGTGGGACTTCATGCGGGAGAAGGTGTTCCCCGCGGAGCCCGTCTACGCCCGCTCCCTCGCCGAGCAGGGCCAGCACGAGCTTCCGCCCGTGATGGAGGAGCTGAAGGAGTCCGCTCGGCGGCGCGGGCTGTGGAACCTGTTCCTGCCCGACCTGTCCGGCCTCACGAACCTCGAGTACGCCTCGGTCGCCGAGATCTCCGGCTGGTCACCGGTGATCGCCCCCGAGGCGATCAACTGCCAGGCCCCCGACACCGGCAACATGGAGGTGCTCCACCTCTTCGGCACGCCCGAGCAGAAGAGGGACTGGCTCGAGCCGCTGCTCGCGGGCGAGATCCGGTCCGGCTTCGCCATGACCGAGCCGGACGTCGCCAGCTCGGACGCCACCAACATCACCACGCTGATCCGCCGCGAGGGCGACGAGTACGTGGTCAACGGGCGCAAGTGGTGGACCAGCGGCGCCGCGGACGAGCGCTGCCAGGTCTTCATCGTCATGGGCAAGACCGACCCGGACGGCGAGCTGCACCGCCAGCAGTCCATGATCCTCGTCCCGCGCGACGCCCCCGGCCTCACCATCGAGCGGCACCTGCCGGTGTTCGGCTACCAGGACCAGCACGGGCACTCCGAGATCCTGTTCTCGGACGTCCGGGTCCCGGCGACCAACCTGATCGCCGCCGAGGGCGACGGGTTCATGATCTCCCAGGCCCGGCTCGGCCCCGGCCGGATCCACCACGCGATGCGGCTCATCGGCATGGCCGAGCGCGCCATGGCGCTCATGGTGGACCGGGCCAAGTCCCGGGTCGCGTTCGGCAAGCACCTGTCCGAGCAGGGCGTCGTGCGCGAGCTCATCGCGCAGTCGCGGATCGACATCGACCAGACCCGGCTGCTCGTCTACAAGACCGCCTGGCTGATCGACGTCTACGGAGCGCAGGGCGCCCGGACCGAGATCGCCGCCATCAAGGTGGCCGCCCCGGCCATGGCCACCACGGTGATCGACCGGGCGATCGAGGTGTTCGGCGGCGCCGGCATCAGCGATGACACCCCCCTCGCCTACTTCTACGCCTGGGCCAGGGCGCTGCGGATCGCGGACGGCCCGGACGCCGTCCACCGACGCTCCATCGCCCGTGATGAGCTCCGTCGGGAGCGGCCGTACGTCGGGTGACCGACCGCCCGCACCGGGGGGATTTCCGCTCCGCAGTGGAGGGTGTGTACCCTCGGTCCGCTCGCCCCAATAGCTCAGTCGGCAGAGCGTCTCCATGGTAAGGAGAAGGTCTACGGTTCGATTCCGTATTGGGGCTCCAAGCACCAAGGCTGCCCGGCTCCGGCCGGGCGGTCGCCAGGCGGAGTAGCTCAGGTGGTCAGAGCAAGCGGCTCATAATCGCTGTGTCGCCGGTTCGAGTCCGGCCTCCGCTACCAGCCCGACCGATTTTCCTCACCGGAGATCGGGGGCTACCCTGACATGTCCGCCGAGTGAGTCACCTGAGCAGGAAGAGGCCGTCCCGTGGCTGCCAAGACCGACGTCCGCCCGAAGATCACCATGGCCTGCCAGGAGTGCAAGAACCGCAACTACATCACGAAGAAGAACCGGCGCAACGACCCCGACCGGGTGGAGCTGAAGAAGTACTGCCCGACCTGCAAGACGCACACGGTCCACAAGGAGACCAAGTAGCGCGCAGCGCTCGGCCGTCGCCGGCGAACAACGTCCGTCCCGTCAGGGCCGCCCCCGTCTCGGGGTGCGGCCCTGACGTGCGTTAGCGTCCTGACCACCTCAGGGCACGACGAGCGGGAGGAGCCGGGTCGATGGGACGTCTGGACGGCAAGGTGGCGATCGTCACCGGGGCGGGTCGGGGGATCGGCCGGGCCACGGCGCTTCGGCTGGCCGCGGACGGCGCTCGCGTGGTGGTCAACGACGTCGACGCCGAGCCCGCCCACGAGACCGCGGAGCTGATCGCGCAGGCCGGCGGCGAGGCGGCGGTCAGCCTGGACGACACCGTGGACCTGGCCGCGGCCAGGCAGCTGACCGCGAGCACGGTCGAGCGGTTCGGCAAGCTCGACATCGTGGTGAACAACGCGGGCATCACCCGGGACAAGATGTTCCACAACCTCGACGACGAGGTCTTCGACTTCGTGATGGACGTCAACTTGAAGACGTCGTTCCACACCACGCTGGCCGCCATGCCGTACCTGCGCGAGGTCGCCAAGGCGGAGATCAAGGAGCTCGGGGCGGTCCGCTACAACCGCAAGATCACCTTCACCTCCTCGCTGACCGGCCTGGCCGGCAACGCCGGCCAGTACAACTACGCCGCGGCCAAGGGCGCGATCATCTCGACCACGAAGACCCTCGCCCGCGAGCTCGGCCCGTTCGGGATCAACGTCAACGCCGTCGCGCCGGGCTTCACCGAGACCCGGCTCACCGCGCCGAAGGAGGACGGCGCCGAACTGGGCGTCCCCGAGCAGATGCGCCAGATGGCGGTCATGATGACCGCGCTCGGGCGGGCCGGTCGGCCCGAGGACATCGCCAACGTCCATGCGTTCCTCGTCTCCCCGGACTCCGACTTCGTCACCGGCGTGACCATTCCGGTCACCGGCGGCAGCCTCGGCGGCATGTGATGCCGCTCAACGCCGACTTCGTCGGCCGCGAGTACCCGGCCGCGGAGCCCTACGAGGTCTCCCGCGAGCTGATCCGGCGGTTCGCCGACGCCATCGGGGACCCGCACCCGGCCTACCGTGACCCGGCGGCGGCCCGGGCCCTCGGCCACCCCGACGTCGTCGCCCCGCCGACCTTCCTGACGGTGCTGTCCTTCCGGTACTTCGTCGACTCGCCCATGGTGGACCCCGCGCTGGGCCTGGACTACTCGCGCGTCGTCCACGGCGAGCAGCGGTTCGTGGCGCACCGGCCGGTCCACGCCGGCGACGTGCTCCGAGTCGTCAGCAGCGTCGAGGACATCCGGGTGGCCGGGCGCAACGAGGTGCTGACCACGAGGACGGCGGTGAGCACCCTGGGCGGCGAGCCGGTGGCCGACATCTACAGCAGCGTGGTCTCCCGCGGCACGTCGGTAGCCGCGCAAGAGGGGGAGGGCGCGTGACCGCCGTCCTGGCGTACGACAGCGTCGAGGTCGGCACCGAGCTGCCGCCGCTCAGCGTCCCGATCCAGCGGGCCACCCTGGTCATGTACGCGGGTGCCTCCGGTGACTTCAACATCATCCACTGGAGCGAGAAGGTGGCCACGGCGGTCGGGCTGCCCGACGTCATCGCGCACGGCATGCTGACCATGGCCGAGGCCGGGCGGGTCGTCACCGACTGGGTCGGTGACCCCGGGGCCGTCGTCGAGTACGGCGTCCGCTTCGTGCGGCCCGTGGTGGTCCCCGACGACGGGGTGGGGACCCGGCTCGACGTCTCCGGGGTCGTGACCGAGAAGCTGGACGGCGGCCGGGTCGTCGTCCAGCTCACCGCCACGGTCGGCGGCGACAAGGTGCTCGGGCAGGCCCGCGCGACCGTCCGGCTCGCCTGAGCGAGCGGTGCGCGAGCTCACCGGCGTCCCGCTCGCCGGCCGGACCACGCTGCGGCTCGGCGGGCCGGCCCGGCGGCTGGTCGAGGTGGCCGAGGAGCCCGAGCTGGTCGACCTGGTCCGTCGGCTCGACCGGGCGGGCGAACCGGTGCTCGTCCTGGGCGGCGGCTCGAACGTCGTGGTCGCCGACGCCGGCTTCGACGGCACGGTGGTGGCCGTCGGCACCCGGGGGGTGACCGTCACCGGCGAGGGCGAGCACGTGCGGGTCGACCTGGCGGCGGGGGAGCCGTGGGACGACGTGGTCGCGAGGGCCGTGGCCGACGGGCTGTCCGGGGTCGAGGCGCTCTCGGGCATCCCCGGGCGCACCGGCGCCACCCCGATCCAGAACGTGGGCGCCTACGGCCAGGAGGTCGCTGACGTGCTCACCGGGGTGCGGGCGCTGGACCGTGGCTCCGGCCAGGTGGTCGAGCTGGGCTGCGCGGCCTGCGGGTTCGGCTACCGGGACAGCGCCCTCAAGCGGGCACCCGGGCGGTACCTGGTGCTCGCCGTGACGATCCGGCTGAGCCGGTCGCCCGCTTCGCAGCCGGTCCGCTACGCCGAGCTGGCCAAGGCGCTGGACGTGCCGGTCGGGGACACGGCGCCGCTCGCCGACGCGCGGGCCGCCGTCCTGGCGCTGCGCCGGTCGAAGGGGATGGTGCTGGACGCCGAGGACCCGGACACCGCCAGCGCCGGCTCCTTCTTCACCAACCCGCTGCTCAGCCCGGCCCAGGCGGCCGCCCTGCCCGAGGCGGCCCCCCGCTTCCCGCAGCCGGACGGGCGGGTCAAGACCTCGGCGGCCTGGCTGATCGAGCACGCGGGCTTCGGCCGCGGCTACGGCCGCGGCCCGGCCCGGATCTCCAGCAAGCACACCCTGGCGCTCACCAATCCCGGTGGGGCGACCACCGCGGACCTGCTCGCCCTGGCCGGGGAGGTCCGCGCCGGGGTTCGCGCGGCCTACGGGGTCGAGCTGGCCGCCGAGCCGGTGCTGGTCGGCTGCACGCTGTAGGCGGCGGCCAGCCAGTCGTCGATCCCGGCCAGCATCCGCCGGCGCAGGTCGTCGGGCATCCGGGCGGCCCGGACCGACGAGCGGGCCAGCCCGGCCAGCGCGGCGTCATCCAGGCCGTGCGCCTCGCGCGCGACCGTGTACTGGGCGGTCAGCCGGGAGCCGAACAGCAGCGGGTCGTCGGCGGCCAGCGCGACCGGGACCCCCGCCGCCAGCAGCTGCCGCAGCGGCACGCTGGGCAGGTCCGGGTAGATCCCCAGCCCGACGTTCGAGCTGGGGCACACCTCGCAGGTGATGCCGCGCTCGGCCAGCAGGTCGAGCACGGCCGGGTCCTCGACCGAGCGCACCCCGTGGCCGATCCGGTCCGCTCCCAGCGCCGTGACGCACGAGCGCACGGACGCCGCGCCGAGCAGCTCGCCGCCGTGCGGCGTGGCCAGCAGGTCGGCCCGGCGGGCGATCCGGAAGGCCCGCTCGAAGTCCTCGGCGGGCGCCCGGCGCTCGTCGTTGGCCAGCCCGAAGCCGACCACCCCGCGGCCGGCGTACTGCACGGCGAGCCGGGCCAGCACCCGGGCGTCCATCGGGTGCCGGGTCCGGTTCGCCCCGATGATCACCGCGATCCCGACGCCGGTGGCGGCAGACGCGTCCCGGACGGCGTCCAGGACCAGTTCGAGGAAGGCGGTGATCCCGCCGAACCGCGCGGCGTACCCGCTGGGGTCGACCTGGATCTCCAGCCAGCCGGAGCCGTCGGCGCGCTCGTCCTCGGCGACCTCGCGGACCAGCCGCCGGACGTCGTCCGGGTGCTGCAGCACCGACCGGGCCGCGTCGTACAGCCGCTGGAACCGGAACCAGCCGCGCTCGTCGGGTGTCAGCTCCGGCAGGTGCGTCTCGAGCAGGGCGTCCGGCAGCCGGACCCGGTGCTCGGCCGCCAGCTCGAGCATGGTGGTGTGCCGCATGGCGCCGGTGAAGTGCAGGTGCAGGTGCGCCTTGGGCAGCGCGGTGACCGACCGACGAGTTGCTGCCGCGCCCGTTGGGGCGGTCAGTCGGCAGCCTCGGCCAGCAGCTTCTGGATCCGGCCGACCCCCTCGACCAGGTCGTCGTCGCCCAGCGCGTAGGACAGCCGCAGGTACCCGGGGGTGCCGAACGCCTCGCCGGGGACCACCGCGACCTCCACCTCCTCCAGGATCAGCGCCGCCAGGTCCAGCGAGGTCTGCGGGCGCTGCCCGCGGATCCGCTTGCCCAGCACCCCCTTGACCGAGGGATAGCAGTAGAAGGCGCCCTGCGGGCGCGGGCAGGTGACACCTGGGATGGCCGACAGCATCTCGGTCATGGTGACCCGACGACGGTCGAACGCGGCCCGCATCATCGCGACGGCTGACAGGTCCCCGGAGACTGCGGCCAGCGCGGCCACCTGGGAGACGTTGGCCACGTTCGAGGTGGAGTGCGACTGCAGGTTGGCCGCGGCCTTGACGATGTCCGTGGGTCCGATCAGCCAGCCCACCCGCCAGCCGGTCATGGCGTAGGTCTTGGCCACGCCGTTGACCACGACGCAGCGCTCGGCCAGCTCGGGCACGAGGGTCGGCATGGAGGCGAACTGCGCGTCGTCGTAGACCAGGTGCTCGTAGATCTCGTCGGTGACGACCCACAGCCCGTGCGCCACCGCCCAGCGGCCGATCGCCGCGACCTGCTCCGGCGGGTAGACCGCACCGGTCGGGTTGGACGGCGACACGAAGACCAGGGCCCTGGTCCGCGGGGTGCGGGCCGCCTCGAGCTGGGCCAGGGTCGCCCGGAAGCCGGACGTCTCGTCGGTGGGCACCGCGACCGGCGTGCCGCCGGCCAGCCGGATCGACTCGGGGTAGGTGGTCCAGTACGGGGCGGGCAGCAGCACCTCGTCACCGGGGTCGAGCAGCGTGGCGAAGGCGTTGTAGATCGCCTGCTTGCCGCCGTTGGTGACCAGGACCTGGGCGGCGCTGACCTCGTAGGCACTGTCTCGCAGCGTCTTCGCGGCGATGGCCTCGCGCAGCTCCGGCAGGCCGGCTGCGGGCGTGTAGCGGTGCCACCGCGGGTTCTGGCAGGCCGCGATCGCCGCCGCGACGACGTAGTCGGGGGTGGGGAAGTCCGGCTCGCCGGCGGCGAAGCCCACCACCGGGCGCCCGGCCGCCGCGAGGGCCTTGGCCTTGGCGTCGACGGCGAGCGTCGCGGACTCCGTGATGGCGCCGATCCGCAGGGAGACGCGTCGGTCGGCCGACAGGTGTGCTGAGGGAGTGCTCACCCGGCCAATCCTTCCACTCCCGCGGCGGACGGGCACCGGCGGTTCGACCGAGGTGCCCACCGCGTCGTACACTGGCGATCCTCGGTGGCTTCCCACCCATGTTCTCGCCTGCCCGGGTCCGGGTGTGCGGGGGTCTGGCCGCCGGAGGGCCGTAGCTCAATTGGTCAGAGTCCCGGTCTCCAAAACCGGTGGTTGGGGGTTCGAGTCCCTCCGGCCCTGCACACGCACCCTCGGGTGCGACGCACGACCCCGTTCCCCGGCACCCCGGGGCGGGCCCACGACGCGAGGGTGAGGCGAGTGACCGACACACACGGTTCCACGGCGACCCCGGAGCGTGGCCGCCCAGGTTCCGGTGCCAAGGGGGACCGGCCCGGGCTGATGGCCCGGCTCGGGTTGTTCTACCGCCAGGTGGTCGCCGAGCTGCGCAAGGTCATCTGGCCGACCCGCAGCGAGCTGATGACCTACACCTCCGTCGTCATGGTCTTCGTGGCCGCCGTCACGATCGTCGTGTCCGTCCTCGACTACGTGTTCGGGCGCGCCGTCTTGTTCGTCTTCGGCAACTGATGCCGCGAGTCCCGATCCGTTGCACCCGCTGAAAGCACCAGGAAGAGCGTCCCTGTGACCGAGTTCACCAGCCCAGACGGCGTCGACATCGACGACGCCGTGATGGACCCTGCGGCCGAGCAGGTCGTCGAGGTCGAGGAGGTCGTCGAGGTCGAGGACCCCGCGGCCGAGCCGACCGAGCCGACCGAGCCGACCGAGCCGGCCGAGCCGGCCGAGTCGACCGAGGGTGAGGCAGCCGAGGAGGAGCCCGACCCGGTCACCGCGTTCCGACTCGCCCTGCGGGCCGCGCCCGGCGAGTGGTACGTCGTGCACTCCTACGCCGGGTACGAGAACCGGGTGAAGACCAACATCGAGAGCCGCACGACCTCGCTGAACATGGAGGACTTCATCTTCCAGGTCGAGGTCCCACAGGAAGAGGCGGTCGAGATCAAGAACGGCCAGCGCAAGCTGGTCCGGCGCAACAAGTTCCCCGGGTACGTCCTGGTCCGCATGGACCTCACCGACGAGTCGTGGGGTGCCGTCCGCAACACGCCGGGCGTCACCGGCTTCGTCGGGCACGCCCACCAGCCCACCCCGCTGACCGTCGACGAGGTCGTCGCGATCCTCGGGCCGACGGCCGAGGCCAAGGCCGCCGAGAAGGTCGAGGTGAAGGTCCTCGACTTCCAGGTCGGAGACTCGGTCACCGTGATCGACGGGCCGTTCACCAGCCTGCAGGCCACCATCCACGAGATCAACGCCGACACCCAGCGGGTCAAGGGCCTCGTGGAGATCTTCGGCCGGGAGACCCCGGTCGAGCTGTCGTTCTCCCAGATCCAGAAGAACTAGGACCGGACATGCCTCCCAAGAAGAAGCTCGCAGCGATCATCAAGCTGCAGATCAACGCCGGCGTCGCGACCCCGGCCCCGCCGGTAGGCCCGGCGCTGGGCCAGCACGGCGTCAACATCATGGAGTTCTGCAAGGCGTACAACGCGGCCACCGAGGCGCAGCGCGGCCAGGTGATCCCGGTCGAGATCTCGGTCTACGAGGACCGCTCGTTCACCTTCGTCACGAAGACCCCGCCGGCCGCGCGCATGATCCTCAAGGCCGCGGGCGTGGAGAAGGGCAGTCCCACTCCGCACACCACCAAGGTCGCCAAGATCACCCGTGAGCAGGTGCGGGAGATCGCCCAGACCAAGATGGCCGACCTCAACGCCAACGACCTGGACGCCGCGGAGAAGATCATCGCGGGCACCGCCCGGTCGATGGGCATCACCGTCACCGACTGACCAGTCGACTGACGTCCGTCCGGCCGACCGCCGGACGGCGTGGGAGGGCCACGCGCTGGCCCGCTGACCACGACTGCACCCGTACCGCGAACCAAGGAGCAGACCATGAAGCGCAGCAAGTCCTACCGCGCCGCCGCCGAGAAGATCGACCGCGACGCGCTCTACGAGCCGCTGGACGCCCTGCGGCTGGCCAAGGAGACCTCCACCACGACGTACGACGCGACCGTCGAGGTCGCGATGCGCCTCGGGGTGGACCCCCGCAAGGCCGACCAGATGGTCCGCGGCACGGTGAACCTGCCGAACGGCACCGGCAAGACGGCCCGAGTCCTCGTGTTCGCGACCGGTGAGCGCGCCGAGGAGGCGCGCGCCGCGGGTGCGGACATCGTGGGCGCCGACGAGCTGATCGCCGAGGTCGAGGGCGGCCGGCTGGACTTCGACTCCGTCGTCTCCACCCCCGACCTCATGGGCAAGGTCGGCCGGCTCGGCCGGGTGCTCGGCCCCCGCGGCCTGATGCCGAACCCGAAGACGGGCACCGTGACCAACGATGTGGTCAAGGCGGTGACCGAGATCAAGGGCGGCAAGATCGAGTTCCGGGTGGACCGGCACGCGAACCTGCACTTCATCGTCGGCAAGGTGTCGTTCTCCGACCAGGCGCTGCTGGAGAACTACGCAGCGGGGCTCGACGAGGTGCTCCGGCTCAAGCCGGCCACGGCCAAGGGCCGGTACATCAAGAAGGTGGTCATAGCGACCACGATGGGCCCCGGCATCCCGGTGGACCCCAGCCGTACCGCCAAGCTGACCGCCGCGCTCGAGGCCGGCGCCAGCTCCTGACGGGCCGCGGGCCCGGCGCCGATTTGGCCCGGGCCCGCTGCAACCCGTACCCTGATCGCAGCCACAGACCGCAGGTCGCCATCGGGGGCCGGCTCACGCCGGTCCCGGGTGGTCGAAGGCCCCGCAGTTCGCGGGCGGCCCGCGCAGGTGACCGTAGCGAGACCGCCCTACGGCGGTGCCGCCCCGTGCGCCCTGCGCCGGGGCGTTCGTCGTCTCGGGGCCGAACCCGGCGGTCATGAGTACGGCCGACCGAAAGGAACCACCCATGGCCAGGCCCGACAAGGCGGCCACGGTAGCCGAGCTCACGGAGCAGTTCCGGGGCTCGAAGGCTGTCGTGCTGACCGAGTACCGCGGGCTCACCGTCGCCCAGCTCAAGCAGCTGCGTACGTCGCTGGGTGAGCACGCGTCCTACGCCGTGGTGAAGAACACGCTGACCAAGATCGCTGCTCGCGAGGCCGGCGTCGAAGGGCTCGAGGCCGCACTGGCCGGCCCCTCGGCGATCGCCTTCGTCAGCGGTGACCCGGTCGAGGCCGCCAAGGGCCTGCGCGACTTCGCCAAGGCCAACCCGCACCTCGTGATCAAGGGCGGGGTCCTCGACGGCAAGGCGATCACCGCCGACGAGATCAAGAAGCTCGCGGACCTCGAGTCCCGTGAGGTGCTGCTCGCGAAGCTCGCGGGCGCGATGAAGGCATCGCTGTCCAACGCGGTGTCACTGTTCGCCGCACCACTGGCCCAGACGGCTCGCCTGGTCGAGGCGCTGCGCCAGAAGGCGGAGCAGGACCCCACGGTCCTGAACGGGGGGGCCGGGACCCCGGCCCCCGCTCCGGCCGCGGAGCCCGAGGCCGAGGTCGAGACCCCGGCCGACGCCGCGGCCGAGGCAGTCGGCGACGAGCCGACCGCCGAGGAGACCACCCAGGCCTGACCGGCCGCCCGACCCCACCCATCCAGCTCACACCAGCAGGGAAGGACCGCCGACATGGCGAAGCTCAGCACCGACGAACTCCTTGACGCGTTCAAGGAGATGTCGCTCATCGACCTCTCGGAGTTCGTCAAGCAGTTCGAGGACACCTTCGGCGTCACCGCCGCGGCTCCGGTGGCCGTCGCGGCCGCGCCGGCTGCGGCCGGCGGCGACGCCGGGGCGGCCGCGGCCGAGGAGCAGGACGAGTTCGACGTCATCCTCGAGGCCGCTGGCGAGAAGAAGATCCAGGTGATCAAGGAGGTGCGCACGCTGACGAGCCTCGGTCTGAAGGAGGCCAAGGACCTCGTCGACGGCACCCCCCAGCCGGTCCTGGAGAAGGTCAACAAGGAGTCGGCCGAGAAGGCCAAGGCGGCCCTCGAGGGCGCCGGCGCGACCGTCACCATCAAGTAGCACCTCCCGCAGTCCGCGAGGGCGGCCGTCCCACTGGGGCGGCCGCCCTCGCGTCGTTTGGGTGATCGTGACCCGGTCGTGACCCAGCATCCTTGACCTTCGGCCAGCGGGGGTTCATCCTTCCTTCGAGGTTCGCCCGGGTCGCCGGGGTGCACCTGGCTTCGCCGTGGGTACCCCGGCTCGACAGCGGCCGGTGCGTGGGCTATGCTGCCTCTTTGCGCTGCTCATGATTTCCCACGCGCTAGCCGTGGGACATGACGCATGCGCGGAATGTGCCCGCGAGCCCTCGGAAGGACGCCTCTTGGCCGCCTCGCGCAACGCCCCCGCTCCAACTTCCCGCAACTCCACCGCACCACTGCGCATCTCCTTCGCCAAGATCCGCGAGCCACTCGAGGTTCCGGACCTCCTCGCGCTGCAGACGGACAGTTTCGACTGGCTGCTCGGCAACGACGGGTGGAAGACGAGGGTCGAGGAGGCCGCAGCCTCCGGGCTCTCGGTACCCACCAAGTCCGGCCTTGAGGAGATCTTCGAGGAGATCAGTCCCATCGAGGACTTCTCGGGGACGATGTCGCTGTCGTTCCGGGACCACCGGTTCGAGCCGCCGAAGAACTCCATCGACGAGTGCAAGGACCGCGACTTCACGTTCGCGGCCCCGCTGTTCGTCACCGCGGAGTTCATGAACAACGAGACCGGCGAGATCAAGAGCCAGACGGTCTTCATGGGGGACTTCCCCCTGATGACCCCCAAGGGCACCTTCGTGATCAACGGCACCGAGCGGGTCGTGGTCTCCCAGCTGGTGCGCTCGCCCGGCGTGTACTTCGACACCCAGGTGGACAAGACCTCCGACAAGGACCTCTACGGGGCCAAGATCATCCCGTCCCGGGGTGCCTGGCTGGAGTTCGAGGTCGACAAGAAGGACATGGTCGGCGTCCGGATCGACCGCAAGCGCAAGCAGAGCGTGACCGTGCTGCTCAAGGCGCTGGGCTGGGACGAGGCCAAGATCCTCGAGGAGTTCGGCCAGTACGAGTCCATGCGGCTGACCCTGGAGAAGGACCACACCGCGACCCAGGACGAGGCGCTGCTCGACATCTACCGCAAGCTGCGCCCGGGCGAGCCGCCCACGCGGGAGGCGGCGCAGACCCTGCTCGACAACATGTACTTCAACGCCAAGCGGTACGACCTGGCCAAGGTCGGCCGGTACAAGGCGAACAAGAAGCTCGGGCTGAGCACCGACCTGATGCAGGGCACGCTCACCCTCGATGACATCGCGTCCACGATCCGTTACATCGTGGCGCTGCACGCGGGCGAGACCGAGTTCCCGAGCCGCGCCGACGCCTCGCCGGTGCGGGTCGAGGTCGACGACATCGACCACTTCGGCAACCGGCGGCTGCGCACGGTCGGCGAGCTCATCCAGAACCAGGTCCGGACCGGCCTGGCCCGCATGGAGCGAGTCGTCCGAGAGCGGATGACCACCCAGGACGTCGAGGCGATCACGCCGCAGACCCTGATCAACATCCGGCCGGTCGTCGCCTCCATCAAGGAGTTCTTCGGCACCAGCCAGCTGTCGCAGTTCATGGACCAGACCAACCCGCTGGCCGGTCTGACCCACAAGCGCCGTCTCTCCGCGCTCGGCCCCGGTGGCCTGTCCCGTGAGCGGGCCGGCTTCGAGGTCCGCGACGTGCACCCCTCGCACTACGGTCGGATGTGCCCGATCGAGACCCCTGAGGGTCCGAACATCGGCCTGATCGGGTCGCTGTCCTCCTACGGGCGGGTCAACGCGTTCGGGTTCGTCGAGACTCCGTACCGCCGGGTCAAGGACGGCAAGGTCACCGACAAGATCGACTACCTGACCGCGGACGAGGAGGACCTCCACGTCATCGCGCAGGCGAACGCCCCGCTGAACCCGGACGACACGTTCACCGAGCCGCGGGTCCTGGTCCGCCGCAAGGGCGGCGAGGTGGAGTTCATCCCCGCCACGGACGTCGACTACATGGACGTCTCACCGCGGCAGATGGTGTCGGTGGCCACGGCCATGATCCCGTTCCTCGAGCACGACGACGCCAACCGGGCGCTCATGGGCTCCAACATGCAGCGCCAGTCCGTTCCGCTGCTGCGGTCGGAGGCCCCGCTCGTGGGCACCGGCATGGAGTACCGGGCCGCGGTCGACGCCGGGGACGTCATCGTCGCCGAGGCGGCCGGTGTCGTCACCGAGGTCTCCGCCGACCACGTCAGCGTGGCGCAGGACGACGGCGTGACCCGCACCTACCGGGTGGCCAAGTTCACCCGGTCCAACCAGGGCACCTGCTTCAACCAGAAGCCCATCGTGGCCGAGGGGACCCGCGTCGAGAAGGGGCAGGTCGTCGCCGACGGGCCCTGCACCGACAACGGTGAGATGGCGCTCGGGCGCAACCTGCTCGTGGCGTTCATGCCGTGGGAGGGCCACAACTACGAGGACGCGATCATCCTGTCGCAGCGCCTCGTGCAGGACGACGTGCTGTCCTCGATCCACATCGAGGAGCACGAGGTCGACGCCCGCGACACCAAGCTCGGCCCCGAGGAGATCACCCGGGACATCCCGAACGTCTCCGAGGAGGTCCTGGCCGACCTCGACGACCGCGGCATCATCCGGATCGGCGCCGAGGTCGTCCCCGGCGACGTGCTGGTCGGCAAGGTCACCCCGAAGGGCGAGACCGAGCTCACCCCGGAGGAACGGCTGCTGCGCGCGATCTTCGGTGAGAAGGCCCGTGAGGTGCGGGACACCTCGCTGAAGGTGCCGCACGGCGAGTCCGGCAAGATCATCGGCGTCCGGGTCTTCGAGCGGGACGAGGGCGACGAGCTGCCGCCGGGCGTCAACCAGCTGGTCCGGGTCTACGTGGCCCAGAAGCGCAAGATCACCAACGGTGACAAGCTGGCCGGTCGGCACGGCAACAAGGGCGTCATCTCCAAGATCCTCCCGGTCGAGGACATGCCGTTCCTTGAGGACGGCACCCCGGTCGACATCATCCTGAACCCGCTGGGCGTGCCCGGCCGGATGAACGTCGGCCAGGTCCTGGAGACCCACCTGGGCTGGGCGGCCATGGCCGGCTGGTCCGTCGAGGGCCGCCCGGACTGGGCGGCGAAGCTGTCCGACGCGGCCAGGAACGTGCCCTCGGGCAGCGTCGTGGCCTCGCCGGTGTTCGACGGCGCCCGGGAGGAGGAGATCACCGGTCTGCTCGGCTCCACCCTGCCCAACAAGGACGGCCAGCGGATGATCGACAGCAGCGGCAAGGGGCGGCTGTTCGACGGACGTACCGGCGAGCCGTTCTCCGACCCGATCTCGGTCGGCTACATCTACATCCTGAAGCTGCTCCACCTGGTCGACGACAAGATCCACGCCCGCTCGACCGGCCCGTACTCGATGATCACCCAGCAGCCGCTCGGTGGTAAGGCGCAGTTCGGTGGGCAGCGGTTCGGCGAGATGGAGGTGTGGGCGCTGGAGGCCTACGGGGCCGCCTTCGCCCTGCAGGAGCTGCTCACCATCAAGTCCGACGACGTCCTCGGCCGGGTCAAGGTCTACGAGGCCATCGTCAAGGGCGAGAACATTCCGGAGCCCGGCATCCCGGAGTCCTTCAAGGTGCTGATCAAGGAGATGCAGTCGCTGTGCCTGAACGTCGAGGTGCTCTCCAGCGACGGTCTCTCGGTCGAGCTGCGTGACACCGACGAGGACGTCTTCCGAGCTGCCGAAGAGCTCGGCATCGATCTGTCCCGGCGGGAGCCGAGCAGCGTCGAAGAGGTCTGAGTTCCGGGGGGCCCGCGGGGCCCCCCGGAACCGACACCCCCGCCCCGATCGGCCACGAATCTAGAAAGCAGGCGGCAGTCTTGCTGGACGTCAACTTCTTCGACGATCTGCGAATCGGCCTTGCCACTGGCGACGACATCCGCCAGTGGTCGCACGGTGAGGTCAAGAAGCCCGAGACCATCAACTACCGGACGCTCAAGCCGGAGAAGGACGGTCTCTTCTGCGAGAAGATCTTCGGTCCCACGCGGGACTGGGAGTGCTACTGCGGCAAGTACAAGCGGGTCCGCTTCAAGGGCATCATCTGCGAGCGCTGTGGCGTCGAGGTGACCCGGGCGAAGGTCCGCCGTGAGCGCATGGGGCACATCGAGCTGGCCGCCCCGGTCACCCACATCTGGTACTTCAAGGGCGTCCCGAGCCGGCTCGGCTACCTGCTCGACCTGGCCCCGAAGGACCTCGAGAAGGTCATCTACTTCGCCGCCTACATGATCACGTGGGTGGACGAGGAGGCCCGGCACCGCGACCTGCCGTCACTCGAGGCCAAGATGGGCATCGAGAAGCAGCAGGTCGAGAACCGCCGGGACGCCGACGTCGACGCCCGCACCAAGAAGCTCGAGGCCGACCTGGCCGAGCTCGAGGCGGAGGGCGCCAAGAGCGACCTGCGCCGCAAGGTGCGCGAGGGTGCCGAGCGCGAGATGGCGCAGATCCGCCGTCGGGCCGACGCCGAGCTGGGCCGGCTCAACGACGTGTGGGACCGCTTCAAGGGCCTGAAGGTCCAAGACCTCGAGGGCGACGAGCTGCTCTACCGCGAGATGCGGGACCGCTACGGGATGTACTTCCGCGGCGGCATGGGCGCGCAGGCGATCAAGGACCGGCTGGAGAGCTTCGACCTCGACGGTGAGGCCGAGATCCTGCGGGACACCATCGCCAACGGCAAGGGCCAGAAGAAGACCCGCGCGCTCAAGCGGCTGCGCGTGGTCTCGGCCTTCCTCAACACCCGCAACAGCCCCATGGGCATGGTGCTGGACGCGATCCCGGTCATCCCGCCGGACCTTCGACCGATGGTGCAGCTGGACGGCGGCCGGATCGCGACGTCCGACCTGAACGACCTGTACCGGCGCGTGATCAACCGGAACAACCGGCTCAAGCGGCTGCTCGACCTCGGCGCGCCCGAGATCATCGTGAACAACGAGAAGCGGATGCTGCAAGAGGCCGTCGACGCGCTGTTCGACAACGGCCGCCGCGGGCGTCCGGTCACCGGACCGGGCAACCGCCCGCTCAAGTCGCTGTCGGACATGCTCAAGGGCAAGCAGGGCCGGTTCCGCCAGAACCTGCTCGGCAAGCGCGTCGACTACTCGGGCCGCTCGGTCATCGTCGTCGGCCCGCAGCTGAAGCTGCACCAGTGCGGCCTGCCCAAGCAGATGGCGCTGGAGCTGTTCAAGCCGTTCGTCATGAAGCGGCTGGTCGACCTCAACCACGCGCAGAACATCAAGAGCGCCAAGCGCATGGTCGAGCGGGCCCGCCCCGTCGTGTGGGACGTGCTCGAGGAGGTCATCTCCGAGCACCCGGTGCTGCTCAACCGGGCACCCACGCTGCACCGACTCGGCATCCAGGCCTTCGAGCCGCAGCTGGTCGAGGGCAAGGCGATCCAGATCCACCCGCTGGTCTGCACCGCGTTCAACGCGGACTTCGACGGCGACCAGATGGCGGTGCACCTGCCGCTGTCGGCCGAGGCGCAGGCCGAGGCCAGGGTGCTGATGCTCTCGACGAACAACATCCTGAGCCCGGCGCACGGCCGCCCGATCACCTCGCCCACCCAGGACATGGTCATCGGGCTGTACTTCCTGACCTCCGAGCGCGGCCAGGCCGAGCGGGGCGAACAGGGCCAGCTGCCCGCGTACGGGTCGGTCGCCGAGGCGATCCAGGCCATGGACGCCCGTCAGCTGCACATCCAGCACGTGGTCCGGATCCGCTTCACCGACGACGTCCCGCCGGCGGACTGGACCGCGCCCGAGGGCTGGGAGCAGGGGCAGCCATTCCTGCTCGAGACCACGCTGGGGCGGGCGCTGTTCAACGAGGCGCTCCCGCCGGACTACCCGTTCGTCAACACCGACGTGGCCAAGAAGCAGCTGTCGGCCATCGTCAACGACCTGGCCGAGCGGTACCCGAAGGTGCAGGTGGCCGCCACGCTGGACGCCCTGAAGGCGGCCGGCTTCCACTGGGCCACCCGGGCCGGGGTCACCATCTCCATCAGTGACGTCGTGACGCCGCCGAACAAGACCCAGATCCTCAACGTGTATGAGGGCAAGGCGGAGAAGGTCCAAGGCCAGTACGAGAAGGGCCTGATCACCGACGACGAGCGTCGCCAGGAGCTCATCGAGATCTGGACCCAGGCCACCAACGAGGTGGCCAAGGAGATGGAGGAGAACTTCCCCCCCACCAACCCGGTCTGGATGATGGTCCACTCGGGCGCCCGCGGAAACATGATGCAGGTCCGTCAGATCGCCGGTATGCGCGGTCTCGTGGCCAACCCCAAGGGCGAGATCATTCCGCGACCGATCAAGTCCAACTTCCGTGAGGGCCTGTCGGTGCTGGA
Source organism: Actinomycetes bacterium (assembly GCA_038252405.1). Lineage (GTDB taxonomy): Bacteria > Actinomycetota > Actinomycetes > Prado026 > Prado026 > DATCDE01. The sequence goes on along the minus strand of JBBSAJ010000004.1, from coordinate 10,711 downwards.
GTACTTCATCTCCACGCACGGCGCTCGCAAGGGCCTGGCGGACACCGCGCTGCGGACCGCCGACTCCGGCTACCTCACTCGACGACTGGTCGACGTCTCTCAGGACGTGATCATCCGTGAGGAGGACTGCGGTACCGACCGCGGACTGCCGTTCCCGGTCGCCGTACCGGTGTCCGGCGGTGGCTTCCGTCAGCACGACGACGTCGAGTCGTCGGTCTACGCGCGCACCCTGGCCGAGGACGTCAGCGTCGACGGCAGCACGGTCGCCGCGGCCGGGTCGGACCTCACCATGCCGCTCATCGAGGAGCTGGTCCGCCTCGGTGTCGAGCAGGTCAAGGTGCGCAGCGTGCTCACCTGCGAGAGCAAGGTCGGCACCTGCGCGGCCTGCTACGGGCGTTCGCTGGCCACCGGCAAGATCGTTGACGTCGGCGAGGCGGTGGGCATCATCGCCGCGCAGTCGATCGGCGAGCCGGGCACCCAGCTGACGATGCGGACGTTCCACACCGGCGGTGTCGCGGGTGAGGACATCACCCACGGCCTGCCCCGCGTGGTCGAGCTGTTCGAGGCGCGCACGCCCAAGGGCGTGGCCCCGATCAGCGAGTCCGCCGGTCGGGTCCGCATCGACGACGTCGAGAAGTCCCGCAAGATCGTTGTGGTGCCGGACGACGGGACCGACGAGGTGGCCTACCCGGTCTCCAAGCGGTCCCGGCTGCTGGTCGGCGAGGGCGACCACGTGGAGGCGGGCCAGCAGCTCGTCGCAGGTGCTGTCGACCCCAAGCAGGTGCTGCGGATCCTCGGCCCGCGCGCGGTGCAGCGGTACCTCGTGGAGCAGGTCCAGGAGGTCTACCGGAGCCAGGGCGTGTCGATCCACGACAAGCACATCGAGGTGATCGTCCGGCAGATGCTCAAGCGGGTCACGATCATCGAGTCCGGTGAGGCGACGATGCTGCCGGGTGAGCTAGTCGAGCGGACCCGCTTCGAGGAGGAGAACCGCCAGCTGGTCGCCGAGGGCGCCACCCCGGCCTCCGGCCGGCCGGAGCTCATGGGCATCACCAAGGCCTCGCTGGCCACCGAGTCGTGGCTGTCGGCGGCGTCCTTCCAGGAGACCACCCGGGTGCTCACCGACGCGGCGATCCACGCCAAGTCGGACCCGCTGCTCGGTCTGAAGGAGAACGTCATCATCGGCAAGCTCATCCCGGCGGGTACCGGCCTGGCCCGGTACCGCAACGTCCGGGTGGAGCCGACCGAGGAGGCCAAGGCGGCCATGTACTCGATGGCGGTCTACGACGAGGTCGACTACACCGGCTTCGGGGCCAGCCCCGCCGCCGCGGTCCCGCTCGAGGACTACGACTTCGACTACCGCGGCTGAGCCAGGGATCATCCGCACGGCCCCGCCCCCGACCCGGGAGCGGGGCCGTGCGCGTTCCAGCAGGAGGCAGCATGACCGAGGACCCCGCGGCGGGCACACCACCACAACAGCCTGGCCCGTGGCCGGCCCCGGCCGACTCGACGCTCCCGACGGGGTACGACCCGGCCTACCCGGTCGCACCGACGAACGACGGCACCGCCGTGGCTGCCCTGGTGGTGGCCATCCTGGCCTGGGTGGTCTGTCCGGTGGTGCTGGCCATCGTGGCGGTGGTGCTCGCCGGCAACGCCCAGCGTGCCATCGAGGCGTCGGCCGGGCCCCGGGGCGGCCGCGGACTCGTCACCGCGGCCCGGGTGGTGGCCTGGGCGAACATCGTCCTGTACGGTCTGTTCGCGCTGGGCGCACTGGCGGTCGTCGCTGTGGTGGCGCTCACCTCGCGCTGAGCCTGCCCGGCGAGTCTTCGCTTTGACCTGCGGGTCGGGCCCCGGGTAGGCTCAGTCCTCGCGCCTGGGGAAGCCCGGGCCCCGCACGTGTGCCTGCGCGCTGTGCGGAAGTACCGGACCTTCTGTGGTGGGCCAACGCTCGCTGTGGGGGGGACGGGCCGACACGCCCGACCTCGTGGGTCGAGTGAGGACGCACCTGAGCACCACCTGAGAACTGACCCAGACCTGCGAGACAGCAACAGCAACGGAGACGCGGTGCCCACGATCCAGCAACTAGTCCGCAAGGGCCGCCAGGACAAGGTCGGGAAGACCAAGACGCCGGCCCTCAAGGGCAGCCCCCAGCGGCGCGGTGTCTGCACCCGCGTGTACACGACCACCCCGAAGAAGCCGAACTCGGCGCTGCGCAAGGTGGCACGCGTGCGCCTGACCAGCCAGATCGAGGTCACGGCCTACATCCCCGGGGTCGGCCACAACCTCCAGGAGCACTCGATCGTGCTCGTCCGCGGTGGTCGGGTGAAGGACCTTCCCGGCGTCCGTTACAAGATCATCCGTGGCGCGCTCGACACGCAGGGCGTGAAGAACCGCAAGCAGGCGCGCAGTCGCTACGGGGCGAAGAAGGAGAAGAGCTGATGCCGCGCAAGGGCCCAGCCCCCAAGCACCCCGTCGTCGTCGACCCGGTCTACAACAGCCCGCTGGTCACCGCGCTGGTCAACAAGATCCTGATGGGCGGCAAGAAGTCGACCGCCGAGCGGATCGTCTACGGCGCCCTCGAGGGCTGCCGTGAGAAGAGCGGGAACGACCCGGTCATCACCCTCAAGCGGGCGCTCGACAACGTGAAGCCGACGCTCGAGGTCAAGAGCCGCCGCGTGGGCGGTGCCACCTACCAGGTGCCGGTCGAGGTCAAGCCCGGCCGCAGCACCACTCTGGCGCTGCGCTGGCTGGTCAGCTACTCCCGGCAGCGCCGCGAGAAGACCATGACCGAGCGGTTGATGAACGAGCTGCTCGATGCGAGCAACGGCCTGGGCGCCAGCGTGAAGAAGCGCGAGGACACCCACAAGATGGCCGAGTCGAACAAGGCGTTCGCGCACTACCGCTGGTAGTCCCCTCCCCTCCGTAACCGGCACCCGAGTACCTGAGAGAAGACGTCACCCGTGTCCATCGACACCGCCGCCGCCCTGGCCAAGGTCCGCAACATCGGGATCATGGCCCATATCGACGCGGGCAAGACCACCACGACCGAGCGGATCCTGTTCTACACCGGGATCAACTACAAGATCGGTGAGGTCCACGAGGGCGCCGCCACGATGGACTGGATGCCGCAGGAGCAGGAGCGCGGCATCACGATCACCTCCGCCGCGACGACCTGCTCGTGGGACGACCACACGATCAACATCATCGACACCCCCGGCCACGTCGACTTCACCGTCGAGGTGGAGCGCTCGCTGCGGGTCCTCGACGGCGCCGTGGCGGTCTTCGACGGTGTCGCGGGCGTGGAGCCGCAGTCCGAGACGGTCTGGCGGCAGGCCGACCGCTACAACGTGCCCCGGATCTGCTTCATCAACAAGCTGGACCGGGTGGGTGCCGAGTTCCACCGCTGTGTCGACATGATCGTCACCCGGCTCAACGCCATCCCGCTCGTGCTGCAGCTGCCGATCGGTGCGGAGGCCGACTTCAGGGGGGTCATCGACCTCGTCGGGATGCACGCCCTGCTCTGGCACACCGAGGGCAAGGGCGACGAGTACGACACCGAGGACATCCCGGCCACGCACCTGGACGTCGCCCGCGAGTGGCGGGACCGCATGCTCGAGACCATCGCCGAGTCCGACGACGAGATGATGGAGCTGTACCTGGAGGGCAAGGAGCCGTCCGAGGGCGACCTGATCGCAGCGATTCGGCGCGCGACCATCGCCGGCAAGCTCAACCCGGTCCTCGCCGGCTCGGCGTTCAAGAACAAGGGCGTGCAGCCGATGCTGGACGCGGTCGTCCGCTACCTGCCCTCGCCGCTGGACGTCGAGGCCGTCGAGGGCCACGCGGTCGGCGACGAGACCAAGATCGTGGCGCGCAAGCCGAGTGAGTCCGAGCCCTTCTCGGCCCTCGCCTTCAAGATCATGAGTGACCCGCACCTGGGCAAGCTCACCTACATCCGGGTCTACTCCGGGGTGCTCACGGCCGGTACCCAGGTGCTCAACAGCACCAAGGGCAAGAAGGAGCGGATCGGCAAGATCTACCGGATGCACGCGAACAAGCGCGAGGAGATCGACCGGGTGGGCGCCGGGGACATCGTCGCCGTCATGGGACTGAAGGACACGACCACCGGGGACACCCTGTGCGCGGACAACGCGCCGGTGATCCTGGAGTCGATGACCTTCCCGGCCCCCGTCATCCACGTGGCGATCGAGCCCAAGAGCAAGGCCGACCAGGAGAAGCTCGGCACGGCGATCCAGCGGCTGGCCGAGGAGGACCCCACCTTCCAGGTCCGCACCGACGAGGAGACCGGCCAGACGATCATCGCGGGTATGGGCGAGCTGCACCTGGACGTGCTGGTCGACCGGATGCGCCGCGAGTTCAAGGTCGAGGCGAACGTCGGCAAGCCGCAGGTCGCTTACCGCGAGACGATCACGAAGGCGGTCGAGAAGGTCGACTACACCCACAAGAAGCAGACGGGTGGCTCCGGCCAGTTCGCGAAGGTCCAGATCAGCGTCGAGCCCAGTGGGGGAGAGGTCGACGGCGGCTACGAGTTCGTGAACAAGGTCACGGGTGGTCGCATCCCGCGCGAGTACATCCCGTCGGTCGACGCCGGTTGCCAGGAGGCCATGGAGTACGGCGTCCTGGCGGGCTACCCGCTCGTCGACGTCAAGGTGACCCTGCTCGACGGCCAGTACCACGAGGTCGACTCCTCCGAGCTTGCCTTCAAGATCGCCGGTTCGATGGCGTTCAAGGAGGCGGCCCGCAAGGCCGGGCCGGTGCTCATGGAGCCGATGATGGCCGTTGAGGTGACCACGCCCGACGACTTCATGGGCGACGTCATCGGCGACCTGAACAGCCGTCGGGGCCAGATCCAGGCCATGGACGAGCGCTCAGGTGCGCGCGTCATCCGGGCCCTGGTCCCGCTGTCGGAGATGTTCGGCTACGTGGGCGACCTGCGCAGCCGGACCCAGGGCCGGGCGAGCTACTCCATGCAGTTCGACTCCTACGCCCAGGTCCCCAAGAATGTGTCCGAGGAGATCATCGCCAAGGCACGCGGCGAGTAGAGCCTCAGCGAGACTGTTCCACCGATAGGGGTCCCCGCACCCGCCCAGCACCCGTCAACCACCCGTCGTACGGCAACAACCCGAAGTCCCGAGGAGGACCCCAGTGGCGAAGGCGAAGTTCCAGCGGACTAAGCCGCACGTCAACATCGGCACCATTGGTCACATCGACCATGGCAAGACGACGCTGACCGCAGCGATCACCAAGGTCTTGCACGACAAGATGCCGGACATCAACCCCTTCACGCCGTTCGACCAGATCGACAAGGCGCCGGAGGAGCGGCAGCGCGGCATCACCATCTCGATCGCACACGTCGAGTACCAGACCGAGGCGCGCCACTACGCGCACGTCGACTGCCCCGGTCACGCCGACTACATCAAGAACATGATCACCGGTGCGGCGCAGATGGACGGCGCGATCCTGGTCGTGGCGGCCACCGATGGCCCGATGCCGCAGACCAAGGAGCACGTCCTGCTGGCCCGCCAGGTCGGCGTGCCCTCGATCGTCGTGGCGCTGAACAAGTGCGACATGGTCGACGACGAAGAGATCCTCGAGCTGGTCGAGCTCGAGGTCCGCGAGCTGCTCTCCGAGTACGAGTTCCCCGGCGACGACATCCCGGTCGTCCGGGTGGCCGCCTTCCCGGCGCTGAACGGCGACGAGAAGTGGTCGGAGTCGATCATGGAGCTGATGGCGGCGGTCGACAGCTACATCCCGACCCCGGAGCGCGAGATCGACAAGCCGTTCCTGATGCCGATCGAGGACGTCTTCACGATCACCGGTCGTGGCACCGTCGTCACCGGTCGTATCGAGCGCGGCATCATCAAGATCAACGAGACCGTCGAGATCGTGGGCATCAAGGACGTCAAGCAGACCACCACGGTCACCGGCGTCGAGATGTTCCGCAAGCTGCTCGACGAGGGCCAGGCCGGCGAGAACGTCGGTCTGCTCCTGCGTGGCACCAAGCGCGAGGACGTCGAGCGCGGCCAGGTCGTCTGCAAGCCGGGCTCGATCACCCCGCACACCGAGTTCGAGGCGCAGGTCTACATCCTGTCCAAGGACGAGGGTGGTCGGCACACGCCGTTCTTCAACAACTACCGTCCGCAGTTCTACTTCCGCACCACGGACGTGACCGGCGTCGTCGACCTGCCCGAGGGCACTGAGATGGTCATGCCCGGCGACAACACCGAGATGAAGGTCACGCTGATCCAGCCGATCGCCATGGAGGAGGGCCTGCGCTTCGCCATCCGCGAGGGCGGGCGCACTGTGGGCGCCGGACGGGTGACCAAGATCCTGAAGTAGCACGACCGATTTCCCTTGTCGCACTTCGGTGCGGCATACTAGGGAGGTTGTCTGGGCCGGGTGGCCGTGGCGCGTGCGCCTCGGCCACCCGGGTCCCACCGCCCGGTGAAGGCCGGGCACCAAGCCTGATGACTCTCGAGCCGCACCGTACGGGCCCGGGATCACGACACACCCGACCTCGGGGGTCGGCGGTCGTCAGGGCCGCCCTCGGACACGTCATCACGACCAGCGAAGGACAGCGAAGCCACCATGGCGGGACAGAAGATCCGCATCAGACTCAAGGCCTACGACCACGAGGTCATCGACAGCTCGGCGCGCAAGATCGTCGAGACGGTGACGCGTACCGGCGCGCAGGTCGCGGGACCGGTGCCGCTGCCCACGGAGAAGAACGTCTACTGCGTGATTCGTTCGCCGCACAAGTACAAGGACAGCCGCGAGCACTTCGAGATGCGCACCCACAAACGGCTGATCGACATCCTCGACCCCACGCCGAAGACCGTCGACTCGCTGATGCGACTCGACCTTCCGGCGGGTGTCGACATCGAGATCAAGCTCTAGACGGAGATCGAGGACTGCAGCGCGATGGCTAAGCAGATGAAGGGCGTCCTGGGCGAGAAGCTCGGCATGACCCAGGTCTGGGACGAGCAGAACCGGCTCGTCCCCGTAACCGTGGTCAAGGCCGGGCCGTGCGTCGTCACCCAGGTCCGCAGCGCCGAGACCGACGGCTACGCCGCGGTGCAGATCGCCTATGGGGCGATCGACCCGCGCAAGGTGACCAAGCCGCTGGCTGGTCACTTCGCCAAGGCTGGGGTGACCCCGCGCCGGCACCTGGTGGAGCTACGTACCGACGACGCGCCCGAGTACACCCTGGGCCAGGAGATCACCGCCGAGGTCTTCGAGGCCGGGCAGCTCGTGGACGTCACGGGCACCACCAAGGGCAAGGGCTTCGCGGGTGTCATGAAGCGGCACGGCTTCTCCGGGGTGGGCGCGTCGCACGGTGCGCACCGCAACCACCGCAAGCCGGGCTCCATCGGTGCCTGCGCCACGCCGGGCCGGGTCATGCCGGGCCAGCGGATGGCGGGGCGGATGGGCCACGTCCAGCAGTCCACCCAGAACCTGACCGTGCACGCTGTCGACGCTGACAAGGGGCTGCTGCTCATCAAGGGCGCCATCCCCGGCCCGAAGGGCGGCCTCGTCCTCGTCCGGACCGCTGCGAAGGGCAAGTGAGCGCCATGACGACCGTTGACGTCCTGACCCCCGCCGGGGAGAAGGCGGGCAGCGTCGAGCTGCCGGCTGAGATCTTCGACGTGCAGGTCAACGTGCCGCTGATCCACCAGGTGGTGGTGGCCCAGCTGGCAGCGGCCCGCCAGGGCACGCACTCGGTGAAGACTCGTGGTGAGGTGTCCGGCGGTGGGCGCAAGCCGTACCGCCAGAAGGGCACCGGCCGGGCTCGGCAGGGTTCCACCCGGGCCCCGCAGTTCGCCGGCGGCGGCGTGGTCCACGGCCCGACGCCGCGCAGCTACGAGCAGCGGACCCCGAAGAAGATGAAGGCCGCCGCGCTGCGCGGGGCGCTGTCCGACCGGGCGCGCAACGGCCGGGTCCACGTGCTCACCGGTGTGGTCGACGGCCAGACCCCTTCGACGAAGGCGGCCTCGGCGGCGTTGGCCCAGCTGAGCAGTCGGCCGCACCTGCTGGTCGTGCTCGAGCGCGACGATGTCGCTGCCTGGAAGAGCCTGCGCAACGTCGACACCGTGCACCTGCTCGTCGCTGACCAGCTGAACACCTACGACGTGCTGGTCTCCGACGACGTGGTCTTCACGCAGGGCGCTCTCGAGGCGTTCCTGGCCGGACCGGCCAAGGGCAAGGGCGCGAAGGCTGTGGCCACCGAGTCCGAGGCCGCGGCCACCACCGCGGACACCGACGGGAGCGACAAGTGAAGATCGCCGACCCGCGCGACATCCTGCTCGCGCCCGTGATCTCGGAGAAGAGCTATGGCCTCCTCGACGAGAACAAGTACACCTTCCTGGTCCGCCCGGACTCCAACAAGACCCAGATCAAGATCGCGGTCGAGCAGGTGTTCGGGGTCAAGGTCATCGGGGTGAACACCAGCAACCGCGAGGGCAAGCGCCGTCGCACCAACGTGGGCTGGGGCCGGCGTGCCACCACCAAGCGCGCGGTGGTCAGCGTGGCTCCGGGCCAGCGCATCGACATCTTCGGTGGACCGGTCTCCTGACCGGGATCACCACAGCAGACGGCTAACGACGCAGGCGAGGACACGTAACCATGGGCATCCGCAAGTACAAGCCGACGACCCCGGGCCGACGCGGCTCGAGCGTCGCCGACTTCGTCGAGGTCACGCGCACGGAGCCGGAGAAGTCGCTGACGCGTCCGCTCACGTCCAAGGGTGGCCGCAACAACCACGGTCGGGTCACCACCCGGCACCAGGGCGGCGGCCACAAGCGCGCCTACCGCGTGATCGACTTCCGCCGGCACGACAAGGACGGCGTGCCGGCGAAGGTCGCGCACATCGAGTACGACCCCAACCGGACGGCTCGGATCGCGCTGCTGCACTACGCGGACGGCGAGAAGCGCTACATCATCGCGCCGAGCAAGCTCAAGCAGGGCGACCTGATCGAGAACGGTCCCTCGGCGGACATCAAGCCGGGGAACAACCTGCCGCTGCGCAACATCCCGGTCGGCACCATGGTCCACGCCATCGAGCTGCGGCCGGGCGGGGGCGCGAAGATCGCCCGGTCCGCCGGTACCGGGGTTCAGCTGGTGGCCAAGGACGGCCCGTACGCGCAGCTGCGGATGCCCTCGGGGGAGATCCGCAACGTGGACGTGCGCTGCCGCGCAACCGTGGGCGAGGTCGGCAACGCCGAGCAGTCGAACATCAACTGGGGCAAGGCCGGCCGGATGCGGTGGAAGGGCAAGCGCCCGACCGTCCGTGGCGTGGCCATGAACCCGATCGACCACCCGCACGGCGGTGGTGAGGGCAAGACGTCCGGTGGTCGGCACCCGGTCTCCCCGTGGGGCCAGGCCGAGGGCCGCACCCGCAAGGCGCATAAGCCGAGCGACAAGCTCATCGTCCGCCGTCGCAAGAACAAGAAGCGCTAGGAGCCAGCAGCGATGCCGCGCAGCCTGAAGAAGGGTCCCTTCGTCGACGACCACCTCGCCAAGAAGGTGGACGCCCAGAACGAGAAGGGCACCCGGAACGTCATCAAGACGTGGTCCCGTCGGTCCATGGTGGTGCCGTCGATGATCGGCCACACCATCGCGGTCCACGACGGCCGCAAGCACGTCCCGGTCTTCGTCTCTGAGGCGATGGTCGGCCACAAGCTGGGCGAGTTTGCGCCCACCCGGACCTTCCGCGGTCACGAGAAGGACGACCGCAAGGCCCGTCGCCGCTGACGCTGCGGACCACCCGTACCAACCTGAGAACGACGAGACGAGCTAGGGGACAGTGATGGAAGCCAGGGCCACCGCGAGGGCGAGCGCACGCCACGTGCGCATCACGCCCATGAAGGCCCGCCGCGTGGTCGACCTCATCCGGGGTCTGCCGGCTGCGGAGGCGCAGGCCGTGCTGCGGTTCGCCCCGCAGGCCGCGAGCGAGCCGGTCGGCAAGGTGCTCGACAGCGCCATCGCCAACGCCGAGCACAACCACGATCTCGACCCGTCCACCCTGGTGGTGAGCGAGGCGTACGTCGACGAGGGTCCGACCCTCAAGCGGTTCCGGCCGCGGGCGCAGGGCCGGGCCTACCGGATCCGCAAGCGCACCAGTCACATCACCGTTGTCGTCGCCTCGCCGGCGCCGGCCACTTCGAAGGGGAGGACCCGCTAGTGGGCCAGAAGGTCAACCCGCACGGGTTCCGCCTCGGCATCACCACGGAGTTCAAGAGCCGTTGGTACGCCGACAAGCTGTACAAGGACTACGTCAAGGAAGACGTAGCCATCCGCAAGATGATGTCCAAGGGCATGGAGCGGGCCGGGATCTCTAGCGTGGAGATCGAGCGCACCCGCGACCGGGTCCGGGTGGACATCCACACGGCACGTCCCGGCATCGTCATCGGCCGGCGCGGCGCCGAGGCGGATCGCATCCGGGGCGACCTGGAGAAGCTGACCGGCAAGCAGGTCCAGCTGAACATCCTCGAGGTCAAGAACCCCGAGATGGACGCTCAGCTGGTCGCCCAGGGCGTGGCTGAGCAGCTGTCCAGCCGGGTGTCCTTCCGGCGGGCCATGCGCAAGGCGATCCAGACCACCATGAAGGCCGGTGCCAAGGGCATCCGGGTCCAGGTGTCCGGGCGCCTCGGTGGCGCTGAGTTGAGCCGGTCCGAGTTCTACCGCGAGGGTCGGG
>JBBSAJ010000003.1:0-149137 GCA_038252405.1 Actinomycetes bacterium | reverse complement strand
GGTCCCCTTTGGGGCCCGCGTTACAAAAATCCCCCCGAACATCCTCTCACTTTATGGTGTTTTTTGTGCGTTACACCCCTCTCATGCAAAATTAAACCCGGGGGGAGGGGTCGGGGCGGGTCGCTAGGCTGGCGCCGGTCCGCCGGTCCGCCGGTCGCGCGGACGCCGAACAGAGGGGATGTCGCGGTGCCAGCCGAACCAGACGAGACCCTGGACGCCATCCAGTTCCGCAGCGACGTCACGGTCGAGCTGGTCAAGGCGGCCGCGTCCGACTCGGACGTCCTGTTTGCCGCCCGGGTGTCCACCAAGGGCGAGCAGTCCCTCGAGGACGTCGGCGCCGACGCCGTGCGCTCCAAGGGCTTGATCAACTACCTGATGAGGGACCGGCACGGCTGCTACGACGCTGAGACCGAGGTGCTCACCGGCGACGGCTGGAAGCGCTGGCCGGACGTCACCGGCGAGGAGACCTTCCTCACCCTGAGCCAGGACGGCCGGATCCAGTGGCAGGGGGCCGAGCGGCTGGTGGCCAAGGAGATCAACGGCCCCATGGTCCGGATCTCGATGAACCACGTCGACCTGCTGGTCACCCCTGACCACCGGATGCTGGCCCGCCGCCGACGCCAGTCCCATCGGGAGGCTTGGGAGCTGCTTCCGGCCCATGAGCTGCTCGAGGCGAGCCACCGGATGCTCATGGGCGGCGGCCGGTACGACGGCGAAGAATGGCGCGCCGGCTACCGCGAGGGCGTGCTCGCGCTGCTGGGCTTCTTCATCGGAGACGGCTCCAGCGATGGCGGGACCCCCACCTTCCGGTTGCGCAAGGAGCAAGAGATCAGCTTTCTGCGGGCGCAGGCCGCCCGTGCCGGCTTCGGGCTGACCGAGAGCGGCGACCGTTTCTACCTCCTCGCTGACGAGGAGTTCCGGCTGTTGGCCAAGAAGTGCTACGCGGACGACGGATCGAAGGTCATCCCTGGCGAGGTGCTCGACCACCCCGGCGAGTCCCTCGCCGAGCTGCTGGACGGCCTGATGAACTCCGACGGAACGGTGTCCGCGACGGGCAAGGAGTCCTACTCCACCACCAGCGAGGTGCTCGCGGGTCAGCTCCAGGAGCTCGCGGTGAAGGTCAGTCGTGCGGCCACCGTTCACCCGCACCCCAGCCGGCCCGGCGACGGACACCTCGGCCGCAAGCCCCGGTACCAGGTGACGTTCTACCGGGAGCGCAACCTGCGGCCGCGGGTGGGCTGGACGACGGAGGCGCGGTCTCGCCAGGTGACCGTGGAGCAGTACCGGGGGATGGTCTACTGCGTCACCGTTCCGAACGGCACCCTCTACGTGCGCCGCAACGGCAAGCCGATGTGGTGCGGGAACACGCCGTTCGAGCACAACTCGATGACGTTCTATGTGCAGGCACCGATCTTCGTCTTCCGTGAGTTCATGCGGCACCGGATCGCCTCCTACAACGAGGAGAGCGGCCGTTACCGCCAGCTGCGACCGGTGTTCTACCTGCCGGCCCCCGAGCGCAAGCTGATCCAGCAGGGCAAGCCGGGCGCCTACGACTTCGTGGACGGGACGCCGGAGCAGCACGACGTCGTCGTCGAGGCGACCAAGCGCTCGTGCACCGAGGCCTACCGGTCCTACCTTGAGATGCTCGACGCCGGCGTGGCCCGCGAGGTCGCCCGCGGTGTGCTGCCGGTGGCGACCTACTCCTCGATGTACGTGACCATGAACGCCCGCTCTCTGATGAACTTCCTGAGCCTGCGCACCAAGCGGCCGGACTCCCACTTCCCGTCCTTCCCGCAGCGCGAGATCGAGATGGTGGCCGAGAAGATGGAGGACGAGTGGGCCCGGCTGATGCCGCTGACCCACGCTGCGTTCCAGACCAACGGCCGGGTCAGCCCGTGAGTGCGTCACGGCCCGCCGGCCGCGCGCGGCGGTAACCTCCAAGTCATGCCTGCGACCACGACCGCACCGTTCGGGCGGGTGCTCACCGCCATCGTCACGCCGTTCCGCCCGGACGGCGAGCTGGACCTGGCCGCCGCCGCCCAGCTGGCCACCGACCTGGTCGACCTCGGCAACGACGGCCTGGTCGTCAACGGCACCACCGGTGAGTCCCCGACCACCACGGACGCCGAGAAGAACGCCCTGCTGCGCGTCGTCCTCGAGGCGGTCGGTGACCGGGCCACCGTCGTCGCCGGGGTCGGCACGAACGACACCCGGCACACGGTCGAGCTCGCGCACGACGCCGAGAAGGTCGGCGCGCACGCCCTGCTCGTGGTGACGCCGTACTACAACAAGCCGCCGCAGTCGGGGCTGCTCGCGCACTTCACGGCGGTGGCCGACGCCACCGGCCTGCCGATGATGCTGTACGACATCCCGGGGCGCACCGGCCTGCCGATCGCCACCGAGACGCTGCTGCGGCTGGCCGAGCACCCGCGGATCGTGGCCAACAAGGACGCCAAGGGCGACCTGTTCGCCGCTCAGCGGGTGATGGCGTCCAGCGACCTCGTGTACTACTCCGGCGACGACACCCTCAACCTGCCGCTGCTCGCCGTCGGGGCGGTCGGCTTCGTCAGCGTCACCGGCCACCTGGTGGCCGACCGGCTGGCCGCGATGGCCGCCGCCTACTTCGCCGGCGACGTCGAAGGGGCCCGCGCGACCAACGCGGCGATGGTCCCCGTCACCGTCGGCATCATGACCCGAACCCAGGGAGTGATCATGGTCAAAGCCGGGCTGGACCTGCTCGGCCGAGCCGGAGGAGGGCCGCCGCGGCTGCCGCTGCTGCCGGCCACCGACGCGGAGCGCGCCCAGCTGCGAGCCGACCTTCGGGCCGGAGGCGTCGACCTGTGACGCACCCCGAGCTTGGCCTGCCGCCGGCGCTCCCGGACGGCGGCCTCCGGGTCGTCGCCCTGGGCGGCCTCGGCGAGGTCGGCCGCAACATGACGGTCTTCGAGTACGCCGGCCGGCTGCTCATCGTCGACTGCGGGGTGCTGTTCCCCGAGGAGCACCAGCCCGGCATCGACCTCGTGCTGCCGGACTTCGACTTCATCCGGGACCGGCTGGACGACGTCGAGGCCGTCGTCCTCACCCACGGCCACGAGGACCACATCGGCGCCGTCCCGTACCTGCTGCGGGAGAAGCCGGACATTCCGCTCATCGGCTCCCGGCTGACCCTGGCGTTCATCGAGGCCAAGCTGCGTGAGCACCGGATCAAGCCCTACACCCATGAGGTGAAGGCGGGGCAGACCGAGCAGATCGGCCCGTTCGGGCTGGAGTTCGTCGCGGTCAACCACTCGATCCCGGACGGCCTGGCCGTTGCGATCCGCACCCCCGCGGGGCTGGTGCTGCACACCGGCGACTTCAAGATGGACCAGCTGCCGCTGGACGGCCGGATCACCGACCTGCGCGCCTTCGCCCGGCTCGCGGAGGAGGGCGTCGACCTGTTCCTCGTCGACTCCACCAACGCCGAGGTGCCTGGGTTCGTGCGCACCGAGCGGGACATCCAGCCGGTCCTGGACGCCGTCTTCACCAACGCCGAGCGCCGGATCATCGTGGCCAGCTTCGCCTCGCACGTGCACCGGATCCAGCAGGTGCTGGACACCGCGGCGCTGCACCAGCGCAAGGTCGGCTTCGTCGGCCGCTCGATGGTCCGCAACATGGGCATCGCCCGTGACCTGGGCTACCTGACCTACCCACCGGAGACCGTGGTCTCGGTCGACGAGCTCAGCTCGCTGCCCGACGACGAGGTGGTGCTGGTCTCCACCGGCTCGCAGGGCGAGCCCATGGCGGCGCTGTCCCGGATGGCCAACAACGACCACGCCATCAAGATCAACGAGGGTGACACCGTGGTGCTGGCGTCGTCGCTGATCCCCGGCAACGAGAACGCCGTGTTCCGGGTGATCAACGGGCTGTCCCGCCTCGGCGCGCACGTGGTGCACAAGGGCAACGCGCTGGTCCACGTGAGCGGGCACTCGGCGGCCGGCGAGCTGCTGTACTGCTACAACCTGGTCCGGCCCAGGCACGTGCTGCCGGTGCACGGCGAGTGGCGGCACCTGCGGGCCAACGCCGACCTCGCGGTGCGCACGGGGGTGCCGCGCGAGAACGTGCTGCTCGCCGACGACGGGGTGGTCATCGACCTGGTCGACGGCCGGGCCTCGATCACCGGCGCCGTCCCGTGCGGGTTCGTCTACGTCGACGGCACCTCGGTGGGCGACGTCACCGAGACCTCGCTGAAGGACCGGCGGATCCTCGGCTCGGAGGGCTTCATCTCGGTCGTCGTGGTGGTCGACCTCACCGAGGGCAAGGTGGTGGGCGGCCCGGACCTGCACGCGCGCGGCTTCGGCGAGGACGACTCGGTCTTCGACGAGGTGCTGCCGAAGGTGCAGACCACGGTCGAGGACCACCTGCGCGAGGGCGGCACGGACGTCTTCGAGATCCAGAAGGCGATCCGCCGGGTGATCGGCAAGTGGGTCGCGGACACCCACCGCCGCCGTCCCATGATCATCCCGGTGGTCATCGAGGTCTGACGAGTTGTCAGGGTGAGGACGACGTATACGTCGTCCTCACCCTGACACGTGTCATCGGCGTGGGACCACTGGTTCTGCTGTGACTCGTGGGTACCCTCAGGATCATGGCCAGCCGTACCTCCGCCGGCCCGAGCCGGTCGCGCACCTCCGCGGGCACCGGCCGGTCCAGCAGCGAGCGCAGCCGCTCCACGTCGCCCGCACCCCGCAAGCGCCCCCCGGCGGCGTCCCGGTCGCGCAAGCCGCGGCGCACCGGTCCCGGGCTGGTGGAGCGCCTCCTCACCGCGATCGGGCACGGGCTGGCCGCGATCTGGCTCGGCCTCGCCCACCTGGTCGGGGGCAGCGCGCGCCGGCTCGGCCACGGGGCCAGGGAGAGTGCCGGCCAGCTCGACCCTGCTCACCGCCGCGACGGGTTCGGCCTGCTGCTCATCGGGCTGGCCGTGCTCACGGCCGCGGTCACCTGGTGGGGGCTGCCGGGCCCGGTCGGCGGTGTGGTCGCCGCGGTCGTCGTCGGGGCGACCGGATGGCTGGCCTGGGCGGTGCCGTTGCTGCTGCTCGGCTGGGCCTGGCGGGTGCTGCGGCACCCGGACCGCAACGCCCCGGCCGGGCGGCTGGTGATCGGCTGGACGGCGGTGCTGCTCGGCACCCTCGGCCTGCTGCAGGTCGCCCACGGCACCCCGCAGCCCTCGGACGGCGCCACGGCCATGCGCGCCGCCGGCGGCTGGCTGGGCTGGATCGCCTCGGCGCCCCTGGTCGCGGGGGTGTCCGCCTACGTGGCCGCCCCGCTGCTGCTGCTGCTCGTGGTCTTCGGCCTGCTCGTGCTCACCGCGACCCCGGTGCACCAGATCCCGAAGCGGCTGCGCGACCTCGAGGCCTGGCTGCTGCGCCGACCCGCCGAGGCTCTCGCCGCGCCGCAGCCCGACGTCCTCGACCTCACCGACGGCTCCACCCAGCCGCCGCTGAAGCGGTCCCGGCCGCGTCGCCGGGTGGGGGTCGCCCGGCCGGACGCGAACGACGCTGCTACCGGGCCCAACGGCCAGGAGGCCTACGCGACGCCGTTGGTCCAGACGCCGGCCGAGCAGCTGGAGACCCAGCCGGTGCGGCTGCACCCGGCCGCGAAGCCGGCCGAGCCGGCCCCGGTGGCGCCGCTGCCACCGCGCGCGGAACAGCTGCTGCTCTCCGGTGACGTCACCTACCACCTGCCCTCGCCCGACCTGCTCAAGCCGGGGGCGGTGCACAAGCGGCGCAGCGAGGCCAGCGACGCCGTGGTCGGCCGGCTCACCACCGTGCTCGAGCAGTTCGAGATCGACGCGCAGGTCACCGGCTACACCCGCGGCCCGACGGTCACCCGGTACGAGGTCGAGCTCGGCCCAGCGGTCAAGGTCGAGCGGGTCACCGCCCTGAGCAAGAACATCGCCTACGCCGTGGCCAGCGCGGATGTGCGGATCCTGTCGCCGATCCCTGGCAAGTCGGCCATCGGCATCGAGATCCCGAACGCAGACAAGGAGATCGTCAGCCTCGGCGACGTGCTGCGGGCGGCCGTCGCGACCTCCGACCACCACATGCTCATGGTCGGTCTCGGCAAGGACGTCGAGGGCGGGTTCGTCGTGGCCAACCTGGCCAAGATGCCGCACCTGCTCGTCGCGGGGGCAACCGGCTCGGGCAAGTCGTCCTGCATCAACTCGCTGATCACCTCGATCCTGCTGAGGTCCACCCCCGACGAGGTCCGGCTGATCCTCGTCGACCCCAAGCGGGTGGAGCTCACGGCGTACGAGGGCGTGCCGCACCTGATCACGCCGATCATCACCAACCCGAAGAAGGCGGCCGAGGCGCTGCAGTGGGTGGTCCGGGAGATGGACGCCCGCTACGACGACCTCGCGGCGTTCGGGTTCCGGCACATCGACGACTTCAACAAGGCCGTCCGCTCGGGTGCCGTGCAGCCGCTGCCGGGCAGCGAGCGGGTGATCCAGCCGTACCCGTACCTGCTGATCGTCGTCGACGAGCTGGCCGACCTCATGATGGTCGCCCCCCGCGACGTCGAGGACTCGATCGTGCGGATCACCCAGCTGGCCCGGGCCGCCGGGATCCACCTGGTGCTCGCCACCCAGCGACCTTCCGTCGACGTCGTGACCGGCCTGATCAAGGCCAACGTGCCCAGCCGGCTGGCGTTCGCGACGTCCAGCCTGGCGGACAGCCGGGTCATCCTCGACCAGCCGGGCGCCGAGAAGCTGGTCGGCCAGGGTGACGGACTGTTCCTGCCCATGGGGTCCAGCAAGCCGATGCGGATCCAGGGGGCCTGGGTCACCGAGACCGAGATCCACCAGGTGGTCGAGCACTGCAAGGCTCAGCTGCAGCCCAGCTACCGCGAGGACGTGACGGCTGGAGCCGGGCCCAAGAAGGAGATCGACGAGGAGGTCGGCGACGATCTCGACCTGCTGTGCCAGGCCGTTGAGCTGGTGGTGACCACCCAGTTCGGCTCGACGTCCATGCTGCAGCGCAAGCTGCGAGTGGGCTTCGCCAAGGCCGGCCGGCTCATGGACCTGATGGAGACCCGCGGCATCGTCGGGCCCTCCGAGGGGTCCAAGGCCCGCGACGTGCTCGTCCAGCCGGACGAGCTGGACGGCCTTCTGTTCACCCTGCGCGGCGAATAGCCCGTCCAGAACGGGCATCCCGGACATCCCGGACATCACCGCCTGCCGGCGATGATCGGGCGCGGCGTAGCATGGTTGACGCACGGCTGCGCGGGGCATCACCCTCGCAGGTGCACGGTCGATAACCCAGCGTGACTGATGGTTGAGTCATCGTCACCCGGTGTCGACCAAAGGAAGGACCCGGGAGGAGGTGGCGGCTATGTCGATCGGTGCTCAGTTGGCGGCTGCCCGCGCGGCCGCGGGGATGACGCTCGAGGACGTGGCCGAGCGCAGCCGGGTGCGACGCACCGTGATCGAGCACATCGAGGCCGACGACTTCACCCTGTGCGGCGGCGACGTCTACGCCCGCGGGCACCTGCGCACCCTGGCCGGCATCGTGGGCGCCGACCCGGCCCCGCTGGTCGCCGAGTTCGACCGGCTGCACGCACCGCACGCGCCGAGCGCCACCGAGGTGTTCGAGTCCGAGACCGCGGCCCGCCCGGAGCGCCGCGGCCCGAACTGGACGGCGGCCATGGCCGTGGCCCTGCTGGTCGTCGCAGTGATCGGCGTCCTGCAGCTGGTCAACCGCGGCGGCAGCAGCGGGACCACGGCGGTTGGCGAGCCGACCGGGTCCAGCTCGGCGGCGCTGCCCACTGCCAGCTCCTCCACCACGTCCCCGGCCCCCAGCAGCGCACCCACGAACAGCGCCATCGCGGCGCTGCCCGGCGGAGTGACGGTGCGGCTCACAGTCAACTCGGGCAAGAGCTGGCTGTCGGCCACCATCGGCAGCACCGAGTCGTTCACCGGCATCGTCGCGGCCGGCGCCACCAAGGTGTTCACCGACCCGGCGAGCGTCAAGCTCGTGCTCGGCAACGCCGGTGCCGTCTCCCTCAACGTCAACGGCGTGGAGATCGGCTCGCCCGGCAAGACCGGCGAGGTCGTCCGGCTGAGCTTCGTCCCCGGCAACCCGCTCACCGGCGGCTGAGCCCGGCTCCGCGCGGGTCCGGTCCCGCGCCGCGCACCACCTAGGCTGGCCCTGTGCCCATCCCCGAGACGGCTGCCCCGCAGCGCGTGGCCCTCGTCACGCTCGGCTGCGCGCGCAACGAGGTGGACTCCGAGGAGCTGGCCGGTCGGCTGGCCGCGGACGGCTTCATCCTGGTCGACGACGCCGCGGACGCCGACGCGGTCCTGGTCAACACCTGCGGGTTCGTCGCCGCGGCCAAGAAGGACTCGGTCGACACGCTACTGGCGGCGGCCGACCTCAAGGTCGAGGGCGGACCCAGGGCCGTCGTCGCGGTCGGCTGCCTGGCGCAGCGCTACGGCACCGAGCTGGCGGTCGAGCTGCCGGAGGCGGACGCCGTGCTGGGCTTCGACGACTACCCGGTGATCGGCGACCGGCTGCGCGCGGTGCTCGCCGGTGAGAGGGTGGCCGCGCCGACCCCGACCGATCGGCGGACCCTGCTGCCGATCAGCCCGGTCGACCGGGTGGCCGCGGCCGTCACCGGTCCGGCGTCCGGGCCACCCGTCGTCCGCCGTCGGCTCGACGGCAGCCCGACCGCGCCGCTCAAGCTGGCCTCCGGCTGCGACCGGCGCTGCTCGTTCTGCGCGATCCCCACGTTCCGCGGCGCGTTCATGTCCCGGCGTCCGGCCGACGTGCTGGCTGAGGCGCGCTGGCTGGCCGAGCAAGGTGTGCGCGAGCTGTTCCTGGTGAGCGAGAACTCCACCTCCTACGGCAAGGACCTCGGCGACCTGCGGCTGCTGGAGACGTTGCTGCCCGAGCTGGCCGCGGTGGACGGGATCGAGCGGGTCCGGGTCTCCTACCTGCAGCCGGCCGAGCTGCGACCCTCGCTCGTCGAGGCGGTGGCCGGGACTCCTGGCGTGGTGCCCTACTTCGACCTGTCCTTCCAGCACGCCAGCGCGACGGTGCTGCGCCGGATGCGCCGCTTCGGCGGCACCGACGCGTTCCTCGAGCTGCTCGCCTCGATCCGGGGACTGGCCCCCCTGGCCGGCGTCCGCTCGAACGTGATCGTCGGCTTCCCGGGGGAGACCCAGGCGGACGTCGCCGAGCTGGAGGGGTTCCTCGAGGCCGCCCGGCTGGACGTCGTGGGGGTGTTCGGCTACTCCGACGAGGACGGCACCGAGGCCGAGGGGTTCACCGACAAGCTCGACGACGAGGCCGTGGCGGAACGGGTCGAGCGGGTCACCCGACTGGTCGAGGAGCTCACCGCGCAGCGCGCCGAGGACCGGATCGGGGAGAAGGTCGAGGTCCTGGTCGAGTCGGTCGAGGGCGACGGCCCGTCGACGCTGGTCGAGGGCCGGGCCGCGCACCAGGGTCCGGAGGTCGACGGCACCACCACGGTGCTGGACGGCGCCGGGCTGCGGGTCGGCGACGTCGTGGTCGCCGAGGTGGTCGGGACCGAAGGCGTCGACCTGGTGGCCCGCCGGTGAAACCGGCGCCCCCCGACCACCTGGGCGACCCGGTCCAGACTGTCCGCACGCTCAACATCGCGAACGCGCTGACCGTGCTGCGGCTGCTTCTCGTCCCGGTGTTCGCGGTGCTGCTCTTCCATGGCGACGGCCTGGACCCGGCCTGGCGCTGGGCGGCGTTCGTGGTGTTCGTCGTCGCCGCGCTGACCGACCTGGCGGACGGCGAGCTGGCCCGCTCCCGCGGCCTGGTGACCAGCTTCGGCAAGATCGCCGACCCGATCGCGGACAAGGCGCTCATGGGCACCGCGCTGGTGGGGCTGTCGGTGCTTGGCCAGCTGCCCTGGTGGGTGACCGTCGTCATCCTGGTCCGCGAGGTCGGGGTGACCCTGCTCCGGTTCTGGGTGATCCGGGACGGCGTGATCCCGGCCAGCCGGGGCGGCAAGCTGAAGACACTGCTGCAGGGGCTGGCCATCGGGCTCTACGTGGCGCCGCTGTCCGGCTGGGCGGCCACGCTGGCGGCCTGGATCATGGGGGCGGCGCTCGTCGTCACCGTGGTCACCGGCGTCGACTACGTGGTCAAGGCGCAGCGGCTGCGGCACGCGGCACGCCTGGCGCGCGCGCAGGCGGCCGGCACCGCGGGCGTCGAGGGCTGAGGGCCGCGGTGCGGGTGGCCGTGGTCGCCGTGGGCGATGAGCTGCTGCTCGGGGACGTCGTCAACACCAACCTGGCCTGGCTGGGCGAGACGTTCGCCGCAGCCGGGCTGCCCGTGGTCCTCGGGGTCGAGGTGGGCGACGACGTGGATCCGATCGTGGCGGCGGTCCGGACGGCGCTGGCGACCGCGGACGCCGTCGTGGTCAGCGGCGGACTCGGACCGACGTCCGACGACCGGACCCTGCTGGCCCTGCAGCACCTCGCGCCGCAGTGGACCGAGCTGCCCAACCCGGTGGGCACCGCGCCCGGCGTGCGGCTGGACGTGAGTGGCCAGCCGCTGTTCGCCGTCCCCGGGGTCCCTGGCGAGCTGCGCCGGATGGTCACCGACCACGTCGTGCCCTGGCTGCGGGACCGCGCGGGCGGGCCGCCGGCGCTGGTCACCCGTCAGCTGCGGGTCGCCACTCTCGGGGAGCCGGCGGTGGCGGCGCGGCTGGCGGTTCTCGAGGCCGACCTGCCGGACGTGGTCCGGCTGGCCTACCTGGCCGGCACCGCGGAGATCCGGGTGCGGCTGACCGGAACCGACCCGGCGACCGTGGGCGCGGCGTGGCAGCGGGGGGCTGCGCTGCTCGGGGACGTCGTGGCGGCCGCGGACGACGAGTCGCCGGCCGCGCGGGTGCTCGGGCTGCTGGCCGCGGGCTCGACCGACCTGGCCGTGGCCGAGTCGCTCACCGGCGGCCTGCTGGCCGCGACGCTGGTCGACGTCCCCGGTGCGTCGACGGTGTTCCGCGGCGGGGTGGTGGCCTACGCGACGCCGGCCAAGCACACCCTGCTCGGGGTGGATGCCGACCTGCTGGCCCGGGTCGGGCCGGTGGACGCCGAGGTGGCCCGCCAGATGGCCCGGGGCGTCCGGACCGCGTTCGGGGCCGGCGTCGGGGCGGCGACCACCGGGGTGGCCGGGCCGGACCCGCAGGACGGCGTCCCGCCGGGGACGGTGCACGTCGCCGTCGTCGGACCCGGGGAGCGCAGCGAGGTCTGGTCGCTGTCCCTGGGTGGGGACCGGCCGCAGATCCGGGCCCAGACCGTGGCGCACACGCTCGACCTGCTGCGCCGGGTGCTCGCCTCGGACGCGTGAGCTCGGTTGGGCACAGTGGCCGCCGCGTGGCTATCGTGATGATTACATTGTTACAGGGCCGCTCGGGTGACGGTGTGGTCACGTGTCGGGCCGCTGTCGGCACCTGGGGGTACCGTGGATTCAATCAGGCCGGGAACGAGCTCGGGAGGGAGGGATCGCCGCATGGTGCTGTTGCGTCGAGTGCTCGGTGACGAGCTGCGCAGCCAGCGGCTGCGCCAGGGCCGTACGCTGCGCGAGGTGTCCGCGGCCGCGCGGGTCTCCCTCGGCTACCTCTCCGAGGTCGAGCGGGGCCAGAAGGAGGCCAGCAGCGAGCTGCTCGCCTCCATCTGCTCGGCGCTCGACGTCCCGATGTCGGTGGTGCTGCGGTCGGTGAGCGACGAGTTCGCGCTGGCCGAGCTGTCCGAGTCGGTGGCGGCCGAGGTGGCCGCCGCTCCGGTCGACGGACCGCAGAGGTCCACGGTCGTCGCTTCGGCGGCCTGACCCGCACCCAGGTGACCGCGCTGTCGGTGACCGCCACCATGGCGCACACCCGGCAGGCGATCTTGGACGGCGCGTTGCGCTCGGTGGCCGAGCACGGCACCGCCGGCACCACCATGAAGCAGATCGCCCGCGACGCCGGCGTGGCCAAGGCCACGCTCTACAACCACTTTCGCACCAAGGACGACGTGTGGTCCGCGCTGTCGCGGCGCGAGGGGGACGCGCTCGCCGCCGCCCTGGTCGCCGGCGCAGCCGTGGATCTCGGCGACGCGCTGGCCATGACCGCGCTGGCGGTGGGCGCGCACCCCGGCCGGGCCGCCCTCACCGGCTCGGGGGTGCTCGCGGGCTGGCCGGCGGCGTCCGACGCCGTCCGGCGAGCCCTGGTCGCGGCCGGGCGGCCCGGCGACGCTCCTGGCGTCGACCTGTTGCTGCGCTGGCTGGTCACCCAGCTGAGCCGACCGGGGGACGAACAGACCGTGCGCGCGCAGGCCACCCTGCTCGCCGCAGGGCTCTGATCAGGTGCGCAGCCGCAGTCCGCGCGGGGTCAGCCGGAAGCCGGCGCCGGCCAGAGCCGCACCGAGCGCACCGCCGGAGCTGGGGCCCAGCACGGAGGTCCCGTCGGTCCGCTCCACCTGCAGCCGGCCCAGCTGGCCCTCGTGCACGGCCAGCGCCAGGGCGTCGGCGGCTGCCTGCAGCGGCGCCCGGTCGTCGGTGAACGACAGCAGGGTGCGCCCGCCGCGCTCGACGTAGAGCACCAGCGCGCCGTCGACGAGCACGACGAGCGACCCCGCCTTCCGGCCGGGCCGGTGCCCGGTCTCGGAGCCGCGCTCCGGCCACGGCAGCGCGGCACCGTAGGCGTTGGCCGGGTCGGTCGCGGCCAGCACCAGCGCGGGCGACGGCTCGCGGCCGTCGGCGGCGAAGGAGCGCAGCCGGTCCACGGCTCCCGGGACGGCGAACTGGGCGGCGCCCAGCCCCTCCACGACGTACCCACGGCGGCAGCGGCCGGACTCCTCGACCGCGGACAGCACCCGGTAGACGGCGGCGAACCCGCCGGGCGCCCGCTCGGCCACGACCGCGCCCCGGGTCACCACCCCGTGCCGCTCCAGCAGTCCCTCGGCCAGTGCCGCGGCCCGCCGGGTCGGGTCCGGCTCGGCCGGCGGCAGCAGTGACCAGCGGCCCGGCATCGTGGGCGCGCCGCTGCGCACCGGGCCGGCGGGCCGGCCGCCGCGGCGCCCGTACCGGACCCGCGGTGCAGCCGGGCGGCCCCGGTGCGCGGGCCGGCCGGTGAGCAGGCTGCGGAGCGGGGCGAGCGTGTCGTTGGTGAGCCGCCCGCCCCACACCAGGCCCCACAGCGCCGCGACCAGGTCCGAGTCCGCCGGTGCGCCGACCCGCTGAGCCAGCGCGGGCAGGAACAGCGCGGCACCGTCGTCGAGCGCGTCGAGCACGGTCCGCTGCAGGCCGTCCGGCTCGAACCCGTCGACGAGCGGCAGCGTCAGCGGCGCCGTCTCGGCCAGGTGCAGGGAGACCCACCCGTCGTCGCCGGGCAGCGATCCGTGCCCCGACCAGACCACCTCGCCGGCCGTGGTCAGCTCGTCCAGCAGCGCGGGGGAGTAGCCGGCCACCCGGGCCGGCAGCACCAGGCGCTCCAGCGCGGACGCGGGCACCGCCGTGCCGGCCAGCTGCTCGACCACAGTGAGCACTGCGTCCGGCCCGCGCAGGGTCCCGCCCACGCCCTGCCAGACCGGGAGGAAGCGGGCCAGGGCGGTCGGGGACACCGGCTCGGCCTCGTGCCGTAGCGCGGCCAACGACCGCCGGCGCAGCAGCCGCAGCACCTCTGTGCCGCACCACTCCGTCCCGCTCCCGCCGGGGCTGAAGTCGCCCTCGACCACCCGGCCGGCGGCGGCCAGCCGGGCCAGCGTGCCCTGGACGACGGCCACCCCAAGCCCGAACCGCTCGGCCCCGGCGGTCGCGTGGAACGGGCCGTGGGTGCGGGCATAGCGGGCCACCAGGTCGCCCATCGGGTCGACCACCGGCTCGAGGAACGCCTCCGGGATGCCAGCCGGCAGCGGGACCCCGAGCGCGTCGCGCAGCCGGCCGGCGTCCTCGACCGCGGTCCAGTGCTCGACACCGGCGATGCGCACCCGCAGCGCCCGCCGGGCCGACTCGAGCGCGAACAGCCACCCGGAGGCCTCTCCCGGCTCGGTGACCCTGGCCAGCACCTCCTCAGTGGTGAGCGGGCCGAGCCCGCGCAGCAGGTCCGCCGCTGCCTCCATCGAGCGGGCCTGTCGGGTGGGCGTCGTCCGCTGCAGGTCGGCCTCGACGCCGGCCACCGACTCGGGGTCGAGCAGCTCGCGCAGGTCGGCCTGGCCGAGCAGCTCGGCCAGCAGCGAGGTGTCCAGCGCGAGCGCGGCGGCCCGCCGCTCGGCCAGCGGCGAGTCGCCCTCGTAGAGGTACTGCGCCACGTAGCCGAACAGCAGGGACCGGGCGAACGGGGACGGCTCGCGGGTCTCCAGCTCGACCACCCGCACCCGGCGCTCGGCGACGTCGCGCATCAGTCGCACCAGCGCCGGGACGTCGAAGACGTCCTGCAGCACCTCGCGCATGGTCTCCAGGACGATCGGGAACGAGCCGTACCCGGCGGCCACCGACAGCAGCTGGGCCGAGCGCTGCCGCTGCTGCCACAGCGGGGAGCGACGCCCCGGGTCACGCCGTGGCAGCAGCAGCGCCCTGGCTGCGCACTCACGGAACCGGGCGGCGAACAGCGCCGAGCCGCCGACCTCGGCGGTGACCATGGCCTCGACCTCGTCCGGGTCGAGGACGGCGAGGTCGGCCGGTGGCTCGGCATCGGTCTCGGGCAGCCGCAGCACGATGCCGTCGTCGGCGTGCATGGCCTGGACGTCGATGCCGTACCGGTCGCGCAGCCGTCCGGCCACGGCCAGCGCCCAGGGGGCGTGCACCTGCGCGCCATAGGGGGAGTGGACCGCCACCCGCCAGTCGCCTAGCTCGTCGCGGAACCGTTCGACGACGATCGTGCGGTCGTCCGGCACCTGCCCGGTGGCCTCCCGCTGCTCGCGCAGGTAGGCCAGCAGGTTGCGGGCCGCGAGCTCGTCCAGCCCGGCGGCGGCCACCCGCTCAGCCGCGGCGTCGTCGTCCATCCTGGTGAGCGTGCGCACAAAGGCACCCACGGCGGCCCCCAGCTCGGCCGGGCGGCCCGGCGAGTCG
Organism: Actinomycetes bacterium; assembly: GCA_038252405.1. Taxonomy (GTDB): domain Bacteria; phylum Actinomycetota; class Actinomycetes; order Prado026; family Prado026; genus DATCDE01. The sequence goes on along the minus strand of JBBSAJ010000003.1, from coordinate 134,081 downwards.
CCCTTCCAGAACGGCAGCCGGCCGGGCTGCCCCGGCGCCGGCGAGACCAGCACCCGGTCGTGGGTGATGTCCTCGATCCGCCACGACGACGAGCCGAGCGTGAACACGTCGCCGATGCGCGACTCGTAGACCATCTCCTCGTCCAGCTCGCCGACGCGGGCCGCCTTCTCGCCCACCAGGAACACCCCGAACAGCCCGCGGTCGGGGATGGTGCCGCCGCTGGTCACGGCCAGCCGCTGCGCGCCGGGGCGACCGCTCAGGGTGCCGGTCACCCGGTCCCACACCAGCCGCGGTCGCAGCTCGGCGAACGCGTCGCTGGGGTAACGCCCGGCCAGCATGTCCAGGACGCCGTCGTAGGCCGACTGAGGCAGCCCGGCGAACGGCGCGGCCCGCCGGACCAGGGCGAGCAGCGCGTCGACGTCCCAGTCGTCGACCGCGACCATGGCGACCACCTGCTGGGCCAGCACGTCGAGCGGGTTGCGGGGGTAGCGCAGCTCCTCGATCGCACCGGCCACCATCCGCTCGGCCACCACCGCGGTCTGCACCAGGTCGCCGCGGTACTTCGGGAACACCACACCGCGGCTGACCGCGCCCACCTGGTGCCCGGCCCGGCCGACCCGCTGCAGCCCGCTGGCCACCGACGGCGGCGACTCGACCTGCACAACGAGGTCGACCGCGCCCATGTCGATGCCCAGCTCGAGGCTGGACGTCGCCACGACCGCCCGCAGCCGGCCGGCCTTGAGCTCCTCCTCGATGAGCGCCCGCTGCTCCTTCGACACCGAGCCGTGGTGCGCCTTGGCCAGCACTCCCTGCGGCGCCCCGCGGGACGTGCCGCTCTGCGCCATGATCTCGGCCGCGGTGATGTGGCCGGCGTCCGGCAGCACCTCGCCGGTGGCCCGCTCGTGGGCGATCTCGTTGAGCCGGGCGCACAGCCGCTCGGCCAGCCGGCGCGAGTTGGCGAACACGATGGTCGAGCGGTGCGCTAGGACCAGGTCGACGATGCGCTCCTCGACGTGCGGCCAGATGGAGGGCCGGGCGGCGTCCGGATCCCGGTCCGAGCCGGGGCCGGTGCCACCGAGGTCGCCGAGGTCCTCGACCGGGACGACGACCTCGAGCTCGATCCGCTTCTCCGACGGCGGCTGGACGACGGTGACGTCCCGGGTGCCGCCGAGGAACCTGGCCACCTCCTCGACCGGGCGGACGGTGGCGGACAGCCCGATCCGCTGGGCCGGGCGCTCCAGCAGCGCGTCCAGCCGCTCCAGGCTGACCGCGAGGTGCGCGCCGCGCTTGGTGCCGGCCACGGCGTGCACCTCGTCGACGATCACCGTGTCGACGCCGCGCAGCGCCTCCCTGGACTGCGAGGTGAGCAGCAGGAACAGCGACTCGGGGGTGGTGATAAGCACGTCCGGCGGCCGGGTGGCGATCCGCCGCCGCTGGTCGGCCGGGGTGTCCCCGGTGCGCAGGGCCACCTCGACGTCCGGCTCGGCCAGCCCGAGCCGGACCCTGGCCTGCCGGATGCCGGCGAGGGGTGCGCGCAGGTTGCGTTCGACGTCCACGGCCAGCGCCTTCAGCGGGGAGACGTAAAGGACGCGAAGGCGCCGCCCTCGGTCGCCGGGGCGGGGCTCGGCGGCGATCCGGTCCAGCGACCACAGGAACGCCGCGAGCGTCTTGCCCGAGCCGGTGGGCGCGACCACGAGGACCTCCCGCCCGGACCGGACGGCGTCCCAGGTGCCGGCCTGGGCCGCGGTCGGGCCAGCGAACGCCCCGTTGAACCAGGCCCTGGTCGCAGCCGAGAACCCGGCGAGCGGGTCGCCTGCTGCGGGGGGACGGCGGGCCATGGCCCTCCATCCTGCCCCCGCCGCCGGGAGTGCTTGAGCCTCGGCCCCCGGCTGCCGATGTCCTGACCATGCGGAAGATGCGGATTCTGCGGATTGCGGTCGTGGCCGGGCTGGCGCTGGTCCTGTCGGGATGCGTGAAGCTCGACATGAACCTGGCGGTCCAGGCGGACAACACGGTCGACGGCGCGGTCGTCCTCGCCGTCGACAAGAAGCTCCAGGGGATGGCCGGGGGGAACCTCAGCGACTTGTTGAACCAGGGCACGACGACCCAGCCCGCGCAGGGCCGCGTCAGCCAAAAGCCGTACGACGACGGCACCTACGTGGGCACCCAGATGAACTTCAGCGGGGTGCCGATCACCCAGTTCCAGTCCGGCTCCAACGGCAACGACCTGTCGATCACCCGGGACGGCGACACGTTCTGGGTCAGCGGCACGCTGGACATGTCCACCGCCGGAGGGACCTCGGCGGCCAGTTCCGGGGGCAGCGGTGCCTCGGCTGCGCCGATCGACCTGACCGCCCTCGGCGCCAGCCCGCAGCTGCGGGTGCGGCTGACCTTCCCCGGTGACGTGCTGAGCGCGAACGGCGTGGTGGACGGCCGCACGGTCACCTGGACGCCGAAGGCCGGGGAGAAGATCGCCCTGCGGGCCGTGGCGAGCGCCACGCCGGCGTCGTCGGCAGGGAGGTGGCTGGCCGTCGGCGGACTGGTGGCCGGTCTCGCGCTGATGGGCGGGCTGCTGGTCGTGACGATGCGGCGGCGTCCGACGGCTCCGGCGGCGGAGGTGCCGGCCGGGAGCATCCTGCCGGGCCTGCCGCCCGCGGTGGCGACCGGCCGGCCCGAGGGCTGACCCCGACAACCGGGTCGACTACCGTCGCGGCCGTGCGGCTCTCCGACTTCTGGCGGCGGATGGAGGACCACCTCGGTCCCGGCTACGCGGCCTCGTGGGCGCGAGACACGGTGCTCGCCGAGCTCGGCGGGCGCACCGTTGACCAGGCGCTGGCCCAGGGCGAGGACACCCTGCTGGTCTGGCGCGCCGTCTGGGCGCACCTGCAGCTGCCGCCGGCCGCCCGCTGACCGCGCCCGCTGACCGCTGGGGCCGACCGCTTACCCTGCCTCGGTGACGTCCGACGCGCGGCCCGAAGCCCTGGCCGCAGCCCCTCCCGACGGCGCCGGTTTCGTCGCCGCCGTCCAGCGGCGCACGGTGGCCGTGCTGTCCGGTGGGCAGGTGCTCGGCGGGCTGGGCGTCGGGGCCGGCGTGGCCGTCGGCGGGCTGATCGCCGCGAGCCTGGCCAACTCCGACTCCGCGGCCGGCCTGGCGCAGACCGCGAGCACCCTGGGCGCGGCGGTGGCCGCCGTCCCGCTGTCCCGGCTGATGAACCGGCGCGGCCGCCGGTCCGGGCTGGCGGCCGGGCTGATGGTGGGAGCGCTGGGGGCAGCCGTCGTGCTCGTCGCGTCGGTGGCCCGGTGGCTGCCGCTGCTGCTCGTGGGCACGTTCTTGTTCGGGACTGCGTCAGCGACCGGGCTGCAGGCCCGCTACGCGGCGACCGACCTGGCCGAGCCGCGGCACCGGGCCCGCGCCCTGTCCCTGGTGGTGTGGGCGACCACGATCGGCGCGGTCGCCGGGCCGAACCTGGCCGAGCCGGCCGGGCGGGTGGCGCTGGAGCTGGGCCTGCCGATGCTGGCCGGGCCGTACCTGTTCTCGCTGGTGGCGTTCGCGCTGGGTGCGCTGCTGGTGGCCACCCTGCTGCGCCCCGACCCGCTGCTGCTGGCCCGTCGCCGGTTCGTCGCGGACGGCGGCGTCGCCACCCCGGCCCTGTCGGTGCGGGCGGCGTACCGCGTCGTGGGCCGGTCGCCACGGGCGCTGCTGGGGCTCGGCGCCATCGTGGTCGCGCACACGGCCATGGTCGGCGTCATGGTGATGACCCCGATCCACATGCGGCACGTCGACGTCTCGCTCACCGTCATCGGCCTGGTGATCAGCGTGCACATCGCCGGCATGTACGCACTCTCCCCGGTGGTGGGCTGGGCCGTCGACCGGTTCGGCCGGGTCCCGATGATCTACCTGGGTGCGGTGCTGCTGCTCGCGTCCGCGGCGGTGGCCGGGACGGCCCCCGCGCACGACTCGGCCCGGCTGGGGGTGGGGCTGTTCCTGCTCGGGCTGGGTTGGTCCTGCGGGCTGGTCGCCGGCTCTACGCTGCTCACCGAGTCGGTCCCGGCGGCCACCCGGACCTCGGTGCAGGGCGCCGCCGACCTGGCCATGAACGCGGCCGGCGCGGTGGGTGGGGCGCTCGCCGGGGTGGTCGTGGCGCTGGCGTCGTACGGCTGGCTCACCGTGGGGGCAGCCGGGCTGGTCGGGCTGTTGGTGATCGGTGCGGCCCACCCGGCGTGTCGGTTGGATTCGAACACTCGTTCGACCTAGTCTTCCCGGTGTCGCTTCGTCCACAGCCTCGGTGTCGGCTCTCGCTGGTTGTCGGTGGCGGGTCGTAGCGTCGTTGCAGGGCAAGCCCCGCCCGTCCGCACCGAACCGGCGCACGACACCGGCCCGACCCCCGGAGGCAGCCAGCATGGCAGCAGCAGACCGCGAGAAGGCGCTCGACACCGCCCTCGCACAGATCGAGAAGTCCTTCGGCAAGGGCTCCGTCATGCGGCTCGGCGACGAGGTGCGGGTGCCGATCGAGGTCATCCCGACCGGGTCGATCGCGCTCGACGTCGCCCTCGGCATCGGCGGACTGCCCCGCGGCCGGGTGGTGGAGATCTACGGCCCGGAGTCCTCCGGCAAGACCACGGTCGCGCTGCACGCGGTGGCCAGCGCGCAGCGGGCCGGCGGGATCGCCGCGTTCATCGACGCCGAGCACGCCCTCGACCCCGACTACGCCGGCAAGCTCGGCGTCGACACCGACGCGCTGCTGGTCTCCCAGCCGGACACCGGCGAGCAGGCGCTGGAGATCGCCGACATGCTGGTCCGCTCGGGTGCCCTGGACATCGTGGTCATCGACTCGGTGGCCGCGCTGGTGCCGCGGGCCGAGATCGAAGGCGAGATGGGCGACAACCACGTGGGCCTGCAGGCCCGGCTGATGTCGCAGGCGCTGCGCAAGATGACCGGGGCGCTGAGCAACACCAACACCACGGCGATCTTCATCAACCAGCTGCGCGAGAAGATCGGCGTGATGTTCGGCTCACCGGAGACCACCACCGGTGGCAAGGCGCTGAAGTTCTACGCGAGCGTGCGGCTCGACGTCCGCCGGATCGAGACGCTCAAGGACGGCACCGACGCGGTCGGCAACCGCACCCGCGTCAAGGTGGTGAAGAACAAGGTTGCCCCGCCGTTCAAGCAGGCCGAGTTCGACATCATCTACGGCCAGGGGATCTCCCGCGAGGGCGGCCTGATCGACATGGGCGTCGACCACGGGATCGTCCGCAAGAGCGGGGCCTGGTACACCTACGACGGCGACCAGCTGGGCCAGGGCAAGGAGAACGCTCGCACCTTCCTGCGGGACAACCCCGACCTTGCCGACGAGATCGAGAAGAAGATCAAGGAGAAGCTCGGCATCGGCGCCACCCTGGACGCCGAGGTCGACCTCACCGCTGCTGTCCCGGTCACGATCTGAGCCGCGCATGGCACACCGGGGCCGGCCCGCGCCGCCGGAGCCGGGCGGCGACCGCGACGCGGGGCCGGACGCGGACCCCGACGACGTGGCCCGCACCATCGCCTTGCAGCAGCTGGGCTTCGGCCCGCGGACCCGGGCTCAGCTCGAGCAGGTGATGGCCCGGCGCAACGTGCCGGAGGAGTCGGCCCGGCGGGTACTCGAACGGTTCAGTGAGGTCGGCCTGGTCGACGACGCCGCGTACGCGTCCGCCTGGGTCGAGTCCCGGCACACCGGCCGGGGGCTGGCCCGCCGTGCGCTGGCCCACGAGCTGCGGCACCGGGGGGTGCCCGACCCGCTCGTCGACCAGGCCCTCGACGAGCTCGACCCGGACCGTGAGCTGGCCACCGCCCGGGCGCTGGTGGCCCGCCGGCTGCCCGCGACCCGGGGCCTGGAGCCGGCCGTCCGGGTGCGCCGGCTGACCGCGCTGTTGGCCCGCAAGGGCTACCCGGGCGGGCTCAGCTACCGGGTGGTCCGGGAGGCGCTGGCCGGAGAAGGTCTGGTGGCGGAGGGCCTGGTCGAGGAGCAGCTGGCCGGGCTGGACACCGCCGAGCCGGGCTGACCGGCCAGCAGGCCGCTGAACCGGGCCAGCCCGTCCTGGGTGAGCCCCGGATCGTCGTGGCGCAGCCCCCAGGCCATCTCCTGCAGCGCCCAGGTGGCCACATAGGCCCTGGCCCGCTCCAGGTCGCCGGCCAGCTCGGGCCCGGCGGCCAGCATCGAGGCGACCACCCGCGGGTCGGCGCCCACGGCCACCGCGACGGTGTCCACGGCCGGGTCGCCGGGCACCGCGCCGTCCCAGTCGAGCACGCCGGTCAGCGCACCCGTGGCCGGGTCCACCCGGAGGTTGACCCCGCCCAGGTCGCCGTGGATCAGCCCGTGCGGGGCCCGTCGAGCCGCGCCGGCCGCCTGGTCCAGGTCCGAGAGGGCGCGCTCGGCCAGGGCCACCGGCAGCAGCGGCACCACGCTGACCGACAGCTCGGCGGCCAGCGCCTCCCACAGCCCGACCCACTCCGGCGCCGGCAGCGGCCAGGCCCCGGCCGGCAGGCAGCGGGTCCGGGACAGCAGCGCGGCCAGGTCGCGACCCAGCCGTGCGGCCGACGCGTCGTCCAGGCAGCGGAGCACCGGGTCGTCCATGGCGATGCCGGGCAGGTACTCCAGCAGCAGGTGGGCCCGGCCCAGCGGCGCGTCCAGGACCGCACCGAGCACCGCGGGCGCCGGCAGCCCCAGCCGGTGCGCCGCCCGCAGCCGGGCCGCGTCGTCCGCGAGCAGGGCCAGCCGGGCCGGTGTCCGGGGGAACCGCCAGACCAGGCCGGCGGTCCGGTCGACCAGCACCACGTGCTGCTTGCCGCGCAGGTCGAGCACCAGCCCCGAGGTCGCCGGGTCGACGCCAGCTGCGGCCGCGTACCGCTCGACGGCTCCCACCGGGCCATCCTGTCGCACCCTCACCCTTACAGTGCCGTGTGTGCCCACTCTCCCGTCGCCCACCCGGCTGCGGGTCGTCGGGTCGACGTCGTTCGGGTTCTTCCTGGCGCTCACCCTGGTCGTGCTGCTGGACGGCCACCGGCTGGCCCGGCTGGACTCCGCGGTCGAGCGCACCATGCGGCAGTGGGTGAGCGGACGACCAGCAGCCGTCCGGGTCGCCGAGGCCGTCACCTGGCTGGGCAACCCGGTGGTCGTGACCGTGGTGGTCGTGGTCCTGACGCTGCTCCTGTACGCCCGGGGGGCCCGGCCGGCGGCCGTCTACCTGGCGGCGACCGCGGCCGGGGGTGCGCTGCTCAACACCTCGGTCAAGCTGCTCGTCGAGCGAGCCCGCCCCGCGACGGTCGACCACCTGGTTGCGGCGCACGGGTTCAGCTACCCCTCCGGTCACGCGGCCGCCGGGATCTACCTGTTCGGCGCGCTGTCGGTGCTCGCGCTGCTCCTGGTCCCCGGCCGGCTGGGGCAGCGGCTGGCGCTGGCTGCGTGCCTCGTGGGCCCACTCATCGGGGTCAGCCGGATCGTGCTCAGCGTGCACTGGCTCACCGACGTGCTGGCCGGCTGGGCGCTGGCGCTGGCCTGGCTGTCGCTGACGACGTCAGTGCTGCTGCGCGTCGAGCAGCCGCAGCGCGGCCCGGACCTGCAGGTGCAGCCCCGGGACGAGCGGCTCGGGTAGCGCCCGGACCGGGAACCACTCGAGCCGATGCGGGTGGTCGCCACCGAGCGGCGCCAGCCGGTCGACGACGACCGCGAACACGTGCTCGACATGGCGCACCGGCTCGGGTCCGCCGGGGCAGGCGTAGACGTCCTGCAGGATGGCCAGAGGTGGCTGCAGAGTGAGCTGCGGAACCAGGCCGGTCGCGTCGCGCAGGGTGCGGGTCACGGCCGAGAGCGGTCGCTGGCGTCCCTCGAGATGGGCGCTGACGACCCCCCACCGGCCGAACTCCGGGTCGCGGTCCAAGAGCACCTGCGTCCCGGCCGGGTCGACGGCGAGCACCCCCACGAGGTCGTGCTGCCGGCTCGCGTTCACGTCCTCGACTCTACGAGCGGGCGCCGCGCGCGGCCCCCGCGGCCGCGCTGACCCACTTGCTCAGCCCCGGGACGGCGGGCTCCGGCAGTGCGCCCACGGCGAACCAGGCCAGCGCCGAGCCCGGTTCGGCAGTGAGCGGGTGCTCCGGGTCGGCCACGACCGCGAACAGGTGGTCCAGGTGCCGGACCTCCTCGGCGCGACCGCAGGTGACGGTGGCCTGCGTCACGCCCAGAGCCGTTTCCAGGACCCGGACGTCGGTCAGCCCGGACTCTTCGGCCACTTCCCGGCGGACGGCGTCCGGCAGGGACTCGGCGCCCTCGACGTGCCCCCCCAGCGGGCCCCAGCGACCGAACCGGCGGTGCCGCAGCAGCAGCACCCGGGTGCCGTCCGGGGTGACCACGACGGCGCTGGCCGTCAGGTGCGCGGGCGGGGTGGGCACGGGGGCAGCGTAGATCCGCCTACCCTTGACCCCGACATGACACAGCGCAGCTACCAGGTCCGTACCTACGGGTGCCAGATGAACGCCCACGACTCCGAGCGGCTGGCCGGCCTGCTGGAGGACGCGGGCTACCGGCGCGCGGCCGAGGACGAGCCGGCCGACGTCGTCGTGTTCAACACCTGCGCGGTGCGCGAGAACGCCGACAACCGGCTGTACGGCAACCTGGGCCATCTGGCGCCCGTGAAGGCGCAGCGCCCGGGCATGCAGATCGCCGTCGGCGGCTGCCTGGCCCAGAAGGACCGCGGCGAGATCACCCGCCGGGCCCCCTGGGTGGACGTCGTCTTCGGCACCCACAACATCGGGTCGCTGCCGGTGCTGCTCGAGCGGGCCAGGCACAACGAGACCGCCCAGGTGGAGATCCTCGAGTCCCTCGAGGTGTTCCCGTCCACGCTGCCCACCCGGCGCGAGTCGGCGTACGCGGCGTGGGTCTCGATCAGCGTGGGCTGCAACAACACCTGCACGTTCTGCATCGTGCCGAGCCTGCGCGGCACCGAGAAGGACCGCCGCCCGGGCGACGTCCTCGCCGAGGTCGAGGCGCTGGTCGGGCAGGGTGTCCTCGAGGTCACCCTGCTCGGGCAGAACGTCAACTCCTACGGCGTGGAGTTCGGCGACCGGCAGGCGTTCTCCAAGCTGCTGCGGGCCTGCGGCGACATCGAGGGGCTGGAGCGGGTGCGGTTCACCAGCCCGCACCCCAAGGACTTCACCGACGACGTCATCGAGGCGATGGCACAGACCCCAAACGTGATGCCCAGCCTGCACATGCCGCTGCAGTCCGGGTCGGACGACGTGCTGCGCCGGATGCGCCGGTCCTACCGGCAGGCACGCTACCTCGGCATCATCGAGCGGGTCCGGGCCGTCCTGCCGGACGCCGCCATCACCACCGACATCATCGTCGGCTTCCCTGGGGAGACCGACGCCGAGTTCGAGGCCACCCTGGACGTGGTGCGGACGGCCCGGTTCGCCGGCGCGTTCACCTTCCAGTACTCGCGCCGGCCGGGGACGCCGGCCGCGGACCTGGCCGACCAGGTGCCCAAGGCCGTCGTCCAGGAGCGGTACGAGCGGCTGGTCGCCGTTCAGGACGACATCGCCTGGGCCGAGAACGGTCGGCAGGTCGGGCGGGTGCTCGAGGTGCTGGTGGCCGAGGGCGAGGGCCGCAAGGACGACGCGACGCACCGGCTCTCCGGCCGGGCCCCGGACAACCGGCTGGTGCACTTCGCCGTGCCGCAGCGGCAGCAGCCGCCGCGGCCGGGGGACGTCGCGACCGTCGAGGTCACCTACGCGGCGCCGCACCACCTGGTGGCCGACGGCCCGACCTTCGCGGTCCGCCGCACCCGGGCCGGTGACGCGTGGCTGGCCCGGCAGCAGCCGAACGAGGAGCACGCCCCCACGGGTGGGGGCGTGCTCCTCGGGATGCCCTCGGTTCGCGCCTGACGCCGCACGCCCGTGACGTCAGGGTCGGGGCTGGGCCCCGCCGACCTTGCCTGCGTCCTGGCCCGCGCCCTGGCCGAGGCCCGGCCGCCATCCGTCGCCTTGGTGGTGGACCGGTCCGCCGCTGCTCACGTCGGCCCGCTGGTCGTCTCGGCCCTGGCCGTCGTTGTGGTTGGCGACGCTCTTGTCTTGGCCCGGCGACCCGCTGGGCTCGGCCGTCTCGTCGGCCTTGGGTGACCTGGCCGGCCCGGTGGTCTGGGTGGTCTTGGTGGTCTGGGTGACCGTCGCGTTCGGGTCCGTGGACCGGGTGGCGGCCCCGGCCTCCGGGGACTCGCTCGCCGCGGAGTGGGTCGACGGCAACGTGCTCACGACGGCCGGCGGTTTGGGGTGCTGCGACGTCACGTGCGCCACGGTGACCGCGCCGACGCAGGCCATCGCCACGGCGCCGCCGCCCAGCACGATGGCGCCGGCGGCGCCCATGCTCGCGGTGCGGGCGGCCAGCCGGGTGATCCGCAGCCTCAGGGGGGCCAGCCGTCCGGCGGGGTCGACCGTCGGGGCCGCGGCCAGGAAGGCGGCGAGCTCACCCCTGGGGTGCGGCGCCGGCTGGTCGGCCAGTCGGCGCAGGTCGCGCAGCACGCCCTCGACGCCCCGCTCGGTGCCGGTCGAACCGCCCAGCAGGTCGTCGAAAAAGTCGTCGCCGTTGCTCATCGCACCCCTGTCATCGCCCGGCGCCCACCGGGGGATACGCCCCGCGGCCGCTGTCACCCGTTCGGCCCACCGCCGCGTCCTGCTCGACCAGCCGGCGCAGCACCTCGAGCGCCCGGTGCTGCAGCGACTTGACCGCGCCGACGCTGCGCCCGAGAGCCACGGCGGTCTCCTCCAAGGACAGGTCCGCGATCACTCGCAGCGCCAGCACCTCCCGCTGGTCCTCGGTCAGCCGGTGCAGCAGCGCGAGCGCGCCGCCGGTGCGGGCCAGGGCGCTGTCCTCGGCGCTCGGCTCACTGCGCGGGTCGTCGTCCGGACCGGCGTCCACGCGCTGCGGACGCCGGACGGCGCGCCGGATCGCGTCGACCCGACGCCGGTGGGCCAGGCTGAACAGCCAGGGGCGCAGCGCCGCGGCGTCCCCCTCGAACCGGGAGATCCCGCGGAATGCGGCGAGGAACACCTCGCTCGTGACGTCCTCGACGTCCGGGCAGCGGTGCGCGCGCAGGTACCCCGCGACGCCGGGGGACAGCCGCTGGAACAGCGCGCCGAAGGCGTCCTTGTCCCCGCCCCGGGCGCGCAGCAGCAGCTCGTCGAGCGAGCGCTCTCGCGGCATGCGGCTCCCTGGGTGCGCTGGCGGACCCCGACGTCGGCATCGGCTTCGCGCCGCGGCGGATTGAGGCTGCGCACGTAGGGTCGGAGCCATGCCTGGTTCCTGCGCACGCGTGCGCGGTGCCGCGTGATCGTCGCGGTCGCCTTCGTGCCTGGGCCGCCGGTGCTCGTCCCCGAGGTCGCCGTCGGGGCCGCCGGCGAGCTGGACGACGTCCGGGCTGCCTGCGCGCAGGCCCTGGACGCGGTGTTGGCGGCCGAGCGCGTCGTGGTGCTGGGCGCGGCCGACGCGGCCGGGCGGTGGCCGGGGGACGCGGTCGGCAGCCTGCGCGGGTTCGGCGTCGATGCGCTTGCCGGGGGTTCCGACGACCCGGTGCTGCCGGCGCCCCTCACCGTCGCGGCCTGGCTGCTCGACCGGGCCGGGCACCAGGGGGCCCGCGAGTACCGCGCCGTCGCGGACGACGCGACCCCGCAGGAGTGCGCCCGGCTGGGCGCCGAGCTGGCCGCCGACCCCCGGCCCACGGCCCTCGTCGTGGTGGGGGAGGGCAGCGCCCGGCTCAGCGCGAAGGCACCGGGGGCGCTCGACGTGCGGGCGGAGGCCTTCGAGTCCGCGGCCGCCGAGGCTCTCGGGGCCGGCGACCGAGCCGCGCTGGCCGGGCTGGACGCCGGGCTGGCCGCGGCGCTCATGGTCTCCGGCCGGGCCCCATGGCAGGTCGCCGCGGCCGCCTGGACCGAACCGCAGCCGCCGGTCGGGCGGTTGCTGGCCCACACGCAGCCGTACGGGGTGGGCTACCTGGTGGCCACCTGGACCCCCGCCCGGCGATGAGCGCGGGCGCGGGCGGGCGGCTGCTCACCATCGTGGGGGCCACGGCCACCGGCAAGTCCGACCTCGCCGTCGCGGTCGCGCTGGCGGTGGGCGGCGAGGTGGTCAACACCGACGCCATGCAGGTCTACCGCGGCATGGACGTCGGCACCGCCAAGCTCACGGGCGACCAGTGGCGCGGTGTGCCGCACCACCTCCTCGACCTGTGGGACGTCACCCACGAGGCCACCGTGGTCGAATTCGCCGGGCTGGCGCGGACGGTGGTCACCGACATCCGGGCCCGCGGGCGGCTGCCCGTGCTGGTCGGCGGCTCGGGGCTGTACGTGCGCGCCGTGGTCGACGGGCTGGACTTTCCGGGCACCGACCCGCAGGTCCGGTCCCGGCTGGAGGCCGACCTCGCCGCCGAGGGCGCGGCGGCCCTGCACGCGCGGCTGGCGGCGGTCGACCAGCAGGCGGCCGCCGCGATCCTGCCCACCAACGGCCGCCGGGTGGTGCGCGCGCTGGAGGTCGTGGAGATCACCGGGCAGCCGTTCGCGGCCAGCCTGCCGCCGCTGCCGGTCGCCGTGCCCGGCGCCGTCCAGGTCGGGCTCGAGGTCCCGCGAGACCTCCTCGACGAGCGGATCGAGCAGCGGGTGGAGCGGATGTGGGCGGCTGGGCTGGTGGCCGAGGTCCGGCGGCTGGAGGCCCAGGGGCTGCGGGACGGCCGAACGGCGTCCCGGGCGCTGGGGTACGCGCAGGTGCTTCGGTTCCTGGCGGGGGAGTGGGACGAGGGGCGGGCCAAGGCGGAGACGGTGCGGGCCACCCGGCGGTTCGCCCGGCGCCAGCTGGCCTGGTTCCGTCGGGACCCGCGGATCGGCTGGCTGCCGTTCGACGCGCCCGACCTGGTGGGTCGAGTGGTCGCGGCGGCGGCGGTTGGCTAGCGTGCGGGTGACTCGCGAGGAGGTGCGGTGATCCACGACCAGCCCGGCTCGGTGCCGTTCCTCAAGGGGCACGGCACCGAGAACGACTTCGTGCTGCTCCCCGACCTCGACGGCCGTCTCGAGCTGACTCGCTCCCTCGTCGCTGCGCTGTGCGACCGCCGGGCTGGCATCGGCGCGGACGGCGTGCTGCGCGTCGTGCCGTCCCGGCTGGACCCGGACGGCGCCCCGCACGCCGACGAGGCGAAATTCTTCATGGACTACCGCAACGCCGACGGCTCGCTGGCCCAGATGTGCGGCAACGGTGCCCGGGTGTTCGCGCGTTACCTGGTCACCGCCGGCCTGGCTCCCAGCGGTGCGCTGCGGATCGCCACCCGGGGCGGCGTGAAGTGGGCGCACGTGCCGCCGGGCGGCGACGTGACCGTGGGCATGGGGCCCGCGGTGGTGGCCCCGGGCACCGTCGAGGTCTCCGTGGCCGGCCGCAGCTTCGACGCCGTGGCCGTCGACGTGGGCAACCCGCACGCGGTCGCGTTCGTCGACGACCTCGACGACGCCGGGCGGCTGCTGGACCCGCCGACCGTGATCCCGGCGGCCACCTTCCCCGAGGGCGTCAACGTCGAGTTCGTCGTCGAGCGGGGTCCGGCGCACGTGGCTTTTCGGGTGTTCGAACGCGGCGTCGGCGAGACCCGCTCCTGCGGTACCGGTGCCTGCGCCGTCCTGGCCGCGGCCCGGCAGCGGCCGGGCGCCGACCCCTCGCAGCGCTGGACCGTCGACGTCCCCGGTGGCCGGCTCACGCTGACCGTCGGTGCGGACGGCGACATCGCCATGACCGGTCCGGCGGTGCTGGTGGCCGAGGGCGAGATCCGTCGCGAGTGGTGGGAGGCCCATCGATGAGGGAGCCGTTTGCGGCGTCGGTCAAGGATCAGGTCAGCCTGCTCGGCGGCGGATTCATGATCTCCCGCTACGCCAAGGCGGCGGCGGCCGAGCACGGGCTGACCGACGTGTGGTCGGCGTACTTCCTGGGCCGGTGCGGAGTGCTGGGCGACGTCCACCCGGACGTCGTGGCGGCCGCGACCGTCTTCTACCCGGTCGACGTCGTCCGGCAGGCGTGGACGACCGGCCGGGCGGCGGTCGCGCCCGACAAGGCGGCCGACCGCTACGGACAGGCCTGCCACGAGTGGGGCCGGGCCCGGCTCGAGGGCTTCACCGGCGCGGCCCGGCTGGCCGAGCTGGCCGGGACGGTCGCGGCCGAGGCCGACGTCTCGGCGCTGCCGCTGTTCGCCGGCTGGCGGGCCATGCCGCTGCCCGACGATCCGGCCGCGCGGTGCGCCCAGGCCCTGCACGTGCTGCGTGAGCACCGGGGCGGGCTGCACGCGGTCGCCGTCCTGGCGGCCGGGCTGACCCCGCGGCAGGCGGTGCTCTCGGGCAAGGGCGGCGAGGCCAACGCGGTGTTCTTCGGCTGGGACCCGCCGTACGAGGACGTCAGCGGCCTGGCCGGGGTCCGCGCCGACGCGGAGGCGCTCACCGACCGGCTGGTGCAGCCGGCCTACGCGGTGCTCGACGACGCCGAGCAGGCCGAGCTGCGTGCCCTGCTGGACGCCGCCAAGGCGCACGCCTTCCCGGCCCGCTGAGGACTTGTCAGGGTGACGACGACCTATACGTCGTCCTCACCCTGACAACTGGTCAGGAGGCGGACCGTGCCGGCGGCGCCGTCCACCTCGACGAGGTCGCCGTCCGCGATGACCGAGGTCGCGTCGCCCAGCGCGCACACGCAGGGCAGCCCGTACTCGCGGCTGATGGTCGCCGCATGGGTGAGCATCCCGCCCGAGTCGCACACGCAGCCGGCCAGCCGCTCGAACACCGGCGTCCAGCTCGGGGACGTCGCCTCGCAGACGAGCACCTCGCCGGTCAGGACGTCGGGCAGCCGGTCGGGCGTGCGCACCACCCGGGCCGGCCCGCGGGCCACCCCGACCGAGACACCGAGTCCGTGCAGCACCGGACCGACACCGGACCGCGCCGGCTGCGAGGCACCGAGGATCTCGTCCAGGACCGGGTCCGAGCACGGCCCGGCGGAGCCGAGCCGCGGTGGCAGCTGGCCACGCCGCACGGCCCACCGGGCGAGGTAGTCCCGGCGCTCGGCCACCTGGTCGGCCAGCGACGACCAGGACGCCGACCCGTGCAGCAGGTCGGCGAGCTCGCGCCGGAACAGCAGCAGCCCGTCGTCCGGCCGTGGCGTGCCCACCACGGCGGCCAGCGCCAGCGCCCCTCGGCGCACCGGCAGGTGCACCCGCAGGTCGATCCAGGCGGCGTGCTCCTCGTTCCACCACACCGCGTTGGCCCGCAGCGCGACGTCCAGGGCCGCGTCCAGCCGCGGCCGGGCGGCCGGGCTGAGCCGGGCCCGCACCGCGGCCAGTCGCTCGGCGGCCCGGACCCGGTGCCGGGGCGGTCCCGCCGCCAGCGCGGCCCGGACCAGCCCGAGCGGGATCTCCGGGTCCTCCCGCCAGCTGGGCGCGGTCAGGTCGGCGAGGGCGTCCGACCGGTCGCCGTGCTGGGCGAGCACGCCGCCGAGCTCGGTCAGCCAGCCGGCCGCCCCCGGGTGCTCCCGCAGGGCCACGGCGACCTCGCCCGGCGGGGCCGCCAGCAGCACGACGTCCAGGCCGGCCGAGCGGGCCGAGGCGACCAGCCCGTCCAGCGCCTGGTCGGAGGCCAGGATCGCGTTGTCGTCGCCCTGCAGCAGCGCCGCCGCGTCGACGTCGCTGAGCCCCAGCTCCCGGCACTGCGCCAGGAACCGGTGCTGCACGGCGAACACCCGGTACAGCACGTGGAAGTGGATCTGCCAGGCCCGACGGTGCAGCCGCTGCGCGGCGGCCAGGTAGGTGGCCAGCCCGGCCCGGTCGATACCGTCGAGGTCGGCCGAGTCCAGCGCCGCGTAGGCCGAGCCCAGCTCGGAGACGTGGTCGGCCCACTCGGCCGCGAACCGGTCCGGGTAGCCGTCCAGCTCGGCCTCCGCGGCGTGCCGGGCAACCGCGATCGCCGACTGCGCGGGGCACGGGCCGAGGTAGACGTGCGGCCCGACGAGGCGCGAGGCGAAGCCGCCGCCGAGCCCCAGGCCGAGCTCGAGGGCAGCCTGCTGGCTGGCCGTCGCGATGTCGTCGACGAGGGGGATAGCCAACGGCACCACCCCGCGCGGGTGGTGGAAGTCCAGCAGCCAGGTACGGGACAGGTCGTCGGGTCGTAGAGCAGCCACATGGTCGAGACCGTCGTGGTGCGCCGCAGCGTGGTGCGCACCGGGGAATCCCGGCTGGTCCGCCCAGACCGTCATGCCCGACCGGCGGCGAGTGCCCGGCACGCCTGCGTGAACCCGGCGGCGGAGCCGTGGCTCAACGTCACCGTCGTGCCCCCGGCATCAGCGGTGGAGGTCGTCATCCGGATGGCTCCCGCCGGGGTGAACAGCTCGGTGAACGAGTTGTCCGGGCTGCTCAGCACCAGCTGTGGCCCGTGCCAGCTGCCGTGGAAGGCGACCACCGATGGGGAAGATCCACGGCGGCAGCAGGATCGCGGCGGCGACCCGGTCGAAGAGGAGCGCCCGGGTGAGGACGAGGCAGCGCGGGCCGCCCGGCGCGGGGTCGGCGGCATCGAGGGGAACATGGCGAGCGCACTGTAGGCCCGGGCCGGCTGCCCGTCCATCGGGTCACCGGCCGGTCGGCGGATATCGGCGTGCCATCGGTGAGCGGTCCGTGCGACCCTGGAAGCACGATGACCGACACCTTCACCGAGTTCGACGGCGATCAGCTCGACTTGGCCGACCGGCAGGCCCTGCGCCGGGTGGCTGGCCTGTCCACCGAGCTCGCCGACGTCACCGAGGTCGAGTACCGCCAGCTGCGCCTGGAGCGCGTCGTCCTGGTCGGGGTGTGGACCGACGGCACCCAGGCGCAGGCCGAGCAGTCGATGCGCGAGCTGGCCGCGCTGGCCGAGACCGCGGGGTCGGAGGTGCTCGACGCGCTGATCCAGCGCCGCGACAAGCCGGACGCCGCCACCTACATCGGCTCCGGCAAGGCCCGCGAGCTGCGCGACGTCGTCGTGTCGACCGGCGCGGACACCGTGATCTGCGATGGCGAGCTGACCCCGGGCCAGCTGATCCAGCTGGAGAAGGTGGTCAAGGTCAAGGTCGTCGACCGGACGGCGCTGATCCTCGACATCTTCGCCCAGCACGCCAAGAGCCGCGAGGGCAAGGCCCAGGTCGAGCTGGCCCAGATGCAGTACATGCTGCCCCGGCTGCGCGGCTGGGGCGAGTCGATGTCCCGGCAGGTCGGTGGCCGGGCGGCCGGCGGCGTCGGGATCGGCGGTCGCGGCCCCGGCGAGACGAAGATCGAGACGGACCGCCGCCGGCTGCGGGCGCGGATGTCCAAGCTGCGCCGCGAGATCACCGGCATGGGGACGGCGCGGGAGACCAAGCGCACCGAGCGGCGACGGCACGGGGTGCCCAGCGTCGCGATCGTCGGCTACACCAACGCGGGGAAGTCCAGTCTGCTCAACCGGGTGACCGGCGCCGGCGTGCTCGTCGAGGACGCGCTGTTCGCCACCTTGGACCCGACGGTGCGCCGGGCCCGCACCACCGACGGCCGCGAGTACACCCTCACCGACACGGTCGGGTTCGTGCGGCACCTTCCGCACCAGCTGGTCGAGGCGTTCCGCTCGACCCTGGAGGAGGTCGCCGACGCCGACCTGCTGCTGCACGTGGTCGACGGCTCGGACGAGAGCCCCGAGGGCCAGCTGGCCGCCGTCCGCGAGGTGCTGCGCGAGATCGGCGCGTCGTCCGTGCGCGAGCTGGTCGTGGTGAACAAGGCGGACGCCGCCGACCCGTTCGTGGTGAACCGGGTGCTGCGGGCCGAGCCGGGCGCCATCGTGGTGTCCGCGCGGACCGGCGCCGGCATGGACGAGCTGCTCGCCCTGATCGAGCGGGAGCTGCCCCGGCCGGCCGTGGACGTCGACGTGCTGGTGCCCTACGACCGGGGCGACCTGGTCTCCCGGGTGCACGCCCATGGGGCCGTGCAGGCCGAGGAGCACACGGCCGACGGGACCCGGCTGGTCGCGCGGGTCGACCCGGCGCTGGCCGCCGAGCTCGCCCACTACCCCACCCCCGCATGAGGGCACCTTCCGGCAGGGGAGGGTGGGCCGAACGGGTGAATCAGCGGGGCCTTGGTCGGCCCGCTGACCTGTGGCGCTACACCGCCGGGCCCGCCAGGTCGATCCGGCTGCATGGCCTGGGTGCCAGCACTGGTGGTGGTGATGGCGGGGGCGACGGCCGCCGCAGCGTGCGCGCTGCGTGGCCGGCGAGAGCCTCCGGGCTCTCGCGCGCCCTGGATCGTGCTCGCCGTGGCCCTCCTGCTGCAGGCCGCCCAGGTGGCGCAGCCCGGCTCGCTCCGCGGGATCCCGGCACTGCTGCCCGACCTGTTCCAGCTGGTCGCGGCCCCGCTCGCCGTCGTCGGGGTGCTGGCGCTGCCGCACCCGCCGGCTGACCGGTTCCGCCGGGTGCAGCGTGCCAGCGACGCCGCCGTGGCCGCGCTGGCCTTCACCTTCTTGACCTGGGAGCTCGTGCTGCCGGCCGTGCTGCCGGACAGTCAGCCGGTCCGACAGGCGGTCGAGGGCACCGCCGCCATCGGTGCGGCGGCCGTCGCGACGGCCGCGGTCTACGTGCTGGCCAGGGCCCAGCTGCCCGGGGGCCTGCCGTTCCCGACCATCGGACCGGTGGCCGGTGGACTGCTCGCGGGCGTCCTCGGGCTCGTCCTGGCCGCCCTGGCCGTGGCCGAGCGGTACCGTCCGGTCGAGGTCGCCGGCCTCATCGTCCTCGTCATCGGCTCGGCCCTGGTCACCTATGGCGCCAGCCGGCCGGTCCGCGTCGCCGAACGCCCGGTGGACGCCCGCCGGCGCGAGCGCGTCGCTGTCCTGGTCCCGCTGCTGCCGCTGGTGCTCGGCGGCGTCATGGTGCTGCTCGACGCGCTACGGGCGATCGAGCTGTCGAGCATCGGCAGGGCCTTCGGGCTGGCGACGCTCGTCCTGCTGCTCGGCGGCGCGACCCTCACCCGGCTGGACGCGCTGCGCGTCGCCCGCACCCTGCAGGCCAGGGTCGAGGAGCGCACCCTCGTCCTGGGCACCAGGGAGAAGTGGTTCCGCGCGCTCGTGCAGCACGGCTCCGACGTCGTCACCGTGCTGGACGCTGACGGCATGATCCGGTACATGACGCCGTCCGGTCGCCGGATCCTCGGCTACGACCCGGAGCGGCTGGTCGGGCTGTCGTTCCGGCGGCTGCTCACCCCGGACGGCGAGGAGCTGCTGGCCGGCGCCCTCGCCGCCTGCATCAGCCAGCCCGGTGTCAGCCACGACCTGGAGCTGTCGGTCTGGCACCGCGACGAGCGGTGGGTGCTGACCGACGTGACCGCGACCTCGCTGCTCAAGGACGACGACATCCATGGCCTGGTGCTGACCATGCGGGACATCAGCGAGCACCGTCGGCTGGCCGACCAGCTGACCGCGCAGGCCCACACCGACCCGCTGACCGGGCTGGCCAACCGCACCCTGTTCAGCGACCGGGTGCAGCGGGCGCTCGAGGGTGCCGAAGCGGGCCGGGTCGCCGTCCTGTTCGTCGACCTGGACGGGTTCAAGTCGGTCAACGACACCCAGGGCCACGCCAGCGGCGACCGACTGCTCGAGCTGGTGGGCCGTCGGCTGTCCGGCTGCGTGCGCACCGGGGATGTGGTGGCCCGCCTGGGCGGCGACGAGTTCGGGGTGCTGCTGCGAGACGACGACGTCGAGCACCACGCCGCCTGGGTAGCCCGACGGATCTGGCGGCAGCTGGGCAGCCCGTTCCAGCTGGACGGGCGGACCCTCACCCTCGGCGGGTCCATCGGGCTGGCCGTGAACGACCGTGGGGACGAGACGGCCGACCAGCTGCTGCGCAACGCTGACCTGGCCATGTACAAGGCGAAGGCCGCCGAGCGAACCATGTTCGTGCGCTTCGAGGAGGAGATGCACGACGCCCTGCTGGCCCGGGTGCGGGTCGAGTCCGAGCTGCGGGCTGCGGTGGCCGGCGGGGAGCTGGCCGTGCTGTTCCAGCCGGTGGTTGACCTGGACACCGGGCTGGCGGTGGGGGCCGAGGCGCTGGTCCGGTGGAACCACCCGACCAGGGGCGTGGTCGCTCCGGGCGACTTCATCGGGCTGGCCGAGGAGACCGGCGTCGTGCACGAGCTGGGCGCCTGGATCCTGGGAGAGGCCTGCCGCAACGCGGTGGAGTGGCAGCGGTTCGCGCTGCCGGGTCAGTCGTTCCACGTCGGGGTGAACGTGTCGGTTCGCCAGCTGCTGCCGGGTTGGCCCCGCGTCGTCCAGGCCGCGCTCGCCGAGAGCGGGCTGCCCGCGGACGCGCTGA
Source organism: Actinomycetes bacterium (assembly GCA_038252405.1). Taxonomy (GTDB): domain Bacteria; phylum Actinomycetota; class Actinomycetes; order Prado026; family Prado026; genus DATCDE01. Next base: position 113,694 of record JBBSAJ010000003.1, on the reverse strand, counting down.
CCCTCGAAGTGACCGAGTCGGTGCTGCTCGAGCGCACCGACGAGGCGCTCGGTCTGCTGCGCCAGCTGCGGACCATGGGGGTGGGTCTGGCGCTGGACGACTTCGGCACCGGCTACTCGTCGCTGTCCTACCTGTCCCGGGTCCCGGTCGATGTGCTCAAGATCGACCGGTCGTTCGTGGAGTCGGTCGGACGGCGGGGGTCGGAGGAGGCCGAGGTCGCCCGCACGATCGTCCGGCTCGGCACGGCGCTGCGGCTGACCACGGTGGCCGAGGGCATCGAGACCGCGGAGCAGCACGCCGCCCTGCTGGCCATGGGCTGCGACCGCGGCCAGGGCTACCTGTTCGCCCGGCCCATGCCGGCCGCCGAGCTGACCGAGTACCTCACCGCCTCCCTCACCACCGCCTCCCTCACCACCGCCTCCCTCACCGCCACCGCGGCCCATGAAGGGTCCCTTCTGCCAGCACCGTCGAAGCTCGGCGCCCGTCACGCACCGGGACGGCTCTGACCGCCGCCGGACGGGCGGTGACCGTGCCGGACAATGGACGGCGTGGTGGACCTGGCCAGCGCCCTGGACGCCGCCGTCCACGCGGTCGGCGGCCAGTCACGCGTGGGGCAGCAGCGGATGGCCGAGGCCGTCGCCGCCGCGATCGACGCGCACGAGCACCTGCTCGTCCAGGCCGGCACCGGGACCGGCAAGAGCCTGGCCTATCTCGTCCCGGCGGTCCTGCACAGCGCGGCCGGCGAGCATCCGGTCATCGTCGCCACGGCGACCATCGCGCTGCAGCGGCAGCTGGTCGAGCGTGACCTGCCGCGCGTGGTCGACGCTCTCGAGCCGCTGCTCGAGCGGCGTCCGAAGTTCGCGATCCTCAAGGGCCGGCACCACTACCTGTGCCTGCACCGGCTGAACGAGGGCCCGGCCGAGGACGACGACGCCATGCTGTTCGCGCCCGCCCCGACCACGCCGCTGGGCCGCGACGTCCGGCGGATCCGGGCGTGGGCGGACAGCACGGAGACCGGTGACCGCGACGAGCTGGTGCCGGCGCCGATGGAGCGGGCCTGGCGGTCGCTGTCCGCCACCAGTCACGAGTGCCTGGGCGCAGCCCGGTGCCGCTACGCCGCCGAGTGCTTCTCCGAGGCGGCCCGCGAGCAGGCCCGCCGCGCCGACGTCGTGGTCACCAACCACGCCATGCTGGCCATCGACGCGATGTCCGGGATCCCGCTGCTGCCCGAGCACGACGTCGTCGTGGTCGACGAGGGCCACGAGCTGGTCGACCGGGCCACCGGAGCGGTCACCGACGAGCTCACGGCCGGTCTGGTCGAGCGAGCCGCGCGCCGGATCCGCCGGCACGTCGAGGCGACCACCCACGAGAACCTGCTCGCTGCCGCGGCCGCGCTCGAGGAGGGTCTGCGCGAGGCCGAGCCCGGGCGGCTGGTGGGCCTGCGCGGCCTGCTCTTCGACGCGCTGGTCGCGGTACGGGACGTCGGCCACGCGGCGCTCGCCGAGAGCAGCGGGAAGAGCGGCAAGGACGCCGGCGAGGAGGACGCCGACGCCGGCCGGGTCCGGGCCAGGGCTGCCGTCGAGGAGGTGCACGAGATCGCGGGACGGGTGCTCGAGGCGGGCGCGCACGACGTCGTGTGGGTCACCCACTCCGAGCGGCGTCCCCCGGCTCTGTACCGCGCGCCGCTGTCCATCGCGGACCTGCTGCGCGAGCAGCTGTTCAAGGGCGTGACCGTCATCCTGACCTCGGCCACCCTCGAGCTCGGCGGCAGCTTCGACCCGGTGGCCGACGCGCTCGGGCTGACCCGGGGCGCGCCCGGTGAGGCGCCCCCCGCGTGGGCCGGGCTGGATGTCGGCTCGCCGTTCGACTACCCCAGGCAGGGCATCCTCTACGTGGCCCGGCAGCTGCCGCCGCCCGGTCGCGACGGGCCGTCCGAGGCGTTCCTCGACGAGCTGGCCGGCCTGGTCGAGGCCGCGGGCGGTCGCACCCTGGGGCTGTTCTCCTCGCTGCGCGCCGCCGAGCAGGCCGCCGAGGAGCTGCGCGCACGGCTGCCCGAGCTGACCCTGTGGTGCCAGGGCGACGACGCCACGGCCGAGCTGGTCCGGCGCTTCGCCGCGGACCCGGCCAGCTGCCTGTTCGGCACCTTGTCGTTGTGGCAGGGCGTCGACGTCCCCGGCCACGCCTGCCAGCTGGTGGTCATCGACCGCATCCCGTTCCCGCGGCCCGACGACCCGCTGGTCAGGGCCCGGCAGGACGCCGCCGGGGCGGCCGGGTTCATGGCGGTCAGCGCCGCGCACGCGGCGCTGCTGCTGGCGCAGGGGTCCGGCCGGCTGATCCGCTCGGCGCAGGACCGCGGCGTGGTGGCCGTGCTCGACTCCCGGCTGGCCACCGCGCGCTACGCAGGGTTCCTGCTGCGTTCGCTGCCGCCGTTCTGGCGCACCGACGACCCGGCGGTCGTCCGGCGCTCGCTGCGCGCGCTCAGGGGGTCGAGCTGACCCCGGGGCGCACCGGGCGGACGGTCAGCTGCGGGCTGCTCATCGGCTGGGTGCACACCTGCTGGCTGGACGTGAGCCGGACCGCAGCTGTCTGGTTCGGCGGGTAGACCTGCAGGTACGTCGCTGCCGCCGCCTGGCAGGCGGACGCCGAGTACAGCCCGGCGTCGTGGAAGTCCATGATCGCGTGCGCGGAGCCCCCGACGGGCAGCTGCACGGTCTGCACCGGCTGGGCCTCCCGGACGGCGGCCGGGCCGACCTGCTGGCCGGCCGTGTTCACGAACGCCACCCCGGGGAAGCCGGCCATCGTGCAGGCGGCGGCGCCCCGGTTGGTGAACACGATCGGCGTGTACTGGTTGCCGGCCGCCGAGTCGGTCTGGCCCAGCGCCACAGCGAGCTGCGCCGTCGTGCAGGCCGTCGAGCCGGCCCCTGACGCCGACGGGCTCGCCGTGTCGCTCGGGCTCGCCGTGGGCGACGCGCTCGACTCGCTGGCCGAGGCGGCCGGGCTGCTGGAGGCGGCCGACGCCGCGGAGCTCGGGCTGCTGCCCCCGCTACAGCCGGCGAGCAGCACGACGAGGACGGCGGCCGAGGTCAGCAGGGGCGCGGTGCGGCGAACAGTCACCGGGTGAGCCTATGCGCGTCGCCCGGCTGGGGCGAAAGCCCCGGTGCCGGGGAACCCGCTTCCCGAGACAGTCGGGATCGGGCAGGGTGGGGGCGACGGAACGCATGGGAGAGGCGAGACCATGGCGAACGTGGTGCAGCTGGCCAGCCGGATGCTGAACGCTACCGAGCGGGGGATGCAGCTGCCCGAGCGGGCGGGCGTGCTGGCCGCGTCCACCAGCGTCGGACGGTCGTTCAGCCGAGGGCTGCTGCCGCGCGCGACCGCCGACCAGGCGATCATCACCGGCGTCTCGGTCACCCTCAACTACGCCTTGACCGCGCTGGCCCAGTCGCTGATCGAGAGCGCGGCCTTCAAGGTCACCGGCGCCCGGCCGACCGACCGGACCGAGCGGATCGCCCACCGCAACGTCGTCCTGGTGGGCAACGTCGCGGCGATGGGCGCCGGTGTGCTGGCCCAGCGGGTGCTGGCCCAGCGCAAGGACGAGCGGATCACCCGGGCCTGGGGCCGCACCTCCAGCTGGCGGATCGCCGTCGGCGGGCTGTCCGGGTCGATCCTGGTGGGACTGGACGCCGCCTTCGACCGGCTCTCCGGCGAGGGCGGCCGCGACTGGTGGCGGCAGGTGCCGGTCGCGCTCCCCGTCGGCGGGGCACTGGCCGCCTACGAGTACCGCGCCCTGCGCAAGGCGATGGAGCGGGCCGGGGTCGAGACGGACGCTTCGGGCCTGTCCTTGAAGGAGAGCTCGTCGGTGTCGACCGGCCGCGCGCTGCTCGTCGGCACCGGTGTCACGGCCGGCATGTTCGTGCTCGCGGAGGGGGAGCGGCTGTTCGCCGACGGCGTGGGCGCGGTGGTGCAGGCGCTCTCCCCGCGGGCCGAGCTGATCGCCAAGCCGATGGGCCACCTGGCCGCTTCCGGGCTGCTGGCCGGCGCCGGCTATGCGGGGCTGCAGAAGGTCTTCCACAAGGCCGAGCACGGTGGGGACGCCGTCGAGGCCGCCTACCGCACCCCGCCGACCTCGGAGTTCGTCAGCGGTGGCCCGCGCAGCTCCGTCTCCTGGCAGGACGTCGGCCGCGAGGGACGCCGCTTCGTCAACATGGCGCTGACCCCGGCCGAGATCACCGAGGTCATGGACGAGCCGGCGATGGCTCCCATCCGGGTTTTCGTGGGACTGGAGTCCAACGACACCACCAGCGGCCGGGCCGACCTGGCGATGCGCGAGCTGGAGGCGCTGGGCGCCTTCGAGCGCCAGCTGATCGTGTTCATGTCGCCGACCGGGACCGGCTACCTCAACTACGTCACGGCCGAGGCGCTGGAGTACCTGACCCGCGGTGACGTCGCCTGCGTGGCCATGCAGTACTCGCTGCGCCCCTCGCCGCTGTCCCTGGGCCGGGTCGGCATCGGGATCGACCAGAACAACGCCTTCCTGCACGCGCTGAAGTGGCGGCTGCACGCGATCCCGGAGGACCGCCGTCCGCGGCTGGCGATCTTCGGTGAGAGCCTCGGTGCGCAGACCTCCCTGGACGTTTTCCAGGAGGAGGGCGCCCTGGGTTTCTCCCGTGTCGGCCTCGAGCGGGGCCTGTTCCTCGGCACTCCCGCGAACACCAAGTGGCGGCAGCGCTGGCTGTCCGAGCCGTCAGTGTGGGACCCGCACGGCGAGGTCGTCGAGGTGGACTCCTACGAGGAGTACCTGGCGCTGCCGGAGGAGGCCAGGCAGCGGGCCCGCTTCTTCCTGCTCACGCACCACAACGACCCGATGCCGAAGTTCTGGTTCCCGCTGGCGGTGCAGGCCCCCGACTGGCTCGGCCCCCGCGAGGGCAGGGAGCCCGGGGTGCCGCCGGAGGTCGCCTGGCGGCCGTACACCACGTTCCTGATCACGCTGATCGACGTGAAGAACGCCATGAACGTCATCCCCGGCAAGTTCGTGGCCAAGGGGCACGACTACCGCAAGGACCTCGCCCGGTTCGCGTCGCTCGCCTACGACCTGCCGCTGGACGACGCCAGGATGGAGCGCATGGAGCGGGCGCTGCGCCAGCGTGAGCTGGCCTGGGCGCAGCGCCGGCTGCTGGCCGACCAGTCCGCCGAGGCGGAGGCGAAGGTCCGCGAGCAGCTGGCCAAGTGGGGGGTGCCCGAGGAGCGGGTGCCGGCCCTGCTCAGCTCCGGCCTGGCCGTCGAGTCCGACGAGTACGCCGCGACCTGACGGCGGTGGACGCGGCTGCCCTGCGCGAGGTGCCCGGCCAGCTCACTGGCTGAGCAGGTGCCCGGCCTGGTCGAGCAGCGCGCGGCCGGCCGCCCGACCCGACTCGACCATCCGGTCGAGCTGGTGGAACTCCAGCAGCCCCACGCCCATGGCCGCCGGGGTGACGACGACCGCCCCGGCGGCCCGCGCCGACTCCACCGCGCCGCCGCTGCCGATGAACATGGTCCGCAGCAGGGTCTCGCCGAGTGACGGCACCCGGACGTGGTGCGGCGCTGTGGCGGCTCCCGGTCCCTCCGGCCGTGGCCGGTCACCTCCGGCGCCCATGCCGATGTTGACGGCGACCAGCGGCCCCTCGTCCCGTTCGGTGAGCAAGGTCACCGGCAGGTTGTCCAGGATGCCGCCGTCCGCGAGCAACCGGCCGTCGTGCCGTCTCGGGGGGAACAGCACGGGGAGCGCGATCGAAGCCAGGACGGCGTCGGCCAGCGTGCCACTGCGGTGGGTGAACCGCGAGCGCGACTGCAGGTCGGTGCTGGCGCAACGGAACTGGCGGGGCAGCTCCTCGATCCGGGCGTCGCCGAAGTGCCGCCGCATCGCCTTCTCGGCGCGACGCCCCTTGGCCAAAGAGACGGTCGGCACGGTGTAGTCGCTGAACGGCCGGGCCCGCACGAACTCCTCGTAGCAGGCGTCATGGATCGTGTCCGGGTCGTTCCCCATCGCGTGCAGCGCAGCGATGATCGAGCCCTGGCTGGAACCGGCGACCCGGTCGACGTGGACGCCGGCCCGGGCCAGCTCCTGCAGGACGCCGATGTGCGCGAAGGCCCTGGCGCCGCCGCCGGCGAGCACCAGCCCGACCGAGCGGCCGGCGATGCGTGCGGTCAACGGGCGCAGTGCCAGGGGCAGGTCGTCGGTGCCGGTCACGGTGATCTGCCACGGGTCCATGGTCTGTGCCCAGGCTCGCACGCGTTCCGGCGCCGGCCGGGCGCCGACCAGCACGAGATCGGCCTGGGTGCGCCCCAACGGTGGCCCAGCGGGTGCCTCGGCACCGGCCGCGGCCACCAGCACCAGATGGTCGGCCTGCCGGACGCACAGCCGCCACCAGTCGTCGTCCTGCTCCTCGGCCACCAGCACGACCCGGTCGTGGTCACGCTCCGCTCGTTCCAGGCCGTCCGGGCCGACCCGACCCGGGGCCCCGACCCTGAGGCTGCGCCGCAGCCCGCTCACCAGGACGTCGGCCACCGCGTCCACCGGCGCACCCGGCCCGAGGGCGACGACCGCGACCAGCCGCGGTTGCGGGGAGCCGGCGGCAGCCGCTGGGCGCGCGTCCTTCAGCTGGCCCGCGAGCACCTCCGCGACCGCCCGCAGCGCCGACGCATCGTCGCCGACGGCGTCCTCGAAGGCCGCCCGTGATACGCGAAGCAGGTGGCTGTCCCGACGGGCTCGCACCGAGGCCGAGCGCACCCCGCCGGTGAGCAGGGCCAGCTCACCGAGCACCGCTCCGGATCCGAGCTGGCGCACCGGCTCGCCGTCGATGACCACCTCGAGCCGGCCGGAGCGGACGACGAACAGGTCCTCGGCCGGATCGCCGGCGTGGAACAGCCAGTCCCCGGCCGCGACCTCGACCGGTTCGGCTTCCTGCTCCAGCCGGGTCCGGGCCCGCTCCGGCAGCCGGGCGAACAGCGGCGCGGCTACCAACGGCGCGGACGTCGCTGCCCCCCCGGCAGCGGGCGGGTGCGGCACGTCCGGCAGCCGGACGAGGGCCGGCTGGTGCTCGTCGGCGTCCGCTGCCTCGACGTGCTCCGCGCGAACCCGACCCACGAGAGCCGCCACGATGGCCACGGCCACGAAGCAGAGTGAGGAGAACACCCAGCCGCGCCGGAAGTCCGTGACCGCGGTCGTCGGGGTCGGCGTGCCGATGAGGACGACCAGGATCGCGATGCCGAGGACGGCTCCGATCTGCCGGGCGCTGGAGTTGACCGCCGAGGCCGTGGCGAACCGACCCCCGGGGACGGCAGCCAGGGACGCGCTGCCCAGGACCGGCAGGGTGGCCCCCACCCCGAGCCCGCTGAGCAGCTGCCCCGGCAGCCACTGGCCGAGGAAGTCGGGGGTCGGCCCCACCCGGGTGGCGTACCAGAGGTACGCCACCGCCCAGACGAGGGCACCCGGGATGATCACCAGGCGGTACCCACGCTTCTCGGCCACCGGGCCCAGCACGGCCGCCAGCACGGCGGCGACCAGCGCGGCCGGCACGAGGGCCAGGCCGGCCCGCAGTACCGAGTAGCCCCAGACGTACTGCAACCACAGGATGTTCGTCAGCAGGTAGGCGTAGAAGCCCATGCCCGCGATGATCATCGCAAGGTTGCCCACGGCGAACGACCGGATCCGCAGCAGGGCCGGGTCGAGCAGCGGTGAGCGGTGCCGGCGCGAGCTGACCACGAAACCGGCGAACAGGACGGCGGCGCCAGCAAAGCAGCCGAGGACCTGCCAGCTGGTCCAGCCCCAGTCGTTGCCCTTGACGATGCCGAGCGTGAGCAGGCCCAGCATCGCCGCGGAGAGCACGGCACCCTTGAGGTCGGGCAGTCGACGCCGCCCCGGGGCGCGGCTCTCGACGAGCAGCCGGCGCCCGGCCCACAGGGCGGCCAGGCCGAACGGCAGGTTGACCAGGAACGCCCAGCGCCAGCCGCCGGCTTCCACGAGGGCGCCGCCGATCGGCGGCCCGAGCCCCGCGGCCAGCGCCGCCGACGCGCCCCACAGCCCGACCGCGTGTGCGCGGCGGTGGGCGGGGAAGGCCTCGACGACCAGGGCGAGCGACGCCGGGACCAGGATGGCGGCGCCCAGCGCCTGGATCATCCGGGCACCGACGAGGAGGCCTACCGAGCCGGCCATGGCGCACATCGCGGACGCCGCCGTGAAGACGAGCACACCGGAGAGAAAGGCCCGGCGACGCCCGGCCAGGTCGGCGAGCCGTCCGGAGATCACCAAGAAGGCGGCGAACACGATGTTGTAGGCGTTGAGGATCCAGGACAGGCTGGAGATTGAGGACCCGTCGAAGGACGCCCGGATGCTGGGGAACGCAACGTTGACGATCGTCGCGTCGAGGAAGGCCAGGAACGCGCCGAAGGACGCGACGAGCAGGACGGTGCGGTCGGTCACCCGGCCGCGACCGGCGGAATTCGTTGGTGGCTGCGAACGGACTGCGCTCTCGGCCATGATCACCTCCCAGGTGGTGCACCCTACCGACGGCCACCGCGCCCTGTGTGAGCAATCGAGAACCCTCCCGCCGCGGCGCCCGTCCCTCTAGCCTTAGCGGCCAGACGACGAGAGGACGCAGAAGATGCAGGGCACCCAGATCGCGCACCGGCTGGCCGAGATCGACCTGTTCGCAGGGTTGTCCGATGCCACCCGGCAGGAGCTGGCCCAGCGTGCCACCCGGATGACCTTCGAGGCCGGGGCCTTGATCACCGAGCAGGGGGAGTCAGGGGCCAGCTTCGTCCTGATCACCGACGGGACCGCCGACGTCGAGGTCAACGGCGTCCGCAGGGCCACCCTGTCCGCCGGCGCCTACCTCGGCGAGATCGCGCTCATCGACCGGCAGCCCCGGTCGGCGACGGTCCGCGCGGGGGCGGACGGCACCGGCGTGGCGGCCATCTCGCCGCTGGCCTTCGCCCCCGTCCTTGACGACCCGGCCGCATGCAAGGGGCTGCTGGCGGTGCTGTGCGCCCGGCTGCGCGCGGCTGAGACGGCCAACCGGTCCTGACGTGCCCCTGGGAGCCGCACGTCGACGGGACACGAGCGCAGCGTGACCGCAACGTGACAGTTTCGACAGGATTGGGCCGAAAAGCCGTCCGATCCGACCCCTGATCGCCAAGATCGTTGACGCTTCACCGAGCAGCCGACATGCTGCCCCAATTCACGACTTTGCCCTGGGGGCCCGATGAAACGCCGTCCGCGGTCTCGTTCGCTCTGGTCCGGCGCGGCGCTGCTGGCCGGCGCCCTGGTGGTGTCGGTGCTGCCGGCGACCGCGGCGCTCGCCTGGGGATCGGCCAAGTCGTCCAGCTTCACGGTGGCGATCGGCCCGGTCCAGGCGACGGTCGGCCAGCCGACGACGTTCACGCTGACCCTGACCAACGCGACGACGAGCTCGAACAGCATGGGTTCGGCACAGGTCGTCGTGCCGGCGGGATTCACCAACGTCACGTTGGGGACCACGACCTCACCGAGCGGCTGGGCTTACTCGCTGGCCACCTGCTCGACGGACTCGCCCACAGGCTGTGGCAGCCCTGGCAGCACGCTCGTCCAGGTGAACACTCCGGATGACCGAGGGGCAAAGAAGGTCGCAGCCGGGCGGACGCTGACGTTCTCGATCACCGCCACCCCAACTGCGCCAGGCCGGTGGACCTGGGCTGCTGCGGCCAAGAACTCGGACGGCTGGAGCGAAGGTCAGCGGTTCAGTCAGAGCGGCACCGACCCGCAGGTCACGGTGAGGCCCGGCCCGCCGGCCCACCTGTCGGTGACCGGTCCGACCGGCAGCGTCGGCGCAGGCACCGCCTTCAACGCGACCGCTACCGTGACGGACACCTACGGCAACCTGGTCGACCCGGTGACGGTGAACGGCCAGGTCCACGTCGCCGGCGGGTCCCAGAGGTCCGCGTCGACCGTCGACGGGAAAGTGACGCTGGCGCTCGACGCCCCGACCCGTCCGGGCGTGTACACCTACACAGTCACAGTGGCGAGTACCAGCCTGACTCAGACAACGTCATTCACGGTCATCCCCGGTTTACCCACCCACCTCACCATCGACGCGGTCAGCGATCCCCTGCACCCTGACACGCTGAGCCTCCTCAGCACTGGTAAGTCGTTCGATGTCCAGGTCACGGCCCGCGATGCCTACGACAACGCGAGTCCCTACGCGGGAGCGGTGACCCTCACCGCCACCGGGCATGCCGGGGACCCGACCGTTGGCGTCCTGAGCACGCGGTCCCAGCAGCAGCTCGACCCCGCGACGACGATCAGTGAGGTCACCTACTCCGGTGTCGGCCTCGGCGTCACGCTGATCGCCAGCGCACCGGGTCTTAGCCCCGATGCGACCACGTCCGTCGACGTGAACGCATTCGTGACGCAGGCTCCTGGAACTCCTGGTGTTGCCATCGATCCGTCGCTGCTCAACGTGCCCGGCCGGGCCACAGCGGACCTGGGCAACGGGGCGAACGGCACCGTGTCTCTCCTCGTCAGTGCCTGCGGCACCGACCCGACCCCGTGCTCCGCAGGTACCCAGGTCCAGCTCTCTGGCAGCTTCAAGGACTCGTCGGGCAACCCGCTCTACGGCTTCGGGACGCCGTCCAGCCCGCTGAAGCCGGCCCGGATCGACTGGCAGTGCTCGGCCACCGCTTGCCCGCATCCCGACCTGAGCGAGGAACCACGTTTCGCTCGGTACAACTATTGGGGCAACGACGAGGGGCGGGAGGAGTTCACCTCCTACCCGGTCTACGTGTCGCTCCACACCCCGACAGGTGACCTGCCGTTCGCCCAGGCGCCAGCTTGCGCGCCCAGCTGGAACCGCTGGACCACCGGCCGGATCGTCACCTCCCAGGCTCAGGCAGCCGGGTTCTGCGTCGACGTCAACGCGATCACCCGAGCCGGCAACCGCTTCACGGGGGCGCTGACGATGCCGGTGCTGTTCGTGGAGGACCCGCGGCTACGGCCCTGACCGGGGGTAGCGGGCGCTACCGACGAAACCCAGACTGGCCAGGGCCCGCTCGCTGTCGGCCCTGAGCGCGCTGGCCAGGGCCTCGTCGGCGCGCTCCCTCGCCGCCCGAGCCAGCTCGGCGAGGATGAAGCCGCGCTCGATCTCCTCGCCGTGCGTGTCGCAGGCCCGCAGCGCTAGCCGTAGGCAGGCCTCGCCCTCGTCCAGCCGTCGTGCGTCCAGCAGGGCAGCGCCCCTAAGCCGGTGCAGCGTCGGAAGCAGGTAGCCGGCGCCGAGGGAGTCGGCGCGCTGCACCGCGGTCTCGGCGACGGTGGCCGCGGCGTCGGGGGAGCCGGAGGCGATCAGGGCCTCCGCCAGGGCGGCATCCGTTTCGAGCACCTCGGCGGACAGACCGAGCAGCTCGAGGGCCCCGCGCGCCTGCACCAGCAGGCCATGGCCGGCATCGAGCTCCCCCCGGTGCACCTGGGCGAGCCCGCGCACCCGCAGCGTGGTCGCGTGGAAGTCCTCGGCACCGAGCCCGCGGAACACCGTCAGCAGCCCGGCCAGTGCCTCTTCGGCCTCGGCGACGCGCCCCATGCGCAGCAGCACGTCGCCCACGTTGTAGCGCGATGAGGCCGCCCCGAGGGTGTCGCCGGCCTCGGCCGCTGCCGTCTCCGCCCGCCGGAACATGTCCACCGAGTCCGTCCCGCGGCCCTCCAGCCAGGCGAGCACGGCCAAGTTGTTGAGCGCCTTGGACTGCTCGGCGCGGTCGTCGAGCTCCTCGTACAGGGCCAGAGCCAGCTCCCCGTATGGCTGGTCCTGCTCGACACCGAGCATCGACGACGCTCCGTGCAGTGCCTCGTACGCGTCGGCGAGTGCCCGCCGGTCGCCGGCCGCTAGGGCGGTGAGCTCGGCCCGCCGTCCCCATCGCAGCGACTCGCGATAGCGGCCCTGGTTTTGGCGGACGACGGCGTAGAACCCCTCGAGGCGGCTGCGCTCGGCGAGGACGGCGACGTCTCCCGGGTCACCCTGCTCGAGCAGCCTCATCGCTCGGGAGAGCGCTCGCAGCGCCGAGGTGAGCTGATTCAGCCGCTGGTCGACCTCGGCCTCCTTGCGAAGCAGGTCGGCCGTCCGCACCGGGTCGTCGGGGACCAGGCCCCTGGCCTGTCGGAAGGCGGTCCGGGCACCGGGCAGGGCGCCGATCCGAAACCGTGCGTTGCCGAGGGACTCGTGCGCCAAAGCGAGCTCGGAGCCGGGTAGGCCGGGCACTTCGCGGGCGGCCTCGACCGCTCGGGCGTACAGCTCGGCGGCCTCCACGTAGGCGTACTTGGCGGCGGCGCGCTCGCCGGCGACGCGCGAGTAGTGCCACGCCTTGTCCGATCGCCCGGCGTGGAAGAAGTGCAGGGACAACAGCTCCGACTGGTCCTCTGGGGTATCGGCGGCGGCCTCCAGCGTCGTCCCTACGCGGTCGTGCAGCCGGCGCCGCTGTCGGTACGGGAGGCCCTCGTAGGCGGTGTCACGGATCAGCGCGTGCCGGAACCCGTACCGGTCGGCCCCCGCTGGCACCAGGAATGCCTGTAGCCGCCGCAGGGCCTGGGCGTCGACCGTCACCGGCTCGCCGTCGAGCATCGCCTCGAGCTGGGTGGTCGTGAAGGTCGCGCCGAGGACCGAGGCGTATCGCAGCAGGGTGCGCTCACTCGGCGTCAGCCGGTCGATCTGCGCAGTGATGAGGTCCTCGACGGAGTCGGGCAGCCCGTCGATCGAGCCGGTCTGCTGGGCGGCGAGCACCAGCCCCCGCAGGAACAGGGGGTTCCCGCCGGCTCGTCGAGCCAGGGCCTGCATCTCGTGCGGCGGCAGCGGTTCGTGCTCGGTGGACACGGACACCAGGGCCAGCGCCGCCGCTGGGTCGAGCGGTTGCGGGCGGACCTCGGTGGCCCGTCCCGGCTCGGCCGCGTAGCCGTCCGGCTGATTGTCACGCCGGGTGGTGAGCACCATCCACGGTCGCTGCGCGACACCCGCGACGAGGTGCCGAACCAGGTCGACGCTGGCGTCGTCCATGAGATGGACGTCGTCGAAGACGAGCAGCGTCGGCGTGGGCAGCAGCAGCTCCAGCAGCTCGGTGGTGACCTCCTCGACCCGCGCCTTGCGGAAGCGGGGGTCGAGCCGTCGGGTCTCCTCGGTCTCGGGGACGGCGACGTCGAGCGGGATGCCGACAAGGGGCAGCCAGGGCACCAGGTCGGGGGTGTTCACGGCCACCCGCTGGTGCAGCCTGCGGTAGGCAATCTCGGGGGGCACGTCCCGGGACAGCCCCAGCAGGCTGCGCAGCAGCGCCCGGAACGGGAAGTAGGGCGTGGTCGACTCGTACTCCTCGCACGTCGTGAACAGCACGTCGACGTCGTCGGCGAGGGAGCGCAGCTCGGCCACCAGCCGGGACTTGCCGATCCCCGGCTCACCGATCAGCTCGACCAGCCGACCGCGGCGCTGGCGCGCGTCGTCGATGGCCGCGGTGAGCACGGCCAGCTCCGCATCCCGCCCGACCAGTGGCAGCTCTCTGTCACCGAAGCCAGCTGGCTGCTGGACATCCGCGACCACGGGCCCGACCCGGCGGGCGTGCACCGGCTGGGACTTGCCCTTGACCAGGAACGGGGGTAGCGGTTCGGTGGCGAACGAGGTCCGGGCCCGGTCGAGCACGGCCTGGGTGGCCAGCACCTCGCCCGCTGCGGCCTTGCCCATCACCCGGGCCGCCAGGTTGATGGCGTCACCCTTGACCGAATAGGTGCGGCGGAAGAACGGCCCGAAGTCGCCGGAGAACACCGGCCCGCGGTTGACGCCGATCCGTAGCGGCAGGGTGCCGGCCCGCTCGATGACCAGCCGGGCCGCCCGCAGCATCCGGTCCTCTTCGTGGCCGCGGCTGACCGGGGCGCCGGCGGTGAGCATGATCTTGCCGCCGTCGCGGTTGATGTCGGTCTCGAAGAAGGTGACGCCGTGGCTGGCGGTCGCCTGCTGGACGTTGGCCATCACCTCGTGCAGCGCGTCGGCCAGCGCCTGCGGGCCCTCCCGCTCGAGCAGCGCGTCGGTCCCGGAGAACTGTACGAAGGCGACCGCGACTGTGCGGTGCTCCGCCTCGCCGGGCTGGGCCAGCAGGTGTTCGCGGATGGCCACCGGCAGGATTCCGGCCAGGTCCAGGTCGTGCACCTCTTTCCCGGGCGGGACCCCGAGGATCGGGATGCCCGGTTCGCCGCGCAGCAGGAGTGCCGCACCCTTGGGCTGCCCCACGCAGCGCGGATCGAGCTGCGCTGCGGTCGCAGGGGAGAGGCCGATCTCGCCGGCGTCCGCGGTGGCCTCCATGTCCGCAGTCATGGACGCCGCGGGGCCGGAGACGATGAGCTCGCGGTGGTAGGCCGGGTCGCCCACCAGGAAGAAGTGGAACGTACCGCTGTGGATACCCACCGACATGCGCAAGCTGACCTGGCCGGCGCTGGTCCGCAGCCGACCGATCGTTCTCATGGTGGCCCGCATGCGGTAGGCGGCGCGAGCGGCGCGCTTGGCGTGCAGCGGACCGTCGAACAGCAGCAGCACGGCGTCGCCGCCCCACTTCACCAGGCCGGCGCCGTCGTGGTAGGCCACCTCCAGCAGTGCTGCGAAGGTGGCGTTGAGGGTGTCGCTCATCTCCTCCGCGCCGACTTTGCCCTTGCGGGCCAGGCGCTCGGTCAGCTTGGTGAAGCCGGAGATGTCGACGAAGGCGAGGCTGCCCTCGACCTCCTGGTAGGTGCGTTCCGGGTGGTGGCGCAGCCAGTCGACGGCCAGCCGCGGCACGTAGGGCTTCAGCCGCTCCGAGGCGCTGTCCTCGACCAGGCTCGGCGGGCGGTCGACCACCTGCTCGGATGCGTCGACGACCACCGTGGCTCCGTCCCTCCCGCGCCGCTTCCGGGTCCGGACCGGAATCCTGGCAGCGTGCCGTGCCCCCCGTCAGTTCGCAAGCCCCCCGGTTCGGGGGCCGTACGCCGTCTCGGCGACCTCTCGGAAACAGTGCTCGCCGTCAGTGATGCAGCGCTCACTGGGGGCGAGTACCGACCTCGCGAGATGCCTTGCGGCGGTCTCCCACCAGGCCGCTCAGATCCGGCGCAGCACCGCAGTGACCTTGCCCAGGATCGTGGCGTAGTCGCCGTCGATGGGGGAGTAGGCCGGGTTGTGCGGCAGCAGCCACAGGTGGCCGTCCTTGCGCTTGAACGTCTTGACCGTCGCCTCGCCGTCGAGCATGGCAGCCACGATGTCGCCGTTGTCGGCGGTGGGCTGCTGGCGCACCACCACCCAGTCGCCGTCGCAGATCGCCGCGTCGACCATCGAGTCGCCGACCACCCGAAGCAGGAACAGGGTGCCGTCGCCGACGAGCTGGCGGGGCAGCGGGAAGACGTCCTCCACCGCCTCCTCGGCCAGGATGGGTCCGCCCGCGGCGATCCGGCCGAGGATCGGCACGTAGGACGGCGCCGGGCGCGCGTCGCCGCTGCCGGTCTCGTCGACGCTGTCGGGGGCGACCACCTCGATGGCTCGCGGCCGGTTCGGGTCGCGGCGGATGAACCCCTTGCGCTCCAGCGTGTGCAGCTGGTGGGCCACCGAGGACGGCGAGGTGAGCCCGACCGCCTTGCCGATCTCGCGCATCGACGGCGGGTAGCCACGGCGCTCCACGGCGTCCTTGATCACCTCGAGCACGCGGCGCTGCCGCGGGGTCAGGCCGGACTCGTCGGGGGGACCGTCGGGGATCTCCCGCACGGTGTCCCTCAGGTCAGCCGTCTCGGCCGTGCCCTCGTCGCCGCGCCGCTTGCTGCTCACGTCTGCCTCCAGCCGAACTTGTCGGACCCCCCGGCCACGCTGGTCCGGTGACCGCAACCGTACGCGCAGTCGAACACCCGTTTCAAACACCTGTTCGAAGTGTCGCTGGATTTCGTCGGCTCCCCGGTGTATACCTCGTACAGGCGTTCGATCGAACACAGGTTCGACCCCTTCCCCGGAGGCCCCGATGAGCACCAACCCGATCAGCCCCAGCAGCAGTTCCGTGCGTCTGACCCGTCGCGGCCGGGCGATCCTCGTGCTCCTGGTGGCGGCGGTGGCCCTCCTGGCCTTCTCGATCGGTCGCGTCGCCTCGCAGGCCGGCACCGAGCCGACCGGCTCGGCCACCCGGGCGGTCACCGTGCAGCCGGGCCAGACGCTGTGGCAGCTGGCCGTGCAGGTCGCACCGCAGGACGACCCGCGGGCCACCGTGGACCGCATCCGCGAGCTCAACGACATGCGCACCGAGGTGCTGCAGGCCGGCCAGCGGCTCGTCATCCCCGCCTGACCTGCGGCGACACGCCGACGCGCCACGACGCGCGCGGATGGACTGGACAGCGGCCCGATCGCGTCCTACGGTTCCCCCTACATCTAGTGGTTACATCGATGTAGTTCATCCACAGGTTGTGGTCAGTGCCCACAGGTTCTCAACAGGCGGTCCACAGCCTGGTCCACAGCCTGGTCCACAGGGGAGGGGGTCGGTCCCGATGCACTGCCCGTTCTGTCGGCACGCCGACTCCCGCGTGGTCGACTCCCGAGTCACCGACGACGGCACCGCGATCCGCCGCCGTCGGCAGTGCCCGGAGTGCAACCGTCGCTTCACCACGGTCGAGACCGCGAGCCTCACCGTGGTCAAGCGTTCCGGGGCCACCGAGTCGTTCTCCCGGGCCAAGGTGCTGGCCGGCGTGCGCAAGGCCTGTCAGGGCCGCCCGGTCACCGAGGACCAGTTGGCGTTGCTCGCCCAACGGGTCGAGGAGGTCGTCCGGGCGTCCGGCGCGGCTGAGATCGACGCGCACGACGTCGGCCTGGCCATCCTCGGTCCGCTGCGAGAGCTCGACGAGGTGGCCTACCTGCGGTTCGCGTCGGTGTACCGCAGCTTCGACTCCCTCGAGGACTTCGACGCCGAGATCGCGCTGCTGCGCGCCGAACGAGACGTGTCCACCCGGCCCGAAGTGCCCAGTACCTGAAGCAGCACCCTGCACCTTCAGCACCACCACCGAGTTCCCCTTCCCCACTCACCACCCCCGCCGGACGGGAAGCCCGGTACCGATCCGGACGTTGTTCAACAGGAGGAACGGCAGAAGATGACTGAGACCGTGAGCGGGGCCTCCCAGGCAGGGGACAAGCCACAGGTGATCAAGGGCAAGCGACTGACAATGGAGCGGCTGTACACCACGGCCGGGGTGCACCCCTATGACGAGGTGACCTGGGAGCGGCGCGACGTCGTCCAGACCAACTGGAAGACCGGCGAGAACGTCTTCGAGCAGCGCGGGGTGGAGTTCCCCGACTACTGGTCGCTGAACGCGTCCACGATCGTCACCACCAAGTACTTCCGCGGCGCGGTCGGCACCGACCAGCGCGAGTGGTCGCTGCGCCAGCTCATCGACCGCGTGGTGCTCACCTACACCAAGGCGGGCAAGGAGTACGGCTACTTCGCCGCCGACACCGACGCGGAGATCTTCGAGCACGAGCTGACCTGGATGCTTCTGCACCAGGTGTTCAGCTTCAACTCACCCGTGTGGTTCAACGTCGGGACGTCGTCCCCTCAGCAAGTGTCCGCGTGTTTCATCCTCGCCGTCGACGACACGATGGACTCCATCCTCAACTGGTACCGGGAGGAGGGGCTGATCTTCAAGGGTGGCTCCGGCGCCGGGCTCAACCTGTCCCGGATCCGCTCCAGCAAGGAGCTGCTGTCCTCCGGCGGCACGGCCTCCGGCCCGGTGTCCTTCATGCGCGGCGCGGACGCCTCCGCCGGCACCATCAAGTCCGGCGGCGCCACCCGGCGCGCGGCCAAGATGGTCGTGCTCGACGTCGACCACCCCGACATCGAGGAGTTCATCGAGACCAAGGCGCGCGAGGAGAACAAGATCCGCGCGCTGCGCGACGCCGGGTACGACATGGACCTCGGTGGCAAGGACATCACCAGCGTCCAGTACCAGAACGCGAACAACTCGGTCCGAGTCAGCGACGAGTTCATGCGCGCGGTCGAGGAGGGCAACACGTTCGGGCTGCGGGCCCGCAAGACCGGCGAGGTCATCGAGACCGTCGACGCTGGCAACCTGTTCGAGAAGATCTCCCGCGCCGCGTGGGAGTGCGCCGACCCGGGCATCCAGTACGACGACACGATCAACGACTGGCACACCAACCCGGAGACCGGCCGGATCACCGCGTCCAACCCGTGCTCGGAGTACATGAGCCTGGACAACTCCTCCTGCAACCTCGCCAGCCTCAACTTGCTGAAGTTCCTCAGGGAGGACGACACCTTCGACGCGGCGACCTTCGCGAAGGCGGTCGAGTTCATCATCACCGCGATGGACATCTCGATCTGCTTCGCGGACTTCCCGACCGAGGCGATCGGCGACACCACGGTCAAGTACCGCCAGCTGGGCATCGGCTACGCGAACCTGGGCGCGCTGCTCATGGCGACCGGGCACGCGTACGACTCCGATGGCGGCCGTGGGCTGGCGGCGTCCATCACCAGCCTGATGACCGGGACGGCGTACAAGCGCAGCGCCGAGCTGGCCGGCGTGGTGGGCCCGTACGAGGGCTACGCCCGCAACGCCGCGCCGCACGCGCGGGTGATGCGCAAGCATGCGGCGGCCAACGACGAGATCCGCACGCTGGGCCACATGGACGGCGCCATCAAGACCGAGGCGACCAAGGCCTGGAAGAAGTGCCTGGAGATCGGCGCGAAGAACGGCTGGCGCAACGCGCAGGCCTCGGTGCTGGCTCCCACCGGCACGATCGGCTTCATGATGGACTGCGACACCACGGGCATCGAGCCGGACTTCTCCCTGGTGAAGTTCAAGAAGCTCGTGGGCGGCAGCTCGATGCAGATCGTCAACCAGACGATTCCGCGGGCGCTGCGCAAGCTCGGCTACTCCGAGGAGACCATCGAGGCGATCGTCGAGCACATCGCCGAGCACGGGCACGTGATCGACGCGCCTGGGCTGCGCCAGGAGCACTACGAGGTGTTCGACTGCGCGATGGGTGCCCGCTCGATCGCGCCCATGGGCCACGTGCGGATGATGGCCGCCGTCCAGCCGTTCATCTCCGGTGCGATCTCGAAGACGGTGAACCTGCCCGAGTCGGCCACCGTCGAGGAGATCGAGGACGTCTACCTGCAGGGCTGGAAGCTCGGTCTGAAGGCGCTGGCGGTCTACCGGGACAACTGCAAGGTCGGCCAGCCGCTGTCCGACGCGAAGGCCAAGGGTGCGGACTCCGCGGTGGAGGCGCTGTCCAGCGCGACGACGGTGGAGCACCGGGCGACCCGCAAGCGGCTGCCGAAGTCCCGCCCGTCGATCACCACGTCGTTCACGGTGGGTGGTGCCGAGGGCTACATGACCGCCGGGTCGTACCCGGACAACGGTCTCGGCGAGGTGTTCCTCAAGCTGGGCAAGCAGGGTTCGACCCTGGCTGGTGTCATGGACGCCTTCTCGATCGCGGTGTCCATCGGGCTCCAGTACGGCGTGCCGCTGGAGACCTTCGTCACCAAGTTCACCAACCTGCGGTTCGAGCCGGCCGGGATGACCGACGACCCGGACGTCCGGATGGCTCAGTCGATCATGGACTACATCTTCCGGCGACTGGCCCTGGACTACCTGCCCTTCGACGAGCGGTCCGCCCTCGGCATCCACACCGCTGAGGAGCGCACCCGGGCCCTGGACACCGGCTCCTACGGGCCGCTGGAGGTCGGGGACGAGGATCTCGAGTCACTGGCCCAGTCCGTACCGGTGACGCCGGTGGTCGAGGCGTTGGCCCCGGCGCCGGTCGAGCGTCACGCGGTGGCCGAGCCGGCCCCGGCGGGTGTGCACTCCTCGGCCGAGCTGATGGAGAAGCTCACCGGAACCGCGGCCGACGCGCCGATGTGCTTCACCTGCGGCACCAAGATGCGCCCGGCCGGCAGCTGCTACGTCTGCGAGGGGTGTGGCGCGACCAGCGGCTGCAGCTGATGTGCAGTTGCACCGTTCTGTCATGGCCGGTTGCACGGTTTTGTCAAGGGTTGCACCGTTGACAAACCTTCTACTTCACGCGAAGTAGAAGGTAGAAGAGATAGATGGGCAGTGAGGCCCCCACTCCCGGCCGGGGGTGGGGGCCTCCTCAGTGAAGGAGGCGGGAGCGTGATGGTCGACGAGCGGGAGAGCCGCGCGGTGGCGGCCGAGCCCCCCGCTTGCGGTCCGTGCTGACCGGGAGGGAGCCAGATCTGCCTGGCACCTTCCTTCCCTATGGAACGACCGAGGCGGTCCGCACCTTCCTTCGCGCGTACCACCCCTCGTTCCTGAGTCAGGCGCATGATCGATTGAACGCCACGCTGGAAGAGCTTCGGAGTGGGCTTGACGATGCGGACCGACGTGAGGTAGTGACGGCGCTGGAAAGCCAGGCGCACAAGTCGCTGGATGACGACTTCGAGCAGTTGTCCTGGGAGAACTTCGTGCGCCCCATGATCGGCACTGTCGCCTCCCTGCCTGCAGCCAACCTGGCAGGTGTCGCGGAGGCGCTGGTTGGTCTTCAGGTGCTGCGTCAGATGACCCAGGCGGAGATGGAGACCGTCGGTGGTCCGCTCGAGGCTGGACTCATCTCGCCTACTCACGGGTTCACTTGGGTCCGTCGCAGCGACTCCCGTCCTCAGTGAGGGACGGCAGGGAGCAGTCTGAGCAGCGCGCTTGGCCGACCCACCGACCGCACCTACCGGCACGTCGGTGTGCGCCGGGCGCAGGGTGGAGCACTGTCCAAACTGATGACCGGAGCGAGCGGGGCAGGGGTACCCGAGTACGGCTCCGATCCCGTGTCAGTGGCCTTCCCACCGTTACGTGAAGGGCGCGGCTGGCAGCGGCCCACAGCGACAGCCTCAAGACACTTCGACGCCCCATGGGAACCCCGTTTGCCGCGGCCCGCTGAGTTCGGCGGGGTGCTGTGATCGATGGTGGCTCATTGCCCCGGGCGGCTTCCCGGGCGCCTGGCCCCTGGGCTGGGGTACGGCCGTGCCCCTCGCGGGCGGTGCCCTCAGTCCATCGGCACCCAGCGCTCCGGTCTTCCACCTCCGCGACCTGGCGCCACGTCGCAATGTTCCGGCCGTAGGGGTGTCAGTTCGGTACCTGCCTGGCCCCGACAGCAGGGGGTTCAGCGGCGCTACGGTCGCACGGTCGGCACGCTGAACGGGATGGGGACCGTCCGCACGCCGAGCCGGCGCAGGTCCGCCGTCAGCGTCGGATCGCGGTCCATCCTGGTGCGCCGGACTCGCCATCGGGCGCGGCGGACGGGCGTGCCGGCCCGCCCGAAGATCGCAACGGTGCGGGCGTGCCCGCTGGGGTCGTGCCGGCACAGCGCGACCAGCCCGTCCACGCCCAGGCTGGCCAGCCGTGTCGCCCACTGCTGCGGCAGGTCGTACGGCGTGACGGCGGGCAGCTCGACGGTGACGCCGAAGGAGTAGGCACGCGGGGCCGTGGTGTCGGCCAGGCGCAGGCCCGGCGGGGTGGCGACGAACAACCGGCGCCGGTCGACGTCCGACGGGTCGATCACCCGCAGCCCGCGGAAGACCTCCACGAACGCGCCGTAGGCGACGTCCGACCAGTAGCAGGTGCCGGCGGGGGCCGGCAGGTCGAAGCGGTTGGCCCCCGGAGGGTCGCTGGTGAAGTTCCAGGCCGAGTTCAGCGCGCCCGCTCGGTTGCGATGCCAGTACAGCCGGTACAGCGTCCGCGGGGCGCGCCTCGATGGTCGCAGGGGGAACCCCGTCAGGTCGGCCGGCGGCGGTCCCAGGCTCATCGGCTGAGGGCGGCCGCCCAGTCCCGGGCGGCGGTGCGCACCGCGGCGCGGCCCTCTGGGCCGGACTCGAACAGCACGTCGATCGGCGCCTGGCCGTCCAGGTCGGCATCCGGAGTGCGCAGCCACGACGCGACCGTCCACGCGGACACCAGCCGTTCGGGCAGCAGGGCCAGCACCTCGGCCAGCCCGGGCGCCGGGCGCCGAGCGCGGAACTGGAACGCCGGGTACACGGTCTTGCCGTCCCCAGTCGTCAGCGCCAGCAGCCCCTTGCGCTTGTGGACCGCCTGCCGGCTGATCCTCTCGCCGGCCGGGGCCAGCAGCTCGGCCACCCCGGAGGTGTCGTAGAACTCGCCGAGGTGCTCGACCCAGACATCAGCCGCATCGACGATGCGGTCGGCTGCCTGCTCGGCGAGCCGCTGCAGGTCGTCGCTGCGCTCGAGCACAGTCCCCTGCGGGTCGCGCCGGGTAAGCTCGCGCAGCATCTCCGCCATCAGGCTGACGTGGCTGCGCGGCAGGGTCGGCAGCGCGGCCGTCAGTCGGGCGACCGGGTCGTCGGCCACCGTCGGTCGGGTCCGCGCTCGCGTGGCGACCACGCCGGCTCGCTGCGATGGCATCTGGACTCCCCTCATGTCAACCCTGTCAACCGCAACTGTACCCCGCGCGTCAACCCTGTCAACCATCCGACTGCTGCCACCGTCTCGCAAGTCTGCTGCTGCCGGCAGGCCGGATGTCCGTGAGTTCTGCACCTTCATCACACCCTGCCAGGTTCGGCAGGCGACGTGGAGTTCGCCGCCGCGGCTGAACGAGCCTCACACATCACACCCGTCCCCGGCGGGGTCGGACCGATGACCATCGCTGTCCTGCTTGCCCAGACCCTCGACGCGGCCGACGGCCACGCCCGATGAAGTAGGAGCACCGCGCTACCGGCAGCGCACCGATCGGCGCGCCCCTGCCGGGTCGGTCGTTTCCTGGGCTATACGCCTGCAAGGTGCGAGGTGTCGTTCAGGCTGACCAGGGTGCGGTTGTGGAAGAAGTCGTCCTCTTCCAGCACCGTGATGCCGCCACTGCGGGAGCGCACGTTGACGTATCCGGCAGCTTCGCGTGGTAGATGGATCCAAGCAACCCTCAGCTCGGGCCTGGGTCCGCAGCCCGGGCTCGACGTGCTCGGCAGGGTCCCGCCCCGCACCCTCGCCGGTGGGCTTCCGCCGGTCGGGGACGGTCCTGACGGCGTCCTCGAGGCCCTCACCGCGGCGATCGCCGACCTCGACTGCTCCTACGTCGCCGTGCAGGGCCCACCCGGCACCGGCAAGACCTACGTCGGCGCCCGCGTGGTGAAAGCCCTCGTCGAACGCGGCTGGCGGGTCGGCGTGGTGGCTCAGTCCCATGCCGTCGTTGAGCATTTCCTGGACGCCGCGGTCGACGCGGGCCTGCCGGGGGAGCAGGTCGGCAAGGAGCCCAAGCACGCCGATGTCCCTCGGTGGACCGCGCTGCACACGGCAAACCAGCTCGCCGGCTTCCTCGCCGACCATGTCGAGGGTTGCCTCGTCGGGGGCACCGCCTGGGGCTTCACCAACCTCAACCGGGTGGGTCGGGGTCAGCTCGACCTGCTCGTGATCGACGAGGCCGGTCAGTTCGCCCTGGCGAACACCCTCGCGGTGTCGGTCGCCGCGCAACGGCTGCTGCTGCTCGGCGACCCGCAGCAGCTGCCGCAGGTCAGCCAGGGCACCCACCCCCAACCCGTCAACGAATTCGCGCTCGGCTGGCTCAACGAGGGGCACGCCACCCTCCCGCCGGCGCGCGGGTACTTCCTGAAGAAGACCTGGCGCATGCACCGGTCGCTGTGCGAACGGGTCTCCGTGCTCGCCTACGACGGCCGGCTGCACTCCCACGAGGCCGCCACCGATGCCCGCCGGTTGGATGGACTCGAACCCGGGCTGCACGTCGTCGAGGTTGACCACCAGGGGAACGCGGTCGCGTCACCTGAGGAGGCCGCCCGGATCGTCCAGCTCGTGCACCAGCTCACCGGCCTACCGTGGACCGCCCCGGAGGAGGGCCCCGCCCCACGGCCGCTCGCGCAGAGCGACCTGCTGGTGGTCGCGGCCTACAACGCGCAGGTGGCGTTGCTGCGTAGTGAGCTCACGCGCGCCGGCCTTGCCGGGGTCCGGGTCGGGACGGTCGACAAGCTCCAGGGCCAACAGGCGCCGGTGGTCATGGTGTCGATGGCGGCGTCCTCACCGGCTGACGTGCCGCGAGGAATGGAGTTCCTACTCTCCCGCAACCGGGTCAACGTCGCCGTGTCCCGCGGGCAATGGGCCACGATCGTGCTGCGCTCACCGCTGCTCACCGACTACCTGCCCCACTCCCCGAACGGCCTCGCCGAGCTGGGCGCCTTCATCCGCCTCACCGAGCCTGGCTGGTAGGACCGCCGGCCAGGGCTCGGCACCGCTGATACTCGGCGAGATGCCGGCCTTAGACGACCGGCATGGACTCGAAGAGTCGTCTATGTACCCGACGTAGCTTCCGCAGCCGCCGTACAGGCCGCCGAATGGGATGTAGACGCGCCCGTCAACCAGCGCCAGCGCCGCGCGCTGCTGGAACGCCGGCTGCACGCCGCGCGAAAGCGTGACGGGCGCCCGAACGGCGACCCGCCCGGTCGCGACGTCGACCCCACGAGCAGGTGCCCACCGCCCGAGGTCTCGGCCAGCGCGAACACCCGGCCAGTCGCCGGGTCATACACCGGGGTGCTGGTGATGCCGAGGGAGTTGATGTCGCCGCAGGGCAGCTGCGCGAGGGTCGCCGGCGTCCCGATGTGCTGGCGCCACAGCACCGCACCGGTGGCTGCGTCCAAGGCGTAGATGCTGTCGTTCTCGGTCGCGGCCACGACCCTGCGGAGCCGAACGCTGGGAGGCCGGTGGCCAGACCGGTACGGGCCGGATCGTGGTGGAACGTCGTCCAGTACGCGGCCGCGCGACCACGTCGCGCACTGGCACTGGACCCGCAACAGCGGGGCTTTGGTCCGGCAACCGACCATGTTGGCGCGACGCCAGCCGCGGGCCTTCTGTCCGGGCTACATTGCGGCGATGGGGCACCCACCTGAGACGTACTACGACACCTCCGACTGGGACCCGCGAGACGTGCTCTCGGGCGGGTCGCGGATGGTGCCGATCAGCACGCCGAGCGGCGACTTTCGCGTGTGGACGAAACGGGTCGGCACCAACCCGGACCTCAAGGTGCTTCTCCTGCACGGCGGTCCCGGAGCGACAGACGAGCTCTACGAGTGCTTCGACGTCTGGTTCCCTGGTGCTGGCATCGAGTACTACTACTACGACCAGCTTGGCTCGTTCCGCAGTGACCAGCCCGACGACCCGTCATTGTGGGACTTGGGCCGGTTCGTCGACGAGGTCGAGCAGGTCCGACTTGCGCTCGGCCTGGACGCAAGCAGCTTCGTGCTGCTGGGGCAGTCCTGGGGCGGCCTGCTCGCGATGGAGTACGCAGTCCACCACCAGGAGCACCTCAAGGGCCTGGTGATCTCCAACATGATGTCGAGCTCGCGTCTGTACAACGAGTACGCCACCGAAGTCCTTATGCCAGCCATGGACCAGGCCGTGCTAGCGGAGATCAAGCAGTTCGAGGCGGATGGCACCACCGACAACCCGCGGTATGAGGAGCTCCTCATGGAGCACCACTACACGCTGCACGTCTGTCGGCTTCCGCTGGAAGAGTGGCCCGACCCGGTGGTCCGGTCGCTCGCCCACATCAACCCGGCGATCTACGTGCCGATGCAGGGGCCCAGCGAGCTTGGGATGAGCGGGACCCTCGAGCACTGGGACCGCTCGGCCGACCTGAAGGACGTCGACGTGCCGACCCTGGTCATCGGCGCCACCCACGACACGATGGACCCGGCGCACATGCGGTGGATGTCCGAGCAGCTGCCCCGGGGCTCCTACCTGCACTGCCCCGACGGCAGCCACCTGTCCCAGTTCGACGACCCGCAGCACTACTTTCCCGGGTTGATCGGCTTCCTGCAGTCCCTGTGACAAGCCGCGGAGGGCGCGACGGCGGGCCGGCCAGGATCTGCGTCGTTGGCAACAGCGGCTCCGGCAAGACCAGCCTGGCGCGCCAGCTAGCGTGTGGTTCGACTACCCCAGGAGCGTGGTCTTCCCTCGAGTCGTCCGGCGAACCCTGAGCCGGGTGGTGCTTCGACGAGAGCTGTGGAACGGCAACCGGGAGAGCTGGGCGTCGCTGATGAACACCGACCGGCGGGAGAACGTCCTGCTGTGGTCCTGGACCCAGCACCGGGGCTACCGCCATGACTATGAGGAGGCCAGCGCGGCCGACTCTCGGGCCAGCTGGGTCCGACTGCGCACTCCCCGAGATGCGAAAAGGTGGCTGTCGGATATCAGCCAGTAGGTTCTCGTCCCGTCGCCGACGACGTGAGGTCATCAGGTCAGCGGACGCCGTCCCAGGCCTGGCGCTGGGCGGAGCGAGGGTCGATCACGGTCTCGCTCGGGCTGCCGAACCGACGAACGGTCCGGTCGTCCCCGTAGGGGGCCCAGCCCGGATCGCCGGACTTGACGAAGGCCACCCACGCGCCGTGCACCTCGTCGGCCAGCACCTGTGGGGGCGCAGACCCGGCCAGTGGCTCACCGGAGCGGTCGTGGAGGTTGTCGAAGACGAATCCGATCTCGAGGGCGTGGCAGGCACCGAGCCGGCCACCGAACTGTGGCGAGCGCCAGCCGAACTCGTAGACGTGGGTCTCGGCACCGTGGGCCAACCGAGCCTCGGCCACGCGGATCGCCGGCACGCGGAAGAACCAGTCTCCGACCGCGGCGATCATGATCTCACCGGGTGAGGCGTCCGGCTGGGCCGCGCGGTAGGTGGCTGCGACGGCGCCTGCATCTGCCCCGACCAGCATGAGCGCCATCGCCAGCACGGCATCGTTGACCAGGTCGACGATGCCGCTGGGGACGAGGAACAGCGCGTGCTCGTCGGAGTTGGTGCCGATCAGCACATCCACGTCGGTGCCGGCCCCTTCGGCCAGCCGGTCGATCGGCCGGGCCGGGACGACCTCCCCGTCGATGACCGGCTCGAAGGCCATCATGTGGGTGGCGATCTCGCCCCACACGGCCGGGTTCGGCACGGCCGCGATGCTCGCTGACAGCTCGGCCTGGGCGGCGACGAGCCCGGCAACGGGAACCGCCGCGAACCCGTCCACCGTCGCCTGGACACCAAGCCGATCGGCGAGGGCCGCGGTCACGCTCGCGGCGGTCGACGCCGGCAGGACGTTGTGCCCCGCGCCGCTCTGCGCGATCGCACGTCGGAAGAGACCCGCAGCCGCGGGCATCGACAACAGCGTCGTCACACTCATCGCGCCGGCCGACTCGCCAGCGACGGTCACCGCGTCCGGATCGCCCCCGAAAGAGGTGATGTTGTCGCGCACCCACCGCAAAGCGGCGACCTGGTCGAGCAGACCACGGTTGGCTGGCGCCCCGTCGATGAGTCCGAAGCCGTCGACGCCGAGCCGGTAGTTGATCGTCACGCACACGACGCCGTCACGAGCGAACCTCGACCCGTCGTAGGCGCTGACCGCCCCGCTACCGTTGACGAACGCGCCACCGTGGATCCACACCAGCACCGGATGGCGGCCCGCGTCGAGAGCCGGGGTCCAGACGTTGAGGTTCAGACAGTCCTCGCCGGGGATGACCGGTTCCGGCAGCAGCTGGTCGATCGGGCTGGGGTACGGCGGCTTGGGAACGGTCGGGCCGTAGTCCACGGCATCCCGAACGCCGTCCCACGACGGCGCCGCCCCGGGTGCCGCAAAACGCTTGGCTCCGAACGGGGACGCTGCGTACGGGATGCCCTTGAAGGACAGCGCCCCGTCCATCTGCGTGCCGCGCAGCTGCCCTTGCGCCAGGGAAACCACCGGGTCCATCGCATCCTCCGCAGGTCGGTGGACTTGATCGTGTCACAGCCTGGCCAGGTCGGCGGCCTGCTTGCCGACTGGCTTCCCGGCACCTCTTGATCGGCCGTCCTCGGGGATCGTCCGGCTTGTAGGGTGGCTGTCGTGCCGCTCGTGGAGTGCGTCCCCAACTTCTCCGAGGGGCGCCGCCCCGAGGTCATCGCCGCCATCCGGGACGCCATCGCCAGCGTGGCCGACGTCGCCGTCCTCGACGTGTCGTCGGACCCGAGCCACAACCGGACCGTCGTCACCTTCGTCGCTCCGTCGTCCGTCGCGGTGCAGGCGGCCTTCAAAGGCATCGCGAAGGCGCGTGAGCTGATCGACCTCACCTCGCACCAGGGTGAGCATCCGCGGATCGGCGCCACCGACGTCTGTCCGTTCATCCCGCTCGAGGGCGCCACGATGGACGACTGCGTCGCGCTGGCCCGGGAGCTGGGCCGGCGGGTCGGTGACGAGCTCGGCATCCCAGTGTTCCTCTACGAGCGGGCGGCCACCCGCCCGGACCGACAGAACCTGGCCGACGTCCGCCGTGGCGAGTTCGAGCTGGCGCGCACCGCGATCGGGACCAACCCGGACCGGGTCCCCGACTTCGGCCCCAATGCCGTCCACCCCACGGCCGGCGCGACCATCATCGGCGCTCGGCCTTTCCTGGTGGCGTACAACGTCTATCTTGGCGGTTCGCAGAACCTGCAGGTCGCCAAGGACGTCGCGAAGGCGGCGCGCGGGTCGAGCGGCGGGTTCCGCTACGTCAAGGCGCTCGGGCTCGAGGTCGACGGGCAGGCGCAGGTGTCGATGAACCTCGTCGATACCGACCAGACGCCGCTGTCGCGCGTCTTCGACTTCGTCCGGGCCGAGGCGGAGGCACGGGGAGTCTCGCCCACCCGGAGCGAGCTGGTCGGCCTGGTGCCGGAGAAGGTGCTCTTTGAGGCCGCGGCCCGGCACATCCGGCTGCCGGACTTCTCCACCGACCTGGTCCTCGAGCGCAAGGTGCGCGAAGCGCAGCGCGGCGAGTCGCTGGGCGACTTCGTCGCGAGTGTCGCGGGCAGCGCACCCGTGCCGGGCGGGGGGAGTGTGAGCGCGCTCGCCGGCCAGCTCGCGGCGGCGCTCGCGCAGATGGTCGCCGGGCTGACGGTCGGGCGCAAGAAGTACGCAGCGGTCGAGGTGGAGATGACGACGCTCGCGCTCGAGGCCGCGGCGCTCGGCGGTCGGCTGGGCGCGCTCGTGCAGGAGGACGCCGACGCCTACGCGTTGGTGACCGCGGCGTACAAGCTGCCGAGTGACGGTGACGCCGCGGCCGCGCGTGAAGAAGAGATCCAGGCGGCGCTGCTGAAAGCGGCCCAGGCGCCGCTGGAGACGGCCCGGGCCTGCCGCGACGTCGCTCGCCTGGCCGCTACCTGTGCGGCCAAGGGGAACACGAACACTGTGAGCGACTCCGGCGTCGCCGCGCTGCTCGCCGAGGCCGCCTGCCGCGGAGCCGCCTACAACGTGCGCATCAACGTCGCCTCGATGACGGACCCGGCGTTGGGCGCTGGCCTCCTCGGCGAAGCAACCGCGCTGGTGGCGGCGACGCGCGCGGCCGCGCAGGAGGCGACCGCACGCGTGGACGAGGCGATCGGCTGAGGTGATCGACCAACAGGTCATGAGTGAGGAAGCGTCCCTGCCGAGGATCCCGGCATCGGCCGGAGCACTCATCTGGGACCGCCGGGGGCGGCTGCTGATCCTCAACCCCACCTACAAGGGGGGCTGGACGATCCCCGGCGGCATCGTCGAGGCCGACGGGGAGACGCCCTGGGAGGCCTGCCGGCGGGAGACCCTCGAGGAGACCGGCCTGGTCGTCGGACGCGGTCGGCTGGTGTGTGTGGACTTCCTGCGCCCCCGGCCGGGCCGCCCTGGCGGCATCCGGTTCCTCTTCGACTGCGGTCGGCTGGACGACGACACCTTGGACGGCGTCGTCCTGCAGGCCGAGGAGATCTCTGCGCACCGACTGGCTACGGTCGACGAGGCCCTGTCGCTGCTCAGCGGCCCGGTCCGCCGCCGGGTCAGGGCCACCGTGAAGAAGCCGAACCGGGTGCGGTATCTCGAGGACGGCAAGCGGGTCCGCTGATGCGATGAAGGAGCGGGGCCTCCGCTCCCCGTGACTCTTTCCCGGCGGGATGCTGGGGGTGCTCACGTCTACGACGAAGGAGGCCCTGATGGAAGGGTACGTGGGTAGGCAGTTCGTGGGGATCGATCTGCATCGGCGTCGTTCGGTGATCGTGCGGACGACCGACACGGGTGAACGCTTGGAGTGCGTGCGGATCGTCAACGATGTTGATCGGCTGGCGGCGGTGATGGCTCGGGCCGGTGAGGCCCCTGAGGTCGTCTTGGAAGCGACATATGGGTGGTACTGGGCGGCGGATGCCCTGGCTGAGCTGGGTGCGGTCGTGCACTTGGCGCACCCGCTGGGGGTGAAGGCCTTTGAGTACCGGCGGGTGAAGAACGACGAACGCGACGCTTCTGACCTGGCTGATCTGCTGCGGATGGGACGGTTGCCGGAGGCGTGGATCGCCCCACCGGCGACGCGGGAGCTGCGTGAGCTGGTCCGGCACCGAGCCAAGCTCGTCGGGCTGCGGTCACACTGCAAGGCCGAGGTCCACGCCGTGTTGGCCAAGTGCGGGATCCAGGTGCTGATGGTCGACTTGTTCGGCGTCGCCGGCAACGAGCTGCTCGACCGACTGGACCTTCCGGCGCCGTACGCGGCTCGGATCGCGTCGCTGCGTCGCCTGCTGGAGGGGATCGACTTCGAGATCGAGGTGTTCACCGGGCTGGTCCGCGGCCGCCTAGCCCGAGACCCCGGCTACGCGGCAGTGCAGACGATCCCCGGGATCGGGCCGATCCTGGGAGCGGTGCTGGTCGCCGAGATCAGAGACATCACCCGGTTCGCCCGGGCCGAGCAGCTGACCTGCTGGGCCGGGCTGACTCCCAAGCACCACGAGTCCGACACCCACGTCCATCGCGGCTCGATCACCAAGCAAGGCTCACGGCTGGTCCGCTGGGCGGTGATCGAGTCGGTGCAGATCCTGCCCAAAACCACCCACGTCGGAGGCATCCGAGACCGGATCGGAGCCAAACGAGGCCGCAACATCGGTGCTGTCGCTGCGGCCCGACTGCAACTGGAGTACGTCTTCTACGCCCTACGCGACGGACACCTCCGCGCCCTGGGCACCAAGTCACCGGAGGCGGCATGACAGTCGCAACCGGTAAGGCTGGTCGGCGCGGGTCGTGCAGGTCATGACCCCCGAGCTGGCGTGGTCGCCCGATTCTGATTGACCCCGCCGACCAGAGCACTGCGCACCCCATCATGCCGCCCTGCCGCGGCGAAGGGATGACCGGCAGCCCCCATGGGCCTGCCCGACCCGCCGGACCACCGGCACTGACGAGCGCAACGCCCTAACCCCCAAGCAACACCCGGGAGCCATCAGCTGCAACCTTCTCCGCGGTGAACACGATGCGCCGAAACGGCGCCGGCCTCAAGGCCCTACGGCCGCTACGCGGTCGGGCTCCGCCCGAGCCTTGACCCCGACGCCTACTTCGACGCGCCCACACCCCCGGCGGAGAAGATCAAAAACCGATTGGGAGCCCCCTCTTGACCGACCCCGTTCCTTCAGGGATGAACTGCGGGTCAGCTCAACAGCCCGACGACGCCCTTGACGGCCAGCACGAGGGACACGAAGCCGCCGGCTCCGTACAGGACGGCCCGGCTGTGTGCGGTGATCCACGCGCGCCAGCGCTGGTAGGTCTCGGGTGCGTGCTCCCGATCCCTCACGAGCACCAGGAGGGGGGCTGCGACGCCGGTCGACGCGAGGAGCACCCACGCCAGTGCGGCAACCAGCAGGCTCGCCTGGGTCAGCCCGCTGGTCAGCAGCTGGGAGACGGCGGCCACGACGACCGCGTAGGTCGGCAGGAAGGCGCCTAGTGCGAAGACCAGCAGCGGTGACATGGTGTCCAGCCGGCCCATCCACGAGGGCTGGCTGTCGGTCTCTGCGTTCTTCGGGTGGCGCCAGCGCCGCAGCAGCCAACCGGCCAGGAACAACCCGGCCGCCAGCTCCACCCCTGCGTGGCCCAGGCTCGCCGTCGACGTCTTGGGCACGTTCGGGTACACCACCACGGTCACCACGGCGACGACGGAGAGGGCGGCGACCCAGCCACCGACGAAGGCCAGCTCCTTCTTCAGCCCTCCGCGGGCAGTCACCAGGAGGATCGCCGCGAGCACCGACCACGGCTGGACGGCGAGGAAGAGCGCCAGCAGAGCCAGGGTGAGCAGCGAGGCAAGATCCACCGGGAACCCTCAGTTCACAAGACGTTGACGGCGCGCGCGACCACGAGGACCACCAGCGTGAGCGACACGGCAGCCTGGGCGATCAGCCACAGCTTCGACCAGTGTCGGATTGCGGAGACGTCGGCCGGGCTGAAAGCGGTGGACGTGTTGAAGGACAGCGCCAGGTAGTCGACGAACTGCGGGTACCAGCCGGAGTCGGCCAGCTCGGGGATGTCCTGTTCCGGGAACCGGAACGCCGACCGCGCGTCCGTGCGCCCGTTCGCCCGCGCCGCGGGGCCGCCGGCGTCGAGCAGCCAGTACCACAGCGCGAACGCGATGATGTTGGTAGCCCAGACGATCACCCCGATGGTCAACAGCTCTCCCGGGCTGGTGAACGTCGCCTTTCGCAGGATGCCGAGCACCAGCCGGACGGTGCTGACGGCGGTGCCCAGGGTGAGGATGGCCACCATGGCGCCGCTGGTGACGCGCAGCCAGCGGCTGTCTTGGTCGATCCGTCCGGGGTCGCCGATGATGAGGATGACGAGAAGCACCATCAAGAACGCGGGGTAGCCGACCTGAAGGGCCTCCCACACGCGGAACTGCGCGGGGGTGAACAGGTACAGGCCCGCGGCGACCAGGACCGCGAGCGCCATCGGAAGGCGGCGCTCGCCACGCCGTGGACCCGGTGCTTTGGTCACGGGCACCATCTCACCAGGGACCGGCGTCCGTCGTCTCATTCGTAGGGGATGGTTTTCCCCGCATGAAGGGGCCCTTCTGTGCGCGTGGTCGCAACTTCCCACCCTTCATCGGACGCCGGTTCGCCGGAGGACGCCGACCATGAAGGTGCGTTGTGTGCGGCCTTGCGCATAGAAGGGCACCTTCATGCGGGAGGGGAGGGCTGGGAGGATGGCCGCCATGACGCAGCGGGTGACGGTGGAACGCGATGGGCACGTGCTCCTCATGGGGGTGAACCGGCCAGAGAAGCGCAACGCCTGGGACCTGGCCACCATCGACGAGCTGGGTGCGGCCTACGAGCTGCTCGGTCAGGACCCCGAGCTCAGGGTCGGGGTGATCTTCGGCCATGGCCCGCACTTCTCGGCCGGCCTGGACCTGGCCGAGGTGGGGGCCACGGTCGCCTCACAGGGACCGGCCGCGCTCTCCGGCAACCACGCGTTCGACCCGTTCGGAGTCTGGCGCGACCCGGTGCCGAAGCCCGTCGTGATGGCCGTACAGGGGCTCGCCTTCACGCTGTCCATCGAGCTGGCCCTCGCGGCGGACATCGTGGTGGCCGCGGACGACGTCCGGTTCGCCCAGCTGGAGATCGCCCGCGGCATCCTGCCGTTCGGCGGGGCGACGTTCCGGGCGACCACCCGGCTGGGCTGGGGCAACGCGATGCGGTTCCTGCTGACCGCGGAGGAGTTCGGCGCGGCGGAAGCACTGCGCATCGGGCTGGTGCAGGAGGTCGTGCTGGCCGGCTCCCAGCTCGATCGGGCCCGTCAGCTGGCTGGGTCCATCGCCGCGCAGGCGCCGCTCGGGGTGCAGGCCACCCTGGCCAACGCACGGGTCGGGGAGGCCGAAGGCCCGGTGGCAGCGTCGACTCAC
Organism: Actinomycetes bacterium; assembly: GCA_038252405.1. Taxonomy (GTDB): domain Bacteria; phylum Actinomycetota; class Actinomycetes; order Prado026; family Prado026; genus DATCDE01. The sequence goes on along the minus strand of JBBSAJ010000003.1, from coordinate 80,039 downwards.
CTGGCCGGCCTGCTCCCAGGGGTGCTGGCGAGCGAGGACGCCCGCGAGGGCCTGGCCAGCTTCGTCGAACGACGGCGGGCCCGCTTCTCGGGCCGCTGAGAAGGATCTGCCGCCAGCCGCCGACTGGCTCCGGTGAGCGTCAGGAGCCAGCGCTCGCGGGCAGGAAGAACTCCAGCGGGATCCCGTCCGGGTCGCGGAAGTTCAGGTGCCAGCCGAACGGTGACTGCACGATGTCAGACCGCACCACGCCCTCGTCCTGCAGCAGCTGCTGCCAGGTGTCCAGCTCGGAGCGGTCGGCGCAGCCGAAGCCGACGTGATCCAGCCCGATGTGCTCCTGGGTGAAGTCGCCCGGCCGCACGTTGGGGTCCTGGCGCAGGTCGATGGCCTGGCCGCTCGGGGCCATCAGGACCTTCATCGGGGCCGGCTCGGAGAACTCGGCGACCACCGCCAGGTCGAACAGCCGCGTGTACCAGTCGGTGCTCTTCTCGATGTCGCGCACGCTCAGGGCGATGTGCTGCAGCGTCGGTGCCGTCATGATGATCCCCCCCGGGAAGTCGTCCGGGGGGCCCGCCCCGCCCCCGGCTCACCTGGCAGCGTGGACCGCTAGGAGCGAGCGCGCCAGGGTCGTTGGGCCCTGCCTGAGGTGACGGTACCGGTGGCACAGTCAAGCTGTGATCGTCGGACGGTCCGGCGAGTTGGGGCGCCTGGACCAGATGCTGGCCGACGTCAACGGGGGCGGCTGGGGGCGCGCACTCGTCGTCGGCGATCCCGGCATCGGCAAGACCATGCTGCTGAGCACCGTGGCCCGTCGAGCAGCCCGCCACCGGCTCCGTGTCATCCGGGTGCGTGTCCCAGACGGCGAGGCGGATGTGCCGTTTGCCCTGCTGGACGAACTGTTCCGGGCCGCCGGCGCGCCGGCTCCGTCCAGCGTCCCGGGCGTCAGCCGGCGCAGCGCGGCACTGCTCGACCTGCTGCTGGGGCTGACCGCCACCGAGCCGGTCCTGCTGATCGTCGACGACGTGCAGAACGCGGACGGTGCCTCCCTGACCGCGTTCGTCCTGGCCGTCGAGCGCTCGGCCGAGGCGCCCCTCGGTGTGCTGCTGGCGGCTCGACCGGCGCCGAACGTCGAGCAGCGTTTCGTGCGGTGGCTGCGGCTGGAGCTGTCACCGCTGTCCGCCGACGAGTCAGTGACCCTGCTGCGCTCGGTTCTCGGTGCTCGGTGCTCGGTGCTCGGTGCTCGGTGGCGCCGCCGACGAGTCGGTGCTCGCGGCGCTCGCGCAGACGTTGCAGGGCCATCCGCTGGCCCTGACCCAGGTCACTGAGCTGCTGACCGCGGATCAGTTCGCCGGCCGCGTCCCGCTGCCCGACCAGCTGCCGGTCACCCCAGCCCTGGCGGCCGCGTGGAGCGGCGGGCTGGACCGGCTGCCCGAGCCGTCCCGGCTGGCGTTGCTGTGCCTGGCGGTGGCCGGCAGCAACCCGGTTCTGCTGACGGCGCTGCTCACGGCCAGCGGCTGCGCCGCCGCTGACCTGGACGAGGCCGTTCGTGGCCGGCTGGTCGTGGTCCACACCGGGGCGACCCCTCAGTTCGCCCACCCGATGGTGCGCGAGGTCGTCCTCGACACTTCCCCCGCGTACCTGGTCCGCGCGGTCCACGAGCGCGCCGCAACGGCGGCGGGCCAGCTCGGGCTCCCTCCGTCCGTGGTGGTGCGCCACCTCGGGCGATCCGTCGTCCTGCCCGATGAGCCGACTGCGGCGGCGATCGCGGACCAGGCCGCCCGGGCGGAGCAGCTGGGCCACTACGACGCCGCCTGCCGCGCATGGGAGTCCGCGGCGCAGCTGTCCCCCACGGAGGACGCCCGGGTGGAGCGGGCGCTGCACGGGATCCTGCTGGTGGTCCACCTCGGTCTCGTCGGCTCGGCGGTCGGCGGCCTGCTCGGCCTGGGCGAGGGCGCGCCGCTGGAACCGGAAGGCGCCCGGTGGGTGCGCTGGCTCCGGGCGACCCTTCGAGCCGACAACGACTCGGCAGGCAGCCTGTCCGCTCAGTGGGCCGCCATCGAGGACGCGCGGTGATCTTCGCCCGAGCTGCTCCCGAACCTGCTGTGGGAGGCGGCTGCGACAGCCTGGACGCTGGGTGACCCGGAGCAGGGGCTGCGCGCGGCACGCGAGGTGGCCGAGCTGGGTGCCGCCACGCCCGACCCGTCCATGACTACGGCGGCCTGGACTGGGACGGCCCTGCTCGCCGTGGCTGCCTTCGAGGCCGGCGACGTGGAGCGCGCCATGCAGCTACGTGCGGAGGCCCTGTCCCAGGCCAACGCGGTCGACCCGGCCACCCTCGACCTGGCTACCTTGCTCGACGTCGTCACGCTCGACGACTTGTTGCTCGACATGGGCGAGAGGGCGGCCCGGCGGCTGGCAGTCGCTGAGGAGCAGATGGGAGAGGCAGCTGAGCCACTGGCCTGCCTCTTGGGGATGCAGGCCTGGCTGGCCCGGGCCCGGGGTGACTGGGACGCTGCTCGCGCCCTGCTGGCCCGGGGACGGCCGCTGGCCGAGCGGGTGGGGGCCACGGGGGCCTAACGGGGCATGGCCGCTTTGGCCGTCGAGCTCGCTGCGTTGTCGGAGGACGACGAGGTGCTGCGCCGGGAGGCGGCGCGGCTGCGGAACCTGGCCGGCCGATGGGGCGACCGCAGGCGGCTGGCGACTCTCGACCGCTCCCTCGGCCTGCGGGCGCTGGTCGAGGGGCGGCTGGAGGCGGCCATCGCGTCCTTGGCGGCGGCTGCCGACGTCCCCTTCCTCGGCCGAGGCCTGCGCGACGGCGTGCTCACCGCTCGGGTCGACCTGGTCGAGGCGCTGGTCCGCAGCGGTGACCGCGACGCGGCCGTGGTCCGGTCCTGCGGGATCCAGCCGTTGCTCTCCGCGATGGGCACCCCGCTGGCGCTGGCGCTGGCTGCGCGCGTGGCAGCTCTCGTCGCCGCGACCGACGAGGAGGCCGACCGCCACTACGGCGAGGCGCTCGAGGCCCACGCCGCAGCCGGGGACCCGTTCGAGGAGGCCCGCACCCGGCTGCTGCGAGGGGAGCAGCTGCGGCGCAGCCGGCGCCGCCGCGAGGCGCGCCTCGAGCTGGCGTCCAGCGTCCGGCTCTTCGAGTCGCTGGCTGCCACCCCGTGGCTGACCCGGGCCAGCGAAGAACTGCGGGCCTGCGGTGGCAGCCAGCTCGCCGCCGACGACGCGGGAGCATCGCTCGTTTCGCTGACCGCGCAGGAACTCGCGGTGGTCAGGGAGGTGGCCGCCGGGCGGTCCAACCGCGAGGTGGCCGGGGCCTTGTTCCTCTCACCACGGACGGTGGAGTTCCACCTCAGCAACGTCTACCGCAAGCTCGGGGTTCGCGGCCGGACCGGGCTGGTCAGTCGGCTTCGTACTTGAAGGACAGCTGGACCTTGGTCCGGTAGGTCAGGGACCCGCCGTCGCCCACCACGATGTCCTGCTTGATCACCTCGGCGATGCGCAGGTCGCGCAGCGAGCCGCCCGCGGTGGCGATGGCCTCGGCCGCGGCCTCCTCCCAGGACGTGGGGCTCGTCCCGATGACGTCGATCACTCGGTAGACACTGATGACCTCTCCTATCCGTCGTCATCTCAGCGAACTCCTCCGCGCGGGGTCTGTCCAGCCCCCGGTCTGGTTTGGCGTGCCCTGCCGTGACAGCCTGATGGGGACAGCCAGCCGTTCCAGTCGCATCAAATCAAGGGGGAGCCGTGGGTCGGATCGTGGTCGGGGTCGATGGGTCGGAGCCGTCGAAGGCGGCGCTGCGCTGGGCCGCGCGGTTGGCTCCCGGGATCGGCGCCACGATCGAGGCGATCGCCGCGTGGGAGTTCCCCACCAACTACGGGTGGGCCGTGGAGGCCGGTGACTGGCGGCCGGACCGCGACGCTGAGACCATCCTGAACGAGACGCTGGACGACGTCTTCGGGTCCGATCGACCGGCTAGTCTGGTGGCGGTGGCACGCGAGGGTCGGACCGCCTCGGTCCTGATCGAAGCTGGGCGCCATGCGGAGATGCTCGTCGTCGGCAGCCGTGGGCATGGCGGGTTCACCGGACTGCTGCTCGGCTCGGTGAGCGCGGAGTGCGCCGAGCACGCGAGCTGCCCCGTCCTCGTCGTCCACGGCTAGCCGGCTGGGTGACCCGGGCCTGACACCATCCCGGGGGTCCGCACCGTCGGTGCCGACGAACCTCGCAGACACGATGCAGGTGCGGGCCGGGCTCATCGGGCGGGTGGGTGTTGGACCTCGGCGACCTGTGTGGGCTCCTCCCGCACCACCCGCACGATCGTGTCCTTGCCCTCGTGCGTGATGGCGTTCCACTCGGTCATACCCGTGAGGACAGGGAGCCCGGTCGGGCCTTACTGGGGGGCGAACGCACGGAGCAGATGCTCCGCGCGGTGCAGCGCATCGGCTGGGTCGACCTCGACGGCGGTGGTCTCCGAGTCCCAGTTCAGGTCGAAGAAGACCTCGGTCACGCCCTGGTCGGCCAGTGCCTCCAGGTCGGCTCTGATCTGGGTCCCGGAGCCGTGCAGCGGACGCCGGTCCGGCAAGTCGTCGTCCGTCAGCTTGACCACGCCACGCACCACGAACCGCAGCGGACCGGGGTCTCGACCCGCCTCGACCGCGGCCGCGCGCACCACCTCGATGGACTGCCCGATCGTGGCCAGGTTCGCGCGGCTGCTGCTGATCCAGCCGTCAGCGATCCGGCCCACCCGGCGCAGGGCCACCTCGGCGGCCCCGCCCATGAGCACCGGCGGGTACGGCTTCTGCACCGGCTTGGGCTCCACCAGGGAGCGGGGCAGGTCGTAGTACGCGCCGTGGAACTCCGGCTCCGCCTCGGTCCAGGTGGTCTTGAGGTAGCGGACGTACTCCTCGGCGCGGGCGCCCCGACCGGCCCGGGAGACTCCGACCGCCTCGAACTCCGGCGCAGCCCAGCCCAGGCCGAGGCCCACCTCGAGGCGTCCGTCGGACACGACGTCGAGGGTGGTCAGCGCCTTGGACAGCACCAGCGGTGCGTAGTACGGCATGTTGACGACGGCCAGCCCGACCCGGATCCGCGACGTCATGGCGGCGACGTAGGCGAGCGCGGCGATCGGGTCGAGCACCCCGTGGTACGCCGATCCCCACTCCTCGTCCACCGGGTGCAGCAACCGCTGGAAGGTCCACAGCGAGTCGTAACCGAGATCCTCCGACAGCGTGGCGATCCGGCGGATGTTCGCTGGTGTGGCCCAGGACCCCGACACCGGCACGCCGACCCCTAGGCGCACGTCGACCCTCCGCTACTCGTCAAGCTGACGGCCGGCGAAGTACATGAGCGGATCGCTCAGCAGCTCGATCTGGATGCCGTCGGGGTCCTGGAGGTACATCGACTCGGCGATCCCGCGGTCCGGACCGACGTAGCGGGCGCCGGCGGCGTCCAGGCGCTTCTGCATCTGCTCCCAACGGTCGCGTGGCACCGAGATCGCGATGTGCTGGACGGCTCCGATCGACTCGGCGCCCTGGTCGAGCCCGAGCCCGGGGAAATCGAAGAACCCGAGCAGGGTCTGGTTGCCCAGGTCGAAGAAGAAGTGCGACGAGCCCTGGTAGTCGCGGTTCTCGACCAGCTCCACCAGCGGGAATCCGAGCAGGTCCTGGTAGAACTGGATGGTCCGCTCGACGTCGGAGCAGATCAGCGCCACGTGGTGGATCCCCCTCCCCGGCGACGGCGCTCGCTCCGTGACCGGACGCAGGTACTGCGAACGCAGCTCCTGACGGCGGGCCTCGAGGTCCACCAGCTCGGAGTCAGTCGGCATGTGGCGCACCCTCTCGCATCCAACGACGTCGCACCAGCGTGCGTCGGATCTGAGTGGGTGGCAAGAGGACTGTTCGGCCGGTGTCGGCAGGGTGGACTCATGCCATGACCTGGACCGGCCACCTCCATGCGGACCCCCTGCGGGGCTGTGGAAGTGTCCGCCCCCGCCGTGCGCGGGCGGGTCCGGGTTCGCGCCGGTCACAGTCACCCTGCGCGCCTGCACGGTGCTTCGTGCCGTCTACGGCTGAGCAGCTTGTGCCTGCATCCGGCAAACCAGTTCGGGGGATACTGACCGGACCATGACGGACGCGCTTCGGGACTGGTCCACGCGGACCTTCGCGTCGCTGGAGAACACCAACTATCGCCGGTTCTTCATCGGCCAGGTCGTCTCGCTGGTCGGCACCTGGATGCAGTCGGTCGCGGCCGCCTGGCTGGTGCTCCAGCTGACCCACTCCGCAACCTGGCTCGGACTGGCTGTCGCCCTGCAGTTCCTGCCGATCCTCCTCCTCGGACCGTACGGCGGCGTCGTGGTCGACCGGGTCGACAAGCGGCGGCTGCTGATCGGCACCCAGCTGGCCGCCGCCGTCCAGGCTCTGGCGCTGGGCGTGCTGACGGTCAACGGTCACGTGACGCTCGCCTGGGTGCTGGCGTTGTCCCTCGGCCTGGGGCTGGTCAACGTCCTGGACAACCCGGCCCGGCAGGCGTTCGTCCGGGAGATGGTCAGCGGGGACCAGGTCCGCAACGCGGTGAGCCTGAACTCGGTGCTGGTCAACGTGGCCCGCGCTGTCGGGCCCGCGGTCGCCGGCGTGCTCATCGCGAGCGTCGGGGTGGGTGCGTGCTTCCTGGTCAACGCAGTCAGCTTCGGGGCGGTGATCGTGGCCTACCTGACGATGCACCGCAGCCAGCTGGCGCAGTCCGAGCCGGTGCAGCGCCTGCCTGGCCAGCTGCGGGAGGGGCTTCGCTACGTGCGGCGCACCCCCGAGCTGCTGGTCCCGCTGCTCATGATGGCGCTGGTCGGAACCCTGACCTACGAGTTCCAGGTGGTGCTCCCGGCGCTGGTGACGCACACCTTCAACGGCGACGCCCGGGACTATGGGCTGATCACCGCCGCCATGGGGGTCGGTGCGGTGATCGGCGGCCTGGTCAGCGCCGGACGGTCGGTCACCGGGATCGCGCCCATGGTGGCATCCGCCTTCGTCTTCGGGGTCACCGACCTGCTCACCGCGCTCACCCCGACGCTGTTGCTCGCGGCGGCGTCGCTCGTGGCTGTGGGAGCGGCCAGCGTCTGGTTCCTGTCCACCGGCAACGCCACGCTCCAGCTCAACTCCGCGCCGGCGATGCGCGGAAGAGTGATGGCGCTGTGGGCGGTGGCGTTCCTCGGCAGCACTCCCGTGGGTGGCCCGATCGTGGGCTGGATCGCCCAGCACGCCGGACCGCGGTGGGCGCTCGGGGTAGGCGCCGCAGCCGCCCTGGTCGCCGCGGCCATGGGGGCCCTCGTGCTGCGCCGGCGTCCCTCGGTCGATGTGGTCGTGCCCCAGAGTGAGGGCACGTGAGCGGTCGTGGTCGGCTGCGACCACTGGAGGACCAGCGCTGAGACGAGTACGTTGGGCGCGGCCAGGTGCGGAAGGGGGCAGCCATGCCCGTGTTCATGGTCGAACGGCGGTTTGCGGACCAGCTCGACGTCACCGCAGAGGTCGCCGACGGCATCAACCGGATCAACGAAGCCGAGGGGGTGCGGTGGCTGTACTCGTTCCTCTCGGCGGACAAGCGCAAGACCTACTGCCTCTACGAGGCGCCGTCGGCGGAGGCGATCCTTCGGGCGGCGGAGCGCGCCGGGCTGCCGGCTGACGTGATCGTCGAGGTGACCGGGACCCTGCAGTCGGATGGGTCGCTGTCACCGGTCTGAGCGGTCGGCACCGCCCAGGAGTCCCTGAGCCGCGGCGTACATCGCCGCCTGCGTGCGGTTGCCCGATCCGGTCTTGGCCAGGATGCTCCGCACGTGGTTGGCGGCTGTGTTCTCGCTGATCACCAGCCGAGCGGCGATGTCCCGGTTGCTCAGGCCCTCGCCGAGCAGGCGGAGCACATCGGTCTCCCGGGCGGTGAGCCCGTCCCGTCGTTCGGACTCAGCGCGCACGGGCGTCAGGGCGTCGAGCTGTCGCAGCACCCGTCGATGACCCAGCGGCACGGCGAGGCTCCGCGCCCGATCCACCAGGTCGGCGACCGCTCGCGCGTCGGTCTGCCCGCGTCGCAGGTGCCGGGCGTGCGCCGCCAGGGTCAGCCCCTGGTGCACGGGGGCAGCCATCCGGGTGTCCATCTCCATCGCGGAGGCGAACCACTCGTCTGCGGCCCCGTTCCCCAGCAGCGAGTCGACAGCTCCCAGGTAGCGATCGGCGCTTCCGAACACGGCCACGAACTGGCCCGCCACCAGGTTCATGCCGGCGTACTCAAGCAGCGGTCCGCGCAGCCGTCGCGCCGCGGCTGCGTCCTCCAGGGCGAGCGCGGCCTCCGCCAGGAACGCCAGCACACCGGGCCACTGCGCGGAGTGCTCGTACCGGTGCAGCTGCTCGTCCAGCAGCCAGTGCAACAGCCGCGACGACGACTCCACCAGCCCCAGCTCGGTGTACAGCGCGAGCAGCCCCGGCGCCCAGAAGTCGCCGGGACGCTCGTCGCCGTTGATCACCGGGCGGACCGGTTCGAGGCCACCGGTCTCCCGTCGGATCATGTACATCTGGACCCCGTAGGGCCCCTCGGTGTCGTCAGTCCCGAACGACTCGCCGAGCTCCAGCAGGCCGGCGCAGCTTCGCTCGGCAGCGACGAAGTCACCGGCGACGAAGTGCCGTGCATACTCCATGCAGCCGGCCATGTAGGCGAAGAAGTCCTGTCCGGTGGCCCGCGCGGTGTGGATCAGGTCCCCATGGGCGGCGTCCATGCTGGCCGGGTCGCCGCGCAGGTAGCTGATGGCGCCTCGGTAGTAAGCGGCCGGACCCAGCTGCTCGAAGTGGCCGGTCCGACGGGCCAGCAGCGACAGCCTGGTCGCGCGCTCGAGCTTCCCGGGCGCGTCGCGCGGCCGCAGACCATGCCACAGGCTGGCCTGCAAGGCATCCGCCAGGGCCTGGTCGTCCGCCAGTGCTTCGGCCATCTCGATGGCACGGACACCGTGAGCGCGGGCCTCATCGGTGGAGCCGGTGAACGCAAGCGCGCGGCCGAGGCTGGCGACGGCGCGCACGTAGTCCGGGTCGGTGGGATCACGGTCGACCCCGGCGAGCGCGGCCGAGAGCAGCTCGACCGAACGGTGGCCGGGATGTCCTGGTCGCCAAGACGCGGCCTCGAACGCCACCGCCGCGCGGAGCCGGTGTCGCGGGGACCCGACCGTCGCCACCTTCTCGGCCAGGTCGCGCGACCGCGCGAAGTCTGCGGCAAGCAGGTAGCTGCGGGACGCGTCGAGACGCAGTGCGTCGCGTTCGTCGGGGTCGGCCGCGAGCGAGGCTGCCAGCTCGAGGGACCGGGCGGCATCGTCATGCGCCAGGCTGCGCTCCGCCACGCGCGCCGCCTCGACCAGGTAACGCACCGCCTTGTCTGCGAGGCCGAGCGTGTGGGCTCCCGCGTAGTGGTAGGCCAGCTGTCGCACGTACCGGTCGGAGCCAGGGAACCGACGCTCGATCACCTGCGCCACCTGGGCGTGCTCGTGCGCCCGGCGGGGCGAGGGCAGAAGGTTCAGCACGATCTGGCGAGCGAGCGAGTGCGGGAACCGGTAACCGCCGTCGGCACCGTCGGCCGGCTCGACCAGGCCGGCACCCACGGCCGCGTCCAGCGCCTCCAGTGTGGTGTCGTGCGCCCACCCCGACGCCTCGACCAGCGTGACCGAGTCGAACTCCTCCCCGATGACCGCGGCTAGCTCAAGGACGTCCCGGTGCGGTTTGGCCAGCCGGTCCAGCCGTCGCTCGATGGTGTGCCGGACCGACTCGGGCGCCTGGAAGTCAGTCGAGCGCAGCGTGGCCAGGCCGCCGCGCGTGGCCAGGTCGCGCCACAGCTCGCGCAGGAAGAACGGGTTGCCGCCGGTCTGGTCGCGCAGCACGGTGGCGAAGACCCGCGCCCTGCTTGCTGACGCGCCAGCCTCGTGGACCAGGTAGTCGGCGATCTCCTCGATGTCGAGTCCGGCCAGGTCGATCCGGCGGACGCCGTCCAGCCGGTAGAGCTGGGCGATCGTGTGCATGAGCGGGCGGGAGCGGTCCGGTGCCGTGGTCCGGTGCGACACCAGTACCAGGATCCGTGTCTCGGCGGTTCGCTCGACCAGGTACGTGAGCAGTTGGAGAGCGCTCTCGCCGGCCCAGTGCAGGTCCTCCAGGACCAGGACGAGGGGGCGTTCGGCAGCGGCGGCGCGGAGCGCGTCGGTCACCGACTCGTACAACCGACGTCGGTACTCCCCGCGGGACGTTCGCGCCGGTCGGCGTCCGGACAGCATCTCGAGCCGGCCGACCACCTCGGCTGTGTGGTCCGGTTCGGCGGCCGGCAGGTCCAGCTGCCCGCCCGTCAGGTCCCGCAGCAGCACCTCGATCGGCTCGACGAACGGCTGGTACGGCGGTCCGAACTCCTCGATGCAGCTGCCGAGCAGCACTGCGGCGCCGCGTCCATGCCAGACCTGGGCCACCTCGGAGAGCAGGCGGGACTTGCCGGCACCGGGCTCGCCACCGACGAACCCCACCTGGCGGGCACCGCCCTCGGCAGCGGACCACTGCGCTTCGAGAACCGCGAGCTCGCGTTCGCGCCCGACGAAAGCGGGGTGCGCGGCTCCAGACCAGCGCACCGGCAGAGGTGGTCCGGTCCAGCCGGGCATCGCGGACCCACGGTAGCGAGTGAACCGCGGGCCGTCGATGACCAGATCTGACCATCGTCCCGCCGGACGTCATCGAGCAGTTCTGGTCATGTGCGGACAGCAGGCCGCCTTCTAGCGTCGCCCGGGACGCCGTCGGGTGACCGGCGGAACCGACGCACAGGAGTGGAGCTCCCATGACAGCCCAGACGACCGATGTCCTGCGCCAGCGGGTGGGCGGCCAGGTGATCACGGCGGGAGACCCGGGATACGACGAGGTCCGCCGGGTGTACAACTTCATGATCGACCGTCGGCCCGCGGCCGTGGTGCGGTGCAGCACGCCAGCCGATGTCGCCGCCGTGGTGCGGTACGCGGCGGAGACCGGCACCGAGCTGGCCGTGCGCGGCGGCGCGCACAGCGTCCCGGGGTACGGAACGGCGGACGGCGCTGTGGTGGCCGACCTGTCCGGCCTCTCCACGGTCACGGTGGATCCTGAGAACCGGACGGCCACGGCGGGTGGCGGGGTGACCTGGGGCGGCTTCAACGAGGCGACCGCGAAGTACGGGCTGGCGACCACCGGCGGCATCATCTCCACCACCGGGATCGGCGGCCTCACCCTTGGCGGCGGGATCGGCTATCTCTCCCGGGGCTACGGGCTGTCCTGCGACAACCTGCTCTCCGCCCAGGTTGTGACCGCAGACGGGACGATGGTCACCGCGAGCGCGGACGAGCACCCGGACCTGTTCTGGGCCCTGCGCGGTGGGGGCGGCAACTTCGGCGTGGTCACCGAGTTCACCTTCCGGCTGCATCCGGTGGACCAGATCTACGGGGGTCCGATGTTCTTCGAGCTGGCCGACGGGCCGGCGGTCTTCGCCCACTTCGACGCCTTCATCAAGACCGCGCCGCGCGAGTACGGCGGGTTCCCGGCCTTCCACGTGGCTCCGCCGTTGCCGTTCGTCCCGGAGAACAGGGTGGGTGATCCCCTGGTGGCCGTCGTCTCGTGCTGGACCGGCTCAACGGAGGACGGTGCGAAGGTCCTCCAGGAGTTCCGCGACGTGGCCCGGCCGGTCGCCGAGCACGTAGGCACGATGCCCTACGCCGCGCTCAACGGCGCGTTCGACGCCCTCGTGCCCCGCGGGCTGCAGAACTACTGGAAGGCGGCATTCGTCGGGGAGCTCTCCGATGATGCGATCCAGGCGCACATGGCCCACGGGCCGCAGATGCCCGCGCTGCACTCGATGATGCACCTGTACCCGATCAACGGCGCCTGTCACGACACGGCTCCGGATGCCACCGCGTTCGGCCACCGGGACGCCACCTACGCCGCGGTGATCGTCGGGATGTGGCCGGACCCGGCCGACAACGAGCGGAACTCCCGTTGGGTGCGCAGCTACTACGACGCGATCGAGCCGTACTCACAGCCCGGTGGGTACGTGAACTTCGCCTCGGCCGACGACCAGTCCAAGGTCGCGGCCAACTACGGCGCCAACTACGACCGGCTTCTGGCGGTCAAGCGCCAGTACGACCCGGGCAACCTGTTCCACCTGAACCAGAACATCGAGCCCTGAGCGGGTGGGGCCGATTGCTCAGCCAACGGCCCCACGCCGCTGGACCAGGCCGCGGAGGAACGCGGCCTGGCCGGCGTGCTGCAGGTCGTCGGCGATGACGCTGACCAGGCGGACGGCCAGGGTCACTGGTGGATCCCAGCGCGCGTCGACGACGCGGGCGAAGTCGGCCTCGGTCAGCCCGTTGAGATACCCGACGGTGCGCTCGTGGACGGCGTCGTAGTACCCGGCGAGCAGATCCGCCGAGCGCACCCGCACTGCGGCGACGTCGGCGGAGGAGTGCCCGTAGCCGGTGTCCGTCCGGTCCAGCGGCAGGGCGAACCGGTCCGCCCAGCCGTCCGACGTCCAGACCTGCTCGGTCCCCGCGGCGTCGGCGACGTGGTCGTCCTGCACACGGGCGAGGTGCCAGACCAGCCAGCCGATCGAGTTGGCCTCCGGATCCACCCGATGGGCCAGCTGCTCGGCGGTCAGGCCGTCGACGGCCTCATGCACCACCTCGCGGACCCGGCCGAACACTTCGACGACGATCTCGGTGCTGCCCATGGTCGCGCCCCCCTCGGAAGTCGTCGTGCCAAGGCTCAGCCCGCCCAAGGAACCGGACCGGCCGCGAGCGGTACGGGCTGCCGGTTGCCGGCCTCGAGGGCGAAGCCGAGCAGGGGGCGCTGCGCCTGTACCTGGGACGGATCGTAGACCCGGCCGAGCCACAGCCACCCAGCGAAGCCGAGCAGCGCCAAGCCGACCAGCGCGGGCTGCCGCACCTTGAACCGGCGCCACGGCACCTGCCACACGAGGGGGAGCTGCGAGCCCAGGTAGTAGATGAAGATCGGGTAGACGAAGAAGTCGTGCCACACCTTGGACAGCGCGTGCAGGCGGTCGACCGGCCAGGTCTCGATCTGGACGACGTGGAACCAGTAGCTGACGCCGAGCGCGACGGCGGCCACCGCAGTCCGCCACCACCACCGGTCGGTCAGCGGGGCCTGGTCGACACCCACCTGGCCCGCGACCCAGAGCCGGCGCATGGCGGCGAACGCAAAGGCCACGCTGGTGAGCATCACACTGTCGCCCCAGAAGAAGATCGCGCTGTGCTGCCCCGGCAGCCACATGCGACGGCCCTCGGCGACGTAGGCGGTGAGCTGGACCGGAATCCAGGAGATCAGCAGCGCCACGCCCACGGCCACCGCTGGTCCGCGCTGGTACACCCGTGGCAGGAAGCGAAAGGCGAGAACGGTGCACGCGAGGGTGACCCCGAGGAACCACCACTCTGTGTCCGACACCGGGCGGAACTGCATGAGCGTCTGCACGGATCGTGACCTCCCTCGCCTCCAGGGTGGGTCGCAGACGTTGAGACGGCTCGGGCACCGGCTTTGCAGCTTCGTGAACGTTGGTGGTGGTGCTCCGGGTGCGCGCGGTGTCGCCCTGGATGTCGCGCTGTTCACCGCGGTGGCGGCCAGCACGGTGGCCATCCCCGTACTGCTCCACCTGGTCCGGGGCGATCGGATCCTGGGCCAGCTCGGCGTCGCGCGGGACTGGTTGGAGGCCAACAGCGCCGCCGTCATGGCGGTGGTCATCGTGGTGATCGACGTGCTGCTGCTGCTGCTGGTCAAGGGCCTCGGCGCGCTGTGAGGGTGGCGAGGAACCGGTCGATCCCCGCGGTGACCTCGACGTGCAGCTGCGCCGTCCGGACGGCGTCACCGGGGATGGCCAGCCCGTGGTCGGCCCCGGGTATCTCCAGGACCTCGCAGCCGAGACCGTGAGCGGTCTGGCTCGACCACAGCTCGTCGTCAGTGCCGCCGACGAGCAGCTGCGGCACGCTGTCCAGGGCGCGACGCTGGATGGCGGCAGCGCAGCCAGCGTCGGTCAGCAGGGGGGTGAGCCAGATCGCCGCATCGATCGGCGTCTGGCTCGTGGCACCCAACGTGCCCAGGGACTTCGCCATCACCAGCAGCTGATTGAGCGGTGGCTCCGTCGCGGACTCGGCCGTCACAGCGGCCTCGAGCCGGCCCCGCACCCAGGCGGCGGCGTCGTCCGTGCCGGGCGGGTCCCACCAGACCTGCCGCACGGTCCAGCCGTGCTGCAGCAGGGCCAACCGGCCGAACTCCAGCAGCGGGGCGTCGGGCGAGTACGCCACCCCGGGGAGGACGACGGCCCTCCGTTCGGACGGGCCGGCGACCGGGTCGAACCGGCTGGGTCGACCGCCGAAGGTGCTCGCCATGGGGGAAACCCTGTCACACCGCGGCGACCGGCTTGATCACCGAGAGCGGTCCGATTCCGCCCGTTCGAGGCGCTTTCGGACCGCCCACGGTGATCACGGAGAGGGGGGAGGCAGCGGGAGAGTGCCGTTGGGGGCGAGCGGGAGCGCGATGTCCAGGTCGAGGGTGACCTCGACGGCCGTGGCCACCCGGGAGTCCTTCTCCAGGCCGCAGGCGAGGCCGACGCCCCGCCCGGGCTCGGTGACCCGCCCCGCCGAGCCGATCCGCTCCGCGACCGCGGTCAGCACGTCGACCAGCCTCGGGTCGTCGAGGTGCGACTCCCGGGCGAAGTTGTTGGCGGTGGCGGCCAGCGCCCGGTAGGAGCCCTGGCGCAGCGGCGAGTCGGCCGGCTGGAACTCCTCGCGCCGGTTCGGGACGACGTAGGGCGTGAACAGCCCGGCCGCACCGAGTTGGTGTTGGTGAACGACCAGCCGGTCAGGGTGCCCTCGCTGCTCGCGGCCGAGCGGACGTCGATGACCGCGGCCGGGCGGAGGTAGGCCCAGCGGAACTCCTCCTCGCGGGTCCACGCGACCCGCACGGGTGCACCCGCCGCCTGGGACAGGCGGGCTGCCTCGACGGCGACGTCCCCCGAGTGCTTGCCGCCGAAGCCGCTGCCGAAGTCCGGGACCACGACCCGGACCCGGTCCTCGGGCAGTCCGAGAGCGGCGGCCACCCGCGGCTCCATCGGCACGTGCGCGATGTACGGCGTCGTGTAGGTCGCCTCGAGCTGCACGTCTGAGGCGGCCAGGGCGGCGTCGACGTCACCGACCTCACGGCGCACCGAACCGCCCCAGTCGGGGGAGTCGACCGGGTGGTCCCGCAAGTGGGCCCCCAGCCCGACGTCGCCGGGCCCGTCCACCGGCTCCCACTCCGCGGATACCGCCCGCACTGCTGCCCTCGCGGCGACCGAGCTCGGGGCCACAGTGTCGACGAAGCCATCCTCGTCCACCACCGTCACGCCGGCAGCCGCTGGGCTGTGGTGGTGTCGACGCGGCGCAGCCGGGCGCCGTACGCGGGCGGGCGCAGCACCGCGCCGTGCAGCATCCCGGGCAGGCGGACGTCGGACGGGAACTGCTTCGCCCCTGTCACCGCTCGCCCGAGTCCCTGTCGCAGCTGGGCGGGGTCCACTCCGTCGAGCCCCGGCCGCATCGGCACAGGTTGCCGGCGAGCGAGCGGCGGATCGTGGCGTCGCCCGGATCGGGGTCCTTCGCGAGCAGGGCGACCGTCGCCATGACCATGCCCGGGGTGCGGTAGCCGCACTGCAGCCCGCGGGCACGGTGCAGGCGCCGCACTGGCCCTCGCCGCACGCGTACTTCGTGCCGGTGAGCTGCAGGTCGTCGCGCAGCAGGTCCAGCAGCGTCGAGCCCGACGGCGTGTCCACCACTCGTTCGTAGCCGTTGACGAAGATCCGGGCCACGCCCTGACGGTAAGCCCGTGACGCTCGCACTGCCGGGTTTTCGAGGAGGGACCGCTAGGTCGACGTCGGTCGACGGCCCCGGATCTCGGACGTGCCGAGTCCCGCGTCGCGGGCGAGCGCCACCGCGCCCGCCCGGTCGGCTACCTGGAGCTTGGCGAACAGGTTGGACGCGGTGTTGGCCACGGTCTTGGGCGCGATGGCCAGCCGTTCGGCGATGTCCGCGTTCGGCAGGCCGTCCGCCAGCAGCGAGAGGACGTCGCGCTCGCGGGGCGTGAGGTCGGGGAACGGCTCCGGGCCGGCCATCGGCGCGCTGAACAGGGACAGCACCCGTTGGGCGACTCCCGGACCGAAGATCGCCTCACTGGCTGCGACCGCCCGGATGGCTCGCGCGATCTCGTCCTGGTCGGCTCCCTTCACCAGGTAGCCGCGGGCGCCGGCGCGCATGGCGGCGAACACCGAGTCGTCGTCGCCGAACATGGTGAGCACGAGCACCGCCACGGAGGGCGCCGCCCGGCCCAGCTCACGGATCGCGGTGAGCCCGTCGACGTCCGGCATCTGCAGGTCGAGCACGGCGACGTCGGGCCGGCCGGTGACGACCTCGCGGAGCGCCTCGCGGCCGGTCGTGGCGACACCGACGACCTCGAACCCGGGCAGGCTCTGCAGCAGGGCGGCGAGTCCGGCCCGGACGACCGGGTGGTCGTCGGCGATGACCACCCGGATGACGTGCTCGCCGTCGGTTCCCTGCGAGCCGGTCGGCTCGCTCATGGGGCCACACCGACCTTGGGCATGGGCAGCGTGGCGCGGACCAGTCCGCCGTCGGGGGACGGTCCGGCCACCACCGTGCCGCCGAGCTCGCTCACCCGTTCACGCATCGCGCCGAGCCCCACCCCGCCGAACCACGGCTCGCTCGGGCGGCCGCCGTCCCGCACCTCGATCAGCAGCTGGGCCGGGGCGGCGAGGTCGTCCACGACGCCGACCGTCACCGTCGCCGTGGTGGCACTGGAGTGCTTGACGACGTTCGTCAGCGCCTCGGTCACGACTCGGTAGCCGGTGACCTCCACCGCCGCGGGCAGGGCGGGCAGCTCGACGGGCGCCTGGACGACGACCCTGAGCGGGGTGCCATCCGCCCGCCGTCCGATCGCCTGGGCCCGTTGCCGGAGGGCGCCGACGAGCCCGTACTCGTCGAGCGTCGGCGGCCGCAGGTCCTCGATCAGGCGTCGGACGTCGGCCAGTGCGCCGCGGGTGTCGGCGCACAGCGACACCAGCAGCTGCCGTGCGCTCGCTGGGTCGACGTCGGGCAGGTTCGCAGCGGCGTCCGCGCTGAGCGCCACCCCGGTGAGGGTGGCGCCGAGCTCGTCGTGCAGGTCCCGTTGCAGCCGGCGGCGTTCCTCCTCGCGGGTCGCCACCAGCCGCTCCCTGGACAGCTGCAGCTGGGTGGACAGCGCGGTGGCGTGCAGCGCGACCGCGAGCGGTGACGCCAGCAGGGTCAGCACCCGGCGGTCCGGCTCGGACAGCTCCCGCTCCCCGGGCCGCAGGCCTAGCAGCAGCTCACCCACGCGGCTGCCGGCGAAGTCCAGCGGCAGCTCGCGCACTGGGCCGGTCAGTGTCCCGGCCTCAACCAGGTCGGCACCGCTCCGGACGGCGACGTAGGGCAGCCGCAGCTCCGAGCAGACCGCCTCCACCACTGCGGGCAGTCCGGCATCCACTCCGACGGTCAGCTGGGTACCGACTCGCGACGCGACGCCGGCCGGATCGCCGCGGTCGCCGTACATGCGTCGGTCGACGAACCCTTGGAGCCGCGGCAGTGTCGGCGCAGCGGCCAGCGCGACGGCGACGGTGGCGATCGCGGAGGGGCCCTCCCGCCCCGACACCTGCTGCTGCAGCCCGGCCACGAGCAGGAGGTAGCCCGTGGCGACCCCGGCGGACGCCAACGTCCAGGCGAGCGCCCGCGAGACGACCAGCCGGATGTCGAACAGCTCGTGCCGGACGATGGCGACGGTCACCGCCGCGGGGATCAGCGCGATGGACAGGAGCACCGCAGTCGGCAGCCCCGCCACGTTGGCCCCACACCGCGAGCACGGGCAGCACGAGCAGGCAGGCCAGGAGCAGCCAGAGCAGCTGGCGGCGCGCCAGCTCGCCGCTGTTCCGGTAGCGGACCGCCAGCGAGACCACCGACAGCACGTAGACCGACAGCGCGGCGAAGCTCGCGGCCGTCCACAGCAGGGCCAGCCGGTCGTAGCCGTCGAGGGTGAGGTAGCCCACCGGGAAGCCGTCGATCGGGTTCGGACTGGTGGCCATCGAGATCACGAAGATCGGGCCGGCCACCAGCTCGGCCCGGACGACGAACCGCCAGCGACGGGAGGCCGGGCGGCCGTCGGGGAACAGCAGCAGGGCCAGCGGCAGGCACAGCCCGATAGCCCACGGCCATGACCACATGAACATGGTGAGGGCCAGCCGCAGCAGCCCGGGTGACGTCCCCGTGGAGTTCAGCTGGGTGGCGATCGGGACCATGGCGGCGGAGGTCGAGAACGCCACCCCGGCGGCGAGGAATAGCCAGCCGATGGGGTTGCGCGACCGGTGCCAGGTGATCAGCGCGCCGCTGACCGAGAACGCCGCCCCCATGGTGGCGTTGGTGACCACGAAGGCGTCCATGGCCTCCTGCCAGGACCAGCCCAGGGCAACCGTCCCGACCACCGCCGTGGCGAGCTCGAGGCCGGCCAGCAGGGCGAGGGCGGTCACCGCGGCCCGTCCGCGGGGGCGGCGGTCCACGGCGCCCTGGGCTGCGACCAGGCCATCCATGCGTGCAGTGTCGCCGGTCCGGCCTCCGGCGTCACGGGAATCGCTCCCGATCGGTCCGGGCAGCCTCCCGGGTCGCCGGGAACCGCTGCCCGTGCCAGGACCCCCGACAGCCGGCACCGTTCGACGGGCCGGACCACCACCGTCGGAAGGACCACGCCATGACCACCAGTTCCACCGGGGCCGTCGGGTCGGCGATCGCCGGGCCGGACAGCTGGCCTCAGCCAGCGCCCACCACCCGGTTCCGTCGCCGGAGCAGCGCCGTGGCGTTGATGCTCGCGCCATGGGGCTTCGTCGTCATCAATGCGATGTACGCCTGGATGACCAGGAATGGCGGTGACGACTCCACGGGGGCACACGCGCTGGCCCTGTTCGGTGCCCATCCACAGCAGCTGCGGCTCATCGCGTCGCTGGGCATGCTGGCCTGCCTGTTGTTGGTGCCCGGGCTGCTGGCGGCGATGAAGGTGCTGCGCCGGGATGCCGCCCGGCTCTCGCTCGTCGCCGGAGTGCTGATGATCGCCGGCTACATCTGCTACCTGCCTATTCTGTCCAGCAACTTCTTCGTTCTCGCCATGGTCCAGCGTGGCGGCCCGATGGCCGACTACGCCGCAGTCATCGACCGTGGGTCGGCCGACCCGGGCGGCCTCTGGGTGTTCATCCTGTTCGGGCTGGGCAACCTGATCGGCACGATCCTGCTGGGCATCGCCCTGCTGCGCAGCTCCGTCGTCCCCCGGTGGGCCGGCTGGGCGGTCATGGCCTGGCCGCCCCTGCACATCGCCGGCCTGGTCCTGGGCAGCGAGTGGTTCGAGGTCGCCGGCGGGATCCTGCAGGGCCTGGGCCTGGTGATGGTGGCCCGCGCCGTTCTTCGCACCCCGGACTCCACCTGGGACCCGCAGCCGGCCCTGTGAACGCACCGTCGTCGGCCCGTCAACACAACCCGAAGGAGACCACTATGGATCGCTCCCGTGTCGCAGCGAGTCTCGTCCTGCTGGCCACGCCCGTCCTCGGCCTCGGGCTCGTTCCCGCCCCGGCCCTCGCGGCCTCGCCCAACCCGGCGGCCGGCTGCGTAGCCCAGCTCAACCAGGCCGCGACCCCGCACGGGCTCTTCCAGGCCCCGCCTGGGACGGTGGGTCGCTACACCTCCGGCCTGGCCACCAGCGGGCCAGGCCTCCAGGGTGCCGGAACCTCGGCGGCTGCTCAACAGCACGGCGTCTTGTGGGACTGCGTCCCCGCCGGCTGACGGGGGGTCAGCCCGGGACCGGCCCGAGGTCCGCGAGGGAGCACCCCGTGCAGCTCGCTGGTCAGCCGGGCCGGCTGCCGGGGCTGGCCCAGCGCCTCCCGCAGCGGCTCGTCCATCAGCGCGACGGCGGCCCGGGTGACCGCGGGGCGCAGCGGCGCCGGGAACCAGCTCGCGAAGATCCGCAGGGTCGCCTCGGTGACCCGCCGGTTGGCCGAGTCGAAGTCGAACCGCTCGGCCTCGTACTCGTCCAGGCACCGCTCGAAGCCCCGGTAGGTGCGTGGCAGCCCCTTGAGCCCCATCAGCTCGACGAACCGGATGGTGACGATCGCCATGGACCGGATCTCGTGCGGGTGCAGCGGCCGCCAGCCGTGCCGGTCGATCCAGCGCTTCGGCCCGGCGACCGTGGTAGCCAGCACGTAGACGAACTCGTCGTTGGGGATGTCGAACCGGCCGTGGATCCGGTTGAGGTCCCGCGTGGCCAGGCGCCCGCGTGGGGACTCCTGCCCGTCCTCGGTGGCCTCCGCGCCGAGCAGAATCGTGTCGTCGTAGCGCTTCTGCCCGTGGTGCTCGAACTGACCGGTGTGGTCGAGCAGCCGGCTGATCGTGGGGATGCCGTAGTCGCGCAGGAACGCGAACGACGTGCCCTGCTGGTCGTCCCAGGGGAACTCGAACCGGGTCGTCAGCTGGAAGATCTCGTCGTGGTCGTGGTCGTGGTCGTGGTCGCGGGCCGGGTCGAGCGACGCGATCCGCCGGAGGTTGGTGTACCGGCCCACGTGGTCGGCCTACACGCCCAGCGAGCGACCGATGATCTCCTTCATGATCTCGGTCGTCCCCCCGTAGATGGTCTGCACCCGGGTGTCCAGGAACGCCGTGGCCACCGGGTACTCGAGCATGTAGCCGTACCCGCCGTGCAGCTGCACGGCCTGGTCGACGACCTGCTTCTGGACCTCCGTCGTCCACCACTTGGCCATCGCGGCGGTGGCGATGTCCAGCTCGCCCCGGGTGTGCCGGGCGATGCAGTCGTCGACGAACACCCGGGCCACCCGGGCCTGGGTGGCCATCTCGGCGAGCACGAAGCGGTTGTGCTGGAAGGACCCGATCGGCCGGCCGAACGCCTGCCGCTCCTTGGCGTAGGCCAGCGAGATCTCCAGCAGCCGCTCGGTGGCAGCTGCAGCCGCGATCGCGATCGACAGCCGCTCCTGAGGCAGGTTCTCCATCAGTGAGACGAAGCCGCTGCCCTCGGCGCCGAGCAGGTTCTCCTTCGGCACCTTGACGTCGGCGAACACCAGCTCGGCGGTGTCCTGGGCTCGCATGCCGACCTTGTCCAGGCGCCGGCCGCGGTCGAAGCCCGGCATGCCCCGCTCGACGACGAGGAGGCTGATGCCCCGGGCGCCCGCGGCGGGGTCGGTCTTGGCGACCACGATGACCAGGTCGGAGAGGATCCCGTTGGAGATGAACGTCTTGCTGCCGTTGAGCAGGTAGTGGTCACCCTGGTCGACCGCAGTGGTCTTGATGCCCTGCAGGTCGCTGCCGGCGTCCGGCTCGGTCATCGCGATCGCGGTGACGATCTCCCCGGAGCAGAAGCCGGGCAGCCAGCGGCGCTTCTGCTCCGGGGTGGCCAGCCGGGTGAGGTAGGGGCCGATGATGTCGTTGTGCAGCGCGAACGCCGGGCCGCTGAACCCGGCGTAGGTGAACTCCTCGGCCAGGACGGCGTTGTACCGGAAGTCGTCGGCGCCCGCACCGCCGTACTCCTCCTCGACGAAGAAGCCGAGCAGCCCCTGGCGGCCGGCGGCCAGCCAGGCCTCCCGGGAGACCATGCCGTCGCGCTCCCACTGCTCGTGGTGCGGGGCGATCTCCTTCGCGATGAAGGTGCGCACCGTCTCCCGGAACGCCTCGTGCTCCTCGGCGAAGATCTCCCGCATCTAGCTGGTCCACTCCTTGAGGCGTCGGATGAGGCCGGCCGGGTCACGGTCGACGGGGGTCACGTTCAGCACGGTCACGCCCGACTCGCGGAGGGCCGCGATGCGCTCCTTCACGTACGACTCGGGACCGACCAGGTTGCACATCTCCAGCAGCTCGACCGGGACCAGCGCCTCGGCCTCCTTCTTGTGGCCCTCGAGGTACAGGTCCTGGATCTCCTCGGCCTCGGCCGCGAAGCCGTACTGGCTGACCAGGTCGTTGTAGAAGTTCTTGCCCTTGGCACCCATGCCGCCGATGTAGAGCGCGAACTGCGACCGGGCCAGGTCGAGCAGGCCCTTGACGTCGTCGCCCACGGCGACCATGCCGCCTGCGGCGATCTCCAGCGGGGCCAGGTCGGCTGACCGCTTGGCAGTGCCGGCGTCCAGCGCTGTCCCCCAGACGTCCCGGGCGTGCTCGGGCGCGTAGGGGTAGGGCAGCCAGCCGTCGGCGATCTCCGCCGTTGACTCGACGCTCTTGACTCCCAGCGCGGCGACGTAGATCGGGACGGCGGAGCGCTCGGGGTGGGTGAGCATCTTCAGCGGTTTGCCCAGGCCGGTGCCCTGCCCGGCCGGAAGCGGCAGGGTGAAGATGCCCTCGTTGGTGAGCACCTCGCGCCGCAGCGCTCGCCGGACCAGGTCGACCAGCTCGCGGGTGCGGCCGAGCGGTCGGTCGTAGGGGACCCCGTGCCAGCCCTCGACGACCTGCGGGCCGGAGGCGCCGAGGCCGAGGATGGCCCGGCCGCCGCTGACGTTGTCCAGTCCGGCGATCGTCTGGGCGATCAGGGCCGGGGTGCGGGAGTAGATGTTGAGGATCGCCGAGCCGATCTGTACCCGCTCGGTCTTGGCCGCGAGGTAGCCCATGAGGGTGGGGGAGTCGAAGCCATAGGCCTCGGCCACCCAGACGATGTCGAGGCCAGCGTCCTCCAGTGCCACGACCGAGTCGGCCGCCTCCCGCGGGTTGCCCGAGTACTGGAGCAGCGTCGACAGCCTCATCGTTCCCTCTCGTCCCCGCGGATCAGGCGACAGTACCGTCGGTGGCGCTCACCCGTCTTGAGCAAGGTCCTGGTGCTCCTCGCGGAGCTGACGCTTGAGGATCTTGCCGCTGGGGTTGCGGGGGAGCGAGTCGGTGATCACGACGTACTTCGGCGTCTTGTAGCCGGCCAGGTGCTCGCGGGTGTGCGCGATGACCGCCTCACCCGTCAGCGTCACCCCGGGCTTGGGGACGACGGCCGCGGCGACCGCCTCCACCCAGTGCGGGTGGCTGACGCCGAAGACGGCCACCTCGGCCACGCCGTCCATCAGGTAGATGGTCTCCTCGACCTCCCGGCTCGCGACGTTCTCACCGCCGCTCTTGATCATGTCCTTCTTCCGGTCGACGACGGTGAGGTAGCCGTCCTCGGTCAAGACACCGAGGTCGCCGGAGTGGAACCAGCCGTTGCGGTACGCCTCGGCGGTCTTCGCCTCGTCCTTGTAGTAGCCCAGGGTCGCGTGCGGGCTGCGGTGCACGATCTCGCCCACGGTGCCGGGCGGGACCGGCTGGTCGTCGCCGTCCACCACCAGGGTCTCCACGTTGAGGCCGGCGCGTCCGGCCGACCCGGCCCGGCTGACCTGCTCGTCCGGGCCGAGGATCGTTGCGAGCGGCGCCATCTCGGTCTGCCCGTAGAAGTTCCACAGCCGGACGCCCGGCAGCCGCTGCTGCAGCTCGCGCAGCACCTCGACCGGCATCGGCGAGGCGCCGTAGTAGCCCTTGCGCAGCGAGCTCAGGTCGGTGCTGTCGAAGTGCGGCGAGCGGAGCAGGCTGATCCACACCGTGGGCGGGCAGAACAGCTTGGTGACCCGTTCGGTCTCGATGGTGCGCAGCAGGGCCGCCGGGTCGGGGGCCGGCAGGATGATGCTGGTGGCGCCCAGGTAGACGTCCGGTCCGAGGAAGCAGTCCAGCTGCGCGGTGTGGTACAGCGGCAGGGCGTGCACCTCGACGTCGTCGCCCTCCATCCCGCCGTCCACGATGCAGGAGACGTACTGCCACATCAGCGACCGGCTGGACAGGATCGCGCCCTTGGGGCGGGACTCGGTGCCGGAGGTGTACATCAGCCGCAGCGGGTCGTCGTCCGCGACTGGCACCTGCGGGGGCGAGCCGTCGTGGTCGACCCAACGCTGGACGTCGGTCCAGCCGGCCGGTGCCTCGGCGCCGGACAGCCGGATCGCCCCGCGGGTCGTGATGGTGGCACCGGCGGACGCGATCGCCTTCTCGGCGGTGTCGACGAGCAGGTCCTCGGCCACAAACGCGGTGGCCCCGCTGTGCTCGAGGAGGTAGCCGATCTCGTCCGGCCCCAGCATGAAGTTGACCGGGACCAGGATCACGCCGACCCGAGCAGTGGCGAAGGACAGCACGACGAACTGCCAGCAGTTGTGCGACAGCAGCGCCAGCCGGTCCCCCTTGGCCAGGCCCTCGGCGGTCAGGGCGGCCGCGGTCCGCGACACCGCGGCGTCGAGCTCGGCGAAGGTGAGGCTGGTGTCGCCGGACTTGACCGCCAGCTTCGCCGGGAACCGGTTCGCGCTGCGGCGCAGCAGGTCGCCGAGGCTGTGCTGGCGTGCGGTCTCGGTCAGCGGACTGCTCATGGTTCCCCGTCTCGTCGTGCCGGCCCGAATCCGCCCAAGTTACCCCCCGCCGGGGGGCCGTTCGGGAGAGCATGGGCAGGTGGGCCAGCAGCTGAGACTGGCGGAGCAGGTCGCACTCACGGCTGGGCGGGACTTGTGGTCCTCGCAGCCGGTCGAGCGGCTCGGCGTCCCGTCCGTCGTCCTCACCGACGGACCGCACGGCGTGCGGATGCAGCGCAGCACCAACGGCCGCGAGCTCGGCGACTCCGTGCCGGCCACCTGCTTCCCCACGGCGTCGGCGCTCGCTGCCAGCTGGAACCCCGGCCTGGTCGAGGAGGTCGGGGTCGCGCTCGGCGAGGAGGCCCGGGCTCAGCAGGTGAGCGTGTTGCTCGGGCCCGGCGCGAACATCAAGCGGACCCCGGTGTGCGGGCGCAACTTCGAGTACTTCTCCGAGGACCCGCTGCTGTCGTCGGCCCTGGCGGCGGCCTGGATCCGCGGCCTGCAGAGCACCGGTGTGGCCGCCTCGCTCAAGCACTTCGCCGCGAACAACCAGGAGAGCCGTCGCTACGGCATCGACACGCTCGTCGACGAGCGTGCGCTGCGCGAGATCTACCTGGCCAGCTTCGAGCGCGCGGTCGTCGAGGCGCGTCCAGCCACGGTGATGGCGGCGTACAACCAGGTCAACGGTGTTCACGCGAGCGAGCACCGCGAGCTGCTCACCACGATCCTGCGGGAGGAGTGGGGCTTCGACGGCCTCGTCGTCTCGGACTGGGGCGCCGTCTTCGACCGGGCCCCGGCGATCGCGGCCGGCTGCGACCTGCAGATGCCCGGGTTCGCCGGCCAGGGAGACGCTGGCGTGGTGGCCGCCGTCCAGGAGGGACGACTCGCCAGTGCCGCGCTGGAGGCCTCGGTCAAGCGGCTGCTGCGCCTGATCGAGGCCACCGCGGGTGCCCGGGAGCCGGGGCACACCTACGACGTGGGTGCCCATCACGCGTTGGCCCGGCGGGCGGCGGCCGAGGGCACGGTGCTGCTGAAGAACGAGGGCGGGCTGCTGCCGTTGGCGACGTCCACGCGGGTCGCGGTGGTGGGGGAGTTCGCGACCGTCCCCCGGTACCAGGGGGCCGGCAGCTCGCTGATGAACCCGCACCGGGTGGACGACGCGTTCACAGCGATCAGCGAGCTCGTCGGCGAGGACCGGGTGACCTACGCGGCGGGGTACCTGCGTAACCGGGACGAGGTTCAGCCGGCGCTGCTGGACGTCGCCCGGGCGGCGGCCCGCGACGCCGACGTCGTGCTCGCGTTCGTGGGTCTGCCGGAGGCGTACGAGACCGAAGGCGTGGACCGGGCGGACCTGCGGCTGCCGGACAGCCACGACGCGCTCGTGCGGGCGCTCGTCGAGGTCAACCCGAACGTCGTCGTGGTGCTGAGCAACGGGGCCCCGGTCGAGATGCCGTGGGTCGCCCACGTCCCGGCCGTCGTCGAGGGCTACCTGGGTGGACAGGCCGGTGGCAGCGCGGCCGCCGACGTCCTGTTCGGGGCGGTCGAGCCGGGCGGCCGGCTGGCCGAGACGTTCCCGCGACG
Source organism: Actinomycetes bacterium (assembly GCA_038252405.1). Classification (GTDB taxonomy): domain Bacteria; phylum Actinomycetota; class Actinomycetes; order Prado026; family Prado026; genus DATCDE01. The sequence continues at coordinate 54,001 of JBBSAJ010000003.1, read as the reverse complement.
GTGGGCGGACAACCCGGTCTCGGCGCTGCCGACCGGCCCGCGCCAGGTCGAGTACCGGGAGAGCCTGTACGTCGGCTACCGGTACTACGACACGGTGGGTGCCGACGTGCTGTTCCCGTTCGGGCACGGGCTGGGCTACACGACGTTCGGCTACTCCGGGCTCGACCTCGGCCGGGCCCAGGTGGTCGACGGGGCGGAGCCGCTGGTGAATGTGACGGTCACCCTGACGAACACCGGCGACCGGGCCGGCGCCGAGGTGGTGCAGCTGTACGTGCACGACGTCGAGAGCTCGGTCTTCCGGCCGGAGCAGGAGCTCAAGGCCTTCGCCAAGGTGCGGCTCGCGCCGGGGGAGTCGCAGGCGGTCACCCTCGACCTGGACCGGCGCGCGTTCGCGGTGTGGGACCGGAAACAGCACGGCTGGGCGGTCGAGCCCGGCCGGTTCGAGATCCGGGTGGGCTCGTCCTCGCGGGACATCCGGGCGCGGGCGGACCTGGAGGTGGCCCCCGGCCGAGCCACACCGGCACCGGACCGGCCGGGGCTGGCGCCCTACCGGGACCTGTCGATGTCCCACGGCTTCGACCGCGCCGCCTTCCAAGTGCTGTACGGGAGCCCGCTGCCGGGCAACGTCGCCGAACGCCGGGGCGAGTACACGATGGACACCCCGCTCGCGGCCATGCGCCAGTCGCTGGTCGCCAGGGCGCTGGTGCAGGTCCTGCTGCGGGCGGCCACCAAGATCGTGGGCGGCGACCAGGACGGACCAATGGCCCTGCTGGTCGACCGGGCGGTCCACGAGATGCCGCTGCGGGTGCTGCCGATGCTCAGCCAGGGCAAGGTCGGCGCGCCGGTGGCGACGGCCCTGCTGGCGGTTGCCAACGGCCGGCCGCTCGCGGCGGCCGCCACGGTCCTGGCCACGTTGGTCCCGGGTCGTCAGCGCCTCGGCGGGTAGTCGCGGCTTAGCCGCTTGGGCGCGCGCGGCGCCGCACCCAGGACGTTCGCACCACGGAATCGCGTGTCAGCCCTTCTGCATCGCCGCCACGGCCGCCACGATCTTCTCGATCTCGACGTCCTGCACGGCCAGGTGCGCCTGGATCTGCAAGGCGGTGTGCAGCACCGCGTCGGCGTCCTCATAGGTGGCTTCGGAGCGCTTGTCGGCGGCCTTCGCCTGGACGTTCTGCCCCACGATGATGATCGGCAGCAGCACCAGCTGGAGGAAGGTCTGGGCGATCCAGGCCACGATGATGATGGCGTTGTGGCTCTTGACCGCCGCCGGGAGGCTGATCAGCGCCAGCAGCGTGAACAGGTAGGCCGCCCACATGCTGCCCACCGCCACCGTGATCAGCAGGCCGACGTGGGAGTTGAACCGCGCCATCGCGGTGTCCTTGGGCAGCTGGTCGGCGACCTTGGGCGGCCCGACCTTCTTGCGCTGCTCGATGCGCGGGTGGGGGACGTGCGTGAAGAGAGTCGACATGCGGTCAGGATGACAAGCCGACCCTGGCTTCGCCTACCCGTAGAAGGACTGGAGCGCCTGGTAGACGACGAACGCCGGCCACACCACCGCCTTGAGGAGGGCGAGGACGTACTCCCAGAACGTGTCGGCCTGCTGCAGGAAGTAGATGAGCGCGCCGATCAGACCGAGGCCGTAGACGGCGTTGCCGGTGGTGTTGCAGGTGCCGTTGCGGACGGTTGTTGAGTCGGGCATCGGACCTCCTCGCGTCGGTCGGCTCCATCGTGCCGACGTTGCGCGAGGCTGGGTAGGGTCCAACGACATCCGTCACCGGTGGGCCCGCTACTTCCAGCGGAAGTGCACGAAGATCCGGCCCCAGTTGGTCGAGTCCTTCTCGACGCGGTGGTAGCGGGCCTTGACGTCCGGCTGGTCCAGGTAGCGCAGCACCCGCTTCTTGAGCTGGCCGCTGCCCTTGCCGGGGATGATCTCCACCAGCTTCGCCTTCTTGGCTTCCGCCTCGTCCATGATCCCGCGCAGCGCGCGGTCGATGTCGTTGCCCCGGTTGTAGACGTCGTGCAGGTCCAGGGTGAGCTTCACGGCGTCCATCAGCTCATGGCCATCGCCTCGCGTCAACGATGCTCCGTTCGTGGTGGAGCATGGCCTCTATGACCTTTTTCGCGCCGCACGGTGAGGCACATCGGGGACACCGGTCCGGGTGGCTGCGGGCCGCCGTCCTCGGGGCCAACGACGGGCTCGTGTCGACGTCCAGCCTGATGGTCGGTGTCGCCACGGCGAGCAGCGCCCATGGCAGCGCCGTGCTCACGGCCGGGCTGGCCGGGCTGACCGCGGGCGCGATGGCGATGGCGGCCGGCGAGTGGGTCTCGGTCAGCTCCCAGGGGGACGTGGAGCGGGCCGACCTCGAGCGGGAGCGCCGCGAGCTGGCCAGCCAGCCCGAGGCCGAGCTCGCGGAGCTGGTCGCCCTCTACGAGGAGCGCGGACTGTCGCGCGGGCTGGCCGAGCAGGTGGCCCAGGAGCTGAGCAAGGGCGACCTGGACGAGCGCGTGGCCGTCCATGCCCGAGACGAGCTGGGCCAGAGCGAGGCGTCGCACGCCCGGCCCGGGCAGGCGGCGCTCGCCTCGGCTGTGAGCTTCGCCGTGGGCGGGCTGGTGCCCTTCCTCGGGATGCTCGGCCCGGCCAGCGGCACCGCCCGGATCCTGCTCATCGTGGCGGTCACAGTGGTCGGGCTGGCGGTGGCCGGCGTTCTCGGGGCCGTGGCTGCCGGCACCTCCTGGGTCCGTCCGACGATGCGGGTGGTGCTCGGCGGCAGCGCCGCGATGGCCGTAACCGCACTGGTCGGTCACCTGGCCGGCGTCGCGGGTGTCTAGCGGGCTCGCGCTGCTCGGTGCGCTGGCCACCGCGATCTGCTACGGGGCCGGCTCGGTGCTGCAGGCCTACGGGGCACGGCGGACCCACCAGGGCGAAGGCCTGGATCCGAGGCTGATCGCCCGGGCGCTCCGTGAGGGTCCGTACGTGGCCGGTCTGGCCCTGGACCTCCTGGGTTTCGCCCTGTCACTCGCGGCGCTGCGCGGGCTGCCGCTGTTCGTGGTCGAGGCGGCGATCGCGGCGAACCTCGCGGTCATCGCGCTGTTGTCGGTCCCGGTGTTCGGCGAGCGGCTGGGCGCCGTCGACTGGGCGGCCGTGCTCGCGGTCGTCCTCGGGCTGGCCCTGCTGGCGGCCGCGGCAGCCGCGGGACCAGCCGACCCGGTCGGTGAGGGGCTGCGCTGGGCCATGGTGGCATTGGCCGCGCTGAGCGTGGCCGCTGGAGTGCCGGCCGCCCGGCTCCCTGGGCCGCTGGCGGCCGCCTCGCTGGGTGGCCTGGCCGGCCTGGCCTTCGCCGCCGTGGGTGTCGGGGCGCGGGTCGTGCGTGACCCCGGCTCGCTCCCCGCGCTGGTGCACGACCCGGCCGCACTCGCCGTCCTGCTCGGCGGTGTCGGCGGGATGCTGCTCTACACCACGGCGCTGCAACGGGGATCGGCGACTCGCGCCACCGGGACGCTGGTCGTTACGGAGACCGCTGTGCCGGCGTTGATCGGCCTGGTCTGGCTGGGCGACCGCGCCCGCACCGGCTGGGCCCCCGTCGCCGTGGTCGGGTTCGTGCTGGCCGTGGTCGGCGCGGTCACGCTGGCCGGCCTGCAGGGCCGGGTGGAGGAGCCCGGCGCCAGCCGGTGAGCGCCAGCAGCCAGCCGGGACCGGCGACCTGGACTGCTGTTGTCTGGACCCGGCTGCGCAGTCCTCGGTCGGCGGTGACGGCGATGACCTCGGAGCCGGCGTCGGTCAGGGCCACGGCGGTGGTGACGATCGCGTCGTCCCCCGAGGCGTCGGCGCGGACCGCCTGGGCCCACGGCGCGTCACCCACCGAGCGCGCCTGCCCTTCGACCACGGCGACGACGCGGACGACGACCCGCGTGCCGCCCTCGGGGTCGATCAGGGTGCGCGCGCGCAGCGTGTCCAGCGAGGCGAGCAGCCGGGAGGTGGCGCCGACGCGGTCGTTCCACCAGCCATCGGGGCGCGAGCCCACGACGTTGGCGGCGTCCACCAGCAGGGTGGCCGGCCGCGCCTGCACGGTCGCCCAGCTCGCGGCGAAGCCGGGGTGCAGCTCGCGGGACGCGACGTCCGGAAGCGCCACCCAGTCGAGCGCGATGCTCTCCTGGTTGAGCTCGGTGGCCAGTGGGCTCGGGGTGTCGGCGTAGACGGTCGTGTAGGACCAGCCGCCGTGGTCGTCGACGAAGGTGTGTCTGGTGCGCACCCGGCCCCGGTCGAGGGCGGTCTCCTCGGTGGCCTCGCGCAGCGCCGCCGCCACCGGGTCCTCGTGGCTGTCGCGCGCGCCCCCGGGCAGCCCCCAGGTGCCACCGTGGTGGCTCCACTCGGCCCGGTGCTGCAGCAGCACCCGTGCGGCTCCGGCGTCGTCCACGGCGTGCAGCAGCAGGCCGGCGGCGCCGTGCCGGCCCCAGTGCCGGTGGCCCCGCGCACACTCCACCCAGCCGTTCCCGTCCTGATCCACCCCCCTTGGGTACCAGACCCCAACGGGTGCGGCGACGCGCGGGGCCTCAGTCGCGCGGCCCCCAGACCGGTTGCGGGGCGGGGATCCGAGCCAGCGACGAGGCGACCCGCCCGAAGCGCTCCTCGTGCTCCTGCCAGGCCCGGACGGCGGCGTCGATCTCGTCGTGCGTGCGGGCCACGAAGTTCCACCACATGACCAGCGGCTCGGCGAACGGGGTGCCGCCGAGCAGCAGGACCCGCGCGGTGTCGCGGGCGGTGACCGACACCTCGGCGCGGCCGGTCCCGAGGTCGGCAAGCGTGTGCATTCGGACGACGTGCCGGCCCACCGAGAGCTCGCCGTCCAGAACGAGCAGGGCGTACTCGAAGTCGGGCCGCAGCGGCCAGGTCGTCGTCCCGGGGCGCACCACAGCGTCCGCCCCCACGATCGGGCTGTCCTGCCGGGCCACCGACCGCGCGCCGGCGAACTCGCCGACGAGCACGGTGAGCTCGCTGTGGCCGACCTCCGCGCGCGGCAGGACGGCGTGGTGCTCGAAGCCGGGCGGCCCGTCGCGACGGGTGTCCGGCTGGGCCACCCACAGCTGAACCCCGTGCAGGGCGCCCCGGTAGGTGTCGGTCGCCTCCTCGGCGTGTGCCACCCCGTAGCCCGCCGTCATCAGGTTCAGCTGGCCCGGACGGATCACCTGCTCGGTCCCCAGGCTGTCCCGATGAAGCACCGCACCCTCGAGCAGCCAGGTGACGGTGTGCAGGCCGGTATGCGGGTGCGGCCCGATGTCCAGGCCCTGCGTCTCGGTGACCGGCTCCGGCCCCATGTGGTCGGCGAAGCACCACGGACCTACGGTGCGCAGACCGCGGCGGGGGAGCGCTCGGTGCACGGGTATCCGGCCGACGACGGACTCGCGGCTCGGGTACACCGTGACATCCGTGGTCCCGAGGTCCCCGCTCACGGTCGGGCGGCGGCGGTCAGCCGCCGGCCTTGCGGCGGAACTCGCGCCGGCCGCCGTGCTGGTGGGTGTCGGTGCCACCGTGCGGCGACTGGCCGTGACCGGTCTGGCCGACGCCGTCACCGGCCTGACGCTTCTTGCGCTCCAGGGCCTGCCGGAACTGCTCCTTGGGGTCGTCGCTGCTGTCGCTGGTCTGCTCTGGTTCGGCTGCCATGCCTTGAGTCTCCCCTGTCGAGGTGCGGGCCGCCAACAAGCCGGTCGACCTGGGCGGTGCTGGCGCTATTCGGCGCCCGGGGTGCTGGCGTCGACGTCGGCGTCCGCCGCGGGGATGCTGCCGAGGCGACCGGCCTGGTAGTCCTCGAACGCCTGGACGAGCTCGGCCCGGGTGTTCATGACGAACGGTCCGTAGGCGGCGACGGGCTCGCGGATCGGCTGCCCGCCGAGGATGAAGACGTCCAGGGCGTCGACGCGGGGGTCCTGCTTCGGGGCCGCCGCCACGGTGATCGTGTCGCCCGCGCCGAAGACGGCCAGCTGTCCGGAGCCGAACGGCCGGCGCTCGGCGCCGACCGTGCCGGCGCCGCTGAGCCCGTAGACCAGGCCGTTGAAGTCCGAGCGCCAGGGCAGTGTCAGGGACGCGCCCGGGGCGAGGGTCGCGTGGACGAGGGTGATCGGTGTGTGCGTCGAGCCGGGGCCGGCCTGACCGCCGACCGCTCCAGCGATCACGCGGACCAGCGCGCCGCCGTCCGGCGAGCTGAGCAGGGCGACCTTGGACGACCGGATGTCCTGATAGCGCGGCGGGGCCAGCTTCAAGGCCCGCGGGAGGTTGACCCACAGCTGCAGGCCATGGAACAGACCACCGCTGACGACCAGGTGCTCCGGTGGCGTCTCGATGTGCAGGATGCCGGCGCCCGCGGTCATCCACTGGGTGTCCCCGTTGGTGATCAGACCGCCGCCGCCGTTGGAGTCGGAGTGGGCCATCTCACCGTCGATCATGTAGGTGACGGTCTCGAACCCGCGGTGCGGGTGCCAGGCCGTGCCCTTGGGCTCGCCCGGCGCGTAGTCGACCTCACCCATCTGGTCCATGTGGATGAACGGGTCGAGGGCGCTTAGGTCGACGCCGGCGAAGGCACGCCGGACCGGGAAGCCCTCGCCCTCGACCCCGTGGGGGGCCGTGGTGACGGCGACCACCGGGCGATCAACGTCAACCTCAGGGTGAGTCTTCCGGACGCGGGGCAGGGCCAGCGGGTTCTCGACCGTGACGGCGGGCATGCGCGGGACCTCCGGGATCCGAGTATTTAGTTCAACACTCAACTAAAGCGAGTCGGCATCGTAGCTGTTCCCAGCCCGCGGCGCGGCGACGCGACCTCAGGGCCGCTTGGCCGCCGACCCACGTACGCCGGCCGTCGGATACCGGACCGCGTTGCTGGACAGCTTGCTGGCGGCGGCCTCCAGCAGGTCCACCCCGAGGACGTCCGCGAGCCGCACCAGGTAGATGAGCACGTCGGCCATCTCCGCTGCGGTCCGGTCGAGCGCCTCAGCGGCCAGGGCGGTCGACTGCTCGGGGGTCAGCCACTGGAACTCGGCCACCAGCTCGCCGGCCTCACCGGCCACCGCCATGGCCAGGTTCTTCGGGGTGTGGAACTGCTGCCAGTCCCGTTCCGCAGCGAACTCCTGGACTCGGGTCTGCAGCTCGTCGAGGTCCACCCGCCCTTCCTACCGCACCGGCTAGGGTCGGACCCGTTCGCACTGCGGCCCGACGGGCGCGTCGAGGTGACAAGCCCCCACCCGCAGGCAAGTTCACCTTGCCTCTCGGGAGTCGGTCGTGCCGCTGCTGCGTGCCTGCGTGGCGGAGCTGCGCGCGTTGGCCCTGGAGGGCACCCTGTCGACCCGGCTGGCCACCCAGTACCGGTTCTCCTTGGGCTACCGGGCACCGGCGTCGCAGCTGCGCGCCTGGGAGCACAGCCTGCGCGTCCTCAGCGCGGACCTCGTCGAGGCTGGCCTGGACGAGGTCGAGGTGCTCGTGGAGTACCAGCTCCCGCTCAGCTCCAAGCGGGCGGACGTCGTTCTCGCCGGGGTGCACCCGCGGACCGGCCGGCCGGCCTTCGTGGTCGTGGAGCTCAAGCAGTGGTCGACCGCTGAGACGCTCAGCGACGCGCCTGACGTGTGCCTGGTCAAGGGTCACCCGGGCCGGGACCTGGAGCACCCGGTCGCGCAGGTGCGCGGCTACGCCCGGTATGTGCGGGACTTCCTGCCGTCGCTCGAGGCGGCGCGGGCGCACCTGCTGGGGATCGCCTACCTGCACAACGCGACCGACGCCTCGGTGGCCGACCTGTTCGAGCTGCCCGCGGACGAGCTGGGCCGGCTGGTCACCGGCCAGCGGAGAGGCGAGCTGCTCGAGCTGTTGCGCTCAACCCTTGCGCCCCTGCCGGGGGTCGCCGCGGCGGACCTGCTGCTGGGCAGCGCGGTGCGTCCGTCCAGGCAGCTGTTGTCCGTGGCCGCCGATGAGGTGCAGCGGCGCGAGCAGTTCGTCCTGCTGGACGAGCAACAGGTCGCCTACTCACTGGTCCTGCGGGCGGTGGAACGTGCCCGACGGGGCGACGTCAAGGAGGTGATCGTCGTCACCGGAGGGCCGGGGTCCGGCAAGAGCGTCATCGCGCTCTCCCTGCTCGGTGAGCTGGCCCGGCAGGGCAGGAGCGTGCTGCACGCCACCGGGTCGTCGGCGTTCACCGGCACCCTGCGCCGAGTGGCCGGGCGGCGGGCACCCGCGGTGAGGTCCCTGTTCAAGTACTTCAACCAGTTCGTGGACGCCGATCCCAACGGCATCGAGGTGCTGGTGTGCGACGAGGCACACCGGATCCGGGCGAGCTCGGCCAACCGCTACACGCCGGCCACCCATCGCACCGGCCGGCCGCAGGTCGACGAGCTGATCGCTGCAGCGCGGGTACCCGTGTTCCTGTTGGACGAGCACCAGGTGGTCCGTCCCGGTGAGATAGGAACCGTGGCGGACATCAGAGCCGCGGCGGCCCGCCTGGGGTTGGATGTCCGGCAGGTCGATCTCGACGGCCAGTTCCGCTGCGGTGGGAGCCGGGCCTACGAGGAGTGGGTGCTGCGGCTGCTCGGACTGGTCGGGGAGGGGCCGGTGCCATGGGGCGGCGACGACCACATGCGCCTCGACGTGGCCGAGTCGCCGGAGGCGCTGGAGGCGGCGCTGAGGTCCCGGCTGGCGGAGGGGTACACGGCCCGCATCACCGCCGGGTACTGCTGGCCGTGGAGCGATCCGCAACCGGCTGGTGGGCTGGTCGCGGACGTGGTGGTCGGGCAGTGGCACCGCCCGTGGAACAACAAGAAGGAGACCGCGCACGGAGGGGCCCCCGCCCGCTCGTTCTGGGCCAGCGACCCAGCCGGCTTCGACCAGGTCGGCTGTGTGTACACGGCGCAGGGCTTCGAGTACGACTGGAACGGGGTGATCCTCGGGCCGGACCTGGTGTGGCGCACCGACCGCTGGCTGGCGGACCGTTCCGCCAGCCACGACACCGCCGTGCGGCGCCGCTCGCCGGAGGACTTCGACCGCGCGGTGCGCAACACCTACAAGGTGCTGCTGACCCGTGCCATGGAGGGCACGGTGGTGATGTCGACGGACGCCGAGACCCAGGCCCTGCTGCGTCGACTCGTTCGGCCCGCGGAACGGTCCGGGACCGAACACGCCGGTCAGCAGGCAGCGACACCTCGACACCCCTGACCGGCGCTGCCGCGGCCGCGGGTCAGCCCAGGGGGACCGGCACCTCGTCGTCGTGCTCCTGGAGCGACTCCTTGCCGATCCGGATCAAGGCCAGCACGACCACCGCCGCCAACAACATGAGACCGGTGCTGACCATGAAGGCCTTGGTGTAGCCGGCGGTCAGCGCCTCGTACTGCGTCGTCGTCGTCGGCGGGAGGTGCGACGCGATGTAGCTCGCGGACGCCGTGACCGCCACCGTGTTGAGCAGGGCGGCCCCGATCGACCCGCCGACCTGCTGGCTGGCGTTGATCAGCGCGCTCGCGACGCCGGCGTCGTGGTGGCCGACGCCGTGCAGGGCCGTGCTCGCCGTCGGGATGAACACGAAGGCCATGCCGACGCTCATGAGCAGCATCGCGGGCAGCACATGGGTCAGGTACGCGGAGTCGTACTTCAAGAAGGTCAGCCAGTACAGGCCGGACGCCGCCATCAGCAGGCCCGGGACCATGAGCGGGCGCGGCCCCAGCTTGGGCAGCAGGTACGAGGCAACCCCGGCGGTCAGGATGATGCCGATCGAGAACGGCAGGAACGCGAAGCCGGCCCGGACCGGGCTGAAGCCCTTGATGACCTGCAGGTAGAGCCCGAGGAACAGGAACATCGAGAACAGTCCCGCGCCGGTGATCAGGCTGGACAGGTAGGCCCCGCCCCGGTTCCGTTCGAGCGCGACCCGCATCGGGAGCAGCGGGTTGGAGGTTCGCAGCTCGATCAGCACGAACGCGATGAGCAGCACGACCCCGGTGACCAGGAAGGCCAGCGTGGCCGGCTCGGTCCAGTGGGCGCCGACGTCGCCCGGCTTGGGCGCCGCCTTCGTCAGGCCATACACGAGGGACACCAGCCCGAGCGTCACCGTGATCGCGCCGGGGACGTCGTAGGAGGTGTTGCCCGGAGCCTTGGACTCCCGGATGAAGCGGATGGCGCCGAGCGCGGCGATGATCGAGATCGGGGTGTTCACGGCCAGGCACCAGCGCCAGGAGGCGTACTCGGTGAGCACCCCGCCGAGCAGCAGGCCGATGGCCGCCCCGCCGCCGGCGATCGCGCCGAAGATGCCGAACGCCTTGGCCCGCTCCCTGGGGTCGGTGAAGATCACGCTGACCAGCGACAGTGCGGCCGGTGCCAGCAGCGCCGCGAAGGCCCCCTGCAGCGCGCGGGCGGCGAAGAGCACACCTGCGGTGGGTGCGATGCCGCCGAGCAGCGAGGCGACCGCGAACCCGACCAGGCCGATGAGGAAGGCGCGCTTGCGCCCCATGTAGTCGGCGATGCGACCGCCGAGCAGCAGCAGACCGCCGAAGGTCAGCGTGTAGGCGGTGATGACCCACTGCTGGTTCGCGTCGCTGATGCCGAGGGCGCGCTTCGCGCTCGGCAGCGCGAGGTTCACGATGGAGGCGTCCAGCACCACCATGAGCTGGCTGATGCCGATGAAGATCATCGCTTTCCAGCGCAGCGGGTCCTTCTCGCCGGCCTGGGGGACGGCGGGGGCGGTGGTCATGCGAGCTCCACGGGTTCAAGGGCGGACGGGTGGCGAGGGGCTGACCGGTCTGGTGGCTGTGCCAACCGGCGGCCCACCGTACCGATTCCCCCCGACCGGTCCGCCACTCGACAGTGGCCGACGGCGTCCGCTCGGCCGGCGTCCATGAAGGGTGGGTCTGTGCGGTGGTGCGCACAGAAGGTGCCCTTCATGCGGGAGGGGGGTTGACTGGGGTTGGCTAACTGGGCTAGCCTATTGGCTATGGATACGAGCATGAGTGCGGAGACCAGGTACCTTGCCCGCGGCGAGGGGCGGATCGGCTACGACGTCATCGGAGACGGACCACTGGTCGTCTGCGTACCGGGCATGGGCGACCTGCGCAGCGTCTACCGGTTCGTCGTCCCTGAGCTGGCCGCGGCCGGCTACCGGGTGGCCACCATGGACCTGCGGGGGCACGGCGACAGCGACCCGACCTTCGCCGCGTACGACGACGTCGCCGCCGGCGAGGACATCCTCGCGCTGGTCGAGCACCTCGGCGGTCCCGCCGTCGTGCTGGGCAACTCGATGGCTGCCGGGTCCGCGGTGTGGGCCGCGGCGGAGCGGCCCGAGGCCGTCGCCGGACTGGTCCTGCTCGGGCCGTTCGTGCACAACACGCGGGTCAACGTGCTGTTGCGGTGGGCCCTGCGGCTGGCGATGGCCGGGCGGTGGCGCACCTCGGTGTGGCGCTCCTACCTTCCGACGCTGTACACCGGCGAGCGGCCCGCCGACTTCGAGGAGCACCGCGCGGCGGTCGTGGCCGGTCTCAAGCGCCCGGGGTACGGCGCCGCGTTCCGAGCCACCACGCACACCTCGCACGCCCCAGCCGAGGAGCGGCTCGACCGGGTCACGGCGCCGACCCTCGTGGTCATGGGCGAGCGCGATCCCGACTTCACCGACCCGGCTGCCGAGGGGCAGTGGGTCGCCGAGCGGCTGCGGGCCGAGCTGATGATGGTCCCGGACGCCGGCCACTACCCGCAGGCGCAGCGTCCGGACCTGGTCAACCCCGCCGTCCTCGGCTTCCTCGCCCGGGTGGCGCCGGGTGCCTAGAGCGGGTCTCAGCCACGACGTCGTGGTACGCGAGGCGGCCGACGTCGCCGACGCGACCGGCTGGGACCAGCTCAGCCTCGCCGCCGTGGCCGCCCGGTTCGGGGTGCGGCTGCCGAGCCTGTACAAGCACATCTCCGGGCTGGACGGCCTGCGCCGCGACATCGCCGTGCAGGCCACCCGCGAGCTGGGCGAGGTCCTGTCCGCGGCGGCGGTCGGCCGCGCCGGTGGTGACGCACTGCGGGCCGTCGCCGACGCGTACCGCGGCTTCGGGCACGCCTATCCGGGCCGGTACGCGGCGACGGTGCGGGCGCCCGCACCGGACGACGACGAGCACCGTGCTGTGACCGACGCGGTGCTGCGGGTGGTGCTCGCTGTCCTGGCCGGGTACGGGCTCAGCGGCGACGACGCCGTCGACGCGACTCGTGCCCTGCGCGCAGGTCTGCACGGGTTCGTCACCCTCGAGGCTGGCGGCGGGTTCGGCCTGCCGCGAGACGTCGACCGCAGCTTCCGGCGACTGGTGGACGGCCTGGACGCCACGATGACCGCATGGGTGAGCGCCGGATGACCAGGCGCAGCGCGGGAATCCTGCTGTGGAGACGCACCTCGAGTGGTGGCATCGAGGTGCTGCTCGGGCACATGGGCGGTCCGTTCTGGGCTCGGAAGGACGCCGGCGCGTGGTCGGTGCCCAAGGGCGAGCACGACGACGCCGAGCCCGCGCTGGTGGCCGCCGTCCGAGAGTTCACCGAGGAGCTCGGCCTGCCGCTACCGCTCGCGGTCGAGGAGCTGGTCGGGCTCGGCGAGGTCCGCCAGCCGGGCGGGAAGCGGGTCGAGCTGTGGGCCGGTGCGGGCGACCTCGACCCGTCGGCCGTCACGCCGGGGACGTTCACCCTGGAGTGGCCGCCCCGGTCCGGTCGGCTGGCCGAGTTCCCGGAGATCGACCGGGCCGCCTGGTTCGAGGTCGACGAGGCCAGGGCGAGGATCGTGGCCGGGCAGCGGCCGTTCCTGGACCGGTTGGCTGGATATCTGGACGACGCGGGTGATGACTGACCCCAGAATGGACGCCGTTGTGTCCACTCCCCGTGACGAGCTGGCTGCCCGGCTGCCCGCACTGCTGCTGCGCGACGAGCGGCGGCTGTCGCGGCGGCTGGGCCGAAGCGGCCTCGACCTCGCAGCGTTCGAGCGGGACCTCGTCGCGGCCGAGCAGCGGGTGGCCCGTCGACGGTCCGCCGTCCCCACACCGACGTACCCGCCGGAGCTGCCCGTCTCGGCCCGGGTCGCGGACATCGCGGCGGCGTTGCGCGAGCACCAGGTGGTCGTCGTCGCCGGCGAGACCGGCTCGGGGAAGACCACCCAGCTGCCCAAGATCTGTCTCGAGCTCGGCCGCGGTGTCCGCGGGGCGATCGCGCACACCCAGCCGCGGCGGATCGCCGCCCGGGCCGTCGCCGAGCGGCTGGCCGAGGAGCTCGACGTCCCGCTGGGCCGGACCGTCGGCTACCAGGTGCGGTTCACCCGGCACACGACCGCGGACACCCTCGTCAAGGTCATGACCGACGGCGTGCTGCTCGCCGAGATCGCGCACGATCCCGACCTGCTGGCCTACGACACGGTCATCGTCGACGAGGCGCACGAGCGCAGCCTGAACATCGACTTCCTGCTCGGCTACCTGACCCGGCTGCTGCCGCGGCGGCCGGACCTGCGGGTGGTCATCACCTCGGCCACCATCGACCCGCAGCGCTTCGCCGACCACTTCGGCGGCGCGCCGGTCATCGAGGTCTCCGGGCGCACCTACCCGGTCGCGGTCCGCTACCGGCCCTACGACGAGGAGCAGGGCGACCAGGTGCAGGCCGTGCTCGACGCGGTCGACGAGCTGGCCCACGAGGGTCCTGGCGACGTGCTGGTCTTCCTCTCCGGCGAGCGCGAGATCCGCGACACCACCGAGGCGCTGCGCCGGCACCACGTGGCCGGCGCCGAGGTGCTGCCGCTGTTCGGCCGGCTGTCCGCGGCGGAGCAGCACCGGGTCTTCGCCCCGCATCCCGGCCGGCGGATCGTGCTGGCCACCAACGTGGCCGAGACCTCGCTCACCGTCCCGGGCATCCACTACGTCGTGGACGCCGGAACCGCCCGGATCTCCCGCTACAGCCACCGGCTGAAGGTCCAGCGGCTGCCGATCGAGAAGGTCTCGCAGGCGTCGGCGAAGCAGCGCGCCGGTCGGTGCGGCCGGCTCGCCGAGGGTGTGTGCCTCCGGCTGTACGACGAGGAGGACCATGCGGCGCGGCCCGAGTTCACCGACCCGGAGATCCTGCGCACCAACCTGGCCGCCGTGCTGCTCCAGATGGCGGCACTCGACCTCGGCGACGTGGCGGACTTCCCGTTCATCGACCCCCCGGACCGACGCTCGGTGCGCGACGGCATCGCGCTGCTGGACGAGCTCGGGGCGCTGACGGCGGCGACCGACGAGCGGCCGCGGCTCACCGACCTCGGGCGCCGGCTGGCCCGGCTGCCGCTCGACCCGCGGCTCGGGCGGATGGTGCTGGAGGCGGGACGGCTCGGCTGCGTGCGCGACGTGCTCGTGGTGGCGGCCGCGCTGTCCATCCAGGACCCTCGGGAGCGACCGTCGGACGCCCAGGAGCAGGCGGACGTCGCCCACCTCCGGTTCGCCGACGAGTCCAGCGACGTGCTGGCGCTGCTCACCCTGTGGCAGTACATCGAGGAACAGCAGTCGACGCTGTCGTCGTCCGCGTTCCGGCGGCTGTGCCGCGCCGAGTACCTGCACTACCTGCGGATCCGGGAGTGGCAGGACCTGGTCGCCCAGCTGAGGGACGTCGCCACCCGCGACCTGGGGCTGACGCTGAGCGAGGGGTGGTCGCACCCGGACCACGTGCACCGGGCGCTGCTCGCGGGACTGCTGTCGCACATCGGGCTGAAGGAGCCGGAGGGTCGCGACTACCTCGGCGCCCGCGGGGCGAAGTTCGTGCTGTGGCCGGGTTCCGCGCTGGCCCGCAAGCAGCCGCGCTGGGTGATGGCCGCGGAGCTCGTGGAGACCTCGCGGCTGTTCGCCCGCACCGTGGCCAGGGTCGACCCGCAGTGGATCGAGAGCGCAGCCGAGCACCTGGTCGTGCGCACCTACAGCGAGCCGCACTGGGACGCCGACCGCGGTGCGGTGATGGCCTTCGAGAAGGTGACGCTGTACGGGATACCGCTGGTGGCGCGCCGCCGGGTGGGCTACGCACGGGTTGACCCGGTGGTCTCGCGCGAGCTGTTCCTCCGGCACGCGCTGGTCGAGGGGGAGTGGCGCACGCACCACGCCTTCGTCGGGCGCAACCGGGCGACGATCGAGCAGGTGCAGGTCCTCGAGGACAAGCTGCGCCGGCGGGGCGTCGTCGTGGACGAGGAGGCGCTGTTCGCCTTCTACGACGCCCGGGTGCCCGCGTCCGCGGTCTCGGCTCGCCACTTCGACGCCTGGTGGAAGCAGGCCCGGCACGAGGATCCAGGGCTGCTGGACCTGTCGCCGGCGGACGTGCTGGCGGACCGTTCGCTGCCCGATCTCGAGCTGTTTCCGGACAGCTGGACGGTCGGTGACGTCGACGTCCCGCTGTCCTACCGGTTCGCGCCGGGGGAGTCGGACGACGGCGTCACCGCCCACCTGCCACTCACCGGCCTCAACCGGCTGCCGGCCGCTGCGTTCAGCTGGGGGGTGTCGGGGCTGCGAGCCGAGCTCGCCACCGCGCTCGTGCGAGGGCTGCCGAAACCGTTGCGGCGACTGCTGGTTCCCGCGCCGGACACGGCCGCGCGGGCACTGGCCACGATGACGCCGGGCGAGCGGACGCCGTTCGAGGCCGCGCTCGGCGATGCGGTGCTCCGGTTGACCGGGGTGCAGGTTCCGCCGGCCGCCTGGCCGCGGGCGGACCTGGCCGACCACCTGCGCATGCACCTGTCGGTCGAGGACGGCGAGGGGCGCGTGCTGGCCCTGGGTGACGATCTCGACGAGCTGCGCCGCCGGCTGGCCGGGCAGCTGCGGTCCGCGATCGTGTCGGCGCTGCCGTCAATGGAACGGACCGGCCTGGTGGACTGGCCCGGCGCCGAGCTGCCGCGGGTGGTGGACACCGAGCGCGACGGGCTGCGGGTCACCGGGTACCCCGCACTGGTCGACGAGGGGGAGGCGGTCGGCGTCCGGGTGCTCGCCTCAGCGGCCGAGCAGGCGGCCGCGACGCCACTGGGGACCCGCCGGCTGCTGCTGCTCACCGTGCCGTCGCCGGCGCGCGCGCTGCTGGAGTCCCTCAGCGCCAGGGAGAAGCTGGCGCTGGCCAGGGACACGGGCGGGCATCCGGCGGACGCCGTCCGAGACTGCGTGGCCGCCGCGGTCGATGCGCTCGTGGCGGAGCGCGGGGGACCCGCGTGGGACGCGGCCGGGTTCGCGGCGCTACGGTCCTTCGTGGCGGAGCGCCTCGTGGCGACGGCGAGCGGGGTGCTGCGAGCCGTCGGGGAGGTGCACGGCGCCGCCTACTCGGTGCGTGAGCGGCTGGCCGAGCCGGCGCCCGAGCGGATGCGGCCGGCGTTCGAGGACCTCGGAGTGCAGCTGGCCGCGCTGGTGCCGGCCGACGTCGCCACGAGCAGCGGGGTGGCCCGGCTGCCGCACGTGCTGCGCTACCTGCGGGCCATCCAGCGACGCCTCGACCTGCTGCCCAAGGACGTCGAGCGCGACCTCGCGCTGATGGACCGGGTGCACGTCGTCGAGGACGCCTGGCACGAAGCGCTCGACGCGCTACCGGCTGGGACGCCGGTGCCGGCCGAGCTGGCCGACGTCCGGTGGCTGCTCGAGGAGCTGCGGGTCAGCCTGTTCGCCCAGCAGCTCGGCACCGCCCAGAAGGTCTCCGAGAAGCGCATCCTGCAGCTGATCTCGGCCTCCGCATGAAGGTGCCCTTCTGTGCGCAAGGCCGCACTTTCCTACCCTTCATCCCGAGACGCCGGTGTCGCCGCCGCTGGCATGAAGGGTGGGTTGTTGCCGCCCTGCGCACAGAGGGGACCCCTCATTCAGGGGGATTGAGGGCGGTGACCAGCGCGTCGGCCAACTCGCGGACGGCAGCCGCAGCGACCGGCAGAACGCCGGCTGCATTGACGAAGCCGTGGATCAGCCCCGGATGCACCCGCAGCGTCGTCGGGACCCCGGCATCTCGCAGCCGCCGCGCGTAGGCGACGGTCTCGTCGCGCAGTATGTCGAAACCCCCGACCGTGACGTAGGCGGGAGCGAGCCCGGCGACGTCATCCGCGAGCAGCGGCGAGGCCCGTTGGTCGGTGGCCAGTGACGGGTTCGGCAGGTACGTGGTTCGGTACCAGTCCATCTGTGCCTCGGTGAGGAAGTACCCGACGGGGTACTTGCCGTAGCTGTCCGACTTCGTGGACAGGTCGGTGACCGGGTACACCAGGGCCTGGAAGGCCGGGGCCGGCCCGCCGTCCCGGGCCGCCAGCAGCGAGACAACGGCCGCCAGGTTGCCGCCGGCGGAGTCGCCAGCCACCGCGATCCGGTCGGGGTCGGCGCCGAGCTCGGCGGCGTGGCTCACCGCCCAGCGGAAGGCGGCCAGCGCGTCGTCCACGGCGGCCGGGAACGGCGCCTCCGGTGCCAGCCGGTAGTCCACTGCGAGCACCCGCAGTCCGGCCGCGGAAGAGAGGAAACGACAGCACGGGTCGTGGCTGTGCAGGTCGCCGACGACCCAGCCACCCCCGTGGAACCACACCACGAGAGGTCCGGGTCGTTGGGCGCCCTCCGGGAGGTACAGCCGGGCACCGAGCTGCCCCTCGGCGCCGTCCACCGTCAGTCGCTCAGCGATCACGTTCGCGGGTCGACGTCCGGCGAACTGGGCGGCCTCCAGTCTGATCGACTCTCGCGCCTGGGCCACCTGCTGCGTCTCGAAGGAGGGCTTGGGATCGGCCGCCAACAACCGCAGAATCAGCTGCACCTGGACGTCGAGCGGGCCGTAGTCACCCTCGACGACTGGCCCCGCGAGCAGCCGCTGGGTGCGGGCTGGAAGGCGGGCGAGGGTCTGGACGACGCCCGCCTCGAACCGTTGCCGGCGGGAGAGCGAGGTGAGCGGGTCCTTGGCCATCTCGGCAGTATCCCCCTCGAGATCGAGGGGCAGCGGGGCGTTCGACCGGTTCGTCCGCGGTTGCGGCACCGGTAGCTGGGTCGACGCAGCAGGGAACGGCCCTGCCCGGTGGAGGCCAGGGGTCGACGGGGACACCACGAGCACCTCCAACGAAGCCAGGCTCGAGCGGATCGATCGGCCAAGCGCCGTGAGCGCGGCTGGGTTCGGCGCAACCTTCTCCCGCTGAGCATCTTCGTGGGCGTCATCGTGGGGACGCTGGTCGTGAGCCACTGGTCGACCAGCCTCACCGGAGTCTGGGGCAGCCCACCGGCGCTGGCGACGGCCTCGTCCAGCGCACCACCGCCGGGCATCAGCGAGGCGGCGCACCCGCTCGGTCAGCCGGCACCGCTGCGCAGCACCAGCAGCAGCAGCTACCGACAAGTGAGGCACCGGGAAACGACCGCGCGATCTACCAGCCCAAGCGGTACGGCCAGCGCTGGGCGCCGGTCCTGATCGCTTGGAAGACACCGGGGGAGCAGCCGTCCTTCGCTGCCTCGACGGTCGACCTCGGGGGCAGCGTGCACGGTGAGGTCTCGCCTTCGGGCCAGGGTACCCACGTCACCAGCACGGTAGAGCTGTCCAGCGTCGCGTTCGACGGTGTCCTCTCCGACCTCAAGAGCCCCCCTCGCGCGGGCCGTGATCCTGCACGAGCTGGGGCACCTGGTTGGTCTGGACCACGTCACAGCCCCCAAGCAGGTCATGTACCCGGAGACTCAGCTCGTCTCGACGTCGCTGGGGGCCGGCGACCTGACCGGCTTGTCCTTGCTGGGGTCGGGGGCCTGCCAACCGAAGCTGTGACCCGCATCCCGCCGTCCGATGAAGGGTGGGTTGTTGCGGCCTTGCGCATAGAAGGGGCCCTTCATGCGGCAGGAGGGGTGGCGGAAGGGGGGAGGAGGAGCTGGGCCAGGTGGACGGTGTCCACGGCGGCGAGGTCGGCCACCTGGGTGTGGCAGGAGAACCCGTCGGCCAGCACGACAGACCCTGGCTCCCGGTCGCGGATCGTGGGCAGCAGCGCGTTCTCGGCCACGGCCACCGACACCTCGTAGTGCCCCCGCTCAGCGCCGAAGTTGCCGGCCAGCCCGCAGCAGCCGCCGAGCCGCGTCACCTCCACGCCAGCTGCGTCCAGCAGCCGCGCGTCGGCGTCCCAGCCCATCACCGCGTAGTGGTGGCAGTGCGGCTGCGCGACGGCGCGGGTCCCGGTGAGGTCGGGCGGGGTCCAGCCCGGGGTGTCCAGCAGCAGCTCGGCCAGGGTGCGGGTGCCGCGGGCCACGGTCGCGGCGGCGGCGGTGCCGAGCAGCTCCACGGCGTCCGACCGCAGCACCGCCGTGCACGAGGGCTCCAGGCCGACCACAGGTACTCCGGCCTCGACCTCCGGCAACAGGGCTGAAACCGTCTGCCCTACAAGCACTTTCGCGGTGTCCAGCTGCCCGGTCGTGATCCAGGTCAGCCCGCAGCACAGGCCGGACGGCGTCAGCCGGACCGCGTACCCGGCGTCCTCGAGGACCTGCACCGCGGCGATCCCCACCTCCGGCCGGAAGTGCTCGGTGAAGCTGTCCACGAAGAGCACGACCGGGGGGCGGTCCGCGGCGCGCACCCCACCGGCCCGGCGGCTGAACCAGCGGTGGAACGGCACCTCGGCGAACCGGGGGAGACCGCGGCGGGAGTCGACCCCGGCCGCCCATCGCGTCACGCGGGCCACGGTCGGCCGGCCGAGCACGGCGTTGGCCAGCCGGGGTGCGCGCGAGGCCAGCCGCGACCAGCGGGGCAGCCAGCCGAGCGTGTAGTGAGAGCGCGGGCGCAGCCGGCCGCGGTAGGACTGGTGCAGCACCTCCGCCTTGTACGCGGCCATGTCCACGCCGGTCGGGCAGTCCGACGAGCAGCCCTTGCAGGCCAGGCACAGGTCCAGCGCCTCGCGCACGTCCGGCGAGCGCCAGCCGCCTGTCACCGTCGTCCCGTTGACCATCTCCTGCAGCGCCCGGGCGCGGCCGCGGGTGGAGTCCTTCTCCTCGCGGGTGGCCAGGTAGGACGGGCACATGACCCCCCCCTCCGCGGTGGTGTCGGCCAAGCACTTGCCGACCCCGGTGCAGCGGTGCACGGCGGCGCTGAAGTCCCCGCCGTCGTGGCGGTAGCCGAGGGCGAGCCCCTCGCGCAGCGGCCGGGCCTGGACCACCCGCAGGTCGGCGTCCACCGGTCGTGGGTCGACGAGCACCCCGGGGTTGAGCAGGTTGTCCGGGTCGAACAGCGCCTTGACCCGGCCGAACAGGGCCAGCGCCGAGCCGGAGTACATCAGCGGCAGCAGTGCGCTGCGGGCCCGGCCGTCGCCGTGCTCGCCGGACAGCGACCCCCCATAGCCGGCCACGAGCGTGGCTGCATCGGTGAGGAAGTCGCGGAACACGCCCACCCCGGACGGCGACGCGAACGGGAAGTCGATCCGGATGTGCACGCAACCGTCACCGAAGTGCCCGTAGGGAACGCCGGACAGCCGGTGGTCGGCGAGCAGCCGCTCGAAGTCCCGCAAGTAGGCACCCAGCACGACCGGGGGCACCGCGGCGTCCTCCCAGCCGGAGTGCGCCGGCGCGCCGGCCGGCGTGCGCCCGGCGAGCCCGGCGCCGTCCTCCCGGATCCGCCACAGGCCGGCCGCGGCACGCGGGTCGGTGACCACCATGGCGTCCAGTGCACCGGCGTCGGCGACGACCGCGCGAGCGTTGGCGGCCACCTCGGCCGGCGACTGCCCGGTGACCTCGACGATCAGCCAGCCGTTCCCCCGCGGCATGGCGGGGACGGCGGCCGGGCCACGCCGCGCCCGCACGACGTCGAGGATCCGTCCGTCGATCCCCTCGCAGGCGGTGGGCCGGTGCACCAGCAGGGCCGGCACGGCGTCGGCCGCGGTGGCCATGTCGGGATAGCCGAGCACGGCCAGCCCGCGATGGGCCGGCTCGGTCACCAGCCGGACGGTGGCGCCCAGCACGACGCCGAGCGTGCCCTCACTGCCGACCAGCGCCCTGGACACGTCGAAGGACCGTTCGGGCAGCAGGTGCTCGAGGGAGTACCCGGAGACCTGGCGGCTGAAGCGGCCGAGCTCGGTCCGGATCGTGGTCAGCTCCTGGCCGACCACCGACCTCAGCTCGGCGAGCAGCGGTTCGGACGCAGCTGCGGCGCCATCCGCCCCGAGGCCGAGCCTCTGGCCGGTCCCGGTGAGCAGCTGCAGGCCCAGCACGTTGTCCGCCGTGCGGCCGTAGCCCAGCGCGCGCGAGCCGCAGGCGTTGTTGCCGATCATCCCGCCGAGGGTGGCCCGGTTGTGGGTGGATGGGTCGGGGCCGAACCGCAGGCCGTGCGGGGCGGCGGCCCGCTGCAGCTGGGCCTGCACCACGCCCGGCTCGACCGTCGCGGTGCGCGCCTCGGGGTCGATCGCCCGCACCCGGTTGAGGTGCCTGCTGAACTCCAGCACCACGCCGGTGCCGACGGCGTTGCCGGCGATCGAGGTCCCGGCGCCCCGGGAGGTCAGCGGGACGCCCAGGGTGCGGCAGACGTCGAGGGTCGCGGCCACCTCGTCGACGTCCCGCGGCCGGACCACGGCCGCCGGCGTGACCCGGTACAGCGAGGCGTCGCTGGAGTACAGCGCCCGGGTCAGGGTGCTGTCGTCGACCTCGGCCAGGCCGGCCCGCCGCAGCGCGTCGACCACCTCGACGTGCGGTGGCGCCGAGGGCTGCCCTGCGGGGATGTCCGGCTCCTAGTGTGGGTGCGGGTGTGGGTGCGGGTGGGCGTGCTCGGTGGCGGTCGGGCCGGGGTCGCCCCACCGTAGCGGCGCCTGCTCGTAGCGCCCCTCGTGGGCCACGATCGGGCGGCGGTCGCCGGCCAGCTCGGGGTGCTTGTCCTCGAGCCGCTGCCGGGCCTCCGCCGTCCGCTGCAGCGAGGTGACGTACTCGCGGTTGCCGTTGTAGGTGCCGCGCCAGGTCTGCGGCATCCGCTCGGCGGACGGTGGCAGCCCGGCCAGGCCGGCCCCGCCGATGCCGAAGCGAGCCGGCAGCTTGGTGGTCGCGGCACCGCAGGACGGGCAGGGCGGCAGGACGGCCGAGAAGGGCTGGATCACCTCGAACCGGTGGCCCGACGCGCAGCGCAGGTCGTAGATGGCCATCAGGTCACCACAGCTCCATCGAGCGCCGGAACACCCCGGCGATGTCGTCCTCGGTGACCGGCCGCGGGGCGGTGGCGAGCAGCCGCTGCTGCTTCATGGTCCCCTGGACCAGGTCGGGGATGTCCGCCTCCTCGTACCCCACCGCAGCCACCCCGTTCGGGATGTCGATGTCCCGCATCAGGCTCATCAGCACCGATGGCAGGTACTCGGACGGGTCGGCCGGACGTTCAGCCCTCGGGTCGAGGATCTCGGCCGCCCGGATGTGCCGCTCCGGCGAGGCCTCGAAGGTGAACCGGAACGCCTCGGGCGCGGTCAGCGACACCGACATCCCGTGCGGGACCATCGCCTCGTCCTGCGGGTAGTCCTTGGGGTGGAAGTCCTTGACCCGACCGGCGATCGGGTAGGCGTTGGCGTGCGGGATGTGCACCCCGGCGTTGCCGAAGCCCATCCCGGCGAACGTCGCGGCGATCGCCATGTCGGCGCGTGCCTGGTGGTCCTCGCCGTTGTGCACCGCCCGGCGGAAGGACGACGCCAGCAGGTGCATGGCCTTCTCCGACCACATGTCGGCGATCGGGTTGGAGCCGCAGTAGGGCACCCGCTGCTCGGCCCGCTTGTGCTCGTAGGTGCGGTAGTCGCGCGCCGTGTAGCTCTCCAGCGCGTGGCACAGGATGTCCATGCCGGCCGACGCGGTCACCCCGGCCGGCTGGGTGAGCGTCAGGTCGGGGTCGATGATGGCCAGCGTCGGCCGCAGCCGGGCGTGGCTGATCCCGGTCTTGACCTTCAGGGCCAGCACGTCGAGCACGCAGATGGTGGTGCTCTCGGCCCCCGTGCCGGTCGTGGTCGGCACCGCGATGAGCGGCCTGAGCGGGTTGGCCGGCGCCTGCCCGCGGCCGACGGGGACGTTGATGTAGTCCTCGAGGTCCCCGGGGTTGGTGAGCATCAGGTTGATCGCCTTGGCGGTGTCGATGCTCGACCCGCCACCCACGGCGACGAAGGCGTCCCACGGTCCGGTGGACCGGGCGTAGTCGATCGCCTGCTTCATGCTCTCGTCGGTCGGCTCGACGTGGACCCCGTCGAAGACCGAGGCGGTGATGCCGAACTGGGCCATCTGGTCGGCCACCCGCTGTGGGCCTCCGGTGGCGGCGACGCCGGGGTCGGTCACGACGAGAACCCGCTGGACGCCGTACTGGCTCAGGTCGAAGCCGATCTCGTTGCTGGCGCCCGGGCCGAACTTCAGTGCGGGGGCGCCGTAGGTGAAGACGTTCTCCGGGTTCTGGGGGACGGGCAGCAGGCTCATGGGTCTCCTCTCAGGCGTAGAAGCCGTCGGGCGAGCGGCGCATCGACCACAGCTGCTGCGCGTCGTGGCCGAACACGACCGTCGCGTTGCTGGCCTCGGCGATGCCGCGGATCTTCTCGACCGACCGGTAGAACGCGGACAGGTCGTTGACGATCGCGGCCGGGGTCGCCGGCGGGCCGTAGGAGTCGCCCATGTAGACGGCGTCCGAGGTGAAGATCATGGAACCGGTCTCGGCCAGGTCGACCTTCATCGCCATCGTGCCCGGGGTGTGCCCCGGCGCCTCGATCAGGGTCACGCCGGGGAGGAACTCGGTGTCACCGGACACCGTCTCGAACTCCAGGCCCTCGTAGTCGGCCTTGAGGTGTGCGCCGTTGAAGCCGCCCTCGAAGCCGAACGCCCACTCCTTCTCCTTGTCGTTGCAGACCAGCCTGGCGTTCGAGCCGGCGAAGTCCCGGACGTTGCCGGCATGGTCGAAGTGCAGGTGGGACAGCACGACGTAGTCGGGGGTGAGGCCGAGCTGGGCGAGCCGCCGGTCGAAGAACTGTTCCTCCGTGACCTGGTCGTAGGGGAAGAACTCCTGCAGGCCGGTGGGCTCCCAGCGGGTCTCCCAGTCGCGCGGGCAGCTGGTGTCCCACAGCAGGGTGCCCTCGGGGGTCTCAACGACCACGCAGTGGGTGGTGCAGGGGTACCACTCGACCGGCTTGTCCCTGTCCGCCCTGGCCCGGATGCTCCGCCCGGGCTTGAGCAGCAGCCAGGTGAGGTCGCAGCTCATCGAGCCGCAGTCCAGGATGTGCACCTTCGTCGCTGTCCGTGCGGACGGTGCCATGCGCCGCTCCTTCGCCGTGGGGGGGGACCCGATCCGGCGAAGGTGGCATGTAGCATGCGACATGTCAAGAGGGCTTCGAGCCCCTATCGTGGGCGCATGGCCGAACCGAGCCCACCCGCGCTGACGCCGCTGAGCGGGACCTCGATCTCGCTCACCGACCAGGTGATGGCAGCCATCCGGGACGCCGTCCGCTCCGGCGCACTCGTGCCCGGCGAGCTGTACTCGACCTACCAGGTGGCCGACCTGCTGGGCGTCTCTCGCAGCCCGGTCCGGGAGGCCCTGGTGCGGCTGGCCGACATCGGCATGGTCCAGCTCGAGCGCAACCGCGGGTTCCGCGTCGTCCTGCCCGAGCCACGGCAGATCGCCGAGATCTTCCACCTGCGGCTGCTGCTGGAGGTGCCAGCCGCCCGCCGGGCCGCCCAGCGACCGGCGCCGGAGCTGGTGGCCGCGCTGTCCCGGGAGCTGGACCGGATGCGGGAGGCCGCGCGGGCCCACGACGAGCGGCTGTTCATGCGGCACGACCAGCGGCTGCACGACCTGATCCTGGACGTGTCCGGCAACGAGCGGCTCACCGGCCTGATCGACGGCCTGCGTGACATCACCCGGCTGCTCGGCGCCTCCACCGTGGACCGGTCGCGGTCGCTGGCCGACATCGCGGCCGAGCACGACCCGATCGTGGCCGCCATCATCGCCGGGGACGCGGCCGCCGCGGCGGCCGCGCAGCACCGGCACATCACCCACACCGGCCGGCTGCTGGTCACCCAGGCGGTCGGTGAGAACGCGGACGACGTCGACCCCGAGGAGCTGTGGCGAGAGGTGGTCGGCGACACCGACGCGTCCCCGCGGCCTCGGGCCGATCAGGCGGTGGCGGGCCGCTGAGTCCAGGTGCGCTGCCCGGTCACCGGATGCAGGCTGGCCCGGTCGCGTAGCACCAGCATCGCCTCGTGGGTGGCGCAGCTCGAACAGATCACGGTGAGCTGGTCCCAGCGGGACAGCACCCCGCCCGTCCCGTGCTGGGCCTTGTCGCTCGGCCCCCCGCAGCGCGGGCAGTCCAGCTCGGTGCTCACGTCGTCCCCCGGTACCCACCTTTGAGTCACCCGGCCATTGTGGGTCGTCACCGGCCGGGCCGCGTCCCCCAAGCGGCTGGGAAGGATCGGCCATCCGACCGAGCAGCCACTCAGACCGGCGCCGGCTCCTCCTCGTCGGTGGGGCAGCAGCGATACTGCTGCGACTTGTCGAGCAGGTCGATCTGCCGCGCCAGCAGCTTGTTCTCCAGCTCCATCCGGTCCAGCTCGAGGGAGATCTTGCGCTGCAGCTGGGGCTCGCAGACCTCGCAGTCGTCGAGGCAGCCCTTGACGATGACGCCCGCCGTCGGGAGCGACGTCGTCCGCTCGAAGTCGATCTCGGCCTTGATCCGGCCGGATACCTGGCCGGTCTCCTTGTCGATCAAGCCCTTCTCGATCAGCGCCCGGTCGACCTCGGCCAGCGCCTTCTTGCGGGTGTCGGCGGGCAGCGCGGCCCCCACGGTCACGGTGAAGGCCGAGGCCCGGACGAGGGCGACGGCCCCGGGCGTGGCCCTGGCGTACTGTGCCTCGCTCTGCAGCCCCCGCGACTCGGTCTCCAGGCGCGCCGACTGGGTGGCCGGCACCTCTTGGGGGATGGTGGCGATCTGCCCCACCGAGCGCAGCGGGTTGGCCGGCACCGGCGTGGGTGCCGCCGGGTCGATCACCCGACGCTCGATCGACACCAGCTCGAACTTGATCGTCTCGCACTTGTTGAGCCGGTAGAACAGGAAAGTCACGGCCTGGCACTGGTTGTGGTTGGTGAACTCTCGGGACGACGCCTCGAAGTGGTCCTCGGACTCGCCCTGCTGGTGCGCACGGGTGGACACCTCGCCGACGGACAGGGAGTGCGCCTTGCGGGTGGCCTCGACGGACATGCTCTCGGCCATGGACGCGTGCGACCGGTGCTCCCGCAGGTAGTCGGCGGTCGACTCGGCGTTGTGGCTGCCGCGGGCGTTCGCGTCGGCGCTCGCGGAGAAGAACCCGAGGCCGCCGCTGGCGTCCCCGTGGAAGTCCCACGACCCCTGGTCGGTGCTCCGGCTGGAGCCGTTGTCCGTGCTGTTCTGGTCGGACATCGCCGCCCGAAGTGCCGACATCCGGTACTGCTCCTCGGACATCTGCTCGCTGCGCCAGCTCAGGTTGCTCTCGCTGTCGAAGCTGAACCGGCTGCGCCGGTCGGTGGTGGCCAGCCGCACCTTCTCGCCGGGCAGCAGGGTGGTGCTGTAGACCGGGTCACCGAGGGCCAACGGCCCGGAGCAGCGGGAGAACCGGGTGTGCAGCGTCACCTCCACGCTGACGAGCTGCTCGTTCGGGCCGCGCTGGGCGGTCGGGAAGACCAGCCGGCGGCGCATGTCCAGCACATCGCACGGCGGGCACTCCTCGAGCGTGGGACAGCAGGGCACCGCGATCCCCTTGTTCTCGGCCATGAGCACACCCCTTCCTCCCGCTTCGGGTCAGGGCAGGGAGCGTGCCCGGCCAGCGTCACCGCGGCATCACCTGGACGCCGGCTGCCCGGGGCTCGGGGCTCGGGGGAGAACCCTGGGGACTGGAAGGTGTGGGTGTCGAGGACCCATCGGGTGCTCCCATCACCGTGATCACCGTTGGCGGCAGGAATCCGCCCTTGGCTGGCCGGATTCCCCCGCAATCGGCAATCATGGCGTCCACACGAGCCCCACTCCGAGGCGTGGGTCGTCGAGACCGTGGAGGTGACCCAGCTGTGAGCACGGCTGCTCGGCTGGACTACCTCGACCACCTGGCTCGCGAGTCCGCTCGGTTCGGCGAGGTGCTGACGGATGCACCGGCGAGGGACCGGGTGCCGACCTGTCCGGACTGGGACGCCGCCGACCTGCTGTGGCACCTCGCCAAGGTGCAGTGGTTCTGGGCCAGCGTCGTCCGCCTGCGGCTGATCGAGGAGTCGGACGTCGAGCAGCTGCACGCGCAGCGCCCACCGGACCGGGCCGGCGTCCAGGCCTTCTTCGAGCAGGCCAGTCGGGACCTGCTGGTCGCCCTCACGTCGGCGTCCCCGGATGACGTGACCTGGACCTGGTCCAGCGACCACACGGTCCGGTTCATTCGACGCCGTCAGGCGCACGAGGCGCTCATCCACCGGCTGGACGCCGAGCTCACGGTGGGTCGGTGCACCCCGATGGACCCGCTGCTGTGCGCGGACGGCGTGGACGAGGCGCTGCGCGTCATGTACGGCGGTCAGCCGTCCTGGGGCG
The DNA here is from genome assembly GCA_038252405.1 of Actinomycetes bacterium. Classification (GTDB taxonomy): domain Bacteria; phylum Actinomycetota; class Actinomycetes; order Prado026; family Prado026; genus DATCDE01. Next base: position 26,549 of record JBBSAJ010000003.1, on the reverse strand, counting down.
GCTTCACGCCCGTCGAGGCACAGACCGTCCGGGTGGTCGCCACCGACACCGAGGACTCCTGGCTGGTCACCCTGGGCCGCTTCGCCGGTGTCGATCCGGATGGTGCGGTGGTCGACGAGCCGGACCTGCGGGTCGCCACGACCGACTGGGGCGGGGAGGCCGCCGCCACCCTCACGGGGGCGGCGGCGGACCTGGACTGCTGGCTGTGGCACCGGCCCACCGTCGGGACGCTCGAGCGGGCGGGTGTCGCCGGCGTGCTCGAGACCCTCGAGTCGATCATCGCCGTCGGCATCGGCTGAGCGGACCTCGCCCGATCCGTCGTCCGGGTGCGGCATCCTGGGTCTCGACCATCTCGGTGATGGTGTGGTGCAGGAGGCAGCCATGCGGGGGATGACCGCGGTCGTCGCCGCGTGCGTCGCCACGCTGGCACTCGCCGGCTGCGCCGGCTCCTCCCAGGGCACCCTCGACGAGGTGGGCGCCCAGCCGATGGGAGCCGCACCGCTGGTCGCGGCGCCGGTGCCGACGGTCGCGGGCCGGGTCGCCTGGAGCGCAGACGTGAGTGGGTACCCGGTCAGTGGCGGCGTGGTCTCCACCGCCGGCGGGTGGTGGGTGGTGACCCGGGTCGCGAGCGATCCGGCTACGGCGACCACGGTCCTGGTGGGTGACGCGACGCGGGGAACTGTCCGGCGGCTGTCCAGCTACCCGCGGCTGCTCGCCTGGCCGTCGACGGTGGCGACCGAGGGACGGCTGGTCACCGTCGTCGTCCAGGGCAGCGGCACGGGCAGCACCAGCGATCCGGCGTCCTGGTCGGCGTACCTCATGCGCGGCTACGACGCGCTGACCGGGAAGCTGCTGTGGAGCCGGGACGCCGGGTCCGGTGAGCGGAGCGCCAACCCGTGCTTCCTGCGGGTTGATGGCGTCACCGGCCGCACGCTGGTCAGCCACCTCACGTGCAGCGGCGACTCCCGGGTACGCAGCCGGGTGGTCGCGGTCGACCTGCTGTCCGGGGCGTCGGTCTGGAGCCAGCCACCCGACCTGGACGCCCGACTGGTCTCCGTGGGGTCGGCCGAGGTGGCCGTGGCGTTCCGCTCGGACGGCGCGGCCGGGCAGCCGCCCGACGCCGTGGCCCTGATCGTCGCGGCGACGGGTCGCGTCTCGGCGGTCCTGCCGTGGACGGTCGCCGACGCCCTCGTCCCCACCGACGCGCTGGTGCCGACCGACGGCGGGCTCACCGTGGTCACCACGGCTGGACAGCCCACCGAGGTACGGGTGGTGGACGCAGCCGGAAGGACCCGCTGGCAGGCCGCCGCGACCGGGACGCCGGTACTGGACACCGAGACAGGGGTCGTGGTCGTGCAGCGGCCGGACGGTGGCTTCGACGGCCGCGACCTGTCGACGGGGATGACTCGCTGGCAGATCAAGGCAGCGCAGGCGTCGGCCGCCCAGCTGGCGTTGTCTCAGGCCCGTGACCGGTTCGCCACCGGCAACGCCGGCAACGTGAACGTCGCGGTCGACACCACGTCCGGGGCGGTCGCGGTGTCCGGCCAGTTCAACGATGTCAACCCGGCGCAGTGGAATGGCGCGGTCTACGCGGACTGGGCCGGCGCACACCACGTGGTCGGGCTCGTCGGGCCGGACTCGCGGTCCCCGATCGGCGTGCGGCGGGGCCCCGACGCCGGCCAAGTGATCTTCTCGGCTGGCTGACGATGGCCACCACCGAGTCGGTCCATCCCGCGCTTGACTCCTCCTCCGCAGGCCTCTTCGAGGTGGCCGAGGGGCTGCTGCTGACCTGGTTCGGGGTGGCCACCACCAGCCTGGCCCTCTGGCCGCCCGAGCAGCAGTTCGGCGTGGGTCGGGCCGAGGCGCTGGTCTGTGTCCTGGGCGCAGTCGGGGTGCTGGTCGTCCACCGCCACAGCCGGCCGCGCGCCCTCGCGCTGGTCGCCGTCCCGCTGGCGGTGCTGCTGGCGCAGACCCTGATCAAGGTCTCGCACGGGCTCCACGGCAGCTGGCTGCTCGTCTCGGTGACCGCGACCCTCGCCACCGTGGTGGCCGCGCTGCTCACCCGGCCGCTGGTCGTCACAGCCACCGGGACGGTGGCCGTAGCACTGCTGCTGCTGGCGGCGGTGGGGGATCCCCCCGACGCGCTCAGCCGGCCGTGGCTCATGGTGGTGACGCAGGCCGCAACGGTCATCGGCTTCGCGGTGCTGGCGGCCTATGCGGCGAGCCTGCTGCGACGGTCGGCGTGGCAGACCGACGTGACGATGGCCAGGGCGGACCAGGTCGTCGCGGCCAACCGGCACGCCCGTGACGTCGCGGCCGCCGCGGACCAGGCCCGACGGTCGATCCACGACAACGCGTTGAACACGCTGGAGGCGGTCGCCCGCTCCGGGGAAGACATCCCCGCGGACCGGCTGCGCGCCCGCTGTGCCCAGGACGCCGACGCACTGCGACCGTTGGCGTTCCCGGTCGGCCAGGGTGCTCCCGCGGATCTGCGGGCCCTGGTCGACCGAGCCACGGCCCGCGCCGAGTCGATGGGCCTGTCCTGCTCGAGCGCGGTCAGCGCCGAAGGGACGCCGCCGCCGGCCGTGCTAGCCGCGGCCATGGACGCGGTGGGCGAGGCGATCGTCAACGCCGGCAAGCACTCGGGGGCCACGACGGTGCACCTGGAGATCGTCGCCGCGGTCGACGCTCTCCAGGTCGATGTCATCGACGAGGGCGTCGGGTTCGACTCGGGGCGCCTGGCCACCGAGGGCTTCGGCGTCCGCGACTCGTTGCAGGCGCGGATGGCGGACGTCGGCGGCGCCGCGTGGGTGACGGCGCGGCCAGGCGCGGGCGCCCGGGTCGCGTTGCGCTGGCCCGCGTCCGACCCTGTTGCTGCCGACCCGGGACTGGCCCCTGTCGACCTGAACGACGCGCTGCGCGCCGTGGTGGCCGCTTTCCTCCTGCTCTCGGTGGGCCTGGGGCTGGTGGCGCTGCTCATGAGCTGGTGGAGCCTGGACCGCCCCTGGATCGCGCTTGTCGTGTCCGGCGCGCTGGCCGCGTGGTCGGCGCACCTGCTGCTGCGGATCCGCCGCGACGGTCGGCTGCGCGGCAGCGACGTGCTGCTGACGCTCAACGCCATCGCCTGGGCCACGGTGCTCACCCCGGTGGCCGACCCCTTCTGCACGGTCGCGGCCGGGCCGCTCGTCCCCCTGGACGCCCGGCTGGCGCTGGCGCTGGCCCTCGTCGTGCTGGCGCCGTCCCTGTGGGTCGTGCTGGCCACAGCCCTCGTCGTCGTCGGGTCGGGAGTCGCGGCCGTGGTGCTGTCGCGGTCGCTGTGGCCGGGGTGCGGCTCGGACGCGCTGATCCAGCTGGTGCTGGCCCTCGGCGCCATCGGGGCGGCGGCGCTGTTCGGACGCGCGCTCCACCGGCAGGCTCTGTCCGCGGCCGCCGTCCGCCAGTCGGCGTTCGAGGCCGGGGTCCGGGTGCGCGCCGGGGTCTCGATCGAGCAGGACCGCCGGCGCTGGATCCGGCCGGCCGTGCTGCCCGCACTGCAGCTGCTCGAGGGCATCGCGGACGGACGCCTGTCAGCGGCATCGGCGTCCGTGCGCGACCGCTGCGCCCGTAGCGCCACCCTGCTGAGGTCGGTGCTCTCAGTGACCGCCGCCCCGCCGATGCGTGAGGTGCACGCCCAGCTGTGCGACGCCGTCCTGGACGCGTACCGCAGCGGCGTGGCGGTCGAGGTGCGCGGCGAGATCGCCTCGCTGCGACCACCCGACCAGGCCCGTCAGTCGCTCCTTCAGGTGCTGCACTCGCTGCCCGAGCTGAACCCGTTCGACGACCGGGTGGTCTGTTTCGGCTATGCCGACGTCGACCGCCAGGGCATGTCTGTGGTCGGTTCGGGCGCCGGCTCCGGCCGTCAGCAGTACGCGCGACCCGGCCCGGACGAAGGCTGGAGCCTGGACGACGACTCGGACCCGAGCAGCCTCTCCGTCACCGTCGAGTGGCCGACCCGCCGCGACACGTAGGCGCACGCCGAACCGTCCGAGGAGGGTTCGGCGGGGTAGCGCTGCTAGCGTCGGCGCCGCTCGGTAACGGTGGGCCGCCCGTCGTCAGCTGGAGAGTCACGTGCGATCAGGTTCGGTGGTCCGGATGACCACGGCGGTGCTGGCGCTCGGTATCTCGCTCGCCGGCTGCTCGCCCACCTCATCGGGCACGTCGTCGCCGGCGGCCAGTGCGTCGTCGGCGGGCAAGACGTGGATCGTCGACACCAGCGGCTGGTGGGTCCCCTCGGACCCGACCGGGTGCGGCACCGACACGGTGACCTGCACGATGGCCGCGGACAAGGTGCGCGCCTACCGCAAGGGCAACACGCTGTTCAACGTGTTCGTGCACGGCGACACGATCACCCTGCTGTGCAAGGCGCCGACCCCCGCGGCGATCCGGAACTCGGTCAAGACCGAGTCGGTGTACTGGTACTACGCGGCGTTCAAGGACCAGCACTACTGGGTGCCGGACATCTACGTGACCAAGGACGCCGTCGACGTGATGGCCCAAGGCGTGCCGGACTGCCCGTCGGACACCCCCGGCATCAACGGCTGAGCACGGACGGTCCGTTGTACATCGTGGGCGAGCCGGTCCGGTAGTCCAGCCCGCACTCGACGGCGACCGGTCGGGCCGCTGCCCAGAGGTCCTGGTCGGTCGAGTACGGCAGCGACAGCACCCGCCGGATGACGGTGCCCGCGTCGCTGGCGGGGGTCGAGTCCGGCAACGGACGGCTCGGGTAGTGCGCTGCCAGCGCCGCCAGCCGGGACGCGCTCAGCCGCAGCGCCCCAGGCGGCCGGGAGGGCACCAGTGAGTCCGTGAACGACTCGTACTGGTGGCACAGCTGGTCGTGGCTGGTCGTGGACTGCCGCTCGTGCTCGGCCTGGGCGATGCCACCAGCGGCCGCCGTCCACACCCCGACCGTGACCGCGACGACGCCCACTGTGCGAGCCCGCATGTCACCTCGTCAGGAGCCGCCCCGCCCGATCGGGTCGATGAACCCGTCTCTCGTGGCGGCAGCGTACAGCTCGACCTTCGTCCGCACGGTGCGTCCCACCCCGGCGTACTTCTCCCGGACCCGGTCCAGGTACTCCTTGGCGGTGCTCGTGCTGACGTTCATCCGCCGGGCCACCGTGTCCAGCTTCAGGCCGGAGGCGTACAGGCGCAGCGCGCGCAGCTCCTGGGTGCTCAGCTCGGGCGCGCCCACCGAGCCTGGCTCGGCCATGATCGCGGCCAGCTCGGAGGTCACGTAGCTGTTGCCGTCGGCCACCGTCCGGATGCCCTCGAGCAACGCCGCGGACGACGAGCTCTTGGGCACGTAGCCCATGGCCCCGGACATCAGTGCCGACCGCACCATGCCCGGCTCGCCGTGGGCGCTGACGATGAGCACCGCCACCCCGGCCTGCGCGAGCTGGCGGACGGTCTGGCTGGCCGGCGGGGCGTCCCGGCCCAGGTCGAGATCGAGCAGGACGACGTCCAGGTCAGCCGCCGCAGCGACCACCGCGACCGGGTCGGCACCGGTGTAGCGCAGCTCGACGTCGTCGGCGTGCTCGGCGAGCCAGTTCGCCAACCCGTCGACGACCAGCTGGTGGTCGTCGACGATGGCAACCCGGATCGGAGCAGGCACGGTCTCCCTTTCGTGAGGATGCACCCTATTGTCCGTGGCCGGGCCGGCCCGCGGGAGAGTGCACTCCTCGGAGCCGTCACCTGAGCCGTCCCCAGTTCGGAGGACACCCCCCCCCTGTCCGACCCCCTCATTCCGCATGAAGGTGCCCTTCTGTGCGTGCTGTCGCAACAACCCGCCCTTCATGACCCGGCCCAGGGCGAGGACGGCAGGTCGGCCGGGACGAGCGAGTAGACGACCAGGTCGACCCGCCCGGCGGGCACGAAGCCGGCGTTGCGGGCGAGCCCTTCCCGCTGGAAGCCGGCCTTCTCGGCCACCCGCTGCGCGGCCAGGTTGCCGGTGGCCGCTCGCAGCTCGACCCGTTCGAACCCCTGCCCGGCGCGCAGGGACTCGTCGAGGAAGGCCGGCCCGGTCGTGGTCACGCCGGTCATTCTGAACGGGTGGACCGGACGGTCAGCCTGCGCATCGCCGAGCCGCTGCAGCTGTTCCTGGCTCCGCGGCGGCGAGTCGCCGCCGTCGAGGTCTCGTGGGACGGCGAGGCCTCGCTGGGGCACGTCATCGAGTCGGTCGGGGTGCCACTGATCGAGGTGGGTGCGCTGCTGGTGGACGGCGCGTCGGTGCCCGCCGGAGTCCGGCCCCGGCCGGGGGTGCCGGTGGTCGTCGTCCCGGTGGACCGCCCGCAACCGATGCCGACATCGCGGTTCGTGCTCGACGTCCACCTCGGTGTGCTGGCGCGCCGGCTGCGACTGCTGGGGCTGGACGCCGCCTATCGCAATGACGCCGACGACGACGAGCTGGTCGCCCAGGTGCTCGCCGAGCGCCGGCTGCTGCTCACCCAGGACCGCGGCCTGCTCAAACGCAAGGTGCTGCGGAACGAGCGCCGGTGGGCGGCCTATGTGCGGGGCAGCCGGCCGGACGACCAGCTGGCCGACGTCCTCGATCGGTTCGCCCTGCTGCTGGACCCGCTGAGCCGCTGCGTGGCCTGCAACGGGGTGCTGGCCGACGTGGCCAAGGCGGACGTCGTGGACCGGATCCCGGCGGGCACCCGCCGGCGCTACGACGCCTTCCGCGAGTGCGCGGCGTGCGGGCGGGTCTACTGGTGGGGCGCGCACGCGCGGCGCCTCGATCAGATCCTGGCGGTCGGTGCCCCGCAGTACCGTCGAGGCGATGCACGAGGCGCCTGACGACCTGGACCGGCTGCAGCGGCTGCTCGACGCGAGCGACGCGGCCGCGGGCACCCACCTGCGCAGCATCATCACTGCGGAGCGGCGGCTCACCGCGACCGAGGTGTGCGCCCGGCTGCGGGGGATGTGCCTGCTGGCGCTGGCCACGGTGACCTCGGACTGCCGGCCCGTCATCGGTCCGGTCGACGGGATCTTCTACCGGGGCAGCTTCCACTTCGGCTCATCGCCGGACTCGCTGCGGTTCCGGCACATCGCCCGGCGGCCGCAGGTCAGTGCCACGCACCTGCCGGGCGAGCACCTCGCGGTCACCGTGCACGGCCGGGCCGAGCCGGTCGACGTGCGGGCCAGCGAGCACGAGGGCTTCCGCGCCGTGCTGCTCGAGGCGTATGTCCCGCGCTACGGGCCGGAGTGGGAGGACTTCCTCGACTCCGGTCCGGCGTACGCCCGCATCGAGGCGGCCCGCATGTTCACCTTCCACCTGGACGACGAACCGCCGAACCGCTGAGCCCGCCGTCCAGCCGGGTCATGAAGGGCGCGAAAGTGCGGTAGCACGCACAGAAGGGCACCTTCATGCGGAAGGGGCGGGGCGGAGGCCGTGCTGGACGAGGCGCACGGTCGCCTCGCTCACCCTCGTGACGTCGGCCCCGGCCTCGACCTCGCGGGTGGCGGCGTCGAGCAGCCCCTGCACGAGCGCCACGCCGAGCTCGGCGTCCGGCACCCCCAGCTCGTCGAAGGCGGCCCGCAGCGGGGCGGCCAGCTCGCCGTGCAGCCGGCGCAGCTCGCCCCGGCAGGACGCCGGCAGCGGGGCGCCGGCCAGCGCGCCGGCCATCGTGTGCTCGCCGTCCGCCACGAGCCGCAGGCTGGTCCGCAGGTAGGCGACGACGCGTGGCCAGCCGGCGTCCTCGGCCGCCACCGCGGCGCGCACCGTCGCCGTCCAGCGGGCGAACGCGTCCACGGCCAGCTCGGCGAGCAGGTCGCCGGCGGTCGGGAAGTACTCGTAGACGCTGGACCGGGCCAGCCCCGCCGCAGCGCCCACCGCCCCCGGGGTGACCGCGGCGGCCCCCTGCTCGAGCAGCAGCGCTCGGGCGGCCGTCATCAGCGCGGCGTGCTGCCGGACGCGGTGCTCCGCGACCGTCGGTGCGCTGATGCGGGGGCTCACGCGCCCAGTCTGCCGTCGGACATGCGCAGCACGCGGTCGGCGTGCGCGAGGATCGCCGGGTCGTGGGTGACCATGACCGCGGCGGTGCCCACCTCGTGGGTCTCGTCGGCGAGCAGCTGGACCACCTCGTGCGCGTGCTCGTGGTCGAGCGCGGACGTCGGCTCGTCGACGAGAAGGACGTCGGGGGAGGTCATCAGCGCGCGGGCGATGCCGACCCGCTGCCGCTCGCCGCCGGAGAGCTGGTGCGGCCTGCGGTCGGCCCGGTGGCTCATGCCCACGGACGCGAGCAGCTGGTCGGCGCGCTCGCGGTCGGCCGGGGTGATCCGGCCGCCCAGGTGGCGGACCAGCAGCAGCTGCTCGCGGGAGGTCAGCGACGGCAGTAGGTTGGCCGTCTGGAACACGTAGCCGATGCGCTCCCGGCGCAGTCGGGTGCGGTCGCGGTCCGAGAGGGAGCCCAGCTCGTGGGTGCCCACGACGACGGTGCCTGTGGTCGGCTGGATCAGGGCGCCGGCCACGGCGAGCAGGCTGGACTTGCCCGACCCGGATGGCCCCACCACGGCGACCAGCTCGCCGGCGGCCACGTCCATCGAGACGTCGTCCAGGGCCGTGACCGAGGTGTCCCCGTCGCCCAGCCGCAGAGTGACCCCGCGCAGCTGCAGACCGGCGGTCATCGGTTGCCTCCCAAGGCGATCAGCGGGTCGACGGCGGTGACCCGGCGGACGGCGCCGAGCGCGCCCACCAGACCCAGCACGACGAGCAGCAGGCAGCTGGCCAGCACCGACCCGGCCTCCAGCGAGAACGGCACCCCGCGGCCGATCAGCGCGCCGAGGCCCACCCCCACCAGCGCGCCGACCACGGTGGCCCCGACCAGGACGGCGAGCACCTGTGCGGCGGCGTCGCGCAGCAGGTAGCGCCTGGAGCCGCCGAGCGCCTTCACCAGCGCGATCTCCTGCCGGCGCTGCACCGTCCAGACGGTGAAGAAGGCGCCCACGACGAGCGCGGAGATCAGGTACAGGAACAGCCGGATCAGGGTCATGGTGGCGGTCTCGGCGGTGAAGCCGGGGGAGGCCGCGTAGGACGTCACCACCGTGATCGTGTGGGTCCCGAGCTGCTGGTCCGCGGCCACTGTGTCGGTGCCCGGGGCCAGCCGCAGCGCGACCGCGGTGGCCTGGTCGTAGGCCGTGGCCGGCACCGTCCCCGGCAGCCCGTAGTGCACCTCCTGCCAGACCGTCAGCGGCGCGAACACCACGCCCACATGCCCGAACGAGGCCCCGCCCACGGTGCCGACGACCTGGAGCTTGGTGCCGACCCGGTCCACGGTCAGCGTGTCGCCGACCCGGATCCCGGCGTCCCGCAGCTTCGGCGAGATCAGGACGCCGTTCGAGCCGGCGCTCAGCGCGCTGCCCTGCGTGGGCTGCGGCGCCAGGAACGAGCCCGGCACGACCCCGAACAGCGCGAGGTCCACCTCGTCGCCGCGCTGCGAGGTCGCGTGCGCCAGCAGGTTGCCGTACGGCGTGGACGCCGTCACCCCGGAGACCTTCGCCCAGCCCTCCCAGGTCGGGCGCTGGACGACCGACCGGGAGAACAGGTCACCGGTGACCCCGGACTCGAACGCGAAGTGCGTCGCGGGCAGGGCGCGCAGCCCGGAGATGCCGTCGCTCACCAGCCCGCTGGACATCCCGCTGAGCAGCACCGAAAGGACGGCGATCAGCGCGACCACCGAGCCCATGAGCAGGAACCGACCACGCGCGAACCTCAGGTCGCGCAACGCCAGGAACACCGTGACCTCCCATGCCGACACCATGTCGGCAAGCGGTCAGACGCTAGCAGAGCCGGTCCGGTGCAGCGCCCGGCGGCCCATCCAGACCAGGGCCGCACCGACCGCGACATACGCCGGGTGGAAGAAGCTGAGCTCTTTGATGAAGGCCAGCTCCACGACGATCCAGCCGATGACCAGCACTCCGGTGACGACGGCGGCCCGGTCGGTCCGCCGGTCGCCGCGCCAGGCCCACCAGGCCAGCACGGTCGACGGTGCGGCGACGATGACGGTCAGCGCGAAGCCGCCGAGCACCGGGCTCGCGAACGGCAGCCGCGCGGTGACCTGGGTCCCGAGGTCGAGGAACCCGAAGGCGAGCCCGACCGCCCCCGCGTAGGCGGAGAGGGCGACCAGCCCGGCCAACCAGGCCAGCCCGGTCCGCCGCCGTCCCGCCGCTCGTGGCTTGCCGTTCATGTCGCTGCCTCCACCCGTCGCTTGAGCCCTCGGAGCATCCCGGTCGCCATGACGTGGTCGGCCGGCACGATCAGCGCCAGGTAGCCGGCGTTCACCCACCACGGGCGGACCCAGCCCCGGTTGCGGACCAGCAGCCGGTCCACCCAACGCGGCACCGCCGACCACAGCGACGACACGAATGGACACGGTCAGCCCTCCGGGCGGCCGGTCCGGCGCAGGTCGCGGAAGAAGTAGACCAGCGGTACCAGGCCGACCACCGCGAGGACGGCGAACACGGGGACGAGCGTGGCCGAGACCACCGTGGACGACGGGTCGGCCCGATGGCCGAACCACTGGTCAGTGGCGATGCCCACGCTCTCAAGGGCCCACATGACCAGTACTGAAGGGACGACGAGGTGGCCCCATGGCCGGCGCTGCCACAGCCACCGGGCCGCGACCGCCATGAGCGGCAGCCACACCGCGAGGTCCTGGACGTACACGGGGTTGCTGATCAGCCCGGTGCCGTCGAGCATCGCGGCCGGGTCGCCGTCGGTCAGCGCCCGGGTGATCGGGCCGAGCCAGGCCAGCGCGTTCAGCGTGACGATGACCCAGACGTAGCCGGCCAGCCCTCGCACGGGCAGCCGGTCGGTGAACCGCTGGCTCAGGCCGGGCACGTTGGTGTGCACCAGGACGGCGACGACCGACCACAGGGCCAGCGACAGCATCGCGACGTACCCCAGGAAGAGGGTGTTCATGGGGGTCGCGAACACGAACATCAGCGCGTTGTAGAGCAGGTAGCCCAGCCCGCCGAGCCAGACGAGCACTGCGCTGTCGGACCCCCGGCTGGCCCGGGCGACGGCCGCTGCGGTCAGCGGCACGCCGAGCACCAGCACCACGAGCGCGGTGCCGCGGGCCGAGCCGTTCATGGCTGCGGGGCCGCGCAGCACCGACGGGACGAAGAACGTGGCGGCGGCGACCACCGCCGAAACGGTCAGCGCACCCGCGGTCAGCCAGTAGGCGGCGCCGGGCGGCGGTGCCACCCCGGGCGCGGTGAGCGAGCGACGGGGACGCTGGACGGCTCGGGTGGACGCGGCCATGCCGAAGCCTCCTCCGCACGGGTTCGCACGATGACGCACCCAGGCTCCGCCGGCGCGGCGGCCGGTGCCCAGGGCAGAACGTCCCGCCCGCTGTGCGCGCCGCGGGGACGAGGCAGGATGATCGAGACGAAGGGGGTGGGCCCTGATGGCGCCATCGCGACCGGGACAGGCGGTACTGGCTGCGCTCGCGGCGGCGACCGCGGGCGGCCTCGCGGCGGCCGGCGGGTACACCGCCCTGCTGCGCCGTCCGCTGCCCAAGACCTCGGGGGAGCTGCGGATCGCCGCGCTGCACGCGCCGGTGGAGGTGGTCCGGGACCGCTGGGGCATCCCGCACATCTACGCCGGCGACCTGCACGACCTGTTCCTCGCGCAGGGCTACGTGCACGCGCAGGACCGGCTGTGGCAGCTCGACTTCAACCGTCGGCTGGTCGCGGGACGGCTGGCCGAGGTCCTCGGCGAGGTGGCCGTCCCGCTGGACCGGTGGATGCGGACGCTGAGCATGCGGCACGTGGCCGAGCAGGAGCCCGGCCTCGTCGGGGCGGAGCGGCTGACGCTGGTCGAGGCGTACGCCGAGGGGGTCAACGCCCGGATCGCGGAGGGCCGGCTCCCGGTGGAGTTCACCCTGCTGCGGTTCCGCCCGGAGCCGTGGACGCCGGTGGACTCCTTCTCCTGGATCAAGATGATGGCCTGGTCGCTGTCGGTGAACTGGGAGGCTGAGATCCTGCGGGCCCAGCTCGTCGAGCGGCTCGGCCCCGAGCTGGCCGCGGAGCTGGAGCCCCCGTACGCAGCCGGGCGGCCGTTCATCGTCCCCGAGGGCATCGACTACTCGTGCATCGGCAGCACCGCGGTACGCCGCAGCCACGCCGCGCAGGAGCTGGCCGGACCGTCGGCCGTCGACGGCATCGGCAGCAACAACTGGGCGGTCAGCGGGCGGCTGACCAACACCGGGAAACCGTTGTTCGCCAACGACATGCACCTGGGCCTGACCGTCCCGGCCATCTGGTACGAGAACCATCTGTCCGCGCCGGGGTTCGAGGTCACCGGTGTGAGCTTCCCGGGACTGCCGGCCGTGGTCTCGGGGCACAACGGCCAGGTCGCGTGGGGGTACACGAACGGGTTCGCCGACGTCCAGGACCTCTACCTCGAGCGGCTGCGGCGCACCGACGACGGGCGGGTCGAGTACGAGGTCGAGGACGGTTGGCTGCCGGCGGAGGTGCGGCGGGAGTCCATCGCGGTCAAGGGCGGCGACCCGGTCGTGGAGGAGGTGGTGGTCACCCGGCACGGGCCGGTGATCAACCTGCTGTCCGACCTGGCCGGCGAGCAGCCGCTCGCCCTGCGGTGGACGGCGCTGGAGCCGAACGCGATGCTCGAGGTGCTCTTCTCGATCACCCAGGCGACCAGCTGCGCGGACATGAGGGAGCGGCTGCGCGGCTGGCACACCCCGGTGCAGAACGTCGTCTACGCCGACGTCCACGGCTCGATCGGCTACACCTACGCCGGCCGCGTCCCGGTACGGGCCAACGGGGACGGCCGGCTGCCGGTGCCCGGCTGGACCGGCGAGTACGAGTGGACCGGGACGATCCCCTACGAGGACCTGCCGCACCTGGCGGATCCGGAGACCGGCTACATCGTCACCGCGAACAACCGGGTCGCCGACGAGGGCTACCCGTACTGGCTGGGCAACGACTTCGTGTCGGGGAACCGGGCCGACCGCATCCACCAGATGATCGCCGAGGCAGGGGTCGTGGACATCGCCACGATCCAGCGGATGCACCTGGACCGGGTCTCGTTGCCGGCGCGCCGGTTCACCGCCGTCCTGAGCCGGCTCGAGACGGACGACGCCCGGCTGAGCGCCGTCCTCGACCGCATGCGCCGGTGGGACGGCACCCTCGGCACGGAGTCACCGGAGGCGACGGTCTACGAGGTTCTCGTCAACACCTTGGCCTCCCGACTGCTCACCCCGCGGCTCGGACCGCTGACCGCGCACTACCTGGGCAAGGGACTCACCCCGGTGCTGGCCGAGCAGAGCCTGATGGGGGAGCGCTGCCACGAGTGGCTCGAGGCGATCCTCGACCAGGCGGACTCGCACTGGTACGACCTCGGCGGCGGCGAGCGCCGCGACGACCAGCTGCTCGCCGCCCTGCGCGAGACGGTGGACCGGCTGACCGAGGAGCTCGGCCCGGACATGGGCTCCTGGACGTGGGGCCGGGTGCACACGCTGACCCTGCACCACCCGCTCGGGGCCAAGCGGCCGTTGGACCGGCTGTTCAACCGCGGCCCGTTCCCGATGGGAGGGGACGCCGACACGATCTGGAACAGTCAGATCGCCAGCCACGACCCGGCGAACACCGAGCTGCCGATGATCGGCCCGCCGTTCCGGTTCATCGCCGACCTGGGCGACCTCAGCCGCAGCCTCGGCCAGCTGCTGCCCGGGCAGGCCGGGCAGCCGACAAGTCCGCACTACGCGGACAACATCGTCGAGTGGCTGGCCGGGGAGTACCACCCGCTGTACACGGACCGGGTCCGGGTGCTGGCCGCGGCCGAGGCCATCCTCCGGCTGCTCCCCACCCGTGACCCCCTATCCGCATGAAGGGCACCTTCTGTGCGCACTGCTGCACAAAGCGCACCTTCATGGACGCCGGCAGCCAGCGGCTCGTCGTCCAATGAAGGGTGGGGTGTTGCAGCTATGCGCACAGAAGGTGCCCTTCATGCGGAGTGAGGCGAGGAGGGCGGTCTACTTCGCGCTGGCGGTCAGCGACACCGTGCTGTCGGCCGCGGGACTGCACCGCCCGCGGTGGGCGACCAAGCCGCTGCTCATGCCCGTGCTGATGGTCGGTGCCGACCGGCGCAGCCAGCGCGCGCTCGCACTGTCCTGGGCGGGGGACGTCGCGCTCATGGGCAACGGCAAGGCTGCCTTCACCGCCGGGCTGGGCAGCTTCCTCGGCGCCCAGGTGGCCTGGGTCGACGCCCTGCGATCCCGCCCAGGCGGTGGCTTGTTGCGGCGGCACCCTGTGGTCGCGGTGCCGTACCTTGCCACCTGGGCCGGGCTCAACGCCTACCTGTGGCGGCGCAGCGGGTCGGACCGGATCCCGGTGCTGGTCTACAGCAGCGTTCTCACCGCGATGGCCCTGACCGCCGCCGACTCCGGCGACCCTGCGACGGGTGCGGGTGGTGCGCTGTTCCTCGCCTCCGACGCGCTCATCGCGCTGGACCGGTTCGGCGACGTGCACCTGCCCGGCCACGACGGCTGGGTGATGGGTACGTACACGGCCGCGCAGGCGTTGCTCGCCGGGCCGCCGTCCGACCAGTAGGTCGACCCCGAGTCGCACTGGGGTGAGCCGGACCGGGCTCCGGTGGCTACGATCGGGCGGGTCGGCGGCCGGAGGAGAAGACATGGCGCGAGGGCGGTGCGCGGCCGGGCTGCTGGCGGTGGTCGCACTCGTCGGCGGGCTGCTGGCCGTTTCCCCGGCGGGCTCGGCTGGAGCGGCGACCTGCAGCACCACGCGGCTCGCGGTGCAGACTGGCGCGGACGCGGGCGCGTCGAGCGTGGTCACCACGCCGGTCCGGACGACGGCCGCGGCCCTGGGCACGGTGCCCACTCCCGCGCTGCCGCTGCCCGCGACCCGGGTCGGCCCCACCGAGACCACCGTGTACCAGGTCAGCGCCACGATGGTCGGCTACCAGCTCGACAGCGGCGGGGACCTGCGGCTGTACCTGCGCGACGCCACCGGCCAGCCGCTCGTCGCGGACGTCCCCGACCCGGCCTGCGTCGTGGCGAGCAGCCCGTTCGCCTCGGCCATCACCGCCGTCCGCACGGCGTTGTCGGCATCCTACTCGGCCACCTCCACCGTCACAGCCGCGAACGTGCCGGTACTGGTGAGCGGGGTCGGCTACTTCGGTGCGGCCGGTGACCCGCAGGCGGCCCCGAACGGGGTGTCCTTGCTTCCGGTGTTGTCGCTGCAGCTCAACCAGCCACTTACCGCGGTGGACCGCATCGGGGGGGTCAGCCGGTATGAGACGGCGGCGCTGGCCTCGACGGCGGCGTTCCCCTCCGGCGCACCGGTGGTGTTCATCGCGTCCGGGGCCGGTTTCCCGGACGCGCTCGCCGGCGGGGCCGCCGCTGCCGCCCGGCACGGCCCGGTGCTGCTCGTCCAGCCGGACGCCGTCCCGGCCGCCACCGCGAGCGCCCTCGATCGGCTGGCCCCGATGACGGTCGAGGTGCTGGGCGGCCCGGGGGCCGTGTCCGACGCCGTCCTGGCGGCCCTGGCCGGGCCCGGCCGGACGGTGCACCGCATCGCCGGCCCGGACCGGTTCACCACCGCGGCCATGGTCTCGGCCGCGACGTTCGCGCCGAAGCCGGCCGACCTGTTCGTCGCGACCGGCCGTGACTTCCCCGATGCGCTGGCTGGATCCGCCGCGGCCGGGGTGCTCGGCGTCCCGCTCCTGCTCGTCGACAAGAACCAGGTCCCGCCCGCGACCGCCCAGGAGGTCAAGAGGCTGCAGCCGGCCCGGATCACGATCCTCGGCGGCACTGGCGCGGTCGGCGCCGCCGTGCAGTCGGCGCTGCAGGCGTACGCGCCCACCCGGCGGCTGGCCGGCGCGAGCCGCTACGCCACCGCCGCGCTGGTCGCGGCCACCGCCTTCCCGACCGCCAGCCGGGCCTTCCTGGTCACCGGGTCCGGGTTCGCCGACGCGCTGGCCGGGGGACCGGCCGCGGCCGCCGTCCGCGCCCCGGTGCTGCTCACCCAGCCGGGCTGCCTGCCCGCGGAGCCGGCGTCCCAACTGGCCCGGCTGGGCCCGTCGCAGGTCACCCTGCTCGGGGGGACGGGGGCGCTCGGCTCCGGCGCCGCCCAGCTGGCCCCGTGCGCGACCTACCAGCCGGTTCCCTACGTCGGCACCGTTCCGTTGCCCAAGGGCTGCATCACGCTCACCCCGGCGATCGTCGGGGTGAAGGTCTACCTTGTGCACAAGGCGCTCGGCCTGGTCGGGCACAACGAGCGCTACGACGCGGCCACCGTGGCCGCGGTCAAGGAGTTCCAACAGCGCACGCAGCTGCCGGTGGCCGGCCTGGTCGACCGGGGCACCTGGGACGCCCTGGGCGCCGGCTACGACTTCTGCCTGGACCGGTACACCGCCCAGCCCACCGTGGCGCCGGCTGCACCGGTCGCCGACCACATCGCCGCCCTGCTCGCCTTCGCCTCGGCCCAGGTGGGCAAGCCGTACGTCTACGGCGGCGCGGGCCCGATCGGCTACGACTGCTCGGGCCTGGCCCTGCAGGCGACGTACTCCGCCGGGCGGACGTTCCCCGGGATCACCACCGACCTGCACGTGCGGGCCAGCTTCGCGACCGCCGCCGTCATGTACCACTCGACGACGATGCTGCACGTGTCGCTCGCCCAGCGGCGCCCCGGCGACCTCGTCTTCTGGTACAGCGACGTGAGCCACATGGCCGTGTACCTGGGCAACGACCGCATCGTCGAGGCGGTGCGACCAGTCGTGCGGACCGCCTCCCTGTGGGTGCACGGCACCCCGCTGCCGACCGTCGTCCGGCCTTTCCCCGGCTGACCCACTTTCGGCAAACCACTCGCGGACGGGCAAGGGTCCATGCCAAGGTCGGCTCCCATCCGAACGGGTGCGGGCTGAACGGAGATGCCATGGGGGACTGGTCACTGCTGCGCGCCGACTTGACCGGTCGGCTGGTCACACCGGACGACGACGGCTGGGACGCCGTCCGCGCCGCCTGGCTGCTCACCGTCGACCAGCAGCCGGCAGCCGTCGCCGAGGTGGCCGGCGTCCCCGACATCCAGGCGGTGCTGCGCTTCGCCGCGGCGCACGACCTGACCGTGGCGGCGCAGCCCGGCGGGCACGGGGCCAGCCGCGCCCTCGACGGCACCATCGTGGTGCGAACCGGGGCCCTCGACGAGCTGACCGTTGATGCGGCCGCGCAGGTCGCCCGGGTCGGCGCCGGCGTCAAGTGGGGCCGGCTGCTCGAGGCGCTCGACGGCAGCGGGCTGGTCGGAATGGTGGGCAGCAACCCCGACGTCTCCGTCGTCGGCTTCCTGCTCGGTGGCGGGCTGTCCTGGTTCGGACGACGGCACGGCGTCGCCGCGCACTGCCTGCGGGCGGTTGAGCTGGTGCGTGCCACAGGCGAGCACCGCCGGGTGACGGACGAGACCGACCCGGACCTGATGTGGGCGCTGCGCGGCGGGGGCGGCGACTTCGGCGTGGTCACCGCCGTCGAGATCGACCTGCACGCCGCGCCAGAGATCTACGGCGGCAAGCTGATGTTCCCGATCGAGGACGCCCGCCCGGTGCTGCGGGCGTTCGCCGCGACCTCCCGGCAGGCGCCCGACGAGCTCACGCTGTGGGCCAGCCTCATGCACTTCCCGCCAGCACCTTTCCTGCCCGAGCCGATCCGCGGCAGGTCCTTCGTCACCGTCGACGCGATGTACCTCGGCGGCGCCGAGCCCGCCGAGGCGCTGCTGGCACCGATCCGGGCCGCCGGAACCGTTCTGCAGGACACCACGTCCGCGCTGAGCCCCAGCCAGTTCGGCGGAGTGGCGCAGGAGCCCACGGACCCGACGCCGGGGATGGACGCGTCGGCGCTGATGCCGGGCTTCGACGACGCGGTGATCGACCGGATCCTCGAGGTCGCCGGAGACGCCCGCCGGACGCCGGTGATGAGCGTGCAGGTGCGCCACCTCGGTGGCGCGCTCGCTCGCGACGTCGGCGGCAACGCTGTGGCCCACCGGGTCGAGCACGAGTACCTGCTGTTCGCGCTAGGCATGGCACCGGTCGAGCAGGCGGTGCCGGTGCTCGCCGCCGGGCTGGCCGAGGTGCTCGACGGCCTGGCGGAGCACACCGTGGACCAGACGGTGTTCACCTTCCTCTCCGCACACGAGGGGGCCGAGCGGGCCTACGACGTCGACCGCCTGCAGCGGCTGCGGCAGGTCAAGCGCGCCGTCGACCCGGAGACCCGCATCCGCGGCAACCACCCGGTGCTCGGCACGTAGACCTCCCACGGCGGCCGCGCGCGACGCATGATGAGGAGTCGACGCGGGACGTCTCGAGGGGCGTGGTCGTTATCTGGGTGGCATGGCACAGCGGGGCTGGCCACTCGACGGTCGACGCGGCCGCCTGCGGCGGTAGCCAGCTCCTCGGGAGCCGGGACGTCGGCGGCCCGCGTCCTGCTCGAGGGCCCGGAGGGCTGATCCGGCGCGGCGCGGCTCCGCCCTTGGGACGGCGTCCGCCGACGTGGTAGAAGCGAACACGGCAGATGCACCGCCGACAGAGGTGAGGCCGTCGATGACGAGTGAACCGCAGCAGCCGGTCGAGTCGGTGGTCCGGTCGGTGCTGGCGCCGGTCGCGCACGAGCCGGGGCCGCTGCTGCTCGCACTGCACGCCGTGCAGGAGGCGCTGGGCTGCGTTCCCGACGACGCCGTGCCGGTGATCGCGGACGAGCTCAACCTCTCGCGGGCCGACGTCCACGGGGTGGTCACGTTCTACCGCGACTTCCGCCGGACGCCGGGCGGACGGACCGAGGTCAAGGTGTGCCGGGCCGAGGCCTGCCAGGCAGTCGGCGCGCAGGCCCTGCTGGACGGCGTGACCCAGCGGCTCGGCGTCGGCGTGGGGGAGACGTCCGCCGACGGCGCGGTCACCCTCGAGGAGGTCTTCTGCCTCGGCAACTGCGCGCTCGGACCGTCGGCCCTCGTCGACCGCCGGCTGCACGGCCGGCTCACCGTGGACCGGCTGGTCGGGCTGCTCCCAGTCGAGCCGACGGGCGAGGGGGGCCAGCGGTGAGCGTCATCGCCTTCGTGCCGCAGGACGCCTCGGCCCGCTCGGTCGGCGCGGACGACGTGGCGGCCCGGCTGGGCGCCGAGGCAGCGCGGCGCGGCGTCGACCTGCACCTGGTGCGCACCGGCTCACGCGGCGCGCTCTGGCTGGAGCCGTTGGTCGAGGTGGCTGCCGCCGACGGCACTCGGTACGCGTTCGGGCCGGTGAGCGCCAGTGACGTCGACACGCTCGTCACGGCCGGGCTGCTCGACGGGCAGCCGGCGGTGGTGTCGCACCCGCTCGGGCTGGGGCCGACCGAGCAGCTCGGCTGGCTGCGGGACCAGCACCGGGTCACGTTCGCCCGGGTCGGCGTGGTCGACCCGGTGTCGGCCGCGGACTATGTCGCGCACGGCGGCCTCGCGGGCCTGCGGCGGGCGCTGGCCATGACCCCGGCCGAGGTGGTCGCCGAGGTCACCGCCTCGGGGCTGCGGGGGCGCGGTGGGGCCGGCTTCCCGGCCGGGGTCAAGTGGGGCACCGTGCTGGCCGCCGACGGCACGACCGGACCGAAGTACGTCGCCTGCAACGCCGACGAGGGCGACAGCGGGACCTTCGCCGACCGGATGCTCATCGAGGGCGACCCGTTCTGCCTGCTCGAGGGGATGGCCATCGCCGCGCACGCCGTCGGCGCCAGTCACGGCTACGTCTACCTGCGCTCGGAGTACCCGGACGCGGCCGCGACGCTGTGGCAGGCCATCGAGACCGCCACCGCCCAGGGCTGGCTGGGCCGGTCGGTGCTCGGCTCCCCGCTGAGCTTCGACGTGTCCGTCCGGGTCGGCGCCGGGGCGTACATCTGCGGCGAGGAGACCTCGATGCTGGAGAGCCTCGAGGGCAAGCGCGGGGTGATCCGGGCCAAGCCGCCGCTGCCGGCCGTCGCGGGCCTGTTCGGCCGGCCGACGGTGGTCAACAACGTGCTCACTCTCGGGACCGTGCCGGCCGTCCTAGCCGGCGGGGCGCAGGCGTACGCCGACCTCGGCGTGGGCCGCTCCCGGGGCACCCAGGTCTTCCAGCTGGGCGGCAACATCGCGCGCGGTGGCATCGTCGAGACCGCGTTCGGCCTCTCCCTCGGTGAGCTGGTCGAGGGCTGGGGCGGCGGGACGGCGAGCGGTCGGCCGGTTCGCGCCGTCCAGGTCGGCGGTCCGCTCGGTGCCTACCTGCCGCCGTCCAGGTTCGACCTGACCATGGACTACGAGGCCTTCGCCGCCGCGGGAGCGATGGTCGGGCACGGCGGCGTCGTGGTGTTCGACGACTCGGTCGACCTGGCCGTGCAGGCCCGGTTCGCCATGGAGTTCTGCGCCACGGAGTCGTGCGGCAAGTGCACGCCGTGCCGGGTCGGGGCCGTCCGCGGGGTCGAGGTCATCGACCGGATCGTCGCGGGCGCAGACGTCGAGCAGAACCTCCAGCTGCTCACGGACCTCTGCGAGGTCATGACGGACGGCTCGCTGTGCGCGATGGGCGGGCTGACCCCGCAGCCGGTGCGCTCGGCGCTGGCCCACTGGCCGGAGGACTTCCGGCGGCTAACTGGTGACGGCGCGACCACGGAGGTGGCGATATGAGCCTGCTCGAGGAGACCGACCGCGGCACCCCCGCCGTCCCCGGCCAGGCCACCGTCACGCTGACCGTCGACGGCACGGCGGTGGCGGTCCCGCCCGGTACCTCGGTGCTGCGCGCCGCGTCACTCGCCGGCATCGACGTCCCCAAGCTGTGCGCCACCGAGAGCCTGGAGGCGTTCGGGTCCTGCCGGCTGTGCCTCGTCGAGGTGGACGGCGTCAAGGGGACGCCGGCGTCCTGCACGACGCCCTGCGCCGACGGCATGGTCGTGCACACCGAGACGCCGCGGTTGGCGAAGCTGCGTCGCGGCGTCATGGAGCTGTACATCTCCGACCACCCGCTGGACTGCCTCACCTGTGCGGCGAACGGCGACTGCGAGCTGCAGGACATGGCCGGCGTGGTCGGGCTGCGCGACGTCCGCTACGGCTACGCGGGGGAGAACCACCTCGGCGAGACCATCGACACGTCCAACCCGTACTTCGACTTCGACTCGAGCAAGTGCATCGTCTGCTCACGGTGCGTGCGCGCCTGCGACGAGATCCAGGGCACGTTCGCGCTGACCATCGCCGGTCGTGGCTTCGACTCGCGGGTCAGCCCGAGCCAGGGCAACAGCTTCTTCGACTCCGAGTGCGTCTCCTGCGGCGCCTGCGTGCAGGCCTGCCCGACCGCGACGCTGCAGGAGAAGTCGGTGGTCGAGCTCGGCATGCCGACCAGGACGGTCCTCACCACCTGCGCCTACTGCGGGGTGGGCTGCTCGTTCAAGGCCGAGCTCCGGGGCGACCAGGTGGTCCGAATGGTGCCCTACTCCGGTGGTGGCGCGAACGAGGGGCACTCCTGCGTGAAGGGTCGCTTCGCCTGGAGCTACGCCACCCACAAGGAGCGGGTGCTCACCCCGATGATCCGGGAGCGGACCACCGACCCGTGGCGCGAGGTCTCCTGGGACGAGGCCATCGGCTACACCGCGCAGCGGCTGCGGCAGATCCAGGCCGTGCACGGGGTGGGCGCGATCGGCGGGATCACGTCGTCCCGCTGTACGAACGAGGAGGTCTACGTCGTCCAGAAGATGGTCCGGGCGGCGTTCGGCAACAACAACGTCGACACCTGCGCGCGGGTCTGCCACTCGCCGACCGGCTACGGGCTGAAGCAGACCTTCGGGACGTCGGCGGGCACCCAGGACTTCGCCAGCGTGGCCCAGGCCGACGTCGTTGTCCTCATCGGAGCCAACCCGACCGACGGGCACCCGGTCTTCGCCTCCCGGCTGAAGCGCCGGCTGCGCCAGGGCGCTCAGCTGATCGTCGTGGACCCGCGGCGCATCGACCTGGTCCGCTCGCCGCACGTCGAGGCGGCGCACCACCTCCAGCTGCGCCCCGGAACCAACGTGGCCGTCGTCAACGCGATGGCCCACGTTGTCGTCACCGAGGGGCTGATGGACGACGCCTTCGTGGCCGAGCGCTGCGAGGGGACGCAGGAGTGGATGGACTTCATCCGCCGGGAGGAGAACAGCCCGGAGGCGCTGGAGGAGGTCACCGGCGTCCCCGCGGCCGACCTGCGGGCCGCCGCGCGGCTGTACGGGAGCGCGCCCAACGCGGCCATCTACTACGGCCTGGGCGTGACCGAGCACAGCCAGGGCTCGACCATGGTGATCGGGATGGCCAACCTGGCCATGGCGACCGGCAACATCGGCCGTGACGGTGTCGGGGTCAACCCGCTGCGCGGGCAGAACAACGTGCAGGGGTCCTGCGACATGGGCTCGTTCCCCCACGAGCTGCCGGGGTACCGGCACGTGTCGGACGACACGGTGCGGGGGACCTTCGAGACGTTGTGGGGCCGTGAGCTGGCCGCCGAGCCGGGGCTGCGGATCCCGAACATGTTCGACGCGGCCATCGACGGCAGCTTCCGGGCCCTGTACATCCAGGGCGAGGACCTCGCGCAGTCCGACCCGAACACCCAGCACGTGCTGCATGCACTCGGGTCGTTGGACCTGGTCGTCGTCCAGGACCTGTTCCTCAACGAGACCTCGAAGCTGGCCCACGTGTTCCTGCCCGGAACGTCGTTCCTGGAGAAGGACGGGACCTTCACCAACGCCGAACGCCGGATCAACCGGGTCCGGCCGGTGATGGCGCCGAAGACCGGCAAGCACGAGTGGGAGATCGTCTGCGAGGTCGCCGCGGCCATGGGCTACCCGATGAGCTACGAGCACCCCAGCCAGATCATGGACGAGATCGCGCTGACCACGCCCACCTTCGCTGGCGTCTCCTTCGAACACCTCGACCGGGTGGGCAGCCTGCAGTGGCCGTGCAACGCGCAGGCTCCCGAGGGCACCCGGATCATGCACGTGGACCGGTTCGTGCGGGGCAAGGGCCAGCTTCTCCCGACGCCGTACGTGCCGACCACCGAGCGCTCGACCCGGCGCTACCCGCTCCTCCTCACGACCGGGCGGATCCTCACCCAGTACAACGTGGGCGCACAGACCCGGCGTACCGCGAACGTGCGCTGGCACCCGGAGGACCTGCTCGAGATCCACCCGCACGACGCCGAGGTCCGAGGCGTCGAGGACGGCGACCTGGTGCTGCTGGCCTCGCGGGTGGGGGAGACCGCGCTGCGGGCGCGGATCGCTGACCGGATGCCGGTGGGCGTCGTCTACACGACCTTCCACCACCCGGTGACGGGGACGAACGTCGTCACCACCGAGAACTCCGACTGGGCCACGAACTGCCCGGAGTACAAGGTGACCGCCGTGGAGGTCACGCTCAAGACGTCAGACCGCCGACCTGCGGCCGACGGCGATGGTCGCGAGGCGGGCGAGCCGGGCGAGCCGGCCCCCGAGGTGCGGCTGGCCGACGACATCGCCGCGCAGTTCGCCCACCTGCCGCACGACGAGGCGGTCGCCGGCATCGCTGGGCACGTACGCAGCTTCTGGGACCCCCGGATGCGCGCCCAGCTGGTGGCCGCGGTGGCCGCGGGCGGGGAGGGGCTCGACGGGCTCGTCGTGGAGGCCGCCAGCCAGCTGCACTGACGGCGGCTGGACTTAGCCTCGATCCGTGGACCGGTAGGTCGTCCTTCGGCGCGTTGATCGAAAGAGTGCCTTCTGGGTCAGGAGAATCGGGAGTGTCGACGTCCTGATTCACGCGATCCGAGAAGGCACTGACAGTGAAACTACCTGACGGCTGGTCGCGAGCGCAGCCACTGTTCGACGACGGCAACCTCGTGTCGTGCGCCGGCCTGGTGCCGGTGATGGCGTTGGCGGAGCGGGCTGGGCTGTCGGAGCTGATCTCGGGCAAGGTCGCGATCGACGCGACGCTGGTGAGGTCGGCGGGGGTGAACCCGGCCGGCAAGCTGACCTCGATCATCGCCGGGATGGCCGCCGGGGCGGACAGCATCGGCGATCTGGACGTGATCCGCGCCGGGGGGATGCCGCGGGTGTTCGCCCAGGTGTACGCGCCGGCGACGCTGGGGCAGTTCCTGCGGGAGTTCACCCACGGTCACGCTCTGCAGCTGGCCTCGGTGGCGCGGGCGCACCTGGTCGGCCTGGTGGCGCACAGTGGGCTGCTGCCCGGGATCGAACAGCGGGCGTTCGTCGACATCGATTCACTGCTGCGCCCGGTGTTCGGCCACGCGAAGCAGGGCGCCAGCTTCGGCCACACCAAGATCGCCGGGCGGCAGGTGCTGCGCCGGGGGCTGTCGCCGTTGGCGACCACGATCTCCACCGCCGCGGGGGCGCCGGTGGTGGCCGGGATCCGGCTGCGCGCCGGGAAGGCGGGCGCCGGGAAGGGCGCCGCGTCGATGGTCCGCGAGGCGATCGCCACCGCCCGCGCCGCCGGCGCGACCGGAGAGATCCTGGTGCGTGGCGACTCGGCCTACGGCAACAGCGCGGTCGTCGGCGCGTGCGTGAAGGCCGGGGCGCGGTTCTCCGTGGTGCTGGCCAAGAACCCGGCGGTCAACGCCGCGATCGCCACCATCCCCGACGAGGCGTGGACCCCGGTGCACTACCCGGGCGCGGTGGTCGACCCGGACACCGGGGAGCTGATCTCCGACTCGGCCGTCGCCGAGGTGGCCTTCACCGCGTTCGGCTCCACCACCGCCCCGGTGACCGCACGGCTGGTGGTGCGCCGGGTCCGGGACCGAGCCAACACCGACGAGCTGTTCGAGGTCTGGCGCCACCACCCGTTCTTCACCAACAGCACCGAGCCGACCACCCTGGCCGACATCACCCACCGTCGCCACGCGATCATCGAGACCGTGTTCGCCGACCTGATCGACGGACCGCTGGCCCACCTACCCTCGGGCCGTTTCGCGGCCAACAGCGCGTGGGCCATCTGCGCTGTCATCACCCACAACCTGCTGCGCGCCGCCGGCACCCTCACCAGCGACACCCACGCCGCTGCCCGTGGCGCGACCCTGCGCCGTCAACTGGTCGGGGTGCCCGCCCGACTGGCCCGACCGCAACGCCGCCTCCTGCTGCACCTGCCCGCCCACTGGCCCTGGGCCCAGCAGTGGACCGTGCTGTGGACCAACGTGTTCACACCCGCCACCGGTCCACCCGTCGCTGCCTGACCGCCGACCACCCGCCGCACACGGCGCCGACCGGAGACCAACACGTGGAAAAGCTGGGCAGACCAGCAAGTTCCACACGCCCGGCCCCGGCCAGTGACCGATCACCCACGATCAAGATCACGCAGCCATCAGATCCACGGATCCAGGCTTAGAACCTGTTGTCTCGCACTGTCAGGACTTTTGCTCGTACACGCTTGCACTCCCACGGTCTTGGTACGGGCCGCCAGTCTGCCGCTGGCCCTGGGGCGACTCGTGAGCGCGGCGGCCCCCCTGCCGATCACGCTCGCTTCGTCGGGCAGGGTGAGCGGCTTCGGGCCCGTTCCGACGAGCTGCGCATCACCGCGGGCGGCCCGATGGCGTCCTGCCACTTCGAGGCGTTCAGTCTTCGAGGTGCTCAAGCAGGTCGTGCACCACGAACGCCGGCCAGATCAGGGCCTTGCCGACGGCGCGCGCATGATCCGGCCCAGCGTCAGCCTTGCGCCAGTAATGGACCAGCGCACCGAGCATCCCGAGGGCATACACCGGGCTCGCGGCGTTGCCCATCTGCGGCCGCGAAGCGGCCTTCTTCTCCGGCTTGTTCTCGCGCTCTGTCACGTTCGCCATGTCGACCTCCGGACTTCTGCCGCGGCGGGGGCGGTCCCGGCCGTGGCGACCTTCAGGCCTCGGCTACCGAGGCCAGCACATCGAGGCGTGTCGCACGGCGAGCGGGCACGACCGCGGCGGCGAGCAGGTGCCTCGACACGAAGGTGGTGTGGCCCACCGCTGCGCGGGCGCGGAGCAGCTCGCGTAGCCAGCGGATGCCCTGCGGGTCCAGGCCGTTGCCCGGTTCGTCGAGAACCAGCACCGGCGGGTCGCCGAGCAGCGCGGCCGCGATCGACAGGCGTTGGCGCATCCCGAGGGAGTAGGTGCCGACCTTCCGGTCGGCGGCGTGGCCGAGCTCCACGAGGTCGAGCAGCTCGTTGACGCGCCGCTGTGGCACCGCGAGCACGTCGGTGAGGACGCGAAGGTGGTTGCGGTCCCGTGACCCGTCCCGGTTGCACAGCGAACGTTAGGTCATCGACGACGACCCGCTTGCCGTAGCGCTGGGTGACCCGGTCGAAAACCGACGTGTGCAAGGCGCCCCCTGCGGGTGATCGCTCACTTGCGCGTGCGTCTTTCACAGAACAACCGGCGACGCGGCCCCTCCCTGTCAGGCTGTGTTGAGACACCCCGGAGCCCCGGGCCACCCGTGAGGGCGCGACAGGAGACAGTTTCGTGAGCAGCAACATGCCAGCCCTTCCGGGTGGTCTTGATCATCTGGTGGCCGACGCGTCGGAGG
>JBBSAJ010000002.1:0-151200 GCA_038252405.1 Actinomycetes bacterium | reverse complement strand
CCCGAGATCGACGCCCAGCTCGTCGCCCAGGGCGTCGCCGAGCAGCTCGCCGGTCGCGTGCAGTTCCGTCGCGCCATGAAGAAGGCGATGCAGACCTCGATGCGCTCGGGTGCCAAGGGCATCCGGGTCCAGGTGTCCGGGCGCCTCGGTGGCGCTGAGATGAGCCGGTCCGAGTTCTACCGCGAGGGTCGGGTGCCGCTGCACACGCTGCGCGCGAACATCGACTACGGCTTCTACGAGGCGCGGACGACGTTCGGCCGGATCGGCGTGAAGGTCTGGATCTACAAGGGCGACGTCATCGCCGGCAAGGCCGAGCGCGACGTCGCGCTGCCCGGCCGCGGGCCGTCTCGTCCGAGCCGTCCGGCCCGCCGCCCGGCGGCGCGTGGCACGGCCGGCCCGGCGGCGGAGGCAACGGCGGCCGCTCCGGTGGCCGATGCTGTGCCGGTCGTCGAGCCCAGCAGCGCTGCCACCGTCACCGCGGTGGCCGAGACCGAGTCGACGGAGGCCTGAGCGATGCTCATCCCACGGCGGGTCAAGCACCGCAAGCAGCACCACCCGGACCGCTCGGGCGCGGCCAAGGGCGGCACCCGGGTGACGTTCGGCGAGTACGGCCTGATGGCCCTCGAGTCGGCGTACGTGACGAACCGGCAGATCGAGGCCGCTCGTATCGCGATGACCCGGCACATCAAGCGTGGCGGCAAGGTCTGGATCAACATCTACCCGGACCGGCCGATCACCAAGAAGCCGGCCGAGACCCGGATGGGTTCCGGTAAGGGCTCACCCGAGTGGTGGGTGGCCAACGTCAAGCCCGGACGCGTCATGTTCGAGCTGTCCTACCCCAGCGAGAAGGTGGCCCGCGAAGCGCTCAGCCTCGCGTCCCACAAGCTCCCCATGAAGTGCCGGATCGTCCGGCGCGAAGCAGGTGAGGTCTGATGGCTGTCGGCACCGTTGCGACCGAGCTGCGCGGCCTGACCGAGGACGAACTCCTCGGCAAGCTGCGTGAGTCCAAGGAGGAGCTGTTCAACCTCCGCTTCCAGGCCGCCACCGGGCAGCTGGAGAGCCACGGTCGGCTGCGAGCCGTCCGTCGTGACATCGCCCGGATCTACACGGTGATGCGCGAGCGCGAGCTCGGCATCACCACCGTCGAGTCCTCGGAGGGCGCGGCATGAGCGAGAAGAGCGAGATGAGCCAGACCCAGCCCACCCGTGGCTTCCGCAAGACCCGCGAGGGCCTCGTGGTCAGCGACAAGATGGACAAGACCGTCGTGGTTGCCGTTGAGGACCGCGTCAAGCACCCCCTGTACGGCAAGGTCATCCGACGCACCAACAAGCTGAAGGCGCACGACGAGGCCAACGGCTGCGGCATCGGCGACCGGGTCCTGCTCATGGAGACCCGACCGCTGTCGGCGACCAAGCGGTGGCGCGTCGTCGAGATCCTCGAGAAGGCCAAGTAACCCATCCGTTCCGCCAGGCTCACCTCAGGGTGAGAACCGGTGCGACAACCAGGAGTTCCCAGTGATCCAGCAGGAGTCGCGACTGCGTGTCGCCGACAACACCGGTGCCAAGGAGTTGCTGTGCATCCGCGTGCTCGGTGGCTCCGGTCGGCGCTACGCCGGCATCGGCGACGTCATCGTGGCGACCGTCAAGGACGCCATCCCGGGCGGCAACGTCAAGAAGGGCGAGGTCGTCAAGGCCGTCGTCGTGCGGACCGTCAAGGAGCGTCGGCGTCCCGACGGGTCCTACATCAAGTTCGACGAGAACGCAGCGGTGATTCTCAAGGGTGACGGTGACCCCCGCGGGACACGCATCTTCGGCCCAGTCGGCCGTGAGCTCCGGGAGAAGAAGTACATGAAGATCATCTCGCTCGCCCCGGAGGTGCTGTAGCACCATGGCCAACAACATGCGGGTCAAGAAGGGCGACCTGGTGGTCGTCATCAGCGGCAAGGACAAGGGCGTCACCGGGAAGGTCATCGCGGCCTACCCGCGCGAGCAGCGGGTGCTCGTGGAGGGCGTCAACCGGATCAAGAAGCACACCAAGGTGACCACGACCACTCGCGGCGCCCGGGCCGGCGGCATCGTCACCCAGGAGGCGCCCATCCACGTCTCCAACGTGATGCCGGTCGTCGAGGTGGACGGCAAGAAGGTCGGGACCCGGGTGGGCTACCGCGTCGACGAGAGCGGTGCGAAGTCGCGGGTCGCGCGTCGCACCGGTGAGGACATCTGATGAGCACGAGCACCACCGAGGCGGCCGAGGCCCGGTCCCTCCCGCGGCTGAAGCAGCGGTACCGCGAGGAGATCGTGCCGGGGCTGCGTGAGCAGTTCGGCTACGCGAACGTGATGCAGGTGCCGCGGCTGACCAAGATCGTGGTCAACATGGGCGTCGGTGAGGCGGCCCGTGACTCCAAGCTGATCGACGGCGCGGTCAAGGACCTCGCGGCGATCACCGGACAGAAGCCGACGGTCACCAAGGCGCGCAAGTCGATCGCCCAGTTCAAGCTGCGCGAGGGCATGCCGATCGGCGCCCACGTCACGCTGCGAGGCGACCGGATGTGGGAGTTCCTGGACCGGCTGCTGAGCGTGGCGCTGCCCCGTATCCGCGACTTCCGCGGCCTGAACCCGGGCCAGTTCGACGGTGGCGGCAACTACACGTTCGGCCTGACCGAGCAGTCGATGTTCCATGAGATCGACCAGGACAAGATCGACCGGGTCCGCGGCATGGACATCACCATCGTCACCACCGCCCAGACCGACGACGAGGGACGCGCTTTCCTGCGCCTCCTCGGCTTCCCGTTCAAGGAGTCCTGACCGTGGCCAAGAAGGCGCTTGTCAACAAGGCGGCTGCGAAGCCGAAGTTCGCCGTTCGCGGCTACACCCGGTGCAACCGGTGCGGGCGACCGCACTCGGTGTACCGCAAGTTCGGGCTGTGCCGCGTGTGCCTGCGCGAGATGGCGCACGCCGGGGAGCTCCCGGGCATCACCAAGAGCAGCTGGTAATCCGACTACGACGAAGGTCCCCGGCGGCTAGGCCGAGGGAAACCACGACGAGAGAGGCCGTAGGCCGACCATGACCATGACCGACCCGATCGCGGACATGCTCACCCGCATCCGCAACGCCAACCAGGCGTACCACGACGCGGTGAGCATGCCCTCGAGCACCCTCAAGACGCGGATCGCTGAGATCCTGCAGCAGGAGGGCTACATCGCCGGCTGGCGCGTCCTCGAGAACGAGGACGCCGTCGGCAAGACGCTCACCGTCGACCTGAAGTATGGGCCGAACCGCGAGCGCTCGATCGCTGGCGTCCGCCGGGTGTCCAAGCCCGGCCTGCGCGTGTACGCCAAGTCCACCTCGCTCCCTCGGGTGCTCGGTGGGCTCGGGGTCGCGATCATCTCGACCTCGACCGGTCTGCTGACCGACCGGCAGGCATCCAAGAAGGGCGTGGGTGGGGAAGTCCTCGCCTACGTCTGGTAGCGGGAAGGGAGACGAAGCAATGTCACGCATTGGACGACTGCCCATCCCGGTCCCGGCGGATGTCGAGGTCAGCATCGCGGGCCAGGACGTCACAGTGAAAGGCCCCAAGGGCACCCTGTCGCACACCGTCGCCGACCCGATCCGCATCGAGCGGGCCGAGGACGGCACGCTCGCGGTGACCCGCCCGGACGACAACCGTGTGAGCCGGTCTCTGCACGGGCTCAGCCGCACACTGGTGGCCAACATGGTCACCGGGGTCACCCAGGGCTACAGCAAGTCACTGGAGATCGTCGGCGTCGGCTACCGCGTCACCGCGAAGGGTGACGCGCTGGAGTTCGCGCTGGGGTTCAGCCACTCGGTGCTGATCGAGCCCCCGCAGGGGATCAGCTTCTCGGTCGAGGCGCCCACCAAGTTCTCGGTGAGCGGCATCGACAAGCAGCAGGTCGGCGAGGTCGCGGCCAACATCCGCAAGCTGCGCAAGCCCGAGCCGTACAAGGGCAAGGGCATCCGTTACGCCGGCGAGGCTGTTCGCCGCAAGGTCGGAAAGGCTGGTAAGTAGCCATGGCTGTCGGTGTGAAGCTCAGTGGCACCAAGACCAGCGCCAAGACCATCGGTCGCAAGCGCCGCCACATCCGGGTGCGCAAGAAGGTCGCCGGCACCGCCGCGCGGCCCCGCCTGCTGGTCACCCGGTCCACCCGGCACGTGTTCGTGCAGGTGATCGACGACCTCGAGGGCCGCACGCTGGTCTCGGCGTCCACCATGGAGGCCGACCTGCGCGGGTTCGTGGGCGACAAGACCGCCAAGTCCCGCAAGGTCGGGGAGCTGGTGGCCGAGCGGGCCAAGGCCGCGGGGATCGAGTCGGTCGTCTTCGACCGGGGCGGCAACCGTTACCACGGCCGGGTGGCCGCGCTCGCCGAGGGTGCCCGCGAGGGCGGGTTGGAGTTCTGATGGACGCCGTTTTGACAGTCGTGACGCCGAGGACGAACGGGAAGGACCTGTAATGGCTGCACCCCGCCGTGGTGGCGGAGCCGGTGGCAACGAGCGACGAGACCGTCGTGACGGTGGCCGCGGAGGCGTCGAGAAGACCGCCTTCATCGAGCGTGTCGTTGCGATCAACCGGGTCGCCAAGGTCGTCAAGGGCGGCCGGCGCTTCAGCTTCACCGCGCTGGTGGTCGTCGGGGACGGCGACGGAACCGTCGGTGTCGGCTACGGCAAGGCCAAGGAGGTCCCGGCCGCCATCGCCAAGGGCGTCGAGGAGGCCAAGAAGGCCTTCTTCAAGGTGCCCCGGATCCAGGGCACCATCCCGCACCCCGTCCAGGGGGAGAAGGCGGCCGGCGTCGTCATGCTCCGCCCGGCCGCTCCCGGTACCGGTGTCATCGCCGGTGGTCCGGTGCGCGCCGTGCTCGAGTGCGCCGGCATCCACGACGTGCTGTCCAAGTCGCTCGGGTCGGACAACGCGATCAACGTGGTGCACGCGACTGTTGACGCGCTGCGTCGCCTGGAGCGTCCCGAGGCGGTGGCCGCTCGCCGCGGCCTGCCGATCGAGGATGTCGCGCCGGCGGCGCTGCTGCGGGCCCGGGCCGCAGGGGAGTCCTGATGGGCCGCCTCAAGGTCACCCAGACGGGCTCGCCGATCGGCGGGACCCACAGCCAACGTGAGACGCTGCGCTCGCTCGGCCTCAAGCGCCTCCATGACGTCGTCGTCAAGGAGGACCGGCCGGAGATCCGCGGCATGGTCAGGACGGTCCAGCACCTGGTCGCCGTCGAGGAGGTCGAGTAACCGATGACGCTCAAGGTCCACCACCTGCGCCCCGCCCCGGGCGCCAAGACCGCCAAGACGCGGGTCGGCCGCGGCGAGGGCTCCAAGGGTAAGACCGCCGGGCGCGGCACCAAGGGCACGAAGGCGCGCTACCAGGTCCCCGACCGGTTCGAGGGCGGCCAGATGCCGCTGCACATGAGGCTGCCCAAGCTGCGCGGCTTCACCAACCCGAACCGGGTCGAGTTCCAGGTCGTCAATCTGGCCAAGCTGTCCGCCCTGTACCCCGAGGGCGGCACCGTGACCGTCGAGGACCTCGTGGCCAAGGGCGCCGTGCGCAAGAACAGCCCGGTCAAGATCCTCGGCAACGGGGACATCGAGGTGGCGGTCCAGGTGACGGTGCATGCCTTCTCCTCGACGGCCAAGGACAAGATCGCAGCCGCCGGAGGCAGCAGCACCGAGCTCTGACCGGCTGTTATCGTCTGGATCGACGTCCGAAGGGAACCGCGCGGTCATCCGCGCGGGATCCCGTTCTCGACCCTCGAGGCACCCCCGGGTGCCTCGTGCAGGAGGCCTGAGTGCTCACCGCTTTCGCCCAGGCGTTCAGGACGCCTGACCTGCGGCGCAAGCTGCTGTTCGTGCTCGCGATCCTGGCGCTGTTCCGACTCGGCTCGGTGATCCCGACCCCCGGGGTCTCCTACGTCGCCATCCAGACCTGTCTGAACCAGGTCAGCGACTCGTCGTTGTACGGGCTGATCAACCTGTTCAGCGGCGGGGCGCTGCTGCAGCTGTCGATCTTCGCGCTGGGGATCATGCCGTACATCACGGCGAGCATCATCGTCCAGCTGCTCACCGTGGTGATCCCGCGCTTCGAGGCCCTCAAGAAGGAGGGCCAGGCCGGCACCGCCAGGCTCACCCAGTACACCCGGTACCTGACCATCGGCCTGGCCATCCTGCAGTCCACGGCGCTCATCGCGATCGCCCAGACTCCCGGGCGGCTGTTCCAGGGCTGCACGGCCGACATCGTGCCGAACAAGTCCCTGTGGGTGCTGCTCACGATGGTCATCACCATGACCGCCGGGACCGGTGTCATCATGTGGCTCGGCGAGCTGATCACCGACCGGGGCATCGGCAACGGCATGTCGCTGCTGATCTTCACCTCGATCATCGCGCGGTTCCCGACCCAGATCTGGGCGATCTACAAGTCCAAGGGCGCGTTCATCTTCGCGGTCGTCATCGCGGTCGGCCTGGCCCTGGTGGCGCTCGTGGTGTTCATGGAGCAGGCCCAGCGGCGGATCCCCGTGCAGTACGCCAAGCGCCAGGTCGGACGCCGGATGTACGGCGGGTCGTCCACCTACATCCCGCTCAAGGTCAACATGGCCGGTGTCATCCCGGTCATCTTCGCGTCGTCGCTGCTGTACATCCCGACGTTGCTGGTGCAGATGTTCGGCGGCACCACCGGCTGGAGCGTGTGGGTCCAGAAGTACTTCGTCAAGGGTGACCACCCCTTGTACATCCTGGCGTACTTCCTGCTGATCATCTTCTTCACGTACTTCTACGTGGCGATCACGTTCGACCCCACCGAGGTCGCGGACAACATGAAGCAGTACGGCGGCTTCATCCCCGGGATCCGGGCCGGCCGGCCCACGGCCGACTACCTCGACTACGTGCTGACCAGGCTGACCCTGCCCGGCTCGATGTACCTCGGGTTCATCGCCGTGCTGCCGCTGATCGCCTTCGCCAGCGTGGGCGCCAGCCAGTCGTTCCCGTTCGGTGGCACCAGCATCCTGATCATGGTCGGGGTGGGCCTGGACACGGTGAAGCAGATCGAGAGCCAGCTGCAGCAGCGCAACTACGAGGGGTTCCTGCGCTGATGAGGCTCGTGCTGCTGGGCCCCCCGGGCGCAGGCAAGGGCACCCAGGCCAAGGCGCTGTCCGCGCGGCTGGGCGTCCCCGCCATCTCCACCGGCGACATCTTCCGGCTCAACGTCGGGCAGGGCACACCGCTGGGGCGCGCCGCCCAGAAGTACATGGACGCCGGCGAGTACGTGCCCGACGAGGTCACCAACGCGATGGTGCGCGACCGGCTGGCACAGCCGGACTGTGTGGATGGCTTCCTGCTGGACGGCTACCCCCGCACCACCGCCCAGGTCGTCGAGTTGACCCGGCTGCTCGACGAGACCCACCACTCGTTGGACGCCGTCCTGGAGATCACGGTGGACACCGAGGAGGTCGTCCGGCGGCTCACCGGCCGGGCCACGATCGAGGGCCGTTCGGACGACGGCGAGGACGTCGTCCGGCACCGCCTGGACGTCTACCGCGAGCAGACCGCCCCGCTGGCCGCGGTCTACGAGGACCTGGGCCTGCTGCGCCGCGTGAGCGGGACCGGAGAGGTCGCCGAGGTCACCGGACGGCTGCTGGCCGCGCTCGGGAAGGGCTGACCGGCGCGTGTTCTTGGACCGGGGTCGGATCGAGACCAAGACCGCGGCGCAGCTGGAGCTGATGCGGGCCGCGGGACTGGTGGTCGCCGGTGCGCTGGCCGCCGTGCGGGACGCCCTGCAGCCGGGCGTGACCACCCGCGACCTGGACGCCGTCGCCGCCGAGCACATCCGGGCGGCCGGGGCCACCTCGAACTTCCTCGGGTACTACGGGTACCCGGCGACCATCTGCGTGTCGGTCAACCACGAGATCGTGCACGGGATCCCCGGGGACGCCGTGATCGAGGAAGGCGACATCGTCTCCGTGGACTGCGGGGCGGTGGTCGAGGGCTGGCACGGGGACGCGGCCGTGACGCTCGCGGTCGGCGCGGTCCCGCAGGAGCTCACCGACCTCATGCGGGTCACCGAGGAGTCGCTGTGGCGGGGGATCGCTGCGATGCGCCCCGGCGGCCGGCTGTCGGACATCGGGCACGCGGTGGAGCAGCACGTGCGCACGGCCGGCCCGTACGGGATCGTCGAGGAGTACGTGGGCCACGGCATCGGCACCGCGATGCACCAGGATCCGCAGGTCCCCAACTTCGGCAAGCCAGGGCGCGGACCACGGCTGACTGCTGGCGTGGTGCTGGCCATCGAGCCGATGGTCAACCTGGGCACCCACCAGACCGAGCTGCTCGAGGACGGCTGGACGGTCGTCACCGCGGACGGCCAGCCGTCCGCGCACTTCGAGCACACGGTGGCGCTCACCGAGCAGGGGCCCTGGGTGCTGACCGCGGTGGACGGCGGGGCGGCCCGGCTGGCCGCGCTCGGCGTGCGCACCCCGGTGTCCTCATGATCGCCCGGTTTCCCAGGACCCCGGTGGGTGGCGTAGCATAAGCACTCGGCTCACCGCCGATTCTGATTGCTGCACGTCGCGGCTGGGGTTCGTCCCCGCGTGCACAGGGTCCTGGTGGTGACGTCGACGGATCTGCTTCACCGCAGGACCAACCCAGGAACCATCCCACGAGCGACGGATAGCGGAGGACATGGCGAAGAAGGACGGTGTCATCGAGCTCGAAGGCACAGTGGTCGAGTCGTTGCCCAACGCCATGTTCCGGGTCGAGCTCGAGAACGGGCACAAGGTTCTCGCGCACATCAGCGGGAAGATGCGCCAGCACTACATCCGGATCCTGCCTCAGGACCGCGTGGTGGTGGAGCTCTCCCCGTACGACCTCAACCGCGGTCGCATCGTGTACCGCTACAAGTGAACGGCCGCACCCCAGCAGGGCGTCGATCGGCGTCCGTCGACCAGCACGTCCCGGAGTCGTCATGAAGGTCAAGCCCAGCGTCAAACCGATGTGTGAGAAGTGCAAGGTGATCCGCCGTCACGGCCGGGTCATGGTGATCTGCGAGAACCTGCGGCACAAGCAGCGGCAGGGCTGAGCAGACCCCGAGCTCACCAGCTCCACCGCTCCACCAGCAAGGCGTCGTCCACGTCCCGCTTGGGACGCCACCCCCGGCACGGAGGTCGGGGCCGCTCCGACGGGCGGAGGGGGCCGGACCGGCGCACGACCTCCAACGAAAGCGAAGGAAGCCCGCATGGCACGACTTGTCGGCGTCGACCTCCCCCGCGAGAAGCGGCTCGAGGTGGCGCTCACCTACATCTACGGGATCGGCCGGACCCGCGCGCAGCAGACTCTTGCCGCGACCGGCGTCAGCCCGGACCTGCGTGTGCGCGACCTGGGGGACGACGACCTGGTCAAGCTGCGCGACTACATCGAGGGCAACTACCAGGTCGAAGGTGACCTGCGCCGCGAGGTGCAGGCCGACATCCGCCGCAAGGTGGAGATCGGCTGCTACCAGGGCCTGCGGCACCGTCGGGGGCTGCCGGTCCACGGCCAGCGCACCCACACGAACGCGCGCACCCGCAAGGGGCCGCGCCGCGCCATCGCCGGCAAGAAGAAGCCGGGCAAGAAGTAGCAGTCCGCACGGTCCAGTACCGATGCCGGACCGACGACCTCCCAGGAGCTAACCGAAGATGCCTCCCAAGAGCCGCACCGCGGCAGGCGCCAAGAAGGTGCGCCGCAAGGAGAAGAAGAACGTGGCCCACGGCCACGCGCACATCAAGAGCACGTTCAACAACACGATCGTCTCCATCACCGACCCGATGGGGAACGTGATCGCGTGGGCGTCCGCCGGCCAGGTCGGCTTCAAGGGCTCCCGCAAGTCCACGCCGTTCGCCGCGCAGATGACCGCTGAGGCTGCGGCCCGGCGCGCCATGGAGCACGGCATGCGCAAGGTCGAGGTGTTCGTGAAGGGTCCCGGCTCCGGCCGAGAAACCGCGATCCGCTCGCTGCAGGCCACCGGCCTGGAGGTCGGCTCGATCCAGGACGTCACCCCCATGCCGCACAACGGCTGCCGCCCGCCCAAGCGTCGCCGCGTCTGACGGCGGACAGGAGACATCGAACACTCATGGCCCGTTACACCGGTGCGGACTGCAAGCGCTGCCGCCGCGAGAAGACCAAGCTGTTCCTCAAGGGCGCCAAGTGCGAGTCGCCCAAGTGCCCGATCGAGATCCGGCCCTACCCCCCGGGTGAGCACGGCCGCGGTCGGACCAAGGACAGCGAGTACCTGCTGCAGATGCGCGAGAAGCAGAAGTGCGCGCGCATCTACGGCGTCCTGGAGAAGCAGTTCCGCGGCTACTACGAGGAGGCGCAGCGTCAGTCCGGCAAGACCGGCGAGAACCTGCTGCGCATCCTGGAGAGCCGGCTGGACAACGTCGTGTACCGCGCCGGCTTCGCCAAGTCCCGTGACATGGCCCGCCAGATCGTGCGGCACGGCCACATCACGGTCAACGGCCGCAAGGTCGACATCCCGTCGTACCGGGTGACCGAGAGCGACATCGTCGAGGTCCGGCCGGCCTCCCTCGAGCTGACCCCGTTCGTGGTCGCCCGGGCCGAGGCCGGCGAGAAGAGCGTCCCGGCCTGGCTCGAGGTCATCCCCACCCGGATGCGGATTCTCGTGCACGCCCTCCCGGCCCGGCAGGTCATCGACACGCCGGTCCAGGAGCAGCTCATCGTCGAGCTCTACTCCAAGTAGACCCGTCGTCCCGCTCCCGGCCGGTCGCCGGGGGCGGGACACCGAACAGGCAGCATCCGTCGGCGTCATATAGCGGGCGCCCGACCCAGGAGGAACTCCCTTGCTCATCGCGCAGCGACCCACCCTGACCGAGGAAGTGGTCGACGACACCCGTTCGCGGTTCATCGTCGAGCCCCTCGAACCCGGTTTCGGCTACACCCTCGGCAACTCGCTCCGGCGCACGCTGCTGTCGTCGATCCCCGGTGCAGCCGTCACCTCGATCCGCATCGACGGCGTCCTGCACGAGTTCACCACCGTGCCGGGGGTGGCCGAGGACGTCACCGACCTGATCTTGAACATCAAGGGCCTGGTGGTCAGCTCCGAGCACGACGAGCCGGTCGTCATGTACCTGCGCAAGCAGGGCCCCGGCGAGGTCACCGCAGCCGACATCGCCCCGCCCGCCGGTGTCGAGGTGCACAACCCCGAGCTGCACCTGGCGACCATCAACGCCAAGGGCAAGCTGGAGATCGAGCTCACCGTCGAGCGTGGCCGCGGCTACGTCTCCGCGGCGCAGAACAAGCAGCTCGGCCAGGAGATCGGCCGGATCCCGGTCGACTCGATCTACTCGCCGGTGCTGCGGGTGACCTACAAGGTCGAGGCCACCCGGGTCGAGCAGCGCACCGACTTCGACCGGCTGGTCGTCGACGTGGAGACCAAGCCGTCGATGCGGGCTCGGGACGCCGTGGCCAGCGCCGGGAAGACCCTCGTCGAGCTGTTCGGGCTGTTCCGCGAGCTCAACGTCGAGGCCGAGGGCATCGACATGGGCCCGTCGCCGACCGACGCGGCCCTCGCGGCCGACCTCGCACTCCCGATCGAGGACCTCGAGCTGACCGTCCGGTCGTACAACTGCCTCAAGCGCGAGGGCATCCACTCGGTGGGCGAGCTGGTCTCGCGCAGCGAGGCGGACCTGCTCGACATCCGCAACTTCGGGGCCAAGTCCATCGACGAGGTCAAGGCGAAGCTGGTCACGATGGGCCTGGCCCTGAAGGACAGCCCGCCCGGGTTCGACCCCGGCCTCGTGGTGGACAACTACGGCGAGGACGACGACTACCAGGGGTTTGCTGAGGACGAGCAGCTCTGAGCAGCTGATCGACCCAGCGGTCCCCCCGGAACCCAGCGAACCAGGAGAACGACACCATGCCCACGCCCCCCAAGGGCCCGCGGCTCGGCGGCGGCCCCGCGCACGAGCGGCTGATCTTGGCGAACCTTGCCACCTCGCTGTTCGAGCACGGCTCGATCACCACGACCGAGACCAAGGCACGCCGGCTGCGGCCGCTGGCCGAGCGGCTGATCACCAAGGCCAAGCGCGGTGACCTGCACGCCCGCCGCCAGGTGCTCCGAGTCATCCGGGACAAGGGCGTCGTGCACGTCCTGTTCGAGGAGATCGGCCCGCGCTACGCCGGGCGTCCCGGCGGCTACACCCGAATCACCAAGATCGGCCCGCGCAAGGGTGACAACGCCCCCATGGCGATCATCGAGCTGGTCGAGGCGATGACGGTGGCGCAGACCGCCGTCGGCGAGGCGGAGGCCGCGACCAAGCGCTCGGTCAAGGAGTCGAAGGCCAAGCAGGAGGCGCCCGCCGCGGCGGCGCCGGTTGAGGAGCCGGTTGAGGA
Organism: Actinomycetes bacterium; assembly: GCA_038252405.1. Lineage (GTDB taxonomy): Bacteria > Actinomycetota > Actinomycetes > Prado026 > Prado026 > DATCDE01. The sequence continues at coordinate 138,814 of JBBSAJ010000002.1, read as the reverse complement.
GCCCGTTGACGAGCCCGTTGACGAGGCCGTCGAGGAGCCGGCCGAGGAGCCGGACGAGGAGCCGGACGAGGCAGAGCCGGACGAGAAGGACGAGTCCTGAGCACAGCCACCCAGCCTGACCACGAGCCCGTCCTCCCCCCGGAGGGCGGGCTCGTGCGCGTCCGGCTCGACCTGGGGTACGACGGGACCCACTTCGCGGGCTGGGCCCGCCAGCCGGGCCAGCGGACCGTCCAGGGGGTGCTCGAGGCGGCGCTGGCCCAGGTGCTGCGTCTGCCCCAGCCACCGACGATCACCTGCGCGGGGCGGACGGACGCGGGGGTGCACGCGCGCGGCCAGGTCGCCCATGCCGACGTCCCGGCCGGCGCCTGGCGGGACGCCCAGGCGCACGTGCTGCGGTCGCTGCGCGGCCTGCTGCCGCCCGACGTGCGGGTGCTGGGCTGCCGGCCCGCACCGGCCGGGTTCGACGCCCGCTTCTCGGGGCTGTGGCGCCGGTACGCCTACCGGGTGAGCGACGCGCCGGGCGGGGTGGATCCGCTGCGGCGGCACGAGGTGCTGCACCACCGGCGTCCGCTGGACGTCGACGCGATGGACGAGGCGGCCCGAGCGCTCGTGGGGCTGCACGACTTCGCCGCGTTCTGCCGGGCCCGGCCGGACGGCACCACGATCCGGGACCTGCAGCGGCTGTCCTGGGAGCGGACCGCGGACGGCCTCGTGGTCGGCACCGTGGTGGCCGATGCGTTCTGCCACAGCATGGTCCGGGCGGTCGTGGGCTGCCTGCTGGCGGTGGGGGACGGCCGGCAGGCGCCGGACTGGCCGGCGCGGCTGCTGGCGGCCGGGCGCCGGGACCCGGCGGTTGCTGTGGCGGCTGCGAAGGGGCTCACCCTGGAGGAGGTCGGGTACCCGCCGGACGCCGGGCTGGCGGCCCGCGCCGCGCAGACCCGGGGGGTCCGCAGCCGGTAGCCGGGAAACGACTGGCGCCGGGCGCGTCGTCCGGGCGAGACTCGACCCCCGTGGGCCACGTGGACGTCAGCCGGGTCGGTTTCGTGCTGCCCGACGGCCGGGTGCTGCTCGACGACGTGACGTTCCGGGTAGGGGACGGCGCCAAGGTCGCCCTGGTCGGCGCCAACGGGGCCGGCAAGACCACGCTGCTGCGCATCGTCGCCGGCGACACCGACCCGCATGAGGGCGCCGTCGTGCGATCCGGCGGCCTGGGCGTCATGCGCCAGTTCGTCGGCAGCGTGCGGGACACGTCGACGGTGCGCGACCTGCTGGTGTCGGTCGCCCCGCCCCGGGTGCGGACCGCGGCGTACGAGCTGGAGGCCGCCGAGCTGGCCATCATGGAGCGCGACGACGAGCCCACCCAGCTGCGCTACGCGCAGGCGCTGGCGGACTGGGCCGACGCCGGCGGCTACGAGGCCGAGGTGGCCTGGGACGTCTGCTGCACCGAGGCGCTCGGCCTGCCCTGGGCGCGGGCCCAGTACCGGGAGGTGCGCACCCTCTCGGGTGGCGAGCAGAAACGGCTGGTCCTCGAGGCGCTGCTGCGTGGCCCGGACGAGGTGCTCCTGCTGGACGAGCCGGACAACTACCTCGACGTCTCGGCCAAGCGCTGGCTGGAGCAGGCGCTGCGGGACTCGGCCAAGACCGTGCTGTTCGTCAGCCACGACCGGGAGCTGCTGGCCCAGGTCGCCGACCGGGTGGTGACCGTGGAGCTCGGCGCCGCCGGCAACACGGTGTGGGTGCACGGTGGCGGCTTCACGACCTACCACGAGGCCCGGACCGAGCGGTTCTCCCGGCTGGACGAGCTGCGCCGCCGCTGGGACGAGGAGCACGCCAAGATCAAGGCGCTGGTCCTCATGTACAAGCAGAAGGCCGCCTACAACGACGGCCTGGCCTCGCGCTACCAGGCCGCGCAGACCCGGCTGGCCAAGTTCGAGGAGGCCGGCCCACCGGAGGCGCAGCCCCGGGAGCAGGGCGTGCAGATGCGGCTGCGCGGCGGCCGGACCGGAAAGCGGGCCGTCGTCTGCGCCGACCTCGAGCTCACCGGGCTGATGCGTCCGTTCGACCTCGAGGTGTGGTTCGGCGAGCGGGTCGCCGTCCTCGGCTCGAACGGGTCCGGCAAGTCGCACTTCCTGCGGCTGCTCGCGGCCGGGGGGAGCGACCCGGACGTCGAGCACCGGCCGGTGGGCGAGACCGTGCTGGAGCCGGTCCGACACACCGGGCAGGCCCGGCTCGGGGCCCGGGTGCGGCCCGGCTGGTTCGCCCAGACCCATCAACACCCGGAGCTGGGCGGCCGGACCCTGCTCGAGGTGCTGCACCGCGGTGACGCGCACCGGACCGGGATGCCCAGGGAGGGGGCCGCCAGGGCGCTCGACCGCTACGAGCTCGCGCACGCCTCCGAGCAGCCCTTCGACCAGCTCTCCGGCGGTCAGCAGGCCCGCTTCCAGATCCTGCTGCTCGAGCTCGGCGGGGCCACCCTGCTGCTGCTGGACGAACCCACGGACAACCTGGACCTGGCCAGCGCCGAGGCGCTGGAGGAGGGCCTGGAGCGGTTCGAGGGCACCGTGCTCGCGGTGACCCACGACCGGTGGTTCGCCCGAGGCTTCGACCGGTTCCTGGTGTTCGGCGCGGACGGCGGGGTCTACGAGTCCGACGTCCCGGTGTGGGACGAGGCGAGGGTCCAGCGGCAGCGCTGAGCCCTCGCTTTGACCCCCTGCCCACGCCACGGGTACCGTGGTCCCTTGTTGTGGGTGCCGGCGTAGAGCCGCGCCCGCTCGCGCACGCCGCCCCCGCGGCGTCCGTGCAGACCCGAAGCGATCGAAAGAGCCTACGCCCGTGCGCACGTACTCCCCCAAGCCCGGCGACGTCGAGCGCCAGTGGTACGTCATCGACGCCACCGACGTCGTCCTCGGCCGCCTGGCCACCCAGGTGGCCACCCTGCTGCGGGGCAAGCACAAGCCGGTCTTCGCGCCGCATGTCGACACCGGTGACTTCGTCATCGTCGTCAACGCCGGGAAGGTGGCACTGACCGGCTCCAAGCGCGAGCAGAAGATGGCGTACCGCCACTCCGGCTTCCCGGGCGGGCTCTCGTCGACGTCCTACGTTCAGCTGCTCGAGGAGAACCCGCGGCGAGCCGTGGAGAAAGCCGTCCGCGGGATGCTCCCGCACAACCGCCTGGGTCGGCAGCTGATCACCAAGCTCAAGGTGTACGCCGGCCCTGAGCACCCGCACCAGGCGCAACAGCCGGTGCCGTTCGAGATCAGCCAGGTCGCGCAGTAGGCCACGGCGACCCCCAGACGACGAGAGGAACCGTGGCCGTGACCGAGGCTGCTGTAGAGACCACCGAGACCACCGAGACCACCGAGACCCCCGACATCGACGACGCTGAGTCGTTCGCTGGCGAGTCCTTCACCTCCGAGACCAAGGAGTCGAGCACCCCGCGCGAGATCGTTGTCGCGCCGGCCTCGGCCACCGGGCGCCGCAAGGAGGCCATCGCGCGGGTCCGGGTCATCCCCGGGACCGGCCGGTGGACCGTCAACGGGCGCACCCTGGAGAACTACTTCCCGAACAAGGTGCACCAGCAGCTCGTCAACGAGCCGTTCCGGGTGCTCGAGGCCGACGGACGTTTCGACGTCATCGCCCGGATCAGCGGCGGTGGGTCGTCCGGCCAGGCGGGCGCGCTGCGGCTGGGCGTGGCCCGGGCGCTGAACGAGATCGACGTGGAGGGCAACCGGCCGACGCTGAAGAAGGCCGGCTTCCTCACCCGTGACGCCCGCGTCACCGAGCGCAAGAAGTACGGCCTGAAGAAGGCTCGCAAGGCTCCGCAGTACAGCAAGCGCTGATCGGGGGCCAGATGGGCCGACTCTTCGGCACTGACGGCGTCCGTGGGCTGGCCAACCGTGACCTCACGGCGGAGCTCGCGCTGGACCTGTCGGTGGCCGCCGCGCACGTGCTGGGCGACGCCGGTGAGTTCGCCGGGCACCGTCCGGTCGCGGTGGTCGGTCGGGACCCCCGGCTGTCCGGGGAGTTCCTGTCGGCGGCGGTGACCGCCGGGCTGGCCAGCGCCGGCGTCGACGTGCTGGACGCCGGCGTGCTGCCGACGCCGGCGATCGCCCACCTCACCGACGCCCTCGGCGCCGACCTCGGCGTGATGCTGTCGGCGTCGCACAACCCGATGCCGGACAACGGGATCAAGTTCTTCGCCCGCGGCGGGGTCAAGCTGGACGACGTGGTCGAGGACGCCGTCGAGACCCGGATGGGCGAGCCCTGGCAGCGGCCGACCGCGGGCTCGGTGGGCCGGGTCCGCCCGCTGGGTGACGCGGCCGAGCGCTACCTGGCCCACCTGCTGGGCACCGTGCCGCACGACCTGTCCGGGCTGCGCGTCGTCGTCGACGCCGCGAACGGCGCGGCCTCGCTCGTCGCGCCCGAGGCGCTGCGTCGCGCCGGAGCCGACGTCATCGCGATCCACTGCGAGCCGGACGGGCTGAACATCAACGAGGGCTGCGGCTCCACCCACCTCGGCCCGCTCGCGGCCGCCGTGCTCGAGCACGGTGCCGACGTCGGGATCGCCCATGACGGCGACGCCGACCGGTGCCTCGCGGTCGACGACCGGGGCGAGATGGTGGACGGCGACCAGATCCTGGCCGTCCTGGCGCTGGCGATGCGGGACCGGGGGGCCCTGGCGAACGGCGCCGTGGTGGCCACCGTGATGTCCAACCTTGGTTTCCGCCAGGCGATGGCCAGGGAGGGCATCGACTTCGTCGAGACCGCAGTGGGTGACCGCTACGTGCTGGAGGCCATGCGGGCGGGTGGGCACAACCTCGGCGGTGAGCAGTCCGGCCACGTCGTCCTGCTCGACCACGCCACCACCGGCGACGGCGTCCTCACCGCGCTGCAGCTGCTGGCCCGGGTCGCGGCCACCGGCCGGTCGCTGCGCGCCCTCGCCGCGGTGATGGACCGGCTGCCGCAGGTCCTGGTGAACGTCCGCGGGGTGGACCGCTCGCGGTTCGACGGCTCGGCGGCGCTGGCCCACGCGGTCGCCGGGGCACAGGCGGAGCTGGGCAGCACCGGCCGGGTGCTGCTGCGCCCGAGCGGCACCGAGCCGCTGGTGCGGGTGATGGTCGAGGCGGTCACCGCCGAGCAGGCGCAGGCGGTCGCCGACCGGCTGGCCGGCGACGTCCGCCTGGCGCTCGCCTGACCTGCGCCCCACCCCGGCTACCCTGAACGCCATGTGTGGCATCGTGGGCTACGTCGGTGACAAGCAGGCGCTGGACGTCGTGATGGAGGGGCTGCGGCGGCTGGAGTACCGCGGCTATGACTCCGCCGGCGTCGCCGTGCTCGCCGACGGCGAGCTGGAGACCCGGCGCCGGGCCGGCAAGCTGGCCAACCTGGAGAAGGAGCTGTCCGAGCGGCCGCTCGCGGCGTCCACCGTGGGCATGGGCCACACCCGGTGGGCGACCCACGGGGCGCCGACCGACCGCAACGCCCACCCGCACCTGGACGCCCTCGGCAGGGTCGCCGTGATCCACAACGGGATCATCGAGAACTTCGCGACGCTGCGGGGCGAGCTCGAGGGCGCCGGTGTCGAGTTCGGCTCCGACACCGACACCGAGGTGGTCGCCCACCTGCTCGCCGACGAGTTCCCCCGCTGCGGCGACCTGGCCGAGGCGATGCGCCGTGTGTGCCGCCGGCTCGAGGGCGCGTTCACCCTGGTCGCCGTCCACGCCGACCAGCCGGACGTGGTCGTGGGCGCGCGGCGCACCTCGCCGCTCGTGGTGGGGCTCGGCGACGGGGAGAACTTCCTGGGCAGCGACGTGGCCGCGTTCATCGCCCACACCAGGGACGCCGTCGAGCTGGGACAGGACCAGGTCGTCGAGCTGCGCCGCGGTGGCGTCATCGTCACGACCTTCGACGGCGAGCCGGCGACGGTGCGGCCGTACCACGTCGACTGGGACGCCGCGGCCGCCGAGAAGGGCGGCTACGAGCACTTCATGCTCAAGGAGATCGCCGAGCAGCCCCGGGCCGTCGCCGACACCTTGATGGGCCGGATCGGCACCGACGGGCGGCTGCACCTGGACGAGATGCGGCTGCCCGACGAGGAGCTCCGCGAGGTCGACAAGATCATCATCATCGCCTGCGGCACCGCCTTCCACGCGGGGCTGATCGCGAAGTACGCCATCGAGCACTGGACCCGCATCCCCTGCGAGGTCGAGGTGGCCAGCGAGTTCCGCTACCGCGACCCGATCGTCGGTCGTTCCACGCTGGTGGTCGCCATCTCGCAGTCCGGCGAGACCATGGACACCCTCATGGCTGTGCGGCACGCCCGCGACCAGCGGGCCAGGGTGCTGGCCATCTGCAACGTCAACGGCTCGACGATCCCCCGCGAGTCGGACGCCGTGCTCTACACCCACGCCGGCCCCGAGGTGGCGGTGGCCTCGACCAAGGCGTTCCTCACCCAGCTGGCCGCCGTCCAGCTGGTCGCGCTCTACCTGGCCCAGGTGCGCGGCACCAAGTGGGGCGACGAGGTGGCCGACCACATCGCCCAGCTGGCCCGGATGCCCGAGCACGTGGACCGGGTGCTGGACACCGTCGAGCCGGTGCGGGAGCTGGCCCGCCGGTTCGTCGACGCCAAGGCCGTGCTGTTCCTCGGCCGGCACGTGGGCTACCCGGTGGCTCTCGAGGGCGCGCTCAAGCTCAAGGAGCTCGCCTACATGCACGCGGAGGGCTTTCCCGCGGGCGAGCTCAAGCACGGCCCGATCGCGCTGATCGAGGAGGGGCTGCCGGTCGTCGTGGTGGTCCCGTCGCCGCGCGGACGCAGCGTGCTGCACGACAAGGTCGTCAGCAACATCCAGGAGGTCCGGGCCCGCGGCGCGTTCACCATCGTGATCGCCGAGGAGGGCGACACCGCGGTCGAGCCGTACGCCGACGCGCTGATCCCGATCCCGGCGGTGCCCACACTGCTGCAGCCGATCGTGGCCACGGTGCCGCTGCAGGTGTTCGCCTGCGAGCTGGCGACCGCCAAGGGCTACGACGTGGACCAGCCCCGCAACCTGGCCAAGTCGGTCACCGTCGAGTGAGCCCGCGGTTGAGCCGGTGATCGTGTCGGTCGGCATCGACGTCGTCGACGTCGCTCGGTTCGGGCGGATCCTGGACCGGCGTCCCGGGCTGGTCGAGCGGCTGTTCACCACCGACGAGCGGGACCTGCCGGTGGCGTCGCTCGCGGCCCGCTTCGCGGCGAAGGAGGCGGTGGCCAAGGCGCTGGGCGCGCCCCACGGGCTGGCCTGGCACGACTGCGAGGTGCTGCGCGACGGGACCGGCCGGCCCTCGCTGCTGCTGCGCGGCACGGTGGCCGCCGCGGCCCGCGAGCAGGGCATCGACCGCTGGCACCTGTCGCTGTCGCACGACGCGGGGATCGCGTCGGCCATGGTGGTCGCCGAGACCGGGCCGGACGCCGGGCCGGACCGTGGAGCGCAGCCGTGAGGGCGGCGCACGCCGTCGCGGTGGTTCGGCAGGCGGAGGGCGCGTTGATGACGACCGTGCCGCCGGGGACGCTCATGCAGCGCGCGGCGACTGGTCTGGCCCGCACCTGCGCGCAGCTGCTCGGGTCGGCGTACGGCTCCCGGGTGCTGCTGCTCGTGGGCAGCGGGGACAACGGGGGGGACGCCCTGTACGCCGGGGCCCGGCTGGCCGGGCGAGGGGCCCGGGTGGACGCCGTCCTGCTCGGCGAGCGGGTGCACCAGGGCGGGCTCGGCGCGCTGCTTCGGGCCGGCGGGCGGGCGGTCCCGGCCGGGGACGAGGCGACGGCGCTGGGCCTGGTGGCGCGGGCCGACCTGGTCGTCGACGGCATCGTCGGCATCGGCGGGTCCGGAGCCCTGCGGCCGGCGGCGGCGGCCCTGGCCGCTGCTGCTGCGGGGGGCTGGCGGGTGGCCGTCGACCTGCCCAGCGGGGTGGACGCCGACACGGGGCGCGTGGCCGGGGCGGCCTTCGCGGCCGACGTCACGGTGACCTTCGGGACCCTCAAGCCGGGCCTGCTCGTTCAGCCGGGGTCGGGGCACGCCGGGATCGTCGAGCTGGTGGACATCGGCCTGGGCCCGTGGCTGCCCGCGGTGGCCGCGCTGCTGGTGCCCGACGCCGAGGACGTCGCCGCCGGCTGGCCGGTGCCCGGGGCGGACGACGACAAGTACACGCAGGGCGTCGTCGGGGTGGCGGCCGGCTCGCCGCAGTACACCGGTGCGGCAGTGCTCTCGGTGGGCGGCGCGGTGCGCTCGGGAGCCGGGCTGGTGCGCTACACCGGTGGCGCGGCCGACCAGGTCCGGGCGCACTGGCCCGAGGTGGTCGTCAACGAGGGCCGGGTCCAGGCCTGGGTGGTCGGGCCGGGGATGGGCACCGACGCCGCGGCGGCGGAGCGGCTGCGCGCCGTGCTGGCCTCCGACGTCCCGGTCGTGGTCGACGCCGACGCGCTCACCCTGCTCGCGGAGCACCAGGACTGGGTGCGCGACCGGCCGGCGCTGACCGTGCTCACCCCGCACGACCGCGAGTTCGAGCGGTTCGGCACCCCGGTGGGTGACGACCGGGCCGGCGCCGCGCGGGCGCTCGCGGCCGGGCTCGGCGCCGTCGTCCTGCTCAAGGGCTCGACCACGCTGGTGGCCCGGCCGGACGGCGTCGTCCACGTCAACCCGACCGGCACCGGGGCGCTGGCCACCGGCGGCACCGGCGACGTGCTCGCCGGGGTCATCGGCCGGCTGCTCGCGGGCGGGCTGGGCGCCCTCGCCCCGGTGCTGGCGGCCTTCGTGCACGGCCTGGCCGGTCGGCTCGCGGCCGAGGCCGGGCACCCGGTGTCCGCCGTGGACGTCCTGGCCCGGCTGCCGGACGCTGTCGCCGCGGCCGCCGGGCCGGGCCGTGACAGGATCGGACGGTGAGCACCCCCCGGGCGACCGCACGGGTCGACGCCGCGGCGATCCGGCACAACGTGGCCGAGCTGCGCAGCCGGGTGACCTCCGGGCAGCTGCTCGCGGTGGTCAAGGCGGACGGCTACGGGCACGGTCTGCTGACGGCTGCCACGGCTGCGGTGGCCGGCGGGGCGCAGTGGCTGGGAACGGCGCTGCTGCAGGAGGCCCTGGAGCTGCGGGCGGCCGGGCTCACCCAGCCGCGGGTGGTTGCCTGGCTGCTCGACCCCGACGACGACTGGGACGCCGCGCTGCGCGCCGACATCGACCTGTCCGCCAACGACCCGGCGACCGTGGCGGCGGTCGCGGGTGCGGCCGCGCGGACCGGCCGACCGGCCCGGCTGCACCTGAAGATCGACACCGGGCTGGGCCGGGCCGGCAGCCCGGCCGACCGCTGGGGCGACCTGGTCGACGCGGCCCTGCGGGCCCAGGCCGAGGGCGTACTCGAGGTGGTCGGCCTGTGGTCGCACCTGGCGTACGCGGACGCCCCGCACCACCCGACCACCGACCATCAGATCGAGGCGTTCCGGGCCGCCGTGGACACGGCCGAGCGGGCCGGGGCCCGGCCCGAGGTCCGGCACCTGGCCAACTCGGCGGCCACGCTGACCCGCCCGGACGCCCACTTCGACCTGGTCCGACCGGGGCTGGCGGTCTACGGACTGTCGCCGATCCCCGACCAGGCCGACCCGGCCACGCTCGGGCTCCGACCGGCCATGACCGTCACGGCTCGCCTCGCCCTGGTCAAGCGGGTGCCGGCCGGCCAGGGGGTCTCCTACCTGCACCGCTACACCACCAAGCGCCCCACCACCCTCGGCCTGGTGCCGCTGGGGTACGCCGACGGCGTCCCGCGCAACGCGACCAACGTCGGCCCGGTGCTGGCCGCGGGCGCCCGCCGGACCATCGCGGGCACCGTGTGCATGGACCAGTTCATGCTGGACCTGGGCGACGACCCGGCCCGGGCCGGCGACGAGGTCGTGCTGTTCGGACCCGGCGACGACGGCGAGCCGACCGCCGAGGACTGGGCCCGGGCCACCGGCACCATCTCCTACGAGATCGTGACCCGGCTCGGCCCGCGGCTGCCCCGGGTGGTCGTCGGCGCCGACGGGATCGCTGGCTGACGATGGAGCGTCCCGGACTGCTCGGCCTGGGCCTCGGGCTGGCCGCCGCCGGAGCCGCCGTGGGCGCGGCGCTCGAACGGGGCGTCGTCCGGCCCCGGCTGCGGGGTTCGCGGGCGGACGAGCCGGGGCCCCCGTTCGGTGGCGTGCGTGGTCCGGCCCGCGTGGTCCGGGCCGACGACGGCGTCGAGCTGTACGTCGAGGTCGACGAGCCGTCGCCGCTGGCCCCGCAGCACGACGTCACCGTCGTCTACAGCCACGGCTTCTCGCTCAACCTGGACAGCTGGCACTACCAGCGGCTGTCCATGCAGGGCCTGGTCCGCTCGGTCTACTGGGACCAGCGCGGGCACGGCCGGTCCGGCCGGGGCACCCCCGAGGCGAACACCATCGACCAGCTCGGGGCGGACCTGCGGGCGGTCATCGAGGCCACGGCCCCGACCGGGCGGCTGGTTCTCGTGGGGCACTCGATGGGCGGCATGACCATCATGGCGCTGGCCGACCGGTACCAGGAGCTGTTCGGGGAGCGCGTGGTCGGGGTCGGCTTGCTGTCCACGTCGGCGGGCCGGCTGGTCGACGTGACCTTCGGGATCCCCGCAGCCGCTGCGCGGGGGCTCTCCCGGGTGGCGCCCGGCGTGCTCGGTCAGCTCGGCCGGCGTCCCGACCTGGTCGAGTTCGGCCGGCGGACCGGCAGCGACCTGGAGTTCCTGCTGACCCGTCGGCTGTCCTTCGCGTCTCCGGTGTCCGCGGCGAAGGTGGACTTCGTGCGGCAGATGATCGCCGCGACGCCGGTGGACACGCTGGCCGAGCTGTTCCCGGTGCTCAACGCGCACGACAAGTTCGCCGCGCTGGGGGTGCTCAACGGCGTCGAGACCCTGGTCATGGTCGGTGCGGACGATCTGCTGACCCCGGCCGACCACAGCCGGGAGATCTCCCGGCTGGTTCCTGGGGCGGAGCTCGTGGTGCTGCCCGAGTGCGGACACCTGATCCAGCTGGAGTACCCGGACCGGGTGGACGCCGAGCTGACCGGGCTGCTGCACCGGGTCACCCGGAGCCACGCATGACGGCGGACCTCGACCAGCTGGCCGCGCAGGTGCGGCGGTGCACCGCGTGCCCCGAGCTGGCCGCTGCGCGCACGCACGCCGTCCCAGGGGTGCTGCCGCCGGGTGCCGGGCTGCTGCTCGTGGGCGAGGCCCCCGGCGCCCAGGAGGACCTGGCCGGCCTGCCGTTCGTGGGCCGGGCCGGGCAGCTGCTCGACGAGCTGCTGGCCGCGGCCGGGCTGGACCGCTCGACGGTGGCGGTGGCCAACGTGCTCAAGTGCCGGCCGCCGGGCAACCGCCCGCCGACCAGGGCCGAGGTGGGCCGGTGCCGACCATGGCTGGACCGGCAGCTCGCGCTCGCCGCGCCCCGGGTGGTCGTCACGCTCGGGGGCACGGCCGCCGGGTGGGCGTTCGCCCCCGGGGTGCGGATCGCCGACGTGCGCGGCCGGGTGCACGACCGGGGCGATCACCAGCTGGTCGCCACCTACCACCCGTCGGCGGCCCTGCGGTTCGGGCCGAGGGGGGAGCCACGGTCGGCGCTGGCCGCGGACCTGGTGCTGGCCGCCGAGACGCTGGGCGGAGCGTCGTGATCACCGTCCCGGACGCCGAGGCGATGCGCGACCTCGGCCGTCGGCTGGCCCCGCTGCTGCGGGCCGGGGACCTGGTCGTGCTCTCCGGCGGCCTCGGCGCCGGCAAGACCACCCTGGTCCAGGGCCTCGGGGTCGGGCTCGACATCCGTGGGCCGGTCACCTCGCCGACGTTCGTCATCGCCCGGGTGCACCCCCCGCTGCGCGGCGGTCCGCCGCTCGTGCACGTCGACGCCTACCGGATCGGCGACCTCGCCGAGGTCGACGACTTGGACCTGGACGCCACGCTGGCCGACTCGGTGACCGTCGTGGAGTGGGGTGAGGGCAAGGTCGAGGGCCTCACCGAGGACCGGCTCGAGCTGCGGATCGACCGAGGGTCGGACGCCGACGACACCCGCACCGTGACCGTCACCGGCGTCGGCGCCCGCTGGGACGGCGTCCGGGTGGACCTGGCCTGACCGGCTCGGGCTAGCCTGCTGGCGTGCTGCTGCTCGCCATCGACACCGCGACGCCCGCGGTCACCGCGGCGCTGCACGACGGCGACCGGGTGCTGGCCGAGGCGACCGCGGTGGACGCGCGTCGGCACGGTGAGCTGCTCGCCCCGCAGATCGCGGCCGCCCTCGGCGCGGCCGGCGTCCGAACCCGCGACCTGACCACCATCGCAGTCGGGGTCGGCCCCGGCCCGTTCACCGGCCTGCGCGTCGGGATCGTCACCGCGCTGACCATGGGCGCCGCACTCGGCCTCCCGGTGCACGGCGTGTGCTCGCTGGACGCGATCGCGCACGTGGTGGCCGCCACCGCCGGGTCGCCGTTCGCGGTCGCCACCGACGCCCGCCGGCGCGAGGTGTACTGGGCCCTGTACGCGGCCGACGGCTCCCGGGTGGGGGAGCCTGGGGTGGCTCGACCGGTCGACCTGGCCCGGTCGCTGGAGGGGCTGCACGTGGCCGGGCAGGGGCCGCACCTGTACCCGGAGGCGTTCCCGCGCGGGGTGGAGCCGCACCTGGTGTCCGCGGCCGCGCTGGCCGAGGTGGCGGTGACGGCCCTCGCGTCGGGGGCCGACCTGCTGCCCGCGGTGCCGCTGTACCTGCGGCGCCCGGACGCCGTGGAGCCCACCGGCCGCAAGCGGGTGCTGGCGTGAGGCTGCGCCCGATGCGCTGGTGGGACGTCGAGCCGGTGGCGCGGCTGGAGACCGAGCTGTTCCCGGACGAGCCGTGGAGCGAGCGCGGGTTCTGGTCGGAGCTGGCCGGTGTCCCGCAGACGCGGACCTACCTGGTGGCCGAGGACGACGAGGACGACGAGGACGGTCTGGTCGGCTACGCCGGGCTGGCCGCGGTTGCGCCGGAGGCCGACGTGCAGACCGTGGCCGTGCGCCCGCAGCGGCAGGGCGCCGGGGTGGGGGCGCTGCTGCTCGGGGCGCTGCTCGACGACGCCGGCGCGCGGGGCTGCTCGCAGGTGCTGCTCGAGGTCGCCGAGGGCAACGACCCGGCCCGCCGGCTGTACGAGCGGTTCGGGTTCGAGCCGATCGCCCGCCGGCGGGGCTACTACGGGCCGGGCCGGGACGCCGTGGTCATGCGACGGAGGCTGCCGTGAGCGACCAGCCGCTGGTCCTCGGCATCGAGACCTCCTGCGACGAGACCGGGGTGGGTCTGGTCCGCGGCACCACGTTGCTCGCCGATGCGGTGGCCTCCAGCGTGGCCGAGCACGAGCGGTTCGGCGGGGTGGTCCCCGAGGTGGCCAGCCGGGCCCACCTGGAGGCCATGGTCCCGATGCTCGAGCGGGCCTGCGCCCAGGCCGGCGTGCGGCTTGCCGACGTCGACGCCGTCGCGGTGACCGCCGGCCCGGGGCTGGCCGGCGCGCTGCTGGTGGGGGACGCCGCGGCCAAGGCGCTGGCCCTCGCCCTGGACCGCCCGCTGTACGGCGTCAACCACCTGGCCGCGCACGTCGCGGTGGACCAGCTCGAGCACGGGCCGCTGCCCGAGCCGTGCCTGGCGCTGCTGGTGAGCGGGGGCCACTCCTCGCTGCTGCGGGTCGGCGACGTCACGGCCGACATCGAGCCGCTCGGGCAGACCATCGACGACGCCGCGGGGGAGGCGTTCGACAAGGTGGCCCGGGTGCTCGGCCTGCCGTTCCCGGGGGGTCCCTACATCGACCGGGCGGCCCGCGACGGCGACCCCGCGTCCATCACCTTCCCGCGCGGGCTCACCGGGCCCCGGGACCGGGAGCGCCACCGGTTCGACTTCTCCTTCAGCGGGCTGAAGACCGCGGTGGCCCGCTGGGTGGAGAAGCGGGAGCAGGCCGGCGAGCCGGTGCCGCTGGCCGACGTCGCCGCGGCGTTCCAGGAGGCCGTGGTCGACGTCCTCACGGCGAAGGCCGTCGACGCCTGCCGGCAGACCGGCGTCGACCACCTGCTCATCGGTGGCGGCGTAGCCGCGAACTCGCGGCTGCGCTGGGTGGCGCAGGAGCGCTGCGAGGCGGCCGGGATCCGGCTGCGGGTGCCCCGGCCGGGCCTGTGCACCGACAACGGCGCCATGGTCGCCGCGCTGGGCGCCGAGCTGGTGGCCCGCGGCCGGGAGCCGTCGGCGCTGGACCACCGGGCCGACTCGGCGCTGCCGGTCACCGACGTGCTGGTGGTCAGCGGCTGAGCGGGTGGGCCAAGATCGCGGTGGGCGCACCGGCCACGCGGGTGAGCAGCACGGTCATCTCGGCGTCGCCGTCCAGCCGCAGCCGGCGGCGCAGCTCGTCCGGGTCGACCGCCGAGCCGCGCTTCTTCACGACGACCCGGCCCACCCTGCGCTCGCGCAGCGCGGCCCGCAGCCGCTTGAGCTGGAACGGCAGCACCGCCTCGACCGCGTAGCCGGTGAGGAACGGGTCCGGGCCGGCCGGTGCCTCGTCGGTCGTCACGTAGGCGATGGACGGGTCGACCAGCCGGCCGCCCACCCGCACCGCCGCGGCGCCCACCAGACCGGCCCGCAGCACGGCGTCGGCCGGCTCGTACAGCACCGAGCCCACCGGGCCGACCGGGGGCGGGCCGGCCGGCAGGTCGGTGTCCGTGAGGGTCGCTCCGGAGGGGAGCAGGGTCGCTCGCCGGGACACCCCCGGGGTGGCCAGCGGCCCGCGGTACAGGGCCGCCTCGACCAGGTCGCCGTCCATCGACACCCAGTCCAGCTCGACGCCGGCCGTCGCCCAGGCGTGGTCGATGCCGGGTGCCACCTTGACCCCGAGGGCGTCCACCGGCAGGTCGAGCACCCACGGCAGCGGCGGCTGCCAGCGCAGCGGGTCGAGCACCCGGCGGCCGCCGACCCGCCGGGCCGGGTCGGCGAAGGCCGCGTCGCAGCCGGCCAGGTGCTCCGCGGCCATGGCCGCCACGACGACCTCGACCGGGTGGCCGAGCGCCGCGGCGTTGGCCGCGAGGACGGCGGCGGTGACCGGGTCCTGCTCGACCGCCCGGACCCGCAGACCGGCCGCGGCCAGGGCGAGGGCGTCCCCGCCGATCCCGGCGCCCAGGTCGGCCACCCGGGTCAGCCCCGCTCGCTGGTAGCGGGCGGCGCGGTGCGCGGCCACCGCGGGGCGGGTGGTCTGCTCGGCGCCGTCCTGGGTGAGCAGCAGCCGGTCGACCCCGGGGCCGAGCCGGCTGCGCGCCTTGGCCCGCAGCCGCTGCTGGGTCAGCGCGGCCGCGACCAGCCCGGGCGGGTGCCCCTCGGCGCGCAGCCGCTCGGCCAGGGCCAGCGCCGTGCGGTCGTCGTAGCCGGGAGGGCCGCGAGCAGCGCCCGACCCTCGGACGACGTCAGGGCGGCGACGTCGTCGAGGTTCACCGCAGCATCCTGCCCGACGCGGGCCACCGGTCGGCTGGCACTCAGGTTGACGGAGTGCTAACCCCTGCCTAGGCTGACGGCTGGCACTCTCCCCGTGAGTCTGCCAACGTGACACCGGTTCTGGCACCGCGACGCCAGGCCCGAGGTCCGTCCCATCGCAAGCCACTCTCGTCGGAGGTCATTTCACCGTGTCGGTCTCCATCAAGCCGCTCGAGGACCGAATCCTCGTCAAGCCGCTCGACGCCGAGCAGACCACGGCATCCGGTCTGGTCATCCCGGACACTGCCAAGGAGAAGCCCCAGGAGGGCGAGGTCCTCGCCGTCGGCCCGGGTCGCTTCGAGGACGGTCAGCGGCTCCCGCTCGACGTCAACGTCGGCGACAAGGTCATCTACAGCAAGTACGGCGGCACCGAGGTCAAGTACAACGGCGAGGAGTACCTCATCCTCTCCGCGCGCGACGTGCTCGCCGTCCTGGAGAAGTAGCTCCCGCTCCCCGAACGACTCGAACCGCCCCGGTGGCCCGTGACCGCGGGCCCCGGGGCGGTTCTCTAGGAAGGACACTGCCACCCCCATGCCCAAGATCCTCGAGTTCGACGAGAGCGCCCGGCACCGGCTCCAGCACGGCGTCGACGCGCTGGCGAACGCCGTCAAGGTGACGCTCGGCCCCAAGGGGCGCAACGTGGTGCTGCACAAGAGCTTCGGCCCGCCCACGATCACCAACGACGGCGTCACCATCGCCCGCGAGGTGGAGCTGGAGGATCCCTACGCGAACATGGGGGCCCAGCTGGCCAAGGAGGTCGCGACCAAGACCAACGACGTCGCGGGCGACGGCACCACGACGGCGACCGTGCTGGCCCAGGCCATGGTTGCCGAGGGGCTGCGCGTGGTCACCGCCGGTGCCGCGCCCGTGGAGGTCAAGAAGGGCATCGAGGCCGCGGTCGAGGCGCTGGCCGAGGCGCTGACGCAGGCCGCCCGCCCGGTCGAGACCAAGGAGGAGATCGCCGCGGTCGCCACCTTGTCCGCGCAGGACTCCGAGGTCGGCACCCTGATCGCCGAGGCGTTCGACAAGGTCGGCAAGGACGGCGTCATCACCGTCGACGAGTCGAACACCACGGGCGTCGAGCTGACCTTCACCGAGGGCATGCAGTTCGACAAGGGCTACATCTCCCCGCACATGGTCACCGACGCCGAGCGGATGGAGGCGGTCCTCGAGGACCCGTACATCCTGCTCAGCCAGGGCAAGATCTCCTCGGTCGCCGACCTGCTGCCCCTGCTGGAGAAGGTCGTCGAGTCGCGTCGTCCGCTGCTGGTGATCGCCGAGGACGTCGACGGCGAGGCGCTGTCCACCCTGGTGGTCAACAAGATCCGCGGGCTGTTCACTGGCGTGGCCGTCAAGGCGCCCGCGTTCGGGGACCGCCGCAAGGCGATCCTGCAGGACGTCGCGGTGCTGACCGGCGCCCAGGTCGTCGCGCCCGAGGTCGGGCTGAAGCTGGACCAGGTCGGGCTGGAGGTCCTCGGCAGCGCCCGGCGGGTCGTCATCACCAAGGACGACACGACGATCGTTGAGGGTGCCGGGGAGCACGCCGCGGTGACCGAGCGGGTGGCCCAGATCCAGGCCGAGATCGAGCGCACCGACTCCGACTGGGACCGCGAGAAGCTGCAGGAGCGGCTGGCCAAGCTGGCCGGCGGGGTCTGCGTGATCAGCGTGGGCGCCTACACCGAGGTCGAGCTCAAGGAGCGCAAGCACCGGCTCGAGGACGCGATCTCGGCGACCCGTGCGGCCATTGAGGAGGGCATCGTCGCCGGCGGCGGCTCGGCCCTCGTGCACGCCGCGACCGTGCTGGCGGGCGACCTCGGGCTCACCGGTGACCAGGCGACCGGCGTGGCACTGGTCCGGCGGGCCGTCGTCCAGCCGTTGCGCTGGATCGCCGAGAACGCCGGGACCGAGGGCTTCGTGGCGGTCTCCCGGGTGGCGGAGATGCCGGTCGGCAGTGGGCTGAACGCCGCGACCGGTGAGTACATCGACCTGGTGGCGGCCGGGATCATCGACCCGGTCAAGGTGACCCGCTCGGCGCTGCTGAACGCGGCGTCGATCGCGGCCCTGCTGCTCACCACCGACGTCCTGGTGGCTGACAAGCCGGCCCAGGAGGCCCCGGCCGCCGGCAACGGGCACAGCCACGGCCCGGGTGGCCACCACCACTGAGCGGACCGCCGAGCACGGACCACGCGGACAGGGTCCGGCACCCCCCCGGGGGTGCCGGACCCTGTCCGCTGCGTGCCCGGCCGGGTCAGACGGCGGTGGGTAGCCGACGGCTGTAGTGCAGTTCGCGGTCCTCCTCCGACAGGCCGCCCCACACGCCGTAGGGCTCGCGCACCCGCAGCGCGTGCGCCGCGCACTGCGGCTGCACCGGGCAGTGGGCACAGATCGTCTTGGCGGCCCGGATGCGGGCCTGCCGGGCCGGTCCGCGCTCGCCGTCGGGGTGGAAGAACTGCTCGGTGCTGGCATCGCGGCAGGCGGCCCGCAGCTGCCAGTCCCACAGGTCGGCGAGGGGTCCGGGGAGTCGGGAGATATCGGCCATGCGGAGGACGCTACAACCGATTCAAATACGATGCAAGCCTCACACTGAACAACCTCTGCAGAAGAATCGTTGTCGAGCGGCCGGGCTCCGGGGCCGCTCCGGTGGCGGGTCACGGGGACCGCCCCGAGAATGGGGCCATGCCAGCTGCCCCGGCCCTCACCGTCGCCGCCGTCGCGCGCCGGCTGGGCGTCGCGCCGGGGACGCTGCGGACCTGGGACCGGCGTTACGGGCTGGGCCCGAGCGACCGCAGGAGCGGGGCGCACCGCCGGTACAGCCCCGAGGACCTGAACCGGCTCGAGGTGATGCGCCGGCTCACCTTCGACGGTGTCGCTCCCGGTGAGGCGGCCCGGGTGGCCCTCGCGACGCCGTACCCGCCGCCACCTGCGGGCACCCCGACCGAGCCAGGCCCCGACCCGCGACCGGACGGCTCCGGGGACCCGCCGCCCACCGTCGGGGGGCGGGTCCCCACCACCCGGAGCCTGGCCAGTGCGGCCACCGCGCTGGACGCCGCGACGGTCACCGACCTGGTGCGGCGCTCGGTGCAGCGCCGGGGGGTGGTGCCCACCTGGGACACCCTCGTCGTCCCGGTCCTGGTGGCGGCCGGCCGGCGGTGGGAGGCCACCGGGCGAGGGGTGGACGTCGAGCACCTGCTCTCGGAGTGCGTGCTGGCCGCGTTCCACGAGGTGACGGCCCGGCTGCGCGAGCCGCGGAACCGCCGCCCGGTGCTGCTGGCCAGCGCCGCCGAGGAGCAGCACGCGCTGCCCCTGCAGGCGCTGGCCGCCGCGTTGGCCGAGCGTCAGGTGGGGGTGCGCATCCTCGGCGCACGGGTCCCCACCGAGGCCCTCGCGGACGCGGTCCGGCGCACCGGCCCGGCGGTCGTCTTCGTCTGGTCCCAGCTCGCCGAGACCGGGGACGTCGGGCAGCTCGAGGAGCTGCCGAGGCAGCGCCCGGCGCCGCTGTTCGTTGCGGGGGGGCCCGGCTGGGGCCGGTCGGTGCCGCCGCCCGCCGTCCACGTCGAGGACCTGACCGACGCGGTGACCCTGATCAGCGGGGCCGCCGTCCGCTGAGCGGAGCCGGGGTCCGGTAGCCTCGCGCCGACGAACGAGGAGGGGCGCGTGACGGACGAGCTCGAGGGGCTGCTGGCCAAGGGGGAGCGGGCCGCCTTCCACGGCCGTCCTGGCGACGGGGTCGGCCCGTTGCGCCGGGCCGTGGAGATGGCGCACGCGCAGGGTCGCGACGACGAGGCGACGGCAGCGACCTGGCTGCTGGGCGTGACCCTCGGGGCGTCCGGCCGCTACGGCAGCGCGCTGGCTGCGCTGGCTCCACTGCTCGACGGCCCGGGTGACGTCCCGACCCGGCGGCTGTTCGCCTCGCTGGCCGCGTCGACGTCGGCCAGCGTGCACCGCCAGCTCGGCCGGCACCAGGCCGCCCGGGAGCTGGACGAGCGCGCCCTGGAGCTGGCCGGGGAGGCCGAGGAGGCGATGTTCGACGCGCGCCTCGGCCTGGCGGCGGACGCCGTGGGTCTCGCCTACGTGGACACCGCCCGGGCCGAGCTGGCCACCGCGGCCACGCTGGCCGCGGGCCGGGTGGACTGGTGGCGGCAGCGGGTTCGGCTCAACTGGGTGCGCTCCGAGATCGCCCTGCTCGGTGCGGACGCCGACGAGGCGATCGCCGCGGCCGAGAAGGCGGTGGTGCTGGCCGAGGAGTCGGGCGCACCGAGGCACGTGGCCAAGGGCCTGCTGTTCCTCGGCGTCTCGCAGCTGCAGGCCGACCAGCAGGGCGAGGCGGTCGGGACGCTGCGGCGGGCGGCCACCCTCGCGGAGAGCCTGGGCTGCCTGCCGCTGCTGTGGCCGTCCCGGGCGATGCTCGGCGCGATGCTCGCGGCGGACAGCTCCGAGAAGGCCGCCAAGCCCCTGTCCGGCGCGCGCAGCGCCGTCTTGTCGATCGCCGAGGACCTGCCCGAGGACCTCAGGCAGGGCTGGCTGGGCCGTCCCGACATCAGCGCGCTGCTCGAGGGCTGACGAACCGGAGATCATCAAGGGCTCACCTTCGGGCCGGATCGTGCCGAAGTACCCGTCGTGACGACGGTGTGCGTGTGCGACGACTCACCGCTCGCCCGGGAGTCGCTGCGCCGCGCGGTGGCGTCGCTGCCCGGCGTGGAGCGGGTGAGCGCCGCAGCCAGCGGTGAGGAGCTGCTCGCCCGGTTCTCGGTCGAGCGCCCCGACCTGGTGCTCGTCGACGTCCGGATGCCCGGGATCGGTGGCGTGGAGGCGACCCGACGGCTGCTGTCGCTGCACCCGGCGGCCGCCGTGCTGATGCTCACCATGGCCGAGGACACCGACGGGGTGGCCCGGGCCGTCGCCCACGGGGCCCGCGGCTACCTGCGCAAGGACGCGACCCGCGAGGAGCTGTCCGCGACCGTGGTGCAGGCCCTCAACGACCGGCTGCGCCCCGGCGGGGCGGCCATCCGGCGGCCCGAGGACCGTGCGGTGCCACCGGCGCTGTCCGAGCGTGAGCTGCAGGTGCTCGGCGGCATGTCCCGGGGTCGGAGCAACGGCGAGATCGGCCGCGAGCTGTACCTGTCCGAGGACACCGTCAAGACGCACGCGCGGCGGCTGTTCCGCAAGCTCGGTGCGGCCGACCGGGCGCATGCCGTGGCGCTGGGCTTCCGCTGGGGTCTCGTCCACTGAACCCGGTTCGCCGAGTGCGGGACGGCGCCGGTGGCGTCGGTACGATGAGACGCACCGCCGCACCCCGGAAGGTCCCATGGACGCCGCCGTACCCGACATCCTCGCTCCGCTCGGCCTGACCTACGACGACGTCCTGCTGCTGCCGGGCGAGTCCGACCTGGCCCCGTCGGACATCGACACCACGTCGCGGCTGACCCGGGAGATCTCGCTGCGGGTGCCGCTGGTCTCCGCGGCCATGGACACCGTCACCGAGTCCCGGATGGCCATCGCGATGGCCCGCCAGGGCGGGCTCGGCGTGCTGCACCGCAACCTGTCGATCCAGGACCAGGCCTACCAGGTCGACCTCGTCAAGCGGACCCAGACGGGGATCGTCTCCAACCCGGTGACCATCGGCCCGGACGCGACGCTCGAGGACCTCGACCGCGTGTGCGGGGAGTACCGGGTGTCCGGGCTGCCCGTCGTGGACGCCGAGCGGCACCTGCTGGGCATCATCACCAACCGCGACCTGCGCTTCGTCCCGGTCGCCGAGTGGGCCACCACCAAGGTCGACGAGGTGATGACGCCGAGCCCGCTGATCACCGGGCCGGTGGGCATCTCCCGCGAGGACGCGACCCTCCTGCTGCGCAGGCACAAGCGCGAGCGGCTGCCGCTGGTGGACGCCGAGGGCCGGCTCAGTGGTCTGATCACGGTCAAGGACTTCGTGAAGTCCGAGCAGTTCCCGAACGCCTCGAAGGACGCCCAGGGCCGGCTCATGGTCGGGGCCGCGATCGGCTACTTCGGGGACGCCTGGGAGCGGGCCACCACGCTGGTCGAGGCCGGCGTCGACGTGCTCGTCGCCGACACCGCCCACGGCCACGTGCGGATGCTGCTCGACATGGTGCGCCGGCTGAAGTCCGACCCGGCCACCCGCCACGTCCAGCTCATCGGCGGCAACGTCGCCACCCGGGCCGGCGCGCAGGCCTTCGTCGACGCAGGCGCCGACGCCGTGAAGGTCGGTGTCGGGCCCGGGTCGATCTGCACCACCCGGCTCGTGACCGGGGTGGGTGCCCCCCAGGTGACCGCCGTCCACGAGGCTGCCCGGGCTTGCCGCCCGGCCGGCGTGCCGGTCATCGCCGACGGGGGCCTGCAGCACTCCGGCGACATCGCCAAGGCGATCGTGGCCGGCGCCGAGTCGGTCATGGTGGGCTCGCTGCTGGCCGGCTGCGAGGAGTCACCGGGCGACCTCGTGCTGGTCAGCGGCAAGCAGTACAAGGCCTACCGCGGCATGGGGTCGCTCGGCGCCATGTCCAGCCGGGGCAAGAAGTCCTACTCCAAGGACCGCTACTTCCAGGCCGAGGTCGCCAGCGACGAGATGATCGTCCCGGAGGGCATCGAGGGCCAGGTGGCCTACAAGGGGCCGCTCGCGGCCGTCGCCCACCAGCTCATCGGCGGCCTGCACCAGTCGATGTTCTACATCGGTGCCCGGACCATCCCCGAGCTGCAGGAGAAGGGCCGCTTCGTGCGGATCACCTCGGCCTCGCTCCGGGAGAGTCACCCGCACGACGTCCAGATGACCGTAGAGGCGCCGAACTACACGGCCCGCTGACCCACTTGTCAGGGTGACGACGACCTCTACGTCGTCCTCACCCTGACAGGTCGAAGGGGACAACCAGGTGGAGATCGAGATCGGCCGGGGCAAGCGCGGCCGCGAGGCGTACGCGTTCGACGACATCGCGATCGTGCCCAGCCGGCGTACCCGGGACCCGCAGGAGGTCTCGATCGCCTGGCAGATCGACGCGTACCGGTTCGAGCTGCCGCTGTTGGCCGCGCCCATGGACTCGGTGGTCTCACCGGCCACCGCGATCGCCCTGGGCCGGCTCGGCGGGGTGGGGGTGCTCAACCTCGAAGGGCTGTGGACCCGCTACGCCGACCCGGAGCCGCTGCTCGCCGAGATCGGCGAGCTGGTCGAGGACCGGGCCACCCCTCGGATGCAGGAGATCTACGCGGCGCCGATCCAGCCCGAGCTGATCGCCCAGCGGATCCACGAGGTCCGCGCCGCGGGCGTCACGGTCGCCGCGTCGCTCTCGCCGGGCCGCACCGCGCAGTACGTCAAGGCCGTCGTGGACGCCGGCGTCGACCTGTTCGTCATCCGCGGGACCACGGTCTCGGCCGAGCACGTGTCCGGCCAGGCCGAGCCGCTCAACCTCAAGCAGTTCATCTACGAGCTCGACGTCCCGGTCGTCGTGGGCGGGGTGGCCACCTACACGGCGGCCCTGCACCTGATGCGCACGGGGGCGGCCGGCGTCCTGGTCGGCTTCGGCGGCGGGGCCGCGCACACCACCCGGGCCGTGCTCGGGGTGGCCGTGCCGATGGCCTCGGCGGTGGCCGACGTCGCCGCGGCCCGCCGGGACTACCTCGACGAGTCCGGCGGCCGCTACGTGCACGTGATCGCCGACGGCGGCGTGGGCCGTTCCGGGGACATCGCCAAGGCGATCGCCTGCGGCGCCGACGCCGTGATGATGGGCTCGCCGCTGGCCCGGGCCGCCGAGGCCCCGGGGCACGGCTGGCACTGGGGCTCGGAGGCCCACCACGGCCAGCTGCCCCGCGGCGAGCGGGTTCGGGTGGGCACGAGCGGCACCCTCGAGGAGATCCTGCTCGGTCCGTCGAGAGTCCCCGACGGCACGATGAACCTGTTCGGCGCGCTGCGGCGCGCGATGGCGACGACCGGCTACTCCGACCTCAAGGAGTTCCAGCGGGTCGAGGTGACCATCGCCCCGAACCGCCGGTGAGCGGACGGGACAGAATGGGGTCATGAGCACCGGACGACTGGACCCCGCCGAACGCGCCCGAGCACTGGACCGGATGCAGGCCGGTGAGCTCGACGTCCTCGTGGTCGGGGGTGGGGTGACCGGGGCCGGGGCGGCCCTGGACGCCGCCACCCGTGGCCTCACCGTCGGTCTGTTGGAGCGCCGGGACTGGGCGGCCGGCACCTCCAGCCGCAGCAGCCGGCTCGCGCACGGTGGCCTGCGCTACCTCGAGCAGCTGGAGTTCGGGCTGGTCCACGAGGCGCTCACCGAGCGCGGCCTGCTGCTGGACACGCTGGCGCCGCACCTGGCCCGCCCGGTGCCGTTCATCCTGCCGCTGACCCGGCGCGGCTGGGAGCGCCCGTACGTGGGCGCCGGCGTGGCGCTGTACGACGTGCTGTCCCGGGTGTCCCGCAAGGGCGGCGCGCTACCGGGTCACCGGCACCTGTCCAAGCGGGCCACCGCGCGGCTGGCCCCCGGGCTCGACCCGGACAGCTACACCGGGGCGATCGCCTACTTCGACGCGCAGATCGACGACGCGCGGCACACGGTCGCCGTCGTGCGGACGGCGGTGGCCCACGGGGCCCTGGCGGCGTCCGGCGTCGAGGTCACCGGCTTCCTGCGCGACGCGGACCGCGTCGTGGGCGTGACGGCGCTGGACCGGGAGACCGGCCAGCAGCTCACCGTGCACGCCCGGGTGGTGGCCGGGGCCACCGGGGTGTGGACCGACCAGACCCGGGCCCTGCTCGGCGAGGACGACGCCGCCGGCCAGGCGCACCCGGTCCGCCCGTCCAAGGGCGTCCACCTGGTCGTGCCCCGTGCGGCCATCGACCTGAGCACCGCGCTGATCGCCCGGACCCCGAGCAGCGTGCTGTTCCTGCTGCCCTGGGGCCAGACCTGGCTGGTCGGCACCACGGACACCCCGTGGGAGGGCGACCTCGAGGAGCCCTCCGCGACCGCCGCGGACGTCCAGTACCTGCTGGACCAGGCCAACCACTGGCTGGTCCGCCCGCTCACGCACGACGACGTCATCGGCGTCTACGCCGGGCTGCGGCCGCTGCTCGTGGCCGACCAGCACCTCGACCCGGAGGAGACCGCCAAGCTGTCCCGCGAGCACGCGGTCACCTCGGCGGCGCCCGGGCTGGTCCAGATCGCGGGCGGCAAGTACACGACGTACCGGGTGATGGCCAAGGACGTCATCGACGCGGCCGTCGCCCACCTGCCGTTCCCGGTGCCGCCGTCGCGCACCGAGTCGGTGCTGCTGGCCGGCGCCGAGGGGTTCGACGAGGTCTGGCAGGGCCGCGACTTCCTGGCCGCCGAGGCCGGGCTCACCGGGGCGGAGACCCGTCGCCTGCTGCACCGGTACGGGTCCGACGTCCGCGACGTCCTGGCCCTGGTCGAGGCCGAGCCCGACCTCGGCGAACGGCTGCACCCCGACGCCCCCGTGCTGCGTGCGGAGGTCCGGTACGCCGCCACCCACGAGGGCGCCCAGCACCTGGACGACGTGCTGGTCCGGCGCACCCACCTGTCCCTCGTGACCAAGGACGCCGGCGACTCGGTCGCCCTCGACGCGGCCCGGATCCTGGCCCCGGTGCTCGGCTGGGACGACGACCGCATCGCCGCGGAGGTGGCCGCCTACCGGGCCGCCGTCCCGAGGGTTCCGGCAGCGCCGGTGCCGGCCGGGTCCTAGGCTCGAGGCATGACGGCGACGCTGCCGGGCGGGACGGCCGGCGTCACGACGCCCACGGTGCTGGACCCCGCGGTGGCGCTCCGGCTCGCGGCCCAGGTGACCGCCGGGCCGAGCGCCTCGACCATCGAGTGCCGCTCACCGTTCGACGGCGCGCTGGTGGGCCGGCTGCCGGTCTCCAGCGAGGCCGACGTCGACGTCGCCTTCGGCTCGGCCCGGGCCGCCCAGCGGGCCTGGGCGGACCGCCCGGTGGCCGCCCGCGGCCGGGTGCTGCTCGCCTTCCACGACCTGCTGCTGGCCCGTAGGGACGAGGCGCTCGACCTCGTGCAGTGGGAGACCGGCAAGGCCCGCCGGCACGCGCTCGAGGAGGTCCTCGACGTCGCGATCAACGCGCGCTACTACGCGCGCAGCGCCGCCCGGCTGCTCGCCCCGCAGCGCCGCCGCGGGGCGCTGCCGCTGCTCACCCAGGTGACCCAGCAGCGCCACCCGCTGGGCGTGGTCGGGGTGATCGCCCCGTGGAACTACCCGCTGACGCTCGCGGTGAGCGACGCGATCCCCGCGCTCATGGCCGGCAACGGCATCGTGCTCAAGCCGGACTCGCAGACCGCGTTCATCGCGCTGTGGGCCCGTGAGCTGCTGGTGGCGGCCGGCCTGCCCGACTCCCTGTTCCAGGTCGTCATCGGTGACGGCCCGACGGTCGGCCCGGCCGTCGTCGACCGGGCCGACTACGTCTGCTTCACCGGGTCGACGGCGACCGGCCGCGACGTGGCCCGTCGCTGCGCGGACCGGTTGGTCGGCTGCAGCCTCGAGCTCGGCGGCAAGAACGCGATGATCGTCTGCGCGGACGCGAACCTCGACCGCACGGTCGAGGGCGCGCTGCGCGCCTGCTTCTCCAACGCCGGCCAGCTGTGCATCTCGATCGAGCGGATGTACGTCGCCGACGAGGTGTACGACACCTTCGTCCCGGCGTTCGCCGACGCGGTCGGCCGGATGCGGCTGTCGGCCGCGCTGGACTACTCCGCCGACATGGGCTCGCTGGTGTCGCAGCGCCAGCTGGACGCCGTCCGCCGGCACGTCGACGACGCCGTTGCCGGTGGTGCCACCGTGCTGGCCGGCGGGCGCCCCCGCCCCGACGTGGGGCGGTACTTCCACGAGCCGACCCTGCTCGAGGGGGTCACCCCCTCGATGGCGGTCTGCGACGAGGAGACGTTCGGCCCGGTGGTGTCGCTGTACCGGTTCGACTCCGAGGACGACGCGATCCGGCGGGCCAACGCCACGGCGTACGGGCTCAACGCCAGCGTCTGGACCAGGGACACCCGCCGCGGCCGGGCGCTGGCCGCGCGGATCAGGGCCGGCACGGTCAACGTCAACGAGGGCTACGGGCCGGCCTGGGGCAGCGTGGACGCGCCCATGGGCGGCATGGGGGACAGCGGGCTCGGACGCCGGCACGGCGCCGAGGGGCTGCTGAAGTACACCGAGACCCAGACCGTCGCGGTGCAACGGCTGCAGGGGTTCGGCGCGCCCCGGCAGCTGTCCGACGAGCAGTGGGCCCGCGTGCTCACCTTCTCGGTGGGTGCGCTGAAGAAGGTGGGATGGCGATGAGCGGCTACGACTACGACGTCCTGGTCATCGGCTCGGGGTTCGGCGGGTCGGTCACCGCACTGCGGCTGACCGAGAAGGGCTACCGGGTGGCGGTCCTCGAGGCCGGCCGACGGTTCGACGAGACGACCCTGCCCAAGACCTCGTGGCGGGCCCGGTCGTTCCTGTGGGCGCCGGCCCTCGGGCTGCGCGGGATCCAGCGCATCCACCTGCTGCCGGATGCGGTGATCCTCGCCGGGGCGGGGGTCGGCGGGGGTTCGCTGGTCTACGCCAACACCCTGTATGTGCCTCCCACGGCGTTCTTCAACGACCCGCAGTGGCGCGAGATCACCGACTGGCAGGCGGAGCTCGCCCCGTACTACGACCAGGCCAGTCGGATGCTGGGGGTCGTGGAGAACCCGACCATGACCCCCGCGGACCGGGTGATGAAGCAGCTCGCGGAAGAGATGGGCGTGGGTGACACCTTCCGACTCACCCCGGTGGGCGTGCACTTCGGTGCCGTGCCGGGTGTCGAGGTCGAGGACCCGTACTTCGGTGGGGTCGGCCCGCGTCGGGCCGGATGCACCGAGTGCGGCTCGTGCATGACCGGCTGCCGGCACAACGCCAAGAACACCCTGCCCAAGAACTACCTGGGGCTGGCCGAGGCCGCGGGGGCGGAAGTACGGCCCGACACTGAGGCCATCCGGATCCGGCCGCTCACCGGGGGTGGGTACTCGGTGGACACCCAGCGACCCGGCGCCTGGGTCCGCCGGCGGCCAGCGACGCTGACCGCCGAGCAGGTGGTCGTGTCGGCGGGCGCGTACAACACCCAGCGGCTGCTGCACCGGATGCGCGACGACGGCCATCTGCCCGAGCTCTCGCCGAGCTTGGGGCGGTTGTCCCGGTCGAACTCCGAGTCGCTGCCGGGGGTCATCGCCAAGGGTCACGACGTCGACTACACGAAGGGCGTCGCGATCACCTCGTCGTTCTACCCCGAGCCGCACACCCACATCGAGCCCTGCCGGTACGGCAAGGGCAGCAACGCGATGTTCATGCTGGCCACCGTGCTGACCGACGGCGGCGGGTCTCGGCCGCGCTGGCGTACCTGGCTGGGCGAGGCGGGCCGGCACCCGGCGCAGGCGGTGGCCTCGCTGGCCCCTCGACGGTGGTCCGAGCGAGGGGTCATCGCGCTGGTCATGCAGGCCGTGGACAACTCGCTCACCGTGCGCTCCACGCGCAGCCGCCTCGGCCGCTGGAAGCTGACGTCCGCGCAGGGCTACGGCGAGCCGAACCCGACCTGGATCCCGGTGGCCAACGAGGCGGTCCGCCGCCTGGGGCGGATCATGGGCGGGCTGCCCAAGGGGAACCTGGGCGACCTGCTCGGGCGCCCGATGACCGCGCACTTCATCGGCGGCTGCGCGATCGGTGCCACGGCGGACGACGGCGTGGTCGACGCCTACCACCGCGCCTACGGGCACCCGGGCCTGCACGTGGTCGACGGCTCGACCGTCTCGGCGAACCTCGGGGTCAACCCGTCGCTGACCATCACGGCGCAGGCCGAGCGGGCGATGGCGCTGTGGCCGAACAGGGGCGACGCCGACCTCCGGCCGCCGCTCGGGTCCGGCTACCAGCCGGTGCCGGCTGTGCCGCCCCGCCACCCGGTGGTCCCGGCCACGGCGCCGGGAGCGCTGCGGCTGCCGGTCGTGGCGGTGCGGCCGGGCTCCTACGAGCCGACCGGGTGAGCCTTGGCCCACGCCTCGTAGCCAGCGACCGCGGTCGGCAGGGTCGGGAAGATCAGGTCTGACCCGACCTGCTGGACCAGCCCGCCGCGGTCGAGCAGCACGAGCAGGTCCTGCTTGACCCTGGACATGGCGAACACGATGCCGCGCTGCGCCAGGTGGCTGCGCAGGTCGATGAGCGCGTCCACGGCGGTGACGTCGACCTCGACGTTTGCCTCGGCGTTGAGCACGAACCAGCGCACCGGCCAGGGCTGCTCGTCGACCGCCGCCAGGGCCCGCCGCTTGAAGTCCTCGGCGTTGGCGAAGAACAGCGGTGAGTCGTAGCGGTAGACGACCAGGCCGGCGACGGTCTGTGCCTGGGGGAAGTCGTCGATGTCGTGCATGCCGGCCAGCCCCGGCACCAGGCCCTGCACGGCGTCGTGCGGCCGCGCCACCCGGCGCAGCAGGTCGAGCACCGACAGCCCCACGGCGATGAGCACCCCGTAGAGGATGTCCAGCAGGAGCACACCGGCCAGCGCGCCGAGTGCGAGCAGGTACTCGCTGCGCCGGAACGACCACAGGCGGCGGAAGGCGGGCAGGTCGACCAACCGGGTGGCCGCGTACACGACGATCCCGCCGAGGGCGGCCAGCGGGAACTGCGCGAGCATCGGACGGAGGAACAGCAGCACCGCGACGACGCTGGCCAGGGCCACCAGCGAGTACAGCTGGGTCCGGCTGCCGACGGTGTGCCCGATCGCCGTCCGGCTGCCGCTGCTGCTCACCGGGAAGCCCTGGAAGACCCCGGCCCCGAGGTTGGCCACGCCGAGGGCCAGCAGCTCCTGGTTCGCGTCAATGTCGTAGTCGCCCTTGGCCGCGAACGCCCGCCCGGTCAGCACGTTGTCGGTGTAGCCCACGATCATCACGCCGAGGGCGGGCAGGAACAGCGCCTGCAGGTCCGCCCAGCCGACGTCCGGCAGCGCCGGGTGCGGCAGCCCGCCGGGGATCGTGCCGACCACCGCGACGCCGTCCGCAGTCAGGCCGAGCAGCGACACCAGGGCGGTCGCGAGCAGGACGGCGAGCAGCGGACCGGGCGCCCGCGGCCAGTAGTGCTGGACCAGCAGCAGGAACGCCAGTACACCCAGGCCGACGGCCAGGGTCGGCCAGTGGACGCCGGACAGGTGGGTGAGGAACGAGCGCACCTCGGCGATCAGCGTGTCGCCGTCGACCGGGACCCCGGTGAGCTTCTCCAGCTGGCTGATGATCATGATCACGGCGACCCCGGCCATGTACCCGATGAGCACCGGCCAGGACAGCAGGTCCGCGATGAACCCCACCCGCAGCGCCCAGGCGAGCAGGCAGAACAGGGCCACCAGCACGGCCAGCGCCGCGGCCAGCGCCGCGTAGCGTCCGCTGTCGCCGAGGGCCAGCGGGGCGATCGCCGTGGCGGTCAGCAGGGCCGTGGTCGACTCCGGGCCGACCGACAGCTGCGTGGAGGAGCCGACGAACGCGTACACCGCGAGCGGCGCCATGATCGCCCACAGCCCCACCTCGGGGGGCAGCCCGGCGATCCCGGCGTAGGCCATCACCTGCGGCACCAGGTACGCGGCGACCGTGACCCCGGCCAGGACGTCGCCGCGCAGCCACCCCCGGCGGTAGTGCCGCAGGGTGGTCAGGCCGGGCAGCAGCCGCTGGACGAGGGTCGGCGCTCGGGCCTCGACGTCCACCCCGCCGATCATGCCGCAGCCGGACCTGCTACGTTCCCTCGTCCCGCCAGGATCGCCACAGCGCCGCGTACGCGCCGTCGGCGGCGACCAGCTCGTCGTGCGAGCCGTACTCGCTGATCCGGCCGTCCTCGACCACCGCCACCAGCTCGGCGTCGTGGGCGGTGTGCAGCCGGTGCGCGATGGCGATCACCGTGCGTCCCTCGAGGACCGCGGCGAGCGAGCGTTCGAGGTGCCGGGCGGCGCGCGGGTCGAGCAGCGAGGTGGCCTCGTCCAGCACGAGGGTGTGCGGGTCGGCGATCACCAGCCGGGCCAGGGCCACCTGCTGGGCCTGCGGTGCAGTCAGCTTGAGGCCGCCGGCGCCCACCTTGGTGTCCAGCCCCTCGGCCAGCGCGGTCGCCCACTCCCGGGCGTCCACCGCGGCCAGCGCCTCCAGCAGCTCGTCGTCGGTCGCCTCCGGGCGCGCGAGCCGCACGTTGTCCCGCAGGGTGCCCACGAACACGTGGTGCTCCTGGGTCACCAGCGCCACGTGCCGGCGCACCGTCTCGGTGGCCAGGCCGGCCAGTGCGACCCCGCCCATCTCCACCGAGCCGGTCCGTGGCGGGTGGATCCCGGCCAGCAGCCGGCCCAGGGTGCTCTTGCCCGCGCCAGACGGCCCCACGATCGCCACCCGGCTGCCCGGCGCGACGTCGAGGTCCACCCCGTGCAGCACGTCGCGGCCCTCGCGGTACGCGTAGCGCACGTCCCGGGCCGCCAGCTCGGCGGACGGCGGCTCCAGGGTGTCGTCGACGGCTCGCTGGGGGACCTCGCGGACGCCGAGCAGCCGGGCCAGCGACGCCTGCCCGACCTGCAGCTCGTCGTACCACATGAGGATCAGGTCGACCGGCTCGATGAGCATCTGGGTGTACAGCACCGCGGCGGTCACCTGGCCCAGGTTCACCTGACCGTCCAGGTACAGCCAGCCACCCAGCGCCAGCACGGCGGCCAGCGGCAGCACGTACGCGGTTTCGACCGACGGGAACCAGACGGTGCGCAGCCACAGCGTGTAGCGCTCCCAGCCGATCCACCAGCGGATGCCGTCGTCGGTGCGCCGCACCCGGTCGGCGCCGAGCCGGTAGGCCTCCACGGTGCGCCCGGCGTCCACGGTCTCGGCGATCCGTGAGTTGACCTCCGCGTAGGCGGCCATCTCCTCGCGGTACGCGCTCGGCGCGCGGCGGAAGTACCAGCGGGTGGTCACCAGGATCGGCGGCACGGCGAGCAGCCAGGCCAGCGCGAGCTCCCACGAGGTGAGCGCCAGGGCCACGCCGATGAGCACGGCCGTGCCCAGCGAGATGACGATCTCGGGGACCGCCCGGCGCACCGCGAAGGCCAGCCGGTCCACGTCGGTGGTGGCCCGGGTGACCAGGTCGCCGGTGCCGGCCCGCTCGACAGCGCCCGGCGGCAGTGCCACGGCGCGCTCCAGGAAGTCGGTGCGCAGGTCGGCCAGGACCGTCTCGCCGAAGACCGCCGCGCGCATCCTGGACCACCCGGTGAAGACGGTCTGGACGATCAGCGCCACCACGAAGATCAGGGTGGCCTTGTTCACGTCCTGGAGGGTGAGCCCCGCACCGAGGTCCTGGACCAGCCGGCCGAGGATCTGCGGGCCCACCACGCCGGCCACCGCCGCGACCGAGTTCAGCGCGACGACGGCGGCCAGCGTGCGCCGGTGCCGCCCACCCAGCTCCAGCGCGTAGCGGCGGACCTGGGCGGGCCCGGACACCGGCAGGGTGGTGCCGGCCCGGCGGGTGGACTCCTCGGTCGAGACGGGGCGCTTCATCGCTGCGCCTGCGTGGACGGCCCGGTGGCGGCCGGCTCGGCGTCCTCGCGGACCACGACCGCGCGGTAGAGGGCATGGGTGCGCATGAGCTCGGCGTGGGTGCCGGTCGCCACGACCTGGTCGTCCTCGATGAGGACGACGACGTCGGCCTGGTCCAGCAGCAGCGGGCTGGAGGTCACCACGACCGTCGTCCGACCGACCCGGGCCTGCTTGAGCAGGGTGCCGATGCGGGCCTCGGTGTGGGCGTCCACGGCACTGGTCGGCTCGTCGAGCACCAGCACGCCCGGGTCGGCGACGAGCGAGCGGGCCAACGCGATCCGCTGCCGCTGCCCGCCGGACAGCGACCGACCCCTCTCGGGCAGGTCGGTGGCCAGCCCCTCGGGCAGCCCCTCCACGATGTCCTGGGCGGCCGACCAGACGATGGCCTCCTCGACGCTGACCCGGCCGTAGCGCGGCACGTCGAACAGGTCGGCCACCGGGCCGGTGAGCAGCACCGGGTCGGTGTCCTGCACGAGCACCCGGGTGCGAACCACCTCGGTGGTCAGCTCGACCAGCGGGACGCCGGCCAGCGAGACCAGCCCCTCGGCGTAGCCGCCCAGCCGGTCGGCCAGCCGGGACCCGGAGCCCGGGTCCGCCGCGACGACCGCCGTGAGCCGGCCGGGCTCGGCCACGAAGCCGCTCGCGTGGTCCACCAGTGGGCCGTGGCCGGGGTCGTCCGCCGGCCGGGTCGGCTCCGGCCGCTGACGCTCGAGCGCGAGCAGGCCCACCACCCGGGTGGCCGCCACCCGGGCCGCCGTCCACTTGTGCGCGGTCTCGGTGACGGTCCGCAGCGGCATGACCAGGAACGCGGTGTAGCCGTAGAAGGCGACCAGCTGGCCGACCTGCAGGTCGCCAGCGAGCGCGCTGCGCGCACCCAACCAGGTGACCAGGACGACGAAGACGCCGGGCAGCGCGACCTGCAGTGCGTCCAGGAGCGCGCGCACCTGCGAGGTGCGGATCCCGGCGGTGCGAACCTCGTCCGAGGCGGTGCGGAAGCGGTCCAGGAACAGCTCCTCGCCACCGATGCCTCGCAGCACCCGCAGGCCGGCCACGGTGTCTGCGGCCAGCTCGGTGGTCGCGCCGAACTTGGCCCGCTGCTCGCGCTCGCGGCGTTCCAGCGGGCGGACCAGCGGCGCCACCACGAGCATGAGCAGCGGCACCCCGACGAGCACGATCAGGCCCAGGAACAGCGAGGTGTTGAGCAGCACCACGCTGATGGCGAAGAACGCGACGATCGCGCCCACGAACCGGGCGATCACGTCGAAGGCGTTGCCGATCCGCTCGACGTCGTTGCCGGTGACGGCGACGACCTCACCCGTGGCGACCTGGCGGGGCAGGTCGGTGCCCAGCCGGGCAGCGTGCCGGACGACGAGCTGCTGCACCCGCGACGCCGCGGTGAGCCAGTTCGCCACGGCGGCCCGGTGCCGGAACACCCCGGCGGCAGCCTGGACGGCACCGAGTACGAGCACCACGGCGGCCCAGGTGACGAACCCGGTCCGGTCCTTGTCGGCGACCGCCTGGATCCCGGCCCCCAGGGCGGCCGGGACGGCCGCCTGGGCCAGCATCCACACGATCCCCCAGGCGATCCCGACGCCCAGCAGCCGCCACTGCCGACGGCCCAGCCAGCGCAGGAAGCGACCGGCGCCCCCGAGGTCGGGGGTGCCGGGGTCGGCGAGCGGGAGGTGCTTCACAAGATCTCCACGGTACGACCCCGAGGCCCATGCGGGGAAACGGGTTTCGTCCCCTGCCCGATACCCTGCGGGGGTGAGCGAGCCACGGAATCCGGTCCCCGCCCCCGCCGACGACCCCCAGTTCGACACCGTGCTGGTGGTGGACTTCGGGGCCCAGTACGCGCAGCTGATCGCCCGGCGGGTCCGCGAGGCGCAGGTCTACAGCGAGGTGGTGCCCTCGACCATGACGGTGCCGGAGCTGCTGGCCCGCCGTCCCACCGCGGTGATCCTTTCCGGCGGTCCGTCCAGCGTGTACGCCGAGGGGGCGCCGCAGGTCGACCCGGCCCTGTTCGACGCCGGGCTGCCGGTGTTCGGCATCTGCTACGGATTCCAGGCGATGGCCCAGGCGCTCGGCGGCACGGTCGAGCGGACCGGCCGGTCCGAGTTCGGGCGCACCCAGCTCACGGTCACCGACCCGGCGGTCCGGCTGTTCGCCGGGCTGCCCGAGCAGCTGTCGGTGTGGATGTCGCACGGCGACTCCGTGGCCGCCGCACCACCCGGGTTCACGGTCTGTGCGACGACGGCCGGCGCGCCGGTCGCGGCCTTCGAGGACGCCGGTCGCGGGCTGGCCGGCGTCCAGTTCCACCCCGAGGTTCTGCACACCGAGCAGGGCCAGCAGCTGCTCGAGCACTTCCTGTTCGACCTGGCCGGCTGCCGGCGCACCTGGACGACGGCGAACGTCATCGACGAGCAGGTGGCGGCGATCCGCGCCCAGGTCGGCGACCAGCGGGTGATCTGCGGGCTGTCCGGCGGCGTCGACTCCGCGGTGGCCGCGGCCCTCGTGCAGCACGCCGTGGGCGACCGGCTCACCTGCGTGTTCGTCGACCACGGGCTGCTGCGGGAGGGGGAGCCCGAGCAGGTCGAGCGCGACTTCGTGACGGCCACCGACGTCGCGCTGGTCGTCGTGGACGCCCGCAAGCGGTTCCTCGACGCGCTCGCCGGGGTCACCGAGCCCGAGCAGAAGCGCAAGATCATCGGCCGGGAGTTCATCCGGGTGTTCGAGCAGGCCGCGGCCGACGTCGTGGCCGAGGCACAGGCGCACGGGGAGACCGTGAAGTACCTCGTGCAGGGCACCCTGTACCCGGACGTCGTCGAGTCCGGCGGCGGCACCGGGACGGCGAACATCAAGAGCCACCACAACGTGGGCGGGCTGCCCGAGGACCTGCAGTTCGACCTGGTCGAGCCGCTGCGCTGGCTGTTCAAGGACGAGGTGCGCGCGGTCGGGGAGCAGCTGGGCCTGCCCGCCGAGATCGTGTGGCGGCAGCCGTTCCCCGGCCCCGGCCTGGGCATCCGGATCATCGGCGAGGTGACCGGCGAGCGGCTGGACATCCTGCGGCAGGCGGACGCGATCGCCAGGGCCGAGCTCACCGCGGCCGGCCTGGACCGCTCGATCTGGCAGTGCCCCGTCGTGCTGCTCGCTGAGGTCCGGTCGGTCGGCGTCCAGGGCGACGGGCGCACCTACGGGCACCCCATCGTGCTGCGTCCGGTCTCCTCCGAGGACGCCATGACCGCCGACTGGACCCGGGTGCCGTACGAGGTGCTCGAGACGATCTCGACCCGGATCACCAACGAGGTGCGCGAGGTGAACCGGGTGGTCCTCGACGTCACCAGCAAGCCGCCGGGCACCATCGAGTGGGAGTGAGCGGACCCTGCCGGCCGAGGGTTCGTGACACCGCTTCTCGTCAGTCGGAGCCGAAGAGGTCCCGGGTGTAGACCTTGTCCGCCACGTCCTTGATCTCCTCGACGAGCCGGTTGGCCACGATCACGTCAGCCAGCCCCTTGAACTCCTCCAGGTCACGGACGACTCGCGACCCGAAGAAGGTCTCCTCGTTCAGCTCGGGCTCGTAGACCACGACCTCGACGCCCTTGGCCTTGAGGCGCTTCATGATCCCCTGCACGCTGCTGGACCGGAAGTTGTCCGACCCCGCCTTCATGATCAGCCGGTGGATACCGACCACCTGTGGCGAGCGCTTGAGGATGTCGAAGGCGATGAAGTCCTTACGGGTGCTGTTGGCCGTGACGATCGCGCTGATCAGCGTCTGCGGCACGTCCTGGTAGTTGGCCAGCAGCTGCTTGGTGTCCTTGGGGAGGCAGTAGCCGCCGTAGCCGAACGACGGGTTGTTGTAATGGGTGCCGATTCGCGGGTCGAGGCTGACGCCGCCGATGATTTGCTGCGTCGACAACCCGTGGGTGATGGCGAAGGAGTCGAGCTCGTTGAAGAACGCCACCCGCATCGCGAGGTAGGTGTTGGCGAAGAGCTTGACCGCCTCGGCCTCGGTCGGCTGGGTGAGCAGCACCGGCGCGTCCTGGTCGACGGCGCCTTCGAGCAGGAGGTCGGCGAAGTGGCGGCCCCGCGGGCTGTTCTCACCGATGACGATGCGCGAGGGGTACAGGTTGTCGAGCAGCGCCTTGCCCTCGCGCAGAAACTCCGGTGAGAAGATCACGTTGTCGGTGCCGAGGCGCTCGCGCACGCTCTCGACGAAGCCCACCGGAATCGTCGACTTGATGACCATCGTGGCTTCGGGGTTGATCGACGTCACCGCGCCGATCACTGCCTCGACGCTGCTCGTGTCGAAGTAGTTGGTCTCCGCGTCGTAGTCGGTCGGCGTCGCGATGACGACGTACTCCGCGCCGGCGTACGCCGTCCTCGGGTCGAGGGTGAAGGTGAGCCGCAGATCCTTGGTCGCCAGGAACCGCTCGATCTCGGCGTCCTGGATCGGGCTCTGTTTGTCGTTGAGCCGCCGCACCTTGTCAGGGTTGATCTCCAACCCGACCACGTCGTGGTGCTGTGACAGCAGGACGGCGATGGACAGACCGACATAGCCCAGCCCCACGACAGCGATCTTGGTGGCCATGGGGGGAGTCTAGAGACCTCAGGTGGGGTCGGCCTAGGCTGCTGGCCATGGTGCTGAACACTGACGCCTTCGCCGACGTGCTGGCGGCGAACCAGGCCTACGCGGCGCGGTACCGACTGGCCGGGCTGGAGGCCCGCGCGGCCAAGGGGCTGGGTGTGCTCACCTGCATGGACTCTCGACTTGACCCGCTCGGCATGCTCGGTCTGGAGCCCGGGGACGCGAAGATCCTGCGCAACGCCGGTGCGCGGGTGACCGACGACGTGCTGCGCACGCTGGTCCTCGCGTCCCACCTGCTCGGTGTGGACCGGGTCATGGTCGTCGCGCACACCAACTGCCGGATGGCCGGCGGCACCGAGGACGACGTGCACGCGGCGATCAGCGCGGCCGGGGGCCCGGACACCCGCAGCATCTCGTTCCTCACCACCGACGACCAGGAGGCCGCGCTGCGCTCGGACGTCCAGCGGGTGCGGTCCTGGCCCTACCTGGGGAACGTGGCCGTGGGCGGGTTCATCTACGACCTCGCCAACGGCCGGCTGCACGAGGTCTGCTGAGCGCTACCGCCGCACCTCGAGGCGGTCGAGCAGCTCGGCCGTGGCCACGGCCACGGCGTCGACCGCCCGGTCGAACGCCACCGCGTTGTGCGCGGCCGGCGTGCGGAACCCGCTGACCTTGCGCACGTACTGCAGCGCGGCGGCGCGGACGTCGGCCTCGTTGACCTGTTCGGTGTACGGCTCACGCAGGGTCTTGATGCTGCGGCACATGGGCCGACCGTAGCCGCGGCTGCTCAGGTGAGCGACACCTGTCCGGTGAAGGCTCGGCCGGAGCTGTCGATGCTCACGTTCGTCGACATCTGGATCGCGCCCGAGGGGCCGCTCAGGGTGGCGCCGATCTGGTTGCCGTTGAGGGTGGTGACCTGTCCCGAGTAGACCTGTGCTCCGGCACCGCTCAGGGTCACCGAGCCGGTCGACAGCGCCACCCCGCCGGAGGCCAGCGCCTGGCCGCGGAGCACGATGCGCAGCCGCCCGGTCAGCCCGCTGCTCAGCTGCCCGTCGAGGACGACGGTCACCTGGGAGCCGCCGCCGTCCTCTCCGCCCCCACCCACGCGCACCCCGCCGCTGATCGCGCCGCTTCCCTTGGGCACGGCGGTCGAGGCGGGCGCGGACGCCTGTCCCGAGCCGGCTGCGGCCGCCGCCGCGGCCGTACGTGAGGAGGCGAGCAGCTGGGTGGGGGTCCCGGCCCGGGCGGCCCAGTGCGGGGCGAGTGGGCCGATGACCAGCCAGGCCCCGAAGGCGAGCGGCGAGGCGATCACCAGGGCGTGGGTGCCCAGCTGCCGCAGCGGCGTGGTGGACGCCTGGCCGATCCGGTACAGCGCGCCGATCACCACGGCCGCCACGCAGGCGAAGGTCAGCGCGAGCATCCAGGTGCGGCCCGCGTCGGTGCCGGTGCCCATGCCGTGCAGCAGGGCCACCGGCCAGGCCGCATAGGTGGCCCAGTGGATCGTGCGCCAACGGTTCAGCCCGATCCTGGTGCGCAGCAGGCTGGTGACCACGATGGCCAGCAGCAGGTCGAGCGCAACGGCGCCGAGCCCGAGCCACAGTGGCCGGTAGGAGGAGGCGAAGGGAAGGAACGCATCCACCAGCCGGATCGGGGCGTACGGGTCGAGCACGGCGGCCGTGATGTGCGCGGCGAGCAGGCCGAGGGTGACCAGCGACAGGTTGCGGTGCAGGCCGGCCACGACGAACCGCTGCAGCCCGGGGACCGGGACGCGGGTGGTCCCCAGGATGCCCAGCAGCACCACGAGGGTGAGCAGGATGAGCGCGACCACGCCGGTACCCCGGTTGAGGTACCACAGGGCGCTGCCCGTGGCGGTGATCTGCGGAGCGGGCACGGTCAGGAGCCGCCGGAGGAGGCGGACGGCATCTGCGGCTGGGCCTGGTAGCCCGGCGGCGCCTGCGGGGCCTGCAGCGCCTGGTTGTCCTGGCTGCTCAGCGAGCCGTCATCGGGGTTGGTCACGGTCGAGGTGGTGGTCGTGTTGGCGACGGGGGTGGTCGACGCCGAGCTGCCGGACACGGCCACGGCGACCACCCCGCTGCCGAGCGCGGCCGCGAGCCCGGCCCCGACGGTCAGCTTGGTGAGCCGGGAGAGCCCCTCGTCGCGCACCGACGCGTGCGCTGTCGCGCTGGCGGTTGCCCTGGTGGTCACGGTGCTCTCCTCCCACTGCGAGAGGATCACCCTCGGGCCTGAACATGAAGGCCGAATGAGAGCCGGTTAGGACTTCGCTGAGACCCGCGCAGGGCCCCCGTGGGTGGGTCAGGAGGCGATCAGGGCCAACAGCGCGGGTGGCACCACGGCCGGCCCGCCCAGCACCGTCGTGGTGGCCGGCTTCGCCGACAGCAGCCAGGTCGACGTGGCCGCCGGCAGCGTCGACCCGGCCGAGAGGACCGTCGGCAGCCCGAGTGTCCCGCCGGGCAGGGCGTCCACCAGGTTCGCGCCGAGGCCGTTGGCCAGCACCGCTGCGCTGGTGGTGCCGGCCTGCTGCGCGACGGCCACGGCCGTGGCGTACCGGTCCGCGCCGGCCAGCCGTACGGGCGACGGCAGCTGGGCCAGCACGGCCGCGGAGACTGCGGCCGTCCCGCCGAGCACCTTCGTGGCGGTGATCGAGTAGGTCTTCAGCGCCGTCCGCACGGACGCGGGCAGGGCGGTCGACCCGGTCAGCAGGATCGGCTCGCCGGCGGCCGCCGCGGGGCCGCCCGCAGCCAGCGCGTCGACCAGGTTGGCGTCGGCACCGGAGGCCACCCAGGCCACCCCGTCGGAGACCGCGCCGGCCTTGGCCATCGCCGCGGTCACGGCGACGCTGGTCGCGTACCGGTCCGCACCGGCCACCCGCACGACGGTGGTCACGCCGAGCGTCTTGGTCAGCTCAGTCGCGACGGCGGCCGACAGCGATGCCGTCCCGCCGACCAGGTAGGCAGTCGTCGCGCCACGGGCGGTGATGTCCGCGCGCACGGACGCGGGCAGCGTCGCGGACCCGCTGAGCAGCAGCGGGGCGCCGAGCGCCTTCGAGAGCGGCGCAGCGACCAGGCCGTCGACCAGGTGGGCCTGCTCGCCGGGGGCGATGACGAGGGTCTGGGACGTCGGCGCTGCCGTCCGGCCGATGGCGACGCTGGTCGCGTACCGGTCGGTGCCGTAGGTGCGGGTCAGGCCGCACCCGGTGAGGACGGTGGTGCCCGGCGTGCTCAGCTCGACCACGCCGTTGCGGGTGATCCCTGAGCTGGTGACGGTCAACCGGTACAGCCCCGGCGGGGCGGTCGCGCCGTCGGCGTCCAGGCCGTTCCAGGTGATGGTGATCGGCCCCTTGGCGATGCCGGTGAAGGTGGCCAGCTGGGTGCCGCTGCAGACGTCGGTGAGGGCGGCGTCCCAGATCTGCGACGTCCCCAGCGTGGTCGTGAAGGCGACCGCCGTGCCCGGCGTGACGGCGGCTGCTCCTGGCACCACGGGCGACACCGACGGTGGGACCGCGCCGTCGAAGATGGTGACCATCGACGGCAGCGGCAGGCAGGTCGCGTCGAGGTCCATGTTGTTGTAGACCCGCTGGCCGATCCAGATCGGGCCACCGTTGAGCGACGGCGTGGAGCAGATGGACAGCGCGCCGGCGAACCCGGTCCCCGTGTAGTCGCCGGCCTTCCACATGGGGGCGCCGTCCTGCCAGCTGCCGGTGATCGTGGCCCAGCCGGTCCGATAGGAGTACCAGCCGGTCCTCAGCTTGGCGTCCTGGAAGCCCTTGGCGTACCCGGACAGCACGGCCCGGTTGTTCGCGGTGGCCGTCGTCGTGCCGGTCGGCCAGGGCTGCAACGAACGGGACTCGACATCGATCCAGACGAACGGCACGGACAGCCCGACGCCGGCCAGCGTCTGCAGGTCGTAGCGGGCCATCGCGTAGCCAGCGTTGAACAGCTTGCCGGCCAGGGTGGTCGAGGCGGCCGGCCCGCCACTGCCGTAGGTCGTGATCTGCGCGGCCGTCGGATAGGCCGCCATCGCATAGGCGGCGCGGGGGATCTTGTTGGACAGGGCGAAGCGGACCTGGTCGGTGAGGCAGGGGTTGCGCGTGAACGGCAGGCCCGAGGTGAGGCCGATGATGAGGAAGCCGGCGGTCGATGGCGGCATCGGGTTGCCCAGGCCGTTCCCGGTGCCGACCGGGCACTGCGGCCAGGAGATGTCGTAGCCGTAGGCGGTCGGGGTGTCGGCCAGGGCCGCCGGGCTCGGGGCCACCAGCAGCCCGGCCAGCACGGCCAGCCCGAGGGTCAGGGACACCAGCGCGGCGCGGGTCCGGCGGAGGGTGGGCACAGGGATCCGGCTGGTCACGACCACCGGCCCACCGTACCGGGCTCCCGGCGAATCGTCGCCTTTGCCTGGTATGCCCCCCCTACTCCGGCCGCTGCTCGGGCGGCTGCCCGTCCGAGCCGCCGCGACGGACCCGGCTGACGCCGCCGGCCAGGCCGGCCAGGCCCAGGCCGATGAGGGCCAGCGGGGCCACCCAGCTGCCGTCGACCCGGACGTCGGTCACGTGGCCCACCAGGTAGGCGGCGGCCACGCCGATGAGGACCAAGCCTGCCACTAGGGACGTGAGGTCCAGCTCATGACGTGGCATGGCGCACCCTCAGCTCTCCGACTCCGACGTTGAGCTCGAGCAGCAGCGTGCCGCCGCCACTCGAGCCGCTGGGACCGACCAGGGTCTCCCGGACGTCCCTTCCGAACCCGCTCGAGACGCTGCCGTCCGGCATCGTGATCGTCCCGATCCCGACCGAGCCGGTGACCTCGGCCCGGGCGGTCGGCGGCAGCACCACGGTGAGCGTGCCGGCGCCCAGGCCGGCCCGGACCGGCGTCCGGGTCGTGGGTGACACCGCGCTGAGGTCGAGGGTCACGTCACCGGCGCCCCACTCGTACGGGCTGGCGATGCTGCTCGCCGAGGTCGGCGCCCACACCGTGTTGCCGGTCTGCCCGCTGGCGTAGGTCGGCGTCGCGGCCACCGCGGCGGTCACCAGCGCCAGCAGCACGCCGGGGACGATCAGCCAGCGGGGCCGCCCGGTGACGCTGCCGACGACCAGGCCGAGACCCACGATGGTCGTGAGCACCGCGAACAGCACGATCGACGGCAGGCTGATCAGGTCGCCCAGGTCGAGGGCGACCAGCACGCCAGCCGTGAGCGCGGCCACGCTCAGGGTCAACAGGCCCAGCGGGGACGCCGGTCGGCGGGAAACCACAGCCGGGGCCGGCATCAGCGGCTCGGTGGGCTCGGCCCGCGGGGATGGCGCGGACGGGGGTGGCCCTGCCGGGCCGCTCGGCTTGTGCCGGGCGGAGTACCAGACGGCGACCCCGATCCCGACGATGACGAGCAGCGGCCACGGCCCGGAGCCGAAGCCCCACCAGCCGAGAGCGTCGCTGGTGGCGATCAGCACGATGGCCAGGACGACGCCCAGGATGACCAGCGCTGCCGTCCCGTTGCGGTCGACGAACCGCTGCACCTCGCTGTGCTGGGTGCCCTCCTCGGGGATGAGCAGCCAGCCGGCCAGGTACAGCAGCAGGCCGGACCCGCCGAAGACGCCCAGCACCACGAACAGGATCCGCAGGATCACCGGGTCGACACCCAAGTAGGCGCCGAGCCCGCCCGCGACGCCGGCGACCTTGCGGTCGCTGCGGCTGCGGCGCAGTGCCGGACGCACCGCCCCTGGGAGAGGGGGCCCGGGTGGTGTCTGCTCGGGGCCGGTGGCGTACGTCTGCGTGTGCTCGGTCATGCCTCGATCGTCCGCCCCGGTCGCGCGAAGGGGATCCGGGCCGGACCCTGAGCCGACCCTGGTCGGACCCCGGCCGGCCTCCGGTGCCTCACCGATTCCCCGCGGGGCAGTGGTGCGCAACGATGGGCGGGTGATCAAGGGGACTGCGCCGCCGCCCGCGCCGACGCGTCCACGGCTGTACCGCTCCGAGCACCGGGTGGTCGCGGGGGTGGCCCACGGGCTGGCCGAGCACCTCGGGGTGGCCCCCTGGCTGGTGATGCTGGGGTTCGGGCTGCTGTCGCTGTCCGGCGGCGCCGGAGTGGTCGCCTACGCGGCGTTCTGGGCGCTGGTCCCGCTGTGTCCGGAGGACGAGTCGGTCGACGACGCACCGGTCGGCCAGCCGGCCCCGGCCGACCAGCAGACCGTCCCGTTGATCGGTCTGGCCACGCTCGTCCTCGGGCTGGCGCTGCTGCTGCAGCAGCTCGGGCTGGCCCCGGCCGGCGGGTTCGCCGTCCCGATCGTCGTCCTCGGGCTCGGCGTCGCGGTGCTGTGGCGGGTGGCCGACGATGCCCAGCGGGCCCGCTGGCGGGTCAGCGCGGGGGGCGGGCGGGCCTGGCTGCGGGTGTTGCTGGGCCTCGTCCTGGTCGTCGCCGGGGCGGTCGCGGTGGTGGACACCGGCGGCGGCTACCAGATCGTCGTCCAGGCCGTGGCCGCTGCCCTGCTGGTGCTGGCCGGGGTGGCGCTGGTCGCCGGGCCGTGGGTCGCGCACATCGTCACCGAGCTGCGGGCCGAACGGCTGGAGCGGATCCGCAGCCAGGAGCGGGCCGAGCTGGCCGCGCACGTGCACGACTCGGTGCTGCAGACGCTCACCCTGATCCAGCGCAACGCCGCCGATCCGCGCACCGTCGTCCGACTGGCCCGCACCGAGGAGCGCACCCTGCGACGCTGGCTGTACGCGCCCACCGACCAGGACCCGACC
The DNA here is from genome assembly GCA_038252405.1 of Actinomycetes bacterium. GTDB lineage: Bacteria > Actinomycetota > Actinomycetes > Prado026 > Prado026 > DATCDE01. Next base: position 95,376 of record JBBSAJ010000002.1, on the reverse strand, counting down.
ACGCTGCGCCCCGCGCTCGAGCGGGCCGCAGCGGAGGTCGAGGAGCTGCACGGGGTGCCGATCGAGGTGGTGGTCGTGGGGGACGCGCCGGTCGACGAGCGGCTCGGCGCGTGTCTGCTGGCGGCGAGGGAGGCCATGGTGAACGCGGTGAAGTACGCCGGGGAGGACGGCCCGGTGGCCGTCTACGCGGAGGTGGCCGACGGGCAGGTGGAGATCTTCGTGCGGGACCGTGGGCCCGGGTTCGACCTGGCCGGGGTGCCGGCCGACCGGCTCGGGGTGCGGCAGAGCGTCATCGGGCGGACCGAGCGGGCCGGTGGCCGGGCCGAGGTGCGCAGCTCGGCCGGGTCGGGCACCGAGGTTCGGCTGCGGGTGCCGGTGGCCGCACCGGACGGGAGCGCCGGATGAGCGACGAGCAGCCGCCCCGGGTGGTCATCGTCGACGACCACCGGATGTTCCGGACGGGGGTGCGGGCCGAGCTCGGTGACGCGGTGGAGGTGGTTGGCGAGGCGGCCGACGTGGAGCAGGCGGTCAACGTGGTGCTGGCCACCCGGCCGGACGTCGTTCTGCTCGACGTCCACCTGCCGGGCGGCAATGGCGCGGAGGTGATCCGTCGCTGCACCGCCCAGCAGCCGGACACCCGGTTCCTCGCGCTGTCGGTCTCCGACGCCGCGGCGGACGTCATCGGCGTGATCCGGGCCGGGGCGCGCGGCTACGTGACCAAGTCGATCACCGGGCCGGAGCTGGCTGCCGCGATCCACCGGGTCGCCGACGGGGACGCCGTCTTCTCGCCGCGGCTGGCCGGCTTCGTGCTGGACGCGTTCTCCGGCGTGGCGGACGCCCCCGTCGTGGACGAGGAGCTGGACCGGCTCAGCCAGCGGGAGCGGGAGGTGCTTCGGCTGATCGCCCGCGGCTACGCCTACAAGGAGGTGGCCAAGGAGCTGTTCATCTCGGTCAAGACGGTGGAGACCCACGTTTCCGCGGTGCTGCGCAAGCTGCAGCTGTCCAACCGGCACGAGCTGACCCGGTGGGCCGCCGACCGCCGCCTCATCTGACGGGTCGGGGTGAGGACGACGGAGACGTCGTCCTCACCCGGACCCGTCGTCAGCTGGTGGTTGAGGGGACCGATTCGAGGGTGACCGTGGTGGTCAGCGTCTGGCCGCCCCGCACGTAGGTCACCTGCTGCTGGCTGCCCGGTGCGGACGACCGGACGGCGGCGACGAGGGCGTTGGCGTCCTCGATCGGACGGCCGCCGAACGAGGTGACGACGTCGCCGGCCTTGAGACCGGCCTTGGCGGCCGCGCCGCTCGCGGTGACCGTACCGATCTGCGCCCCGCCGTTCGGTGCGTCGCCGACGGTGACGCCGAGCTGCGGCTTGGTTGCCTGACCGGACTTGATCAGCTCGTCGGCTATCCGCTTGGCCTGGTCGATCGGGATCGAGAAGCCCAGGCCGATCGAGCCGGACTGGCTGCCGACCGTCGTGCCGAGGGTGGCGATCGCCGAGTTGATGCCCACGACCTGGCCGCCCAGGTTCGCCAGCGCCCCGCCGGAGTTGCCCGGGTTGATCGCCGCGTCCGTCTGGATCGCGTCGAAGGCGGCACCGCCGTTGGTCGCGCCCGTGCCGGTGCTCACCGGACGGTTCAGTGCGCTGACGATGCCGGAGGTGACGGTGCCGGACAGGCCGAGCGGCGACCCGATGGCCACGACCGACTCGCCGACCACCAGGTTGGCCGAGCTGCCCAGCATCGCGGGCTTGGCGCCGGTCACATTCTGGGCCTGGATGACCGCGAGGTCGGACGACGGGTCGCGGCCGATGATCTTGGCCGGCACGGACTTGCCGTCGCTGAAGGTGACCGTGAGGGTGCCACCGCCGACTGCGCCCTCGACCACGTGGTTGTTGGTGAGGATCTTGCCGTCGGCGGTGAGGATCACCCCGGACCCCTCGCCACCACTGGTCGAGTTGCGGAACTGGATCGACACGACGCTCGGGCCGACCGTGGCGGCCACCTCCGCGACCGATCCCGTGGGCAGCTGGACGGTGGTCGTCGTGCCCGAGGTGGTACCCGTCGTCACCGTCGTCGTGCCGGTCTGCTCGGCCCGGTTGGCCCCGATGACGCCACCGATGCCGCCGCCCAGCAGGCCGGCGACCAGGGCGGTGGACGTCACCAGCGCCGCCGTGCGGCCCCGCCGGCTGCGCGGCACCGAGCCCGCCGCGGCCGGGGCTGCCTCCGGCAGCGGCGTGCCGAAGGCGATCGTGTCCGTGGGATCGGGAGGCGACGGCGGGCCAGTGGGCGGGCCCCATAGGTCGGTCAGCGTCGCGGGCTGCCCGGCCACCGGGGGAGGGGCGGCCGAGGGGGTCGCGGGAGGAACCGGGCCGGCGAACACCGGGACGGTGTCCTGGGCCGTTGGCTGCTCGGGGGCCTTCCAGGGCGAGTTCTCGGTCATGCACCCAAGGGTGCCGGGTGCGTCTGAGAGCACGCTGAGAGAGCCGCCAGAGCGCCCTAAGAAGCGCTGGACGACGTCGAGGGGGCGGCGAGGCCGGAGCCCGGCAGCTGGACCACCAGCTGGGCGCCGCCGCCGGCGCACCGCCCGGCGGCCACGGTCCCGCCGTGCCGCTGCACGGTCTGCGCCACGATCGACAGGCCCAGACCCGATCCGGGCATGGACCGGGCGGCATCGGAGCGGTAGAACCGGTCGAAGACGTGCGGCAGGTCGTCGTCGCTGATCCCGGGGCCCTGGTCGGTCACAGTGAGCCGACCGTCGGACAGCGCCACGGTCACCGTGCCGCCCGCGGGGCTCCACTTGGCCGCGTTGTCCAGCAGGTTGGTCACGGCCCGCTCCAGCGCGGTGCTGTCGCCCACCACGGCCCAGCTGTCGGCCGCCACGTCGAAGACGACCCCGGGGGCCCGCCGTCGGACCCGGGCGACCGACCGGTCCACCACCTCGGCCAGGTCGACCTGCTCGACCCGAGTGGCGGGCGGGGCGTCGCGGGACAGCTCGACCAGGTCGCCCACCAGGGCGCCGAGCTCCTCGACCTGGGCCCGGACGTCGGAGAGCAACGCGGCGCGCTCCCCGGGCTCGAGGCCGACAGCCACGCCGGGCCGCTCGCTTTGGGCCAGCAGGTCGAGGTTGGTCCGCAGGCTGGTCAGCGGGGTGCGCAGCTCGTGCCCGGCGTCGGCCACCAGCCGCCGCTGCCGGGTGCGGGAGGCCTCCAGCGCGGCGAGCATCGCGTTGAACGACGTCGTCAGCCGGGCCAGCTCGTCGTCCCCGCTCACCGGGATCGGGGTCAGCTGCTCGGTCGCCGTGATGTGCTCGGTCGCGGCCGTGAGGGCCTCGACCGGCCGTAGCGAGGCGCGGGCCACCAGCAGCCCCACCACCGCGGCCAGGCCGACCCCGAGCACGCCGACGATGAGCAGCACCAGCCCGAGGGCGCTCAAGGTGGACTCCAGGGTGGCCGTCGACTGGGCCAGGACCAGCGCCAGCCCGGGGCGCACGGCGACGGCGACCACCCGGAACGACTCGCCGATGCCCCGGGCCCCGCGCATCGACGTGCCCGAGCGGCCCTGCGCGACCGCGAGCTCCGCGTCGGCCAGGGGGGGCGCCAGCCCGCCCGCGGCGACGAAGGCGGTGCCGTTGGCCTCGAGCAGCGCGATCCGCACGTCACCGGCCTCCAGCGCCGCCGACGGGACCTGCACCAGCCGGGTGGGGTCCGCCAGCGGCGAGTTGATCGCTGCTTGAGCCTGACCGAGCAGCGACTGGTCGAGCGCCGCGTACAGCTGGGTGCGCACGGTGAAGAAGGCGGCCGCGGACGTCGCCGCCACCGTGAGTCCCACCGCGACAGCGACGAGGAGCGCGATCCGGGTCCGCAGCCGCAGCGTCCGGCGCAGCCGGGTCACGGGGGTGACTCGCGCAGCACGTAGCCGACGCCACGCACCGTGTGCACCAGGCGCGGCTCGCCGCCCTCCTCGGTCTTGCGGCGCAGGTACCCGACATAGACCTCGAGCGAGTTCGCGGTCGTCGGGAAGTCGTAGCCCCACACCTCCTCGAGCAGCTGCTCACGGGTCAGCACCCGGCGGGGGTGCAGCAGCAGCATCTCGAGCAGCGCGAACTCGGTGCGGGTCAGGTGGATGGCCCGCTCACCACGGGTCACCTCGCGGGTGGCCCGGTCCAGCGCCAGGTCGGCGAAACGCAGCGACTCGTCCGCGGAACCGGCGTCCGGGGCGCGACGCAGCAGCGCCCGCAGCCGGGCCAGCAGCTCCTCGAGCGCGAACGGCTTGGGCAGGTAGTCGTCCGCTCCGGCGTCCAGGCCGGCGACGCGGTCGGAGACCTCGTCCCGTGCGGTGAGCATGAGCACCGGCAGGTCGATCCCGGCTGCGCGGATCCGCCGGCAGGTCTCCAGTCCGTCCATCCGGGGCATCATGACGTCGAGGACGACGACGTCGGGACGCTCCCGGTCCAAGGCGGCCAGCCCGTCCACGCCGTCCGCGGCCAGGGCCACCTGGTAGCCGTTGAAGGCGAGCGAGCGGCGCAGCGACTCGCGCACCGACGGGTCGTCCTCGACCACGAGCACCTTCACGGCGATCATCCTGCCCTGACCACCTGAAACTCACCTGAGAGCAGCGCCGGCCCGGCCGCCCCGTAGGCTCCCGGGCATGTCCTGGGTCGAGAAGGTCCTGCTCATCCTGCACTTCGTCGGACTCGCCAGCCTGCTCGGCGGTTTCCTGGTGCAGATGTCTGCCACCACCCGGGTGGTCAACCCGGCGATGCTCCACGGGGCGCTCACTCAGCTGGTGACCGGCATCGCCCTGGTCGGCGTCCTGCAGGCCGAGAACGACCCGGCGAACCCGGTGAACAACACCAAGGTGGCCGTGAAGCTGCTCGTGCTCCTGGTGATCCTGGGGCTGATCGTGGCCAACCGGAAGAAGGAGTCGGTGAGCACCGGCGTGTGGGGCGCCATCGGCGGCCTCACCCTGGTGAACATCGGCGTCGCGGTCCTCTGGACCTGACCTTTGGACCTGACCTTCGGCCCGGACTGCAACGACAGCGGGTCAGCCGGTCGCGACCACCTTGAACGCCTCGGCCAGCCGGCCCTCCGGCAGGCCGGCCGCGGCCGCGGTGCGCACCGCCCAGCCGCGGACGAACTCCTCGAGCTCGGCCACGTGCGAGGTCTGCGACGCGTGGGCCTGCAGCGCTGAGATCTTGTCGGCGAAGCTGTCCGTCACGTCGACGTAGTGGTTGGGGGCCGGCGTGCCCATCACCCACACTTCGGGCACCACCCACTCGGCCAGCCCCTCGTCACGCAGCAGCGACGGGTGCGCGAACGGGTTGCGCGCATCCGGGTAGACGGCCTGCAGGGCCGCCTCACCGGCCGCCATGTGGTCCGGGTGGGACGCGCCGATCCGGTCCCAGTTGCGCTCGGGCGACTGCACGACCATCCGCTGCGGGCGCACCTGGCGGATCACCCGGCTGATGTCCCGGCGCAGCTCGTGGGTGACGGTCAGCTCGCCGTCGACGTAGCCGAGGAACCGCACGTCGTGGACGCCGAGCTGCTCCCCGGCGGCCCGCTGCTCGGCCTGCCGGATGGCCGGGATTCGGTCCCTGGGGACGTCGGGGTCGAAGCCGCCGGCATCCCCGCTCGTGATGATCGCGTAGGTCACCGCGAGGCCGGCCCGGGTCCAGGAGGCCACGGTGCCGCCGGCCCCGAAGTCCACGTCGTCCGGATGGGCGGTCACGACGAGCACGCGCTCGATCTCAGCGTCGGAGAGCATGGGCGGCAGCCTATGCGGCCGGCCCCGCGTGGGCCTGCCGTCGGTCTCGCCGTCGGTCCGGCCACCTACACTCGAGCCGGAGATGGACACCCTGTTCGACAGCCCCCAGCCGCGTGCCACGCCGCGGGCCGGCACCGACCCCGAGGCGCTGCTCGACGGGCTCAACCCGCAGCAGCGCGAGGCCGTGCTGCACGCGGGCAGCCCGCTGCTCATCGTCGCCGGTGCGGGCTCCGGCAAGACCCGGGTGCTCGCCCACCGGATCGCTCACCTGCTGGCGGCCCGAGGAGCCCAGCCGGGGGAGATCCTGGCCATCACCTTCACCAACAAGGCCGCGGGTGAGATGAAGGAGCGGGTGGCCAGCCTCGTCGGGCCGCGGGCCAAGGCCATGTGGGTGTCCACGTTCCACTCCGCCTGCGTGCGGATCCTGCGGTCCGAGCACGCGAAGCTGGGCTTCAGCTCCACCTTCTCGATCTACGACGCCGCTGACAGCCAGCGGCTGATGACCCTGGTCTGCCGCGAGCTCGACCTCGACCCCAAGCGGTACCCCCCGCGGTCGTTCTCCGCGCAGGTGAGCAACCTGAAGAACGAGCTGGTCGACCACGAGGCGTTCGCGCGGCGGGCGGCCAACCACCTGGAGCAGACCCTGGCCGAGGCCTACGCGCGCTACCAGCAGCGGCTGCGCGAGGCCAACGCCATGGACTTCGACGACCTGATCATGACGACGGTCAACCTGTTGCAGGCCTTCCCGGACGTCGCCGAGCACTACCACCGACGGTTCCGTCACGTGCTCGTGGACGAGTACCAGGACACGAACCACGCCCAGTACGTGCTGGTGCGCGAGCTGGTCGGGCGCGGCGCCCACGGGGTCGAGCCGGCCGAGCTGTGCGTCGTGGGCGACGCCGACCAGTCGATCTACGCGTTCCGGGGCGCCACGATCCGCAACATCCTGGCCTTCGAGGAGGACTACCCGACCGCCCACACGATCCTGCTGGAGCGCAACTACCGCTCCACCCAGACCATCCTGTCGGCCGCGAACGCGGTCATCTCCCGCAACCTCAACCGCAAGCCGAAGAACCTGTGGACCGACTCGGCGCAGGGCTGGCCGCTCGTCGGCTACGTCGCCGACAACGAGCACGACGAGGCGGCCTTCGTGGCCCAGGAGGTCGACCGGCTCACCGACGCCGGGCACGCCACCGCCGGTGACGTGGCCGTGTTCTACCGGACCAACGCGCAGTCCCGGGTGTTCGAGGAGGTGTTCATCCGGGTCGGCCTGCCCTACAAGGTGGTCGGCGGGGTGCGCTTCTACGAGCGCCGGGAGGTCCGTGACGCGATCGCCTACCTGCGGCTGCTGGCCAACCCGGATGACACCGTGTCGCTGCGCCGGATCCTGAACACTCCCCGCCGCGGCATCGGCGACCGGGCCGAGGCCTGCGTCGAGGTGCTCGCCGACCGCGAGCGGATCCCGTTCGGGCAGGCTCTGGCCAGGGCCGCCGACGCCCCGGGCATCGCGGTCCGCTCGGTGACCGCGATCGAGGGCTTCGTCCGGATGGTCGAGTCGCTGCGCACCCTGGTCGAGGCCGGATCCGGTCCGGCCACCGTGCTGGAGGCAGTGCTGGAGCAGACCGGGTACCTCGGTGAGCTGCAGTCCTCCAGCGACCCGCAGGACGAGACCCGCGCCGAGAACGTCCTCGAACTGGTGGCGGTGGCCCGCGAGTTCGAGGAGGCCGACCCCGACGGCACCCTTGCCGACTTCCTCGAGCGGGTGTCGCTGGTGGCCGACTCCGACGAGATCCCGGACGGCGACCAGCACGGCGGCGTGGTCACCTTGATGACCCTGCACACGGCCAAGGGCCTGGAGTTCCCGGTCGTCTTCCTCACCGGGCTGGAGGACGGCGTCTTCCCGCACCAGCGCTCCCTGGGCGACCCCCGCGAGCTGGAGGAGGAGCGGCGGCTGGCCTACGTGGGCATCACCCGGGCCCGGCAGCGGCTGTACCTGTCCCGAGCCGTCGTGCGGTCGGCCTGGGGGGCGCCGCAGTACTGGCCGGCGTCCCGGTTCCTCGACGAGGTCCCGACCGAGCTGGTCGAGTGGGAGCGTGCGGAGCCAGCGCTCTCCGCGCCGCCGTCCACCCCCGCGGGGGCCCGGCTGGCCGCCCGTCCCGGGACGTCGTCCCCCGGCAACCGCGCGGTGGTCGCGCTGCAGCCGGGGGACCGGGTCAGCCACGACACGTTCGGGCTGGGCACCGTGGTCAGCACGGCCGGGGCGGCCGAACGTGCCGAGGCCACCATCGACTTCGGCGGGTCCGGCGTGAAGCGGCTGCTGCTGCGCTACGCCCCGGTCGAGAAGCTGTAGGCCGGCCTCAGGCCCGCACCCCGTGCGCGCGCAGCCAGGCCAGCGGGTCGACGAACCGCTCGGGGCCGGCCAGCACCTCGAAGTGCAGGTGCGCACCCGTGGTGTTCCCGGACGAGCCGACCCGGCCGATCCGCTCCCCGGCGCCCACCGGTGCTCCCACCCGCACGCTGATCGCCGACAGGTGGTTGTACGTCGTCCAGGAGCCGTCGGCGAGCACGATGACGATCCGGCGTCCGTAGGCGCCGTCCCGGCCTGCCTCGCGCACCACTCCGGCCGCGGCCGCGACCACCGGGGTTCCGGTGCTCGCGGCGAAGTCGAGCCCGGTGTGGAAGCCCAGGGACCAACGGGCGCTGTGCTCGCCGTACCGGGCCGTGAGCCGGTAGCCGCCGGCCACCGGGCGGACCGCGGTCGGGCGGGCGGCCGCCGCCGTTGGTGTCGTGCGCACCTGCGCCCGGGACGCCGGCTTGGCCACCCGCGCGGCGGTAACGGTGGTGGCGGCGGCGGGAGTGGTGCGCGCTGCGGCGAGCGGGTTGGCGGGCGCCGTCGCGGAGGCGACGGGAGCCGCCGTGAGGCGGACGGGCGGGTGGTCATGACCGGCCAGGGCCATGGGTGCGACCGCGGCCAGTGTCAGACCCGTGCCGAGCAGCCCGACGAGGACGGCGGACCGCCCCCGTGGCCGGCGGCCGGGCCGAGGCTGGACGTGGCGACGATGCGAGGTCACGGTCGTTCACTGTGCCCGAGGTGTTCCGCCCGGGGCAAAGTGGTCAGTGGTACTCAGCGTGACGCGGACACCGACGGCTGGTGACGCTCCGTAGCCGTCCGACGTCGTCGGGTCCGGGCCTGCGGGTGGCTCGGCAGCGAGGTGACGCCGGCCGTCAGCGTCGTCCCGTCGTGGTCCAGGTGGGCCAGCGTGGATCCGATCTCGTGCACCACGCGCCCGTCAATGGGCAGCGACAGGTGGCCGACACCGCGGATGAAAACGTTGCGGGCCATCAGGTCCGGGTGGTCCAGCCGGGCCGACTGCTTGGGGATGACCATCTGGTCGAGGTCGGTCCAGATGGACAGCACCCGGGTCCGGCAGCCCGGGGCGGGAGCGGCCAGCTCGGCCACCACGTCGCTGCCGGGGCGCAGCTGCCGGGCCACCGGGTGGGGTACCAGTCGGGCCGCGAACGTGCCGGCGTGGGGTGTGCCCAACGTCACCAAGGTGTGCACCCGGGCGTCGCCGCCCATCCGCTGCACGTAGTACCGCCCCACCAGGCCGCCCATCGAGTGTCCGATCACGTGCAGCCGCTCGTATCCGGTGTCCGCGCAGACCGCCTCGATGGTCTCGGCCAGCCGTTCGGCGACCTCCCGGACGTCCTCGCTCAGGGGGCTGTAGTTGAGCGCGGTCACCCGGCCGAAGCCGCGCCGTCGCAGCCCCCGGCGGAGCACCGTGAAGATCGACCGGTTGTCCACGACACCGTGGACCAGCAGGATCGGCGTCCCGGCCGCCTCGACGTCACCGATCACGAGTCCCCGCTGGACCGGGGGCAGCCCGCGCAGCGAGTACCGGTCGACCTCCTCGCGGGCCCGCTCCTCCGCCAGCCCGAGGGGGTACATGACCAGGTGCGCCCCCAGCCAGGCCAGCTCGACGGCGGTGCCCCGGATCCCGGCGGGGCTCAGCACGGTCCGCGCGCCGGTGCGTACGGTCCGGCCCGCGGTGTCCAGCCGCTCGCGAGCGCTCACGCCGTCCCTCCCGAACCTCCTGGGCGCAGGCGCCCCGAGACCTGCGGATCGTACCGACGGCGGCGGGGCCGGACGGGCCGCGCCACGCGACCGTGGCCGATTCGTTAGGCTCATGCATCGGCCGGAAGACCCAGGATCTGCAGCGGAGGTGAGCCGTGACCGCCCCGATCCGAGTGATCGTCGCCAAGCCCGGACTGGACGGGCACGACCGCGGTGCCAAGGTGGTGGCCCGTGCGCTGCGCGACGCAGGCGTCGAGGTGGTCTACACCGGTCTGCACCAGACCCCCGAGCAGATCGTCGAGACGGCGATCCAGGAGGACGCCGACGCGGTCGGCCTGTCGGTGCTCTCCGGGGCGCACCTGACCCTGTTCCGGCGGGTCGTCGACCTGCTGCGCGAGCGCGGGGCCGACGACATCGTCGTGTTCGGCGGCGGGATCATTCCCCAGGACGACATCGCCGAGCTGGCGGCCATGGGGGTCCGCAAGGTGTTCACCCCCGGCGCTCCCACCTACGAGATCGTCGACTGGGTGCGCACCCACGTCGGCCAGGAGCGGGTCGGCGACTAGCACCCTCGACGGGCCCACGACTGGCCCGATTGCCCAGTCAGGACCGGCCCGGTCTACGCTGCGGATCATCCCCGCTGACGACGGACGGAGTGCCGGGTGGACCTGTTTGAGTACCAGGCCAAGAACCTGTTCGAGCGGCACGGTGTGCCCGTCCTCCCCGGGGAGGTCGCGACCACACCCGAGGAGGCGCGGCACGTTGCCCGCCGCCTCGGTGGCACCGTGGTGGTCAAGGCCCAGGTGAAGACCGGCGGCCGCGGCAAGGCCGGCGGCGTGAAGCTGGCCCAGGGTCAGGACGACGCCTTCGACAAGGCCCAGGCGATCCTCGGCATGGACATCAAGGGCCACCCGGTGCACCGCGTCCTGGTGACCGCGGCGAGCGACATCGACGCCGAGTACTACGTGTCGTTCCTCCTCGACCGGGCCAACCGCACCTACCTGGCGATGGCTTCCGTCGAGGGCGGCATGGAGATCGAGCAGCTGGCGGTGGAGCGGCCGCACGCGCTGGCCCGGATCCCGGTCGACGCGATCCAGGGAGTGGACGCCGCGAAGGCCGCTGAGATCTCCGACACCGCGGGCTTCCCCGCGGACGTGCGGGACCAGGTGATCGCCGTACTGCAGAAGCTGTGGGAGGTGTTCACGGTCGAGGATGCGACCCTCGTCGAGGTCAACCCGCTGGTGAAGACCCCCGACGGCCAAGTCGTGGCCCTGGACGGCAAGGTCACCCTCGACGACAACGCGGGCTACCGGCACCCGGGCTACGCCGACCTGGTGGACCGTGACGCGGCCGACCCGCTCGAGCGCAGGGCCAAGGAGAAGGACCTCAACTACGTCAAGCTCTCCGGCGCGGTCGGCATCATCGGCAATGGCGCCGGCCTGGTCATGAGCACCCTGGACGTCGTCGCCTACGCCGGCGAGGAGCTCGGCGTGAAGCCGGCCAACTTCCTCGACATCGGCGGCGGTGCCTCGGCGGAGGTCATGGCGAACGGGCTGGAGATCATCCTGTCCGACCCGGAGGTCAAAGCGGTCTTCGTCAACGTGTTCGGCGGCATCACCGCCTGCGACGCCGTCGCGGACGGCATCGTGCAGGCCTTCGCGCTGCTGGCCGGCAAGGGCGACACGGTCGACAAGCCGCTCGTGGTCCGCCTCGATGGCAACAACGCGGACGAGGGACGCCAGATCCTCCTCGACGCCGGCCTGGCCGGCGTCGAACTGGTGGACACCATGGACGATGCGGCGCGACGGGTGGCCGAGCTGGCCGCCTCGGCCGCCTAGACACGACAGACGGGACCGAGCACGCATGGCGATCTTCCTCACCGAGAACTCCCGGGTCGTGGTCCAGGGCATGACCGGGTCCGAGGGCCGCAAGCACACCCAGCGGATGCTCTCCACCGGAGCGAACATCGTGGGCGGGGTGAACCCGCGCAAGGCCGGGGAGCAGGTGGAGTTCACCGGCCCGGACGGTCCGGTGCTGCTGCCGGTCTTCGGCTCGGTGGCCGAGGCCGTCGAGAAGACCGCGGCCGACGTCTCCGTCGTCTTCGTGCCACCGGCCGGGACCAAGGCCGCGGTGTACGAGGCGGTCGACGCCGGGATGCCGCTCGTCGTCGTCATCACCGAGGGCGTCCCGGTGCATGACACCGCCGACTTCTTCCAGCACGCGCAGAACTCGGGGACGACCCGGATCATCGGGCCGAACTGCCCGGGACTGATCAGCCCCGGCAAGTCCAACGCCGGGATCATCCCGGGCACCATCACCAAGGCCGGCCGGATCGGTCTCGTCAGCAAGAGCGGCACGCTGACCTACCAGATGATGTACGAGCTGCGGGACCTCGGCTTCTCGACCTGCGTGGGCATCGGCGGCGACCCGGTCATCGGCACCACCCACATCGACTGCCTGGCCGCGTTCCAGGACGACCCGGACACCGATGCGATCGTCATGATCGGGGAGATCGGCGGGGACGCCGAGGAGCGGGCCGCGGCCTATATCGCCGAGCACGTGACCAAGCCGGTCGTCGGCTACGTGGCCGGGTTCACCGCACCCGAGGGCAAGACCATGGGGCACGCCGGCGCGATCGTGTCCGGCTCCTCCGGCACCGCACAGGCCAAGAAGGAAGCCCTCGAGGCCGTGGGCGTCCGCGTCGGCAAGACGCCGTCCGAGACGGCTCGGCTGATGCGGGAGATCGTCGCCAGTCGCTGACCCACCCGGCCCACCACCTTCCCGGAGAACGGCCCGCGTGGCGTCGCGGCGGGGGCTGTCCGGTTTGCGACGATCGGGGGCGTGACCGTCCAGCTCGAGCGACCGCGTGCCGCTGGCCGGGCCGAACCGCCGCGCTCGCCGTTGGTCTCGGGGGTGACCGCGGCGCTGTGGGCCGCGGTGCTCGGGCTCGCCGTCATCGCCGTCCCGGTGCTCGTGGTCTGGGCCGCGGCACCGCACGACCAGTCCACCCCCCAGGACGCGCTGCAGATCGGCGGGCTGGCCTGGCTGATGGCCCACGGGGCGTCGCTCACCACCCCGGACGGCGACCTCTCGCTGCTGCCGCTCGGGCTGCTGGCCGTCCCGGCGCTGCTGCTCTACCGGTCCGGCCACTGGGCCGGTCGGGTCGCGGTGGACGCGGCGCGGTCCGCGGCCGCCGCGGTGGCGACCCTCGTGGCCACGTACGCCGCGACCGCATACGTCGTGTCCCACCTGAGCGACCACGCGGGATCCGGGGCGGACCCCGCGTCGGTGCTTGTTGGCTCGGCGCTGCTCGCGCTGACCGCTGGCGGTCTCGGGGTGGTGCGCGGCGGCCAGGCTCGCGGGCTGGCGCTTCGGCCGCTCACGGCGGCGGCCCGTAGCGTGCTGCGCGGGGCCGGTGTCGGACTGGCTGCGCTGCTCGGAGGTGCGGCCGCCGTGCTGGCGCTGGCGCTCCTGGCGCACGCGGGCCGGGTGGTGGAGCTGGTGCGGGCGGTGGCCCACGGGCCGGCCGGTGTGCTGTCCCTGCTGGTGCTTGGGCTGCTGCTGCTGCCGAACGCGGTGCTGTGGGCCGCCGCCTACAGCGTGGGGCCGGGGTTCGCCGTCGGCGTTGCCACGTCGGTTGCGCCGGCCGGGGTGCGCCTCGGCGACGTCCCCTCGTTCCCCCTGCTCGGTGCCCTGCCGGGCAGCGGGTCCGCGCCGGTGGTGTCGCTGCTCGCCGTGCTGGTGCCCGTCCTCGCCGGCTCGCTGGTCGGGCTGCACGCCGTCCGCACCCGGCCAGACGGCGAGCGGGCGGGGGGCGTAGTGGTCCCGGTCCGGGCGGCTCTGTCCGGGCTGCTCGCCGGCGTGGCCCTGGGCGGGCTGGCACTGCTCGCCTCGGGGTCGCTGGGTAGCGGCCGGATGTCGGTGCTCGGCCCGGACGGCTGGCCGGTCGGCCTGGCCGCGGCCGTCGAGGTGGCCGTGGTGGCGGCCCTGACCGGCTGGGCCGCGGGGCGCCATGCGGGCGCCGCCGAGCGGGTGCTCCGGGAGGCGAAGGGCCGCTGGCGCGCCGTCGCGGCCCGGCTGGACCCAAGCCGGCGCGGTTGAGACTGCGTCAGCGGCCGATCCGGTCCAGCAGCGCGGTGCGCAGCTGGGTGTCGCAGGCCTGCTGGGCGAGCTGGGTGTTGGCCCCGGCCCGGCAGGACTCGTAGTCGCGCAGCTGCGGCCAGAACAGGACGACGACGATGCCCACGAGCACGGCCAGACCCGCGCCCAGCGCCCCCAGCGTCATGCCCACGGCGGTCCGCGACGGGGCGGCGGTCCCCGACGTCCTCGCGGCGCGCAGCGTGCGCCGACCGACGACCAGGGCGCCCACCCCGAGGGCGAGCCCCAGCGGGAAGAAGAACACCGCGCCGAGCAGGGCGGCCAGCCCGCTGAGCAGCGTGGCCGTCGCCGAGCTGGACAGCGGGGACGGGGCGGGCTCCGGCTGGCTCACTGCGCTCCTCGCTGGCGGGCTCCTCCGCTCCCGGCGTCCGGGGGGCGGGCGTACAACCGATATCGTGCCTCACCGTGGCGCAACCCTCGGACCAGGCCGCGGTGGTCACGGTACGACCGGCCCGCCGTCCAGGGCGGGTGGTCGTCCTGGTCTCAGGCACCGGCACCAACCTGCAGGCCCTGCTCGACGCCTGCGCCGATCCGGCCTTCGGGGCGGTGGTCGTGGCGGTCGGCGCCGACCGCCACGGCATCGCCGCCCTGACCAGGGCCGAGCCGGCCCGCCTGCCGACGTTCGTCGTGGCCGTGTCCGACTTCGCGGACCGGGCGGCCTGGGACGCCGCGCTGACCGCCGCCGTCGCCGAGCACGAGCCGGACCTGGTGGTCTCGGCCGGCTTCATGAAGCTGGTCGGGCCGGCGTTCCTCGCCCGGTACGGCGACCGCTTCGTCAACACCCACCCGGCCCTGCTGCCAGCGTTCCCCGGCATGCACGGGGCGCGGGACGCGCTGGCCTACGGGGTGAAGGTCACCGGGTGCACGCTGTTCATGGTCGACGAGGGCGTCGACTCCGGGCCGGTGCTCGCGCAGGCCGCCGTCGAGGTCCTGGACGACGACGACGAGGCGAGCCTGCACGAGCGCATCAAGGAGCAGGAGCGGCGGCTCCTCGTCGACACCGTGGGCCGGATGGCCCGCGAGGGCTGGTCCATCCGCGGCAGGAAGGTCACGATCCCGTGAGCGACACCCACCCCGACAGCGACCGTCGTCCCGTCCGCCGGGCCCTGGTCAGCGTCTATGACAAGACCGGGCTGGCCGAGCTGGCCCGGGGGCTGCACGCCGCCGGCGTCGAGATCGTGTCGACCGGGACGACCGCAGCCACCGTCGCCGGTCTGGGCCTCCCGGTGACGCAGGTCGCCGAGCTCACCGGATTCCCTGAGTGCCTCGACGGCCGGGTCAAGACGCTGCACCCGCGGATCCACGCCGGGGTGCTCGCCGACGTGCGGCGGGCCGAGCACCGCGAGCAGCTCGCCGCCTTGGACATCCCGGCGTTCGAGCTCGTGGTCGTCAACCTCTACCCGTTCGCCGAGACGGTTCACTCCGGGGCCAGCCAGGACGAGTGCGTCGAGCAGATCGACATCGGCGGCCCGACCATGGTGCGGGCCGCTGCGAAGAACCACGCCAACGTGGCCGTGGTCGTCTCGCCGGCGCGGTACGACGAGGTCCTGGACGCTGTGGCGTCCGGAGGCTTCACGCTGGCCCAGCGCCAGGCGTTGGCCACCGAGGCGTTCGTGCACACCGCCTCCTACGACATCGCGGTGGCCTCCTGGATGGGCGGCGTGGTCGCCCCCTCGGACGAGGGAAGCGGGTTCCCGGCCTGGGTCGGAGCCGACTGGGACCGGGCCGCCGTGCTGCGCTACGGGGAGAACCCGCACCAGCCGGGCGCGCTGTACCGGGCCCGGCACGGCGCGCCCGGCCTGGCCCAGGCCGAGCAGCTGCACGGCAAGGAGATGTCCTACAACAACTACGTGGACGCCGACGCCGCCTGGCGGGCCGCCTACGACTTCGCCGACCCGACAGTCGCGATCATCAAGCACGCCAACCCGTGCGGCATCGCGCTGGGCACCGACGTCGCCGACGCCTACACCAAGGCCTTCGCGTGCGACCCGGTCTCCGCGTTCGGCGGGGTGGTGGCTGCCAACCGCCCGGTGACCCGCGCCATGGCCGAGGCGATGGCCGACGTGTTCACCGAGGTGGTCGTGGCGCCGGGCTTCGAGCCCGCGGCGCTCGAGCTGCTCACCGCGAAGAAGAACGTCCGGCTGCTGCGCTGCGACGGGCCGCACCCCGGGAGGACCGCGGAGTGGCGCCCGGTCAGCGGCGGCCTGCTCATGCAGGTCCGCGACACCATCGACGCCGACGGCGACGACCCCTCGACCTGGACGCTGGCGGCCGGGGCGGCCGCTGACCCGGCCACCCTCGCCGACCTGGAGTTCGCGTGGCGGGCCTGCCGCTCGGTGAAGTCCAACGCGATCCTGCTGGCCAGCGACGGGGCCACCGTCGGGGTCGGCATGGGCCAGGTCAACCGGGTCGACTCCGCCCGGCTGGCCGTGGAGCGGGCCGGCGAGGAGCGGGCGCGCGGCGCGGTGGCGGCGTCCGACGCGTTCTTCCCGTTCCCGGACGGCCTCGAGGTGCTCACGGCCGCGGGGGTCCGCGCCGTCGTCCAGCCCGGGGGCTCGGTGCGCGACGAGGAGGTCGTCTACGCGGCCGTGGCGGCCGGGATCACCCTGTACCTCACCGGCGTGCGGCACTTCTTCCACTGACCCGATGGACTGGGTCGACGGCGCCGACCTCTCCGGCGCCGACCTGTACGCGGTCGAGCTCGACGGCGTCCACGTCAGCGGTCTGGACCTCTGCGACGCCGACCTGACCGAGGCCCGGCTGGTCGGCTGCGTGCTGGCGGACTGCGACCTGT
The DNA here is from genome assembly GCA_038252405.1 of Actinomycetes bacterium. Taxonomy (GTDB): domain Bacteria; phylum Actinomycetota; class Actinomycetes; order Prado026; family Prado026; genus DATCDE01. Next base: position 78,584 of record JBBSAJ010000002.1, on the reverse strand, counting down.
CGGGGGCCCGGCTGAACGCGGCCGTCTTCGAACGCACGGCGCTCCTGCGCTGCCGGTTCCGCCGGACCAACCTGTTCGACGTGCGGCTCGCGGGCTGCAAGCTCACCGGATCGACCTTCGAGGGGGACTGCATCCTCCGACCGCTCACCGTCGAGGGCGGCGACTGGTCCTACGTGTCGCTGCGCGGCCAGAACCTCGCCGGCGTGGTCCTGGACGGGGTCCGGCTGGCCGAGGCCGACCTGTCCGGCGCGGACCTGCGGGGCGCCAGCCTGCGCGGCTGCGACCTCGCGCACGCCCGGGTGCACGCGGCGAAGGTGGCCGGAGCCGACCTTCGGGGCGCCGACCTCGAGGGCGTGGACCTCGCCCCGCTCGACCTCACCGGCACCCGGCTGGACCTCGAGCAGGCCGTCCTGCTGGCGCGGGCCCGTGGCGCGATCGTCGGGCCGTGACAGAATCCACGGCGTGAGTGCGACGATCCTCGACGGCAGGGCGACCGCAGCCGCCATCAAGGCCGAGCTGGCGACCCGGGTGGCGGTGCTGCGCGAGCGCGGCAGCACCCCCGGCCTGGGCACCGTGCTGGTCGGTGACGACCCCGGCAGCCACTCCTACGTGGCCGGCAAGCACCGCGACTGTGCCGAGGTGGGGCTGGCCAGCATCCGCCGCGACCTGCCGGCCGACGCCTCCCAGGCCCAGGTCGAGGACACCGTCGCCGAGCTGAACGCCGACCCGGCCCTCACCGGCTACATCGTCCAGCTGCCGCTGCCGGCCGGCCTGGACTCCAACCGGGTGCTCGAGCTGATGGACCCGGCCAAGGACGCCGACGGCTTGCACCCGGTCAACCTCGGCCGGCTGGTGCTCGGCGTCCCGGCCGCGCTGCCGTGCACCCCGCGCGGCATCGTGGAGCTGTTGCGCCGCTACGACGTCCCGGTGGCCGGCGCCGAGGTGTGCGTCATCGGTCGGGGGGTGACCGTCGGCCGGCCGCTCGGGCTGCTGCTTACCCGGCGCAGCGAGAACGCCACGGTCACCTTGTGCCACACCGGGACCAAGCACCTGGCCAAGCACGTGCGCGAGGCCGACATCGTGGTCGCCGCCGCCGGCGTCCCCCGGCTGATCACCCCGGACATGGTCCGCCCCGGCGCCGCCGTCCTGGACGTCGGCATCTCCCGTACCCCGGACGGTCTCGTGGGCGACGTCCACCCGGCAGTCGCGGAGGTCGCCGCGTTCCTCGCTCCGATGCCCGGGGGCGTGGGGCCGATGACCAGGGCGATGCTGCTCACCAACGTCGTCGAGGCGGCCGAGGCGGCCGCCGGCGTCCGCGGGTGACCTCGGCCGACCCCTCCGAAGCCGCGGGCCCACCGGTGCCGCGGGGCCTGCTCGCGCGGGAGTGGCCGATCATCGTGGTGCTGCTCGGCGTCCTCGCCGGGCTGGTCGTCGTGGCCATGCTGGACCGGTTCCGCCGCGGCAGTCTGGTGATCGCGGCCTTCGTCGTGCTCGGGGCCTGGCTGCGCGCCCTGCTGACACCGGAGCGGGCCGGGGTGCTCGTCGTCCGGGGGAAGGCCGTGGACGTCGCCACCCTGCTGACCCTCGGGGTGGGCCTCACGGTGCTGGCCCTGGTGGTCCCCGCGCCCCCGCGGTAAACGCCCGCGCGAACATTGGGTAGCCTGCGAACGACAGAAGTGTCTTGATGCCGAGATATCGCCGCAGCGGTGGACCGAGCGGTCGAGGAGTGTGCGAGATGGCAGAGCGCAAGGGCAAGGTCACGGTCGTCGGGGCGGGGTTCTACGGGTCGACCACGGCCCAGCGGCTCGCCGAGTACGACATCTTCGACACGGTGGTCCTCACCGACATCGTGGAGGGCAAGCCCGAGGGGCTCGCGCTCGACATGAACCAGTCCCGGCCGATCGAGGGCTTCGAGACCAAGATCGTCGGCCGGACGACGACTCCGGACGGCGGCGGCTACCAGGCCATCGCTGGCTCGGACATCGTCGCGGTCACCGCGGGGCTGCCCCGCAAGCCCGGCATGAGCCGGATGGACCTCATCGAGACCAACGCCAAGATCGTGCGCGGGGTCGCCGAGAACATCGCGCAGCACGCGCCGGACGCCGTGATCATCGTGGTCTCCAACCCGCTGGACGAGATGACCGCGCTGACCCAGCTCGCCTCGGGGTTCCCCAAGCACCGGGTGATCGGCCAGGCCGGCATGCTCGACACGGCCCGGTTCACCTACTTCGTGGCCGAGACCCTCGCGGTGCCGGTCGGCTCGGTGCGGACCCTCACCCTCGGCTCGCACGGCGACACCATGGTCCCGGTGCCGTCCCGGTGCACCGTCGACGGGCGGCCGCTCGCCGAGCTGTTGCCGGCCGACACGATCGACGAGCTGGTCACCCGGACCCGCAACGGCGGCGCCGAGGTCGTCGCGCTGCTCAAGACCGGCTCGGCGTACTACGCCCCGTCGGCCGCGGCCGCGCGGATGGCCAAGGCCGTGGCCGAGGACTCCGGCGCGGTCATGCCGGTGTGCGCCTGGGTCGACGGCGAGTACGGCATCGCCGGCGTGTACCTCGGCGTGGAGGCCGAGATCGGCCGGCAGGGCGTCCGCCGGGTCGTCGAAGCGGACCTCACCGACACCGAGAAGGCCGGGCTGCTGGCGGCCGCGGAAGCGGTGCGCGCCAAGCAGGCCGACGTCCAGCACCTCTGACAGGAGCGAGCACCCGATGGAGAAGATCAAGGTCGAGGGCGTCGTCGTCGAGCTCGACGGCGACGAGATGACCCGCATCATCTGGCAGTTCATCAAGGATCAGCTGATCCTTCCGTACCTCGACGTCCAGCTGGACTACTACGACCTGGGCATCGAGCACCGAGACGCCACGGACGACCAGGTGACCATCGACGCGGCGCACGCGATCCAGCGGCACGGCGTCGGCGTCAAGTGCGCCACCATCACCCCCGACGAGGCGCGGGTCGAGGAGTTCGGCCTGAAGAAGATGTGGAAGTCCCCGAACGGGACCGTCCGCAACATCCTCGGCGGCGTGATCTTCCGCGAACCGATCATGATCAGCAACATCCCGCGGCTGGTGCCCGGCTGGACCAAGCCGATCGTGGTGGGCCGACACGCGTTCGGCGACCAGTACCGGGCCACCGACACGCTGATCCCCGGCGCGGGCCTGCTGACCTTGAACTTCACGCCGAAGGACGGCTCGGCGCCCATGGAGCTCGAGGTCTTCGACTTCCCGTCGCCGGGCATCGCCATGGCGATGTACAACCTGGACGACTCGATCCGCGACTTCGCGCGCGCCTCGATGCGGTACGGGCTGGCCCGCAACTACCCGGTGTACCTGTCCACCAAGAACACGATCCTCAAGGCGTACGACGGCCGGTTCAAGGACCTGTTCGCCGAGGTCTTCGAGACCGAGTTCAAGGACGACTTCGCCAAGGCCGGGATCACCTACGAGCACCGGCTGATCGACGACATGGTCGCGGCCGCGCTCAAGTGGGAGGGCGGCTACGTCTGGGCCACCAAGAACTACGACGGCGACGTGCAGTCCGACACCATCGCCCAGGGCTACGGCTCGCTCGGCCTGATGACGTCGGTGCTCATGACCCCGGACGGCCGGACGGTCGAGGCCGAGGCGGCCCACGGCACGGTGACCCGGCACTACCGCCAGCACCAGCAGGGCCAGCCGACGTCGACGAACCCGATCGCGTCGATCTTCGCCTGGACCCGCGGTCTGGCGCACCGCGGCAAGCTGGACGGCACGCCGGCCGTGACGGCCTTCGCGGAGACGCTCGAGCGGGTCTGCGTGGAGACCGTGGAGTCCGGCAAGATGACCAAGGACCTGGCCCTGCTCATCGGGCCGGACCAGCCCTGGCTCACCACCCAGGAGTTCCTGGCCGCGATCGACGAGAACCTTCAGGCAGCGATGGCCCGCTGACCTCCGGACAGCTGTCAGGGTGAGGACGACGTATGCGTCGTCCTCACCCTGACACGTTCCACTGGGGGCCGTCGGGGGTGTCCCGGACCTCCACCCCGGCGGCGACCAGCCGGTCGCGCACCAGGTCGGACGTCGCGAAGTCCCGAGCCGTCCGCGCCCTCGACCGCAGCTCGAGCAACAGCTCGACGTAGGGGCCCACCACGGTGCGTGGGTCGCGCGCCCCCACCGTCGCCAGCGTCCCCAGCCGCACCACCATCGACCGCAGGGTGCGCCGGGCCCGGTCGTTGTCCTCGCCCTGCAGGGAGTCCGCGCGCCAGTCGTGCAGCGACTGTTCCAGGGTCAGGACGGCAGCCACACAGGCGTCGACGTCCTTCGCGGCGAGCGCGGCCTCGAAGGCTTCCCTGGTCCGGTCGGTGTCGGCGCGCAGCGACGGCTGGCCGGCCGCCACTGCCGCCACGGCAGGGGCGGTGTCGTCGGCCACGACCACCACCGGGTCGGACGGGTCGACCGGCCCGCCGCGCAGCAGGGCAGCCAGGTGGTCCAGCGGCAGCGACTCCCCGGCTGGCAGCGTCCGGCTGCCGTCGCGGCGCCGGATCGTGACCACCCCGTTGCCGTCCACCCGGGCGGTCCTGGCCCGCAGGTCGAGGGTCAGTGCGGTGTGCTCGTCCACCCCGAGGATCCCGACCTCGTCGGGCAGGGCCTGCTCCAGCACGGCCAGGCGCTGCTCACCGAGGTAGCAGAACCGGGTGTCGTGCGTGCCGCCCTCGGCGTTGTCGTAGTGCGGCACCACCACGGCCGAGATCCCGGTGAGCCGCCCGAGCAGGTCCAGTCCGGGCAGCCAGCGCGGGTCCTCGCCGACCTTGTAGATCTCGTAGACCGGGATGGCGTGGGTGCCCAGCGTGACCGCGGCCGCGCTGCCCATGACGAGGGTGCCGCCGCGCTCGACGACGTCGAGCATGGCGCCCGGCACCGGGGTGCCCTGCCAGTGCCGTAGCGCGTAGCTGGGGCTGCCCGGCCCGGCGAACACCCAGCAGGCGTGCGCGAGCAGGGCCAGCGCGGACTCCCGGTCCAGCACCGGCTCGTCGGCCCGCCGCCAGCGGGCCGGGGTCACGGTGCGTCCCACGCTCTCGGCGAAGTAGGCGAGGGTCCGGGCGGTCAGGTCGTCGGCGTTGCCCTGGAAGCCGAACGGGGTGTCCAGCAGCGCCGCCGGGCCGTCCCCGGTCGAGGCGAACACCGCCCGATGGGTGGCCACCATCGCCGGCGCCGTTTCCCCGGACCCCATGACGACGACCAGACTCACCCGAGAGAGCCTACGGTCGATCGGACGGTTCGGCGCGCCGAGCGACCGGTCCGGACGGCGGACACCGGACCCGTACCCTGGAGGGCATGGACGGCGGTCACAGTCCCGCGCCCCGTCGGGGGCGTGGATGAGCTCGGTGTGGGCCAATGCGGCCCTGGTCCTGGTGTTCGTGCTCGTCGGTGGGGTGTTCTCCGCGACCGAGATGGCCCTGGTGTCCCTGCGGGAGTCGCAGCTGCGGGGGATGGCCGACAAGGGCCGTCGCGGGGCGAGGGTCGCCGCCGTCGCCGGCAATCCGAACCGGTTTCTGGGCGCCGTCCAGATCGGGGTGACCCTGGCCGGGTTCTTGTCCGCCGCGTTCGGCGCGGCGACGCTGGCCGGCGAGCTGTCACCCGTGCTCCGCGGCTGGGGCCTGTCCGCGGGGGTGGCGGACGCGGTGGCCCTGGTGGCCATCACGCTGATGATCTCGTACCTGTCGCTGGTCCTCGGCGAGCTGGCGCCCAAGCGGATCGCCCTGCAGCGCGCGGAGTCGCTGGCCATGCTGGTGGCGCCCTCGCTGGACCGGTTCGCCACCGCGATGTCGCCGGTCATCTGGCTGTTGTCGCGCTCCACCGACCTGGTCGTCCGGCTGCTCGGCGGCGACCCGAACGCCGGGCGGGACGAGATCACCGACGAGGAGCTGCGCACGCTGGTGAGCGGCCACCACGCGCTCGGCCCGGAGGAGCGGGAGCTCATCGAGGAGGTCTTCGAGGCCGGCAACCGGTCGCTGCGCGAGGTCATGGTGCCGCGCACGGAGGTCGACTTCCTGGACGCGTCGATGCCGGCGACCAAGGCCGTGAAGGTGGTCTCCGAGCTGACCCACAGCCGGTTCCCCGTCGTGCGGGGCGACCCGGACGACGTGGTCGGTTTCGTGCACGTGCGGGACCTCTACGGCCCCCGGGGGGCCGAGCGGGGCGCCCGCGTGGGGGACCTGGCGCGCGAGGTCATGCTGCTGCCGGACGGCAAGGCGGTGCTCCCGGCCCTGTCGGAGATGCGCCGCTCCGGGCACCACCTGGCGATCGTGGTGGACGAGTACGGCGGGACGGCGGGCATCGTCACCCTCGAGGACATCGTCGAGGAGCTGATCGGTGACATCCGTGACGAGTACGACATGGAGGAGGAGCCGTCGCGCCTCGTCGGGGGGGTGCTCGACGTCGACGGGCTGCTCAACCTGGACGACTTCGAGGACGCCGCCGGGTTCGCCCTGCCGGAGGGCCCGTACGAGACCGTGGCCGGGTACGTGCTCGCCGCGCTCGGGCACATCCCGCAGATCGGTGAGCACGTGGATGTCGAGGGGCACCGACTGTCGGTCACCCAGACCGACGGTCGCCGGGTGGCGCGGGTCCGGGTCGCCCCCGTCGGCTGAGCCGGCCGGGTGTGGCGGGGTCGGCCCGAGCCGGGGGGTTTGTCAGAATGTCCCCCATGTCCCTGCCTCGCGTCTTCTCCGGCATGCAGCCCACGGCCGACTCGCTCCACCTCGGCAACTACCTGGGCGCACTGCGGCAGTGGGTGGCCATGCAGGACACGCACGAGTGCGTCTTCAGCGTCGTCGACCTGCACGCGATCACGGTGGAGCACGACCCGCAGGTGCTGCGTCGGCGCACCCGGCTCACGGCCGCGCAGTACCTGGCCGGGGGCATCGACCCGGAGCGCAGCGTGGTCTTCGTGCAGAGCCACGTGCCGGCGCACGCGGAGCTGGCCTGGGTCCTCGGCTGCATCACCGGCTTCGGCGAGGCCCGTCGGATGACCCAGTTCAAGGACAAGTCGCAGCGCGAGGGCGACGACCGCACGAGCGTCGGGCTGTTCACCTACCCGATCCTGATGGCCGCCGACATCCTGCTGTACCAGGCGGACCAGGTGCCCGTGGGGGAGGACCAGCGCCAGCACCTCGAGCTGAGCCGGGACCTGGCGCAGCGGTTCAACAACCGGTTCGGACCCACCTTCAGGGTGCCCGAGCCGTACATCATGAAGGGCACCGCCAAGATCCTGGACCTGCAGGTCCCGGACAAGCAGATGAGCAAGAGCCTCGGCGGCGGCGGCTGCCTCTACCTGCTGGACGACGTCCGCGCCAACGTGAAGAAGATCCGCAGCGCGGTGACCGACAGTGGCCGGGAGGTCGTGTTCGACCCGGAGCACAGGCGGGGCGTCTCCAACCTGCTGACCATCCAGGCCGCGCTCACCGGCACCGACCCCGAGCAGCTGGCCGCCGGGTACGAGGGCCGCGGCTACGGCGACCTCAAGGCGGACACGGCCGACGCGTTCGCCGCCTTCGCCGAGCCGTTCACCGGGCGGGTCAACGGCTACCTCGACGACCCGGCCGAGCTGGACCGGGTGCTGGCGGCCGGAGCCGAGCGGGCCGCCGCGCTGGCCGCCGGGACCAGGGCGGCCGCGTTCGAGCGGGTCGGCTTCCTGCCGGCCGCGGCGGCCGCTGCGCCATGAGCGTAGGCGCCGAGGCCGCGGTGATCGGGGTGGCCGTCGCGGTGCCACCGCCGTTCGGGCCACGACTTCGGGCGGCACGGCAGTCCTTCGGCGACACCAGTGCCGACGGGATCCCCACGCATGTCACCCTGCTGCCGCCCACCACGGTGGACGCCACCTTGCTGCCCGAGATCGAGGCGCACCTGGCCGCGGTGGCAGCGGCCGGCCAGCCGTTCCAGGTGCGGCTGCACGGCACGGCGACCTTCCGGCCGGTGTCGCCCGTGGTGTTCGTCGTGGTCGCCCAGGGGATCGGGGGCTGCGAGCAGCTGGAGCGCCAGGTGCGCACCGGGGTCCTGTCCCGCCCGGTGCACTTCCCGTACCACCCGCACGTGACGGTCGCACACGACGTGCCCGACGCGGCGCTGGACCGGGCGCTGGCCGAGCTGGCGGACTTCGAGGCGGAGTTCTCAGTTGCCCGGTTCTCGCTGTACGAGCACCGGCCCGACGGCTGGCACCGGCGCCGGGACTTCGCGCTCGCCGCCCTGCTGGCCGGACCGGCGTCCTGACCGGGCGCTGGGGGACCCCATGACCGAGCCGGTCCGAGCCGAGAAGGGGATCCTCGGCTGGGCCTCCCGCCGGGCCGCCCAGGTACGCGACCGCAGCCCGGCGGCCGACCACCTGTGGCGGGCGCTGCAGAGGTTCACCGCCGTCCAGGGCTCCCTGCTCGCGGCGGGCATCACCTACTACGGGTTCCTCGCGCTGTTCCCCCTGGCGGCGGTCGCCTATGGCGTGCTGTCGGTGCTGGTGCTGCTCGTGCCCGCGCTGGGGGCCGGTGTCAAGGACCTCCTGCCGCCGGGGCTGGCCGGGACGATCGACCTGTCCCAGCTGGCGTCGGCGGGGGTCACGGCCGGCCTCATCGGTCTGGGTGTGATGCTCTACGCCGGCGTCCGGCTGGTGGCCGCGCTGCGGCGGGCCCTCACCCTGGTGTTCGGCGGCAGCCCCCGCGAGGTGCCGTTCGTCCGCGGGGTGGTCCGCGACCTGCTCACCCTGGTGGCACTGGGGCTGTGCCTGCTGGCCTCGGTGGCTGCGACGGCGCTCACCACGGTGGTGGGATCGTTCATCGACGGGCTGCTGGGGCCGGACACGACGCTGGACGTGTGGCTGGTCCGGCTGCTGGCGCTGCTCGTCTCGCTGGTGACCCTGTGGGCGATGTTCACGGCGATCTACGGGCTGCTGCCGTCACCCCGGCCGGGCCGTCGGGTGGCCATGCGGGGGGCGCTGCTCGGCGCGGTCGGCGGCCAGGTCATCACCCAGGTCGGGGCGGTGATCATCGCATCGGCGTCCCGGAACGTGGTCTACGGCACGTTCGCGATCACCGTCGGGCTGCTCGCCTGGATCGCCTACGCCTCGCGCTGGGTGCTGCTCGCCGGCTCGTGGACCGCGACAGCCGACCGGTCAGTACCGCCGGAGGGGAGAGCGGGACCGGGCGTAGCGACGGCGCAGGTTCCGGCGGTGGACGGCGGCGTAGCCGACCAGCCCCAGGCCCGCGAGCAGGACGACGGCGCCGGCCCAGCTCGCCCACGAGTCGACGGATGAGCCGGAGCGTGGCGGGCTGATCCCCGCGGTGACCGCGTTGGCGGTGCGGTGCGGCGCCGCGGCCGAGCCGCTGGTGAGCGGGTCCACCAGCCGGCCCACCCCGGGGGTGCTCAGGTGGGCGAACCCCCAGTCCAGCAGTGTCTTGGCGGCCGGCTCGGTGAGGCCGGCCGGCTGGATGATGCTGACGATGAGCAGGTGCCCGTTGCGCTCGGCGGCGCCCACGAAGGTGCGCCCGGCCAGCGTGGTGTAGCCGGTCTTCACCCCGACCGCCCCCGGGTAACCGTCCTGCAGCAGCCGGTTCTGGTTGTAGATCTTGAAGGTGCCCCGGGCGGCCCCGGGGGTCTTCGGCATTAACCCAGGGAAGTCGGCGACCTTGCGCGAGACGTAGGCGCGGAAGTCGGACCGTTGCAGGCCGGCCCGGGCGATCAGCACCAGGTCGTACGCCGAGGTGAGCTGGCCGTCGGCGTCCAGGCCGCTGGGGTTCACCGCGTGGGTGTCGTCCGCCTGCAGCCGGCGGGCCGTCTCGTTCATCATGGCCACCGTCGTGGGCACGCCCCCCGCGACGGTGGCCAGGGCGTGCGCCCCGTCGTTGCCGGACGGCAGCAGCAGCGCGTCGAACAGCTGGTCGACGGTGTAGGTGCCCCCGGGGACGATCCCGGCCTTGCTGCCCTCGGCGGCCGCGTCGTCGTACACCGCGGTGTAGACGGTGGTCGGGTCGAGCAGCGGCAGCAGGGTGACCGCGGTGAGCATCTTCAGCGTGCTCGCGGGCCGGAACCGCCCGTGGGCGTCCTGCGCCGCGAGCACGGTTCCGGTCGTGGCGTCGGCCAGCACGAACGACTTGGCCTTGATGTTGGGCGGGGCGGCGGTGCCGGGCGCGATGACCAGCCCGGCGCTGCCGAGCAGCGGGCCGCCCAGGGGCTCCGTCGCGACGCCAACCGCCTGCGCCGCGGCCGGCAGACCCAGCAGCACGGCCAGGCCCAGGAGGGTGGCCGCGAGTCGGTGGGGGAGGCGCCGCATGGTGGCGCCCAGGGTACCTGGGCGCTCGCCGCTCGTCAGATCCGTCGGAACAGCAGGGCCCGCTTGACCTCCTGGATCGCCTGGGTCACCTGGATCCCGCGCGGGCACGCGTCGGTGCAGTTGAACGTCGTCCGGCAGCGCCAGACCCCCTCGCGGTCGTTGAGGATCTGCAGCCGCTCCTCTGCGCCCTCGTCCCGGCTGTCGAAGATGAACCGGTGCGCGCTGACGATCGCGGCCGGCCCGAAGTACTGCCCGTCGTTCCAGAACACCGGGCAGGACGTCGTGCAGGCGGCGCACAGGATGCACTTGGTGGTGTCGTCGAAGATCGCGCGGTCGGCCTGGGACTGCCGGCGCTCCCGGGTGGGCTCCTGGCCGTGGGTGATGAGGAACGGCTTGACGTCGCGGTACGCCGCGAAGAACGGCTCCATGTCGACGACGAGGTCCTTCTCCAGGGCCAGCCCCTTGATCGCCTCGATGGTGATCTCGTGCTCGGGGCTGAGGTCGCGGATCAGCGTCTTGCAGGCCAGCCGGTTGCGCCCGTTGATGCGCATGGCGTCGGAGCCGCAGATGCCGTGCGCACAGGACCGCCGGAAGGTGAGGGTGCCGTCGATCTCCCACTTGACCTGGTGCAGCGCGTCCAGCAGCCGGTCGGTCGGGAGGCAGTCGATCTCGTACAGCTCCCAGTGCGGCTCGGTGTCGGTCTCCGGGTTGTACCGGCGGATCTTCAGCCGCACCGGGATCCGGACCGGGGCCGCCTCCGGCTGCGCCTGGGGCTGGGGCTGGGCGCCTGCGACCGGGCCGCCCGACAGGGTGTCTGTGGACATCAGTACTTGCGCTCCATCGGCTGGTAGCGGGTCACGGCCACCGGCTTGTAGTCCAGCCGGATCTCGGTGCGGCCCTCGGCATCGGCGCCCCGGTAGGCCATGGTGTGCCGCATGAAGTTGACGTCGTCCCGGGTCGGGTAGTCCTCGCGGAAGTGACCGCCGCGGGACTCGGTCCGGGCCAGCGCGCCGACGACCAGCACCTCGGCCAGGTCGAGCAGGAAGCCGAGCTCGACGGCCTCGAGCAGGTCGGTGTTGTACCGCTTGCCCTTGTCCTGCACGGTGACCCGCTGGTAGCGATCCTTCAGCGCGGCGATGTCGGCGGCCGCCTGCTTCAGGGTCGCCTCGGTGCGGTACACGGATGCGTGGTCGTCCATCGTCTGCTGCAGCTCGGACCGGATCCGGCCGACCTTCTCGGAGCCCTCGCTGGAGGCCAGCCGCCCGAGCAGCGCCTCGACCTCGTTGGCCGGGTTCTCCGGCAGGTCGACGAACGAGGCCCCGGTCGCGTACTCGGCCGCTGCGATGCCGGCCCGGCGGCCGAACACGTTGATGTCCAGCAGCGAGTTGGTACCCAGCCGGTTGGCCCCGTGGACGGAGACGCAGGCGACCTCGCCGGCCGCGTAGAGCCCCGGCACGACGTCGGTGTTGTCCCGGAGCACCTCGGCGTTGATGTTCGTCGGGATGCCGCCCATGGCGTAGTGCGCGGTCGGGTACACCGGCACCGGCTCGGTGTACGGCTCGATGCCCAGGTAGGTGCGGGCGAACTCGGTGATGTCCGGCAGCTTGGCGTCCAGCTGCTCCCGGGGCAGATGGGTCAGGTCGAGCAGCACGTAGTCCTTGTGCGGCCCGGCACCCCGGCCCTGTCGGACCTCGGTGTACATGGCCCGGGACACCATGTCGCGCGGGGCGAGGTCCTTGATGGTGGGGGCGTAGCGCTCCATGAACCGCTCGCCCTCGGAGTTGCGCAGGATGCCACCCTCGCCGCGGGCGCCCTCGGTGAGCAGGATGCCGAGGCCGGCCAAGCCGGTCGGGTGGAACTGGTAGAACTCCATGTCCTCGAGCGGCAGCCCGCGCCGCCAGACGATGCCCATCCCGTCCCCGGTCAGGGTGTGCGCGTTGGACGTCGTCTTGAACACCTTGCCGAAGCCCCCGGTGGCGAAGACCACGGACTTGGCCGAGAACACGTGCAGCTCACCGGTGGCCAGCTCGTAGGCCACCACGCCGGCCGCGCGCCCGTCGGTCATCAGCAGGTCGAGGACGTAGAACTCGTTGTGGAACTCGACGCCCTGCTTCACACAGTTCTGGAACAGCGTCTGCAGGATCATGTGCCCGGTTCGGTCGGCCGCGTAGCAGGCCCGCCGGACGGCGGCCTCGCCGTGGTTGCGGGTGTGTCCGCCGAACCGGCGCTGGTCGATGCGGCCGTCCGGGGTCCGGGAGAACGGCAGCCCCATCTTCTCCAGGTCGAGGACCGCGTCGATGGCCTCCTTGCACATGACCTCGGCGGCGTCCTGGTCGACCAGGTAGTCGCCGCCCTTGACCGTGTCGAAGGTGTGCCACTCCCAGTTGTCCTCCTCGACGTTGGCCAGCGCGGCGCACATGCCGCCCTGGGCCGCGCCGGTGTGGGACCGGGTCGGGTACAGCTTGGTCAGCACCGCGGTGCGGGCCTGCTGGCTGGACTCGAGGGCCGCCCGCATGCCGGCCCCGCCGGCTCCGACGATGACGACGTCGTACGAATGGGTGTGCATGCGCGCCCCTAGCCGATGTTCGGATCGAAGGTGAAGATCACCAAGGTGCCGAGAGCCACGATCAGTACCGTGCTGACGAGCAGCAGCATCTTCAGCCAGAAGCGGGTCTGGTCCCGCTCCGCGTAGTCGTTGATGACGGTCCGCAGCCCGTTGGCCCCGTGCAGCTCGGCGAGCCAGAGCATCAGCAGGTCCCAGACCTGCCAGAACGGGGAGGCCCAGCGGCCGGCCACGAAGCCGAAGTTGATCCGCTGCACGCCGCCGTCCAGGATGTTCATGATCAGCAGGTGGCCCAGGACCAGCACGACCAGGAACAGCCCCGAGATCCGCATGAACAGCCAGCTGAACAGCTCGAAGTTGGTGCGCTGCCGGCTGCGCTGCCGGCGCGGGCTGCGCGGGGCCTCCAGGGCCGGGGCCGGCTCGACCGCGCTCATGACGTGCTCCCGAACAGTGACTGCACGGTGTGCTGCAGCATGAAGTAGACGCCGGGCACCATGATCACGACCCAGACGGCCACGATGGTCCACAGCATGACCCGGTGGTAGCGCGGCCCCTTCGACCAGAAGTCGACGAGCACCACCCGGATCCCGTTCAGCGCGTGGTAGAGGACCGCGCCGACGAGGGCGACCTCGAGCAGGTTGACGATCGGCGTCTTGTACGACGCGATCACCCGGTCGTAGGAGTCGGGGGAGACCCGCACCAGCGCCGTGTCGAGCACGTGCGCGAACAGGAAGAAGAAGGTCAGGACGCCGGTGATTCGGTGGGCCACCCAGGACCACATGCCCTCCCGGCCCCGGTAGATCGTGCCTGCCGGCATGGTGGCCAAGGCAGCACCTCCGTCGCGGAGCCCACGGGCGCTTCGCCAACGTGCGGAGCAGCCCGGCCCAGGCGATGGGCCCGGACTTTGCCATCGTATCGACGTGCCCTCGGCCGGCGTACGCCGACTGCGTCACACCCGTCACAGCGGCGCGGACGTCGTCAGTACGCTGACGGAGCATGAGCGACGAGCGCCGCACCGAGTCCGGTCTCCCGATCCCGGCCCTGTACGGCCCGGACGCCCTGGCCGGGTGGGACCCGGCCAGGCAGCTCGGCGAGCCAGGGGCGTTCCCGTACACCCGCGGCGTGTACCCGACCATGTACACGGGCAAGCCGTGGACCATGCGGCAGTACGCCGGCTTCGGCACGGCGGCGGAGTCGAACGCCCGGTACCGCCAGCTGCTGGCGGCGGGGCAGACCGGGCTGTCGGTGGCCTTCGACCTGCCGACCCAGATGGGGTACGACAGCGACAACGCGATCGCCCACGGCGAGGTCGGCAAGGTCGGCGTCGCCATCGACTCGGTCGAGGACATGCGGGTGCTGTTCGGTGACATCCCGCTCGACCGGGTCTCGACGTCCATGACCATCAACGCACCGGCCGCCGTGCTGCTGCTGCTCTACCAGCTGGTCGGCGAGGAGCAGGGGGTGGCGCCGGCGCAGCTGACCGGGACCATCCAGAACGACGTCCTCAAGGAGTACATCGCGCGGGGGACCTACATCTACCCGCCGAAGGCGTCCCTGCGGCTGATCACCGACATCTTCGCCTACTGCCGCGAGGAGATCCCGCGGTGGAACACCATCTCCATCTCCGGCTACCACATGGCCGAGGCCGGGGCCACGCCGGCGCAGGAGATCGCCTTCACCCTCGCCGACGGGATCGAGTACGTCCGTGCCGCGGTCGCGTCCGGCCAGGGCGTCGACGAGTTCGCCCCCCGGCTGGCGTTCTTCTTCGTGGCGCGCACCACGCTGCTGGAGGAGGTGGCCAAGTTCCGGGCCGCCCGCCGGATCTGGGCGCACGTGATGCGCGAGCAGTTCGGTGCGAAGAACCCGAAGTCGATGATGCTGCGGTTCCACACCCAGACCGCGGGGGTGCAGCTGACCGCGCAGCAGCCGGAGGTCAACCTGGTCCGGGTCGCGGTCCAGGGGTTGGCCGCGGTCCTCGGTGGGACCCAGTCGCTGCACACCAACTCCTTCGACGAGGCCATCGCGCTGCCGTCGGAGAAGGCGGCCCGGCTGGCGCTGCGCACCCAGCAGGTGCTGGCCTACGAGACCGATGTGACCGCCACCGTCGACCCGTTCGCCGGGTCCTACGTCATCGAGTCGATGACCGACGCGCTCGAGGCCGCAGCCCGCGACCTGATGGGCCGGGTGGAGGACCTCGGTGGGGCGGTCGCAGCGATCGAGCAGGGCTTCCAGAAGCGCGAGATCGAGCGGTCCGCCTACGACGTGGCCACCTCCATCGACTCGGGGGAGCGGGTCGTCGTGGGGGTCAACCGGTTCACTTTCGACGAGGAGGAGCACTACGAGCCGCTGCGGGTCGACCCGGCGATCGAGGCGGAGCAGGCCGAGCGGCTGGCCCGGCTGCGGGCCGACCGCGACAACGGGTCGGTGACCGCGGCACTGGACGCCGTCCGGGCCGCGGCGCAGGGCAGCGACAACGTGCTGCGCCCGATGAGGACCGCACTCTCCGCGCGCGCCACGGTGGGGGAGGTGTCCGACGCGCTGCGCGACGTGTGGGGAACGTACCGGCCCAACGACGCGTTCTGACCGGAGTGCAGCCACGCCGCGTCTTGACCGGATTCATCCGCTTTGTCACGGTTGACCCATGACACTGCTCGTGATCGCAGTCGTGGTCGTCCTCGTCCTGGGCGCGGTGGTCGTGCTGCTGCGCCGCGCACAGCGGCCGGACGAGGCCGCCCGCTTCCAGCACGCCAGCGAGCTGACCGGGACGTGGGCGCGGTCCGAGCCGACGCAGGTCCAGGTGTCGCGGCAGCCGGAGCCGGGGTCCGGCGAGGACGAGCCGGGGCGAGCCGGGTCGAGCCGGGACTAGCCTGCCGGGGTGGACCCTGCACCCGTGCCCAACGAGCTGGACGCCGTCCTCGCGCAGGTCCCCGCCCTGGTCGCCGGGTACGCCGACGAGCTGGTCGCGCTGCGCCGTGACCTGCACGCGCACCCCGAGCTGGGCCGGGCCGAGGTGCGTACCACCCGGCTGGTCCGCGAGCGGCTCGAAGCGGCTGGGCTGGCTCCCCGGCTGCTGCCCGGCGGCAGCGGGCTGGTGTGCGACGTGGGTTCGGGCGAGCCGGCCACGGCGCTGCGCGCCGACCTGGACGCGCTGCCCATCGCCGATGAGAAGGACGTCCCCTACCGGTCCACCGTGCCCGGGCGGTGCCATGCCTGCGGCCACGACGTGCACACGGTCGTCGTGCTCGGCGCCGGACTGGTGCTCGCCGACCTCGACCGTGCCGGGCTCCTGCCCGGCCGGGTCCGGCTGGTCTTCCAGCCGGCCGAGGAGACCAACCCCGGGGGTGCGCTCGACGTCCTTGCGGTGAACGCGCTGGACGGGGTGTCCGGCATCTACGCCGTCCACTGCGACCCCCGGGCCGACGTCGGGACCGTGGGCCTACGGGTGGGTCCGATCACCGGCTCCTCCGACCACGTGCGGGTGCGGCTGGCCGGCCCCGGCGGGCACACGGCCCGCCCCCACCTGACTGCCGACCTGGTCTACGCGCTGGCCCGGGTGGTGACCGACGTCCCCGCTGTGCTGTCCCGCCGGGTCGACCCGCGAGCCGGGCTGTCGCTCGTCTGGGGGCGGATCCTGGCAGGCGGGGCGCACAACGTGATCCCGCAGGCCGGCGAGGTCGAGGGCACGGTCCGCTCGCTGGACGCGGCCGCCTGGGCGAGCGCTCCGGACGTCGTCGAGGAGGCGGTGCGGACGGTCGCCTCCCCCTATGGAGTGCGGGTGCAGGTCGAGTACATCCGGGGGGTGCCGCCCGTGGTGAACGACGCGGCGGCGGTGGCAGTGCTGGAGTCAGCGGCGCAGCGGCTGGTCGGGGAGCACAGCGTCGTCCAGGTGGAGCAGAGCCTCGGCGGGGAGGACTTCGCCTGGTACCTCGACACGGTGCCCGGCGCGCTGGCGCGGCTGGGGGTCCGCCGGCCGGGCGACGAGGTGTCCAGGGACCTGCACCAGGGCGGCTTCGACGTGGACGAGCGGGCCATTGCGATCGGTGTGCGGCTTTTGGCCGGATCGGCGCTGCTCTCGGTCTGGTAACAGTCTGGATAAGGACCTTTGTCCGGACGGAACGGGGTCGTCCGAGGAATAGCCTCTCAGTGGCACCGCGCACTCGCGGTCATCAGCAGCGCGCCCACAAGGCGCGGTCGTGAGCACCCGCTCCTGGGGTGCATCGGACGAAGGAGTTCCTCTTGCGCAGGGTCATGAAGGTGGCCGCTCTGGCGGTTGCGGGCGCTCTCGCGCTGGCTGCCTGCGGCAGCAGCAGCAGCGGCGGTGGTGCGGGCACCAGTGCCAGTCCCTCGGCAACGTCCAACATCAAGGTCGGTCTTGCGTACGACGTCGGTGGTCGCGGCGACAAGTCGTTCAACGACTCCGCCGCAACCGGCCTGGACAAGGCCAAGACCGACTTCGGCGTGCAGACCAAGGAGCTCTCCGCGGTCGTCGGCGAGACCGACGCGCAGAAGGAGGAGCGGCTGCGGCTGCTCGCGTCCGGCGGCTACAACCCGGTCATCGCGGTCGGGTTCGCCTACGCCACGGCGGCCAAGAAGGTCGCCGCTGAGTTCCCGAACATCAACTTCGCCATCATCGACGACTCGAGCTTCTCGGCGCCCAACGTCGCGAACCTCGTGTTCGCCGAGAACGAGGGCTCCTACCTCGTGGGTGTCATCGCGGCGCAGGCGTCGAAGGCCGGCAACATCGGCTACATCGGTGGGGTGCTCACCCCGCTGCTGCAGAAGTTCGAGGCCGGCTACACCGCGGGTGCGAAGTCGATCAACCCGAACATCAAGGTTCAGGTCAAGTACCTGACCCAGCCTCCGGACTTCTCCGGGTTCAACGCGCCGGACAAGGGCCAGACCGCGGCGCAGGGCATGTTCGACGCAGGGGCTGACGTGGTCTTCGCAGCAGCCGGCGGCTCCGGCAGCGGCGTGTTCAAGGCCGCCAAGGCCTCCGGCAAGCTGGCCATCGGTGTGGACTCCGACCAGTACCTCACCGCGTCGGCTGACGTGAAGGACGTCATCCTCACCTCGATGATCAAGCGGGTCGACACGGCGGTCTACGACTTCATCAAGTCGGCCGTCGACGGCACACCGCTCACCGGCGTGCAGACCTTCGACCTGAAGAAGGACGGCGTCGGCTACTCCACGTCGAACCCCGCGGTCCAGCCGTACACGGCGAAGGCGGACGCGGCCGCCGAGCAGATCAAGTCCGGCGCGATCACGGTCCCGGCCACTCCGTAACCGATCGCCACGGGTTGCTCCACGGGCCCGGTCCGGACGCGGTAGCGTCCGGACCGGGCCCGATCCGTTGCGCCCGTACCACCGGAGAAGCGAGGAGGCTGGCCATCAGTCCCGACACGCAGTCCGCAGCGGCTCCTGCCGTCGAGCTTCGCGGGATCACCAAGCGGTTCCCCGGCGTGGTGGCCAACCACGACATCGACCTGGTCGTCCAGCGGGGCACCGTGCACGCCATCGTCGGCGAGAACGGGGCCGGCAAGTCGACCCTGATGAACACCCTCTACGGGATGCACAAGCCGGACGAGGGCCAGGTGCTCATCGACGGCGAGCCGGTGGTCATGCACTCGCCGTCCGACGCCATCGCGCGCGGTGTCGGCATGGTGCACCAGCACTTCATGCTGGCGGACAACCTGACCGTGCTGGAGAACATCATCCTGGGCCAGGAGCCCAAGAAGGGCCGGCGGATCGACTTCGACGCGGCCCGCACCGAGATCAACGCGATCGGGCGGCGCTACGGCCTCGAGGTGGAGCCGGACGAGCTGCTCGAGGACCTCGGGGTCGGCGACCGCCAGCGGGTGGAGATCCTCAAGGTGCTCTACCGCGGGGCCACGACGCTGATCCTGGACGAGCCGACGTCGGTGCTCGTCCCGCAGGAGGTCGACGACCTGTTCGACGCGCTACGCGAGCTGAAGGGGCAGGGGCTGACCGTCATCTTCATCTCGCACAAGCTGGACGAGGTGCTGTCGGTCGCCGACACCATCACGGTGATCAGGGCGGGGACGACGGTCGCGACCGTCGCCCCCGCCGAGGTCACGGCCCGGCAGCTGGCCGAGCTGATGGTCGGCTCCGAGCTGCCCTCCCCGGAGACCCGTGAGTCCACCGTGACCGACGTGCCGGTGCTCACGGTCGAGCACCTCTCGCTGGCGGCGCCGGGCGGCCGGCTGCTGCTCGACGACATCTCCTTCACGATCCACCAGGGCGAGGTGCTCGGCATCGCCGGCGTCGAGGGCAACGGCCAGGCCGAGCTGGTTGAGACGATCATGGGCATGCGCACCGCCTCGGGGGGTGCGGTGCAGCTCGGGGACACCGACGTCACGCCATGGTCGACCCGGCGCCGGCGCGAGGCCGGGATGGGCTACATCCCCGAGGACCGCACCCGCCACGGCCTGCTGCTCGAGGCGCCGCTGTGGGAGAACCGGATGCTGGGTCACCAGACCGTGCCACCGAACGCGAAGGGTGCCCTCATCGACCGCAAGGGCGCCAAGGCGGACACCGAGCGGATCGTGCACGAGTACGACGTCCGCACGCCGAGCATCGACGTGACGGCGTCCGCGCTGTCCGGCGGCAACCAGCAGAAGCTGATCGTCGGCCGGGAGATGAGCAGCAACCCGCGGGTGCTGGTGGCGGCCCATCCCACCCGCGGCGTCGATGTCGGCGCGCAGGCGGCCATCTGGGACCTGCTCAAGGACGCCCGGTCGAAGGGCCTCGGTGTGCTGCTGATCTCGGCCGACCTCGATGAGCTGATCGGCCTGTCCGACACGCTACGGGTGCTGCTGCGCGGCCGGCTGGTCGCCAGCGCCGACCCGGCCACGGTCACCCCAGAGCAGCTCGGCTCGGCGATGACCGGCGTGGGCGGTGAGGCGGCATGAGGCGATTCCTGCTCGCCGTCGCGGCGCCGGTGCTGGCGATCGTGTTCTCGGTCGCCCTCACCTCGGTCATCCTCGTCATCTCCGGGCACCCGCCGCTCGAGGTGTTCCGCACGATGGTGGACTACGGGTTCAAGCCCCGCAGCCAGGTGCTCACGCTCAACCTGGCGACCACCTACTACCTGTCCGCGCTCGCCGTGGCCATCGGTTTCCGGATGAACCTGTTCAACATCGGTGTCGACGGTCAGTACCGGCTGGCCGCGATGATCGCCGCCGCGTTCGCCGGCTCGGTCGTGCTGCCGGCGCCGTTCGGGCAGATCGTCACCATCGCCATCGCCATGGTGGTGGGCGCGATGTGGGCCGGCATCGCCGGGCTGCTGAAGGTGACCAGAGGGGTCAGCGAGGTCATCTCGACGATCATGCTCAACTTCATCGCCACGGGCGTCGTGGCCTACCTGCTGACCCCGGGTCGGCTCGCGGTCTCGGTGCAGGGGTCGAACAACATCGGCACCAAGCCGATCCCCGCCTCCGGCCAGGTACCGGGGATCTCGCTCATCGCTGGGACCACCCAGCAGGTCTACGGCCTCATCCTGCTCGCGGTCGTCATGGGCCTCGGCTACTGGTTCCTACTGGGCCGTACCCGGTTCGGCTTCGACCTGCGCGCCACCGGACACTCCGAGCCCGCCGCGGTGGCCAGCGGCGTCAACGTCAAGCGGATGGTGCTGGTCAGCATGCTCCTGTCCGGGGCGGTCGCCGGCCTGGTCGGGATGCCGCAGCTGCTCGGCGCGTCCTACACCTACTCGCTGGACTTCCCAGCGGGGCTCGGCTTCACCGGGATCGCCATCGCCCTGCTCGGGCGCAACAACCCCGTCGGGATCGCCTTCGGTGCGCTGCTCTGGGCGTTCCTGGACACGTCCCGGCAGATCCTCGACCTCGGCGGGGTCTCCAAGGAGATCGTCACGATCATGCAGGGGGTCATCGTGCTCGCCGTGGTGATCGCGTACGAGCTGGTCCGGCGCTACGGCCTGGCCCAGCAACAACGAGAGGTCGGGCGCCGGCTGGCCGCCGAGGAGCCCGCGGCCGCGACGACGGGGGCGGCCGCATGAGCGCCACCGACCTCACCACGAAGACCCGAGCAGCCGCCGGGAAGATGTCGTGGCTGGCCAACCGCTGGATCCGGCTCGCCGTGTTCGGCGTCGGGCTGCTGCTGGTCATGTCGATCGTCCGGCTGATCACCGGCGCGGGCGACCTGATCTCCAGCGGGACCGTCGGCGCGGCGGTCGGGCTGGCGGTGCCGATCGGCATGGCCGGTCTGGGCGGCCTGTGGTCGGAGCGTTCGGGCGTCGTCAACATCGGCCTCGAGGGCATGATGATCCTCGGCACCTGGGGGGCCGGCTGGGCCGGCTACCAGTGGGGGGCCTGGTGGGGCGTGGTCGCGGCGGTCGCGTTCGGCGCCGTCGGCGGTCTCGTCCACGCGGTCGCGACCATCACCTTCGGGGTCGACCAGATCGTGTCCGGTGTCGCCATCAACATCCTCGGGCTCGGGGTGGCGCAGTACTTGTCGGCGATCGCCTTCACCGGCAAGGGGGGCGGCGGCCCGACCCAGTCCCCGGAGATCCCGTCGATGGGCACGGTGACCATCCCGGGCTTCTCCTCCGCGATGGGCACCATCGAGAACCACCACTGGTTCTTGGTGTCCGACCTGGCCGGTGTGTTCAAGGGCATCACCTACCAGGTCTCCTACCTGACGATCATCGCCGTCCTGCTGCTGCCGCTGACCTACTGGGTGCTGTGGCGCACGGCCTTCGGGCTGCGGCTGCGGTCCTGCGGTGAGGCGCCGCACGCGGCCGAGTCGCTGGGCGTGAACGTGTTCAAGTACAAGTACATCGCCGTGGTGACGTCGGGGGCGCTGGCCGGCTTCGGTGGTGCGTTCCTCGCGATCGTCGCCGCCGGCATCTACCGGGAGGGGCAGACAGGCGGGCGTGGCTACATCGGCCTGGCCGCGATGATCTTCGGCAACTGGCGGCCCGGCGGGCTGGCCGCGGGTGCACTGCTGTTCGGCTACACCGACGCCATGCAGCTGCGCAGTGCGGACGCCGTCCACGCCCTGCTGCTGCTGGCCGCCGTCCTGCTGGCCCTGCTCGCGGTGACCTACGGGGCGCGCCGCAAGGTGGTCTCGGCGAGCGTGATGGCGGCGCTCGCCGCGGTGATCCTCGCCTGGTTCCTGGCCACCTCGGACCTGCCGCAGCAGGTCACCTACATGACGCCGTACATCACCACGCTGCTGGTGCTGTCGCTGGCGTCGCAACGGCTGCGGATGCCGGCCGCCGACGGGCTGGTCTACCGACGGGGCGAGGGCGGGTGACCGCCGTCGACTGGGTGGCGCTGCGCGCGGCGGCCGTCGAGGTCATGGGCCGGGCCTACGCGCCGTACTCGCAGTTCAAGGTGGGTGCGGCCGGGCTGGTCGACGACGGCCGGGTGGTGGTCGGCTGCAACGTCGAGAACGCCGCCTACGGGGTGGCGCTGTGCGCCGAGTGCGGCATGGTGTCGTCTCTGCATGCCGGTGGTGGCGGCCGGCTGGTCGCCGTCGCCTGCGTCGACCAGCACGGGGCGCCGCTGATGCCGTGCGGGCGGTGCCGTCAGCTGCTGTGGGAGAACGGCGGACCGACCATGCAGCTGGAGACCGCACGCGGGGTGCTGCCCATGAGCGAGGTGCTCCCGGACGCGTTCGGCCCGGACACCCTGGAGGAGCACCGGTGAGCGAGCCGTTCGCCGCGGTCGACGTCATCGTGGCCAAGCGGGACGGCAGCGAGCTCACCGACGCGCAGATCGACTGGGTGGTCGACGCGTACACCCGAGGAGCCGTGGCCGACGAGCAGATGTCGGCGCTGGCCATGGCCATCCTGCTCAACGGCATGGGCCGCCGGGAGATCGCGCGGTGGACCGACGCGATGATCCGCAGCGGGGAGCGGATGGACTGGTCCGGGCTGGACCGGCCGACCGCGGACAAGCACTCCACCGGCGGGGTCGGCGACAAGATCACCCTGCCGCTGGCGCCGCTCGTGGCGGCCTGCGGGGTGGCGGTGCCGCAGCTGTCCGGCCGCGGGCTGGGGCACACCGGCGGCACGCTGGACAAGCTGGAGTCGATCCCGGGCTGGCGGGCCGCGCTGTCCAACGACGAGATGCTCGCCCAGCTGCGCGACGTCGGGGCGGTCATCTGCGCGGCCGGCAGCGGGCTGGCACCGGCGGACAAGAAGCTCTACGCGCTGCGCGACGTCACCGGCACCGTCGAGGCGATCCCGCTCATCGCCAGCTCGATCATGAGCAAGAAGATCGCCGAGGGCACCGGCACGCTCGTGCTCGACGTCAAGGTGGGCTCGGGCGCGTTCATGAAGGACGTCGGTCGGGCCCGGGAGCTGGCCGAGACGATGGTCGGGCTCGGCCGCGACGCCGGGGTCCGCACGGTGGCCCTGCTCACGGCCATGGACACCCCGCTCGGCCGCACGGCGGGCAACGCCCTCGAGGTCGCCGAGTCGGTCGAGGTGCTCGAAGGCGGCGGCCCGGCCGACGTCGTCGAGCTGACCCTGGCCCTGGCCAGGCAGATGCTGCACGGGGCCGGAGTCACCGACGTGGACCCGGCCGACCGGCTGGCCGACGGCTCGGCCATGGACGCGTGGCGGGCCATGGTCCGGGCGCAGGGCGGTGACCCGCTGGCTACGCTCCCGCGCGCCGCCGAGACCCTCGTCGTCCCCGCGCCCGCCACCGGGACGCTGACCCGGCTGGACGCGCTGGCCGTCGGGCTGTGCGCCTGGCGGCTCGGGGCCGGGCGGGCCCGCAAGGAGGACCCGGTGTCGGCCGGCGCGGGCGTGGTCGTGCACGCCAAACCAGGAGAGCCGGTGCGGGCCGGTGAGCCGCTGCTCACGCTGCACGCGGACGACCCGGACCGGTTCGCCCGGGCCGTCGAGGCCTTGGCCGGCGGGATCGAGGTGGACGGCCCGACCCGTCCGCTGCCCCTGCTCATCGAGACGATCGGAGCCTGATGCCCGAGCTGGTCACTGCCCCCACGCGGATCCCGGTCCCCGGCGGCAAGGTCATCGACGAGTTCGTCGGCCGGGTCACCACGGGCACCACTGGCGTGTCGGTGGCCCGGATGGTGGCCCCCGGCGGCTGGGAGGAGCCGGCCCAGAGCCCCGAGTTCGACGAGGTGACCCTCGTGCTGCGCGGCGTCGTCCGGGTGGAGCACGACGGCGGCGTGCTCCACGTCGGCGCGGGCCAGGTTGTGCTGACCAGGGCCGGGGAGCGGGTGCGCTACTCCACCCCGGAGCCGGACGGCGCCGAGTACGTCGCGGTGTGCGTGCCGGCCTTCGGCCCGGACCTGGCGCACCGCGACGCGGAGGGCACGGCATGACCGCAGTGCCGGTGCGCACGCTGGGCCGCGGCCCGGCCGCCCTCGCGGTCTCCGCCGAGGGACTCGGCTGCATGGGCATGTCGGAGTTCTACGGCACGGTCGATGACGCCGAGTCGCTGGCGACGATCCAGCGCGCGCTGGACCTCGGGGTGACCTTCCTGGACACGTCCGACATGTACGGGCCGTTCACCAACGAGCGGCTGGTGGGCCGGGCGGTCGCCGGGCGGCGCGACGACGTCGTGGTCGCGACGAAGTTCGGCATCGTCCGGGACGAGTCGGGGGCCCGGCTGGGGATCAGCGGCCGCCCCGACTATGTGCGGTCGGCCTGCGACGCCTCGCTGCAGCGGCTCGGGGTGGAGCGGATCGACCTGTACTACCAGCACCGGGTGGACCTGTCCGTGCCGATCGAGGAGACGGTCGGGGCGATGGCCGAGCTGGTCGCCGAGGGGAAGGTGGCGCACCTGGGGCTGTCCGAGGCAGCGGCCCCGACGATCCGGCGGGCGCACGCGGTGCACCCCATCACCGCCGTCCAGACCGAGTACTCGCTGTGGGCGCGCGGCGTCGAGGCGGAGGTGCTGCCGACGCTGCGCGAGCTGGGCATCGGGCTGGTCGCCTACAGCCCACTGGGCCGCGGCTTCCTGACCGGGCGGTTCGGCTCGGTCATCGACGTCCCGGCCGGGGACTTCCGGGCGAGCGACCCGCGGTTCTCGACGGACAACTTCGAGCACAACGCGGCGCTGGTGGCCGGGGTCCGGGCGCTGGCCGCGGACAGGGGGGTCACCCCCGGCCAGCTGGCGCTGGCCTGGGTGCTCGCGCAGGGACCGGACGTGGTGCCGATCCCGGGTACGAAGCGCCGCGCCTATCTGGAGGAGAACGTCGCGGCCGTGGCCGTCGAGCTCACGGCCGGAGACCTGGACCGGCTGGCGGCCGCCGTCCCTCCCGGTTCGGTGGCCGGCACCCGCTACGCGGACATGTCCGGCGTCAACCGCTGACCCCGCCCACCCCCCAGGCCTGCATGAAGGGACCCTTCTGTGCGCAAGGCTGCACAGACCCACCCTTCACGCCTGCCCATGAAGGGTAGAGATCGGCCACCTTGCGCACAGAAGGGACCCTTCATGCAGGGGGGACGGGGGTGCGCTTGAAGGGGTCGTGGGCCGGCGGGGTCATCAGCTCGGCGCGCGGGCAGCTGTCCAGGGTGAGTCCCACCCAGGACAGCGCGTCGTCGCACAGCGAGTCCACGCTCCAGCCGAGCTCCAGCCCGTGCGGGCTCACGGTGACCTTGTAGATCGTGATCTGGTGCCGGTTCGGGGAGTCGTACATCACCGCGATCGAGCCGATCAGCTGGGCCGACCCGCGGGCACCTCCCGGTCCGTTCCACGCCTGGTCGTAGCGCTGCCACAGCGACGACGTGGCGTTCCAGATGCCGCCCTTGCCGACGTCGAGGCGGGCCAGCTCGTGACGAACCCGCGCGGCCGTCCGCTGGTCGAGCACAGCGGCCGGCCGGATGACCCGGGTCTCCTCCGAGTTGAGGCGCATGAGGACCTCATCGGTAGGGACGGCCGGGGGGTTGAGGCCGATAGCCTCACCTGCGTGCCGCTCTCTGAGGATCTGGTCCGCCGCGCCCCCAAGGTCTTGCTCCATGACCACCTCGACGGTGGGCTGCGCCCCTCGACCGTCGTCCAGCTGGCCGCCGAGCACGGCTACGGCCGGCTGCCCACCGACGACCCCGACGGGCTGGCCCGCTGGTTCGTCGCGGCCTGCGACTCCGGCTCGCTGGAGCGCTACCTGGAGACCTTCGAGCACACGGTCGGGGTGCTGCAGACCCGCGCCGCACTGACCAGGGTGGCGCGGGAGTACGCCGAGGACCTGGCGGCCGACGGCGTCATCTACGCCGAGGTCCGGTTCGCCCCCGAGCTGCACCTGGCCGGTGGGCTGTCCCTGGACGAGGTCGTGCAGGCGGTGCTGGACGGCTTCCAGGAGGGCGAGCGCCGGGCGGCGGCCGCCGGCACCCCGATCGTCGTGCGGACCCTGCTCACGGCGATGCGGCACGCGGCCCGCTCCCGGGAGATCGCCGAGCTCGTCGTGCGGTTCCGCGACGGGGGCGTGGTGGGCTTCGACATCGCCGGCGCGGAGGCCGGCTTCCCGCCGACCCGGCACCTGGACGCCTTCGAGTACCTGCGCCGGGAGAACGCGCACTTCACCATCCACGCGGGCGAGGCGTTCGGGCTGCCGTCGATCTGGGAGGCGCTGCAGTGGTGCGGGGCCGACCGGCTCGGCCACGGCGTGCGCATCGCGGACGACATCACGGTGCACGACGACGGCCGGGTCACCCTGGGCCGGCTGGCCCAGTACGTGCGGGACAAGCGGATCCCGCTGGAGATGTGCCCGACGTCGAACCTGCAGACCGGTGCCGCCGCCTCGCTCGCCGAGCACCCGATCGGGCTGCTCACCCGGCTGCGGTTCCGGGTCACCGTGAACACCGACAACCGGCTCATGAGCGGGACGTCGATGACGCACGAGCTGCACGCCCTCAGCGCGACGTTCGGCTACGGCGTGGCGGACCTGCAGTGGTTCACGATCAACGCGATGAAGTCGGCGTTCCTGCCGTTCGACGAGCGGCTGGCCCTGATCGACTCGGTGATCAAGCCGGGGTACGCGGCGCTGCAGCGGCTCTGAGCACCCCGTCGGGCTACAGCCCGACTGGGTGCCAGACGGTCTTGGTCTCCAGGAAGGCCAGCATCGGCCCGGTGCCCGGGTCGGCGGCCCAGTCGGTGTCCGGGCCGGCCGGGCGCCGGACCCGCTTGAGGTTCTCGGCGGCAGCCGCCTCAAGGTCGGCAGCGTCCAGGCCGGCACCGGTCAGGTCGATGCCGTTGACGTCCATGTGCGAGGCGAGCCAGGGCGCGACCTCGGCGACCTGTCCGGTCAGGATGTTCACCACGCCACCGGGGACGTCGGAGGTCGCGAGCACCTCCCCGAAGGTGACCGCCGGCAACGGCATGGTCTGCGAGGCGAGGACGACGGCGGTGTTGCCGGTCACCACCGCCGGGGCGACGACGCTGACCAGGCCGAGCAGCGCGGACCGCTGGGGGGCGACGACGGCAACCACCCCGGTCGGCTCGGGCACCGAGAAGTTGAAGAACGGCCCGGCCACCGGGTTGGCCGAGCCGGCCACCTGCGCGACCTTGTCCGACCAGCCGGCGTACCAGACCAGCCGGTCGATCGCCGCCTCGACGGCGGACCGGGCGCGGGCCACCGTGCGACCCTCCGCCGCCGCGACCTCGGCCGCGAACTGGTCGCGGCGGCCCTCCATCACCTCGGCCACCCGGTAGAGCACCTGGCCGCGGTTGTAGGCGGTCGCGCCGGACCACCCGGGGAAGGCCTTGCGGGCCGCCACCACGGCGTCCCTGGCGTCCTTGCGGGAGGCCAGGGCGGCGTTGGCCAGGAACCGACCCTTGGCATCGGTCACCTGGTAGGAGCGCCCGCTCTCCGAGCGGGGGAACGCCCCGCCGACGTAGAGCTTGTAGGTCTTGCGGACGTCGAGCCTAGACATCGAGGTAGGCCTCCAGACCGTGCCGGCCGCCCTCGCGCCCGTAGCCGGACTCCTTGTACCCGCCGAACGGCGACGTCGGGTCGAAGTGGTTGAACGTGTTGGCCCACACCACGCCGGCCCGCAGGTGCTGGGCCATGTACAGGATCCGGGAGCCCTTGTCCGTCCACACCCCGGCGGACAGCCCGTACGGCGTGTTGTTGGCCTTGGCCAGCGCCTCCTTCGGCGTCCGAAAGGTCAGCACCGAGAGCACCGGACCGAAGATCTCCTCCCGCGCGATCCGGTGCACCTGCGAGACGCCGGTGAAGACCGTGGGTGGGAACCAGTAGCCGCGGTCCGGCAGTGCGCACGGCGCCGACCAGCGCTGTGCCCCCTCGGCCTCGCCGACCATGCTCATGGCCTCGATCCGCTCCAGCTGGACGGCGGAGTTGATCGCCCCGATGTCGGTGTTCTTGTCCATCGGGTCGCCCAGCCGCAGCGTGCCCAGCCGGCGCTTGAGCGAGCGCAGCACCTCGTCTGCCACGGACTCCTGCACGAGCAGCCGGGTGCCCGCGCAGCAGACGTGGCCCTGGTTGAAGAAGACCCCTCGCACGATGCCCTCGACCGCCTGGTCGACCGGCGCGTCGTCGAACACGATGTTCGCGGCCTTGCCGCCGAGCTCGAGGGTGACCTTCTTGCGCGACCCGGCCACCGCGCGCGCGATCAGGCGGCCCACCTCGGTGGACCCGGTGAACGCGACCTTGTCGACGTCCGGGTGCTCGACCAGCGACTGCCCGGTGCGGCCGGCGCCGGTGACGATGTTCACCACCCCTGGTGGCAGGTCGGCCTGCTGACAGATCTCGGCGAACAGCAGCGCCGTCAGCGGCGTGGTCTCGGCCGGCTTGAGGACGACGGTGTTCCCGGCGGCCAGCGCGGGGGCGATCTTCCAGGACAGCATGAGCAGCGGGAAGTTCCACGGGATCACCTGGGCGGCCACCCCGAGCGGGCGTGGGTCCGGCCCGAACCCGGCGTGGTCCAGCTTGTCCGCCCAGCCCGCGTAGTAGAAGAAGTGCGCCGCGACGAGTGGCACGTCGACGTCGCGGGACTCGCGGATCGGCTTGCCGTTGTCCAGCGTCTCCAGGACGGCGAGCTCGCGGGCCCGCTCCTGGATGATCCGGGCGATCCGGAACAGGTACTTGCCGCGCTCCCGGCCGGACATCCGTGACCAGGTGCGGGTGTACGCGCGACGCGCGGCCTTCACGGCGCGGTCCACGTCGGCGGCGCCGGCCTCGCCGACCTCGGCGAGGACCTCCTCGGTGGCCGGGTTGACGGTCGCGAAGGCGGACCCGTCGGCCGGCTCGACGAACGCGCCGTCGATGAACAGCCCGTAGGACGGCCGCAGGGTGACGACGGCCCGGGACTCCGGGGCGGGGGCGTACTCGAAGACGGTTCCCATGCGGCGTCAGTCCAAGGTGAAGTAGTCGGGACCGCTGTAGCGGCCGGTGGCCAGCTTGGTGCGCTGCATCAGCAGGTCGTTGAGCACGCTGGAGGCCCCCAGCCGGAACCAGTCGGGGTCCAGCCACTCCTCGCCGACGATCTCGTTGACCAGCACCAGGTAGCGGATGGCGTCCTTGCTGGTGCGGATGCCGCCGGCCGCCTTCACACCGACCTGCCGGCCGGTGGCCTCGCGGAAGTCCCGTACCGCCTGCAGCATGACCAGGGTCACCGGAGTCGTGGCGGCCGGCTCGATCTTGCCGGTGGACGTCTTGATGAAGTCGCCGCCGGCCAGCATGGCCAGCCAGGAGGCCCGCCGGACGTTGTCGTAGGTCTGCAGCTCCCCGGTCTCCAGGATGACCTTCAGGTGGGCGGTTCCGCAGGCCGCCTTGACGGCGACGATCTCGTCGAACACGTCCAGGTACCGTCCGGTGAGGAAGGCGCCCCGGTCGATCACCATGTCGATCTCGTCGGCGCCCGCGGCCACGGCGTCCCCCGTGTCGAGCAGCTTCACATCGAGCGACGCGCGGCCGGACGGGAAGGCGGTGGCGACAGCGGCCACCTTGACCCCGCTGTCGCGCAGCGCCTCCTTGGCCACCCCGACCAGGTCGTTGTAGACGCAGATCGCCGCCACCGGGGGAGTGGTGGGATCCATCGGGTCCGGCCGCATCGCCTTGGCGCACAGGCCGCGCACCTTGCCCGGGGTGTCCATGCCCTCGAGCGTGGTCAGGTCGATCATCGAGATCGCCAGGTCGAGGGCGGTCGCCTTGGCGGTGGTCTTGATGGACCGGCTGGCGAGGTCGGCCGCACGCGCGTCCGCGCCGACCTGGTCCACCCCGGGGAGTCCGTGCAGGAACCGGCGCAGCGCGGCGTCCGACGCCGTGATCTCGCCGATCCGTCCGGTCAGGTCGGTCAGGTCGGTCGGGGCCATGGTCACCCTCGTGATCGTAGTTGCCGGGCACAATGCGCGTCATGGGAAGCGCAGCCGGGCGGGAGCCCCACCTCCGGCTCCGGCCGCAGCAGCCGGGCGAGGAACGGCCCGACACCTCGTCGGAGTGGGACGACTGGGGTGGTGAGTTCGACCCGCAGGCGGCCAGCGACGTCGGCCGGCTGCTCGTCGAGGCGGACGGCACGATCGTGGGGGACGTGACCTGGCACGCGGTCTGGTACGGGCCGACCCCAGGCTGCCTGGCCTGGAACATCGGCATCGCCTTGGTGGCCGCCGCCCGGGGGCGGGGGATCGGCTCCCGGGCCCAGCGGATGCTGGCCGAGTACCTGTTCGCGACGACCTCCGTCGTCCGGGTCGAGGCCAGCACGGACGTCGACAACCTGGCTGAGCAGCGGGCCCTGCTGACGGCCGGGTTCCGCCGGGAGGGCGTGCTGCGCGGCGCCCAGGTGCGCCGGGACGGTCGGCACGACCTGGTCTGCTACGCCGTCCTGCGCACCGATCTCGTCGACGTGTCAGGGTGAGGACGACGGATAGCTCGTCCTCACCCTGACAAGTCGGACTGGAGGTCGGCCTTGACGGCGGCGATCCGGATGGCGGCCGCGTCGCGGGCGGCCGCCAGCGACGCGCTGATCGGGACGACGACCTCGAGGTAGGCCTTGAGCTTCGGCTCGGTGCCGGACGGCCGCACGACCACCCGCGCGCCGCCCTCGAGCTGCAGCCGCAGGCCGTCCGTGGGTGGCAGCCCGTCGACGCCCTGCGCCAGGTCGTCCACGGCCACCACGGCCCGCCCCCCGAGGGCTGACGGGGGTGCCGAGCGCAGCCGGTCCATGGCCGCGGTGATGAGCGACCGGTCCTCGACCCGGACCGACAGCTGGTCGGTGGCGTGGACGCCGTAGCGCCGCTCCACGTCGTCCAGCACGTCCAGCAGGGTGCGGCCCCTCGCCCTCTGCTCGGCGGCCAGCTCGGCGACGAGCAGCGCAGCCGAGATGCCGTCCTTGTCCCGGACGCCGGCCGGGTCGACGCAGTAGCCGAGTGCCTCCTCGTACCCGAACGCCAGCCCCTCGACCCGGGAGATCCACTTGAACCCGGTGAGGGTCTGCGTGAACCGGACCCCGCGGTCGGCCGCGATCGTGCCGAGCAGGGTCGAGGAGACGATCGAGCAGGCGAACGTCCCGGTGGCACCGCGGTCCAGCAGGTGGACGGCGAGCAGTGCGCCGACCTCGTCGCCGCGCAGCATCCGGTACCCGCCGTCCGGCAGCGGGACGGCCACCGCGCAGCGGTCGGCGTCCGGGTCGTTGGCGATCACCAGGTCCGCGCCGGTCGCGACCGCCGCGGCCAGCGCGAGGTCCATCGCCCCCGGCTCCTCCGGGTTGGGGAAGGGGACGGTCGGGAAGTCCGGGTCCGGATCGGCCTGCTCAGCGACCACGTGCACGTCGGCGAAACCGGCGCGGTGGAACGCCTCGACGGCCAGGGCCCGGCCCACTCCGTGCAGCGGCGTGTAGACGACCGACAGCTCCCGGGGCCCGCCGGGCCGGACCAGCCCGGTCACCCGGGCCAGGTAGGCGTCGGCAACCTCGTCGCCAAGGGTGGTCCACTCCTCCCCGAGCGGCAGGTCGGACACCAGCCCCACCGCGTCGATCGCCGCGGAGATCTCGGCGTCCGCGGGCGGCACGATCTGCGAGCCGTCCCCGAGGTAGACCTTGTAGCCGTTGTCCTGCGGCGGGTTGTGAGACGCGGTCACCATGACGCCGGCCGCGCAGCCGAGGTGGCGGATCGCGAAGGCGAGCACCGGGGTCGGCAGCGGGTGCGGCAGCACCATGGCCGGGACCCCCGCACCCTCCATCACCGCGGCCGTGTCGCGGGCGAAGTCGTCGGACTTGTGCCGGGCGTCGTACCCGACGACCACGGCGCCGTCGCCGTGCGCCCGGACGTACCCGGCCAGCCCGGCCGCGGTCCGCCGCACCACGGCGCGGTTCATCCGGTTCGGGCCGGCCCCGAGCGCCCCGCGCAGCCCGGCCGTGCCGAACTCCAGCCGGCCGTCGAACCGGTCGGCCAGCTCCTCGACCTCGTCGGCCACGAGCAGCGCCTCGAGCTCGGCCCTGGTGGCCTCGTCGGGGTCGTCGGCCAGCCAGGCGCGCGCCGTGTCGAACAGGTCGCCGCTCATCGCCGCTCCTTCCAGGGGGTGGTCACAGCTGACGGACGAGCTGCGCGAGCAGCTCGCCCATGCGGGTCGCGGCGGCCTGGCCCGCCGCCAGCACCTCCGCGTGGTCCAGCGGCTGGCCGGACAACCCCGCGGCCCGGTTGGTGACCAGCGAGATCCCGAGGACCTCCACCCCGGCCTCCCTGGCCGCGATGGCCTCCAGCGCGGTCGACATCCCGACGAGCGACCCGCCGACGGCCGCGACCATCGCGATCTCGGCCGGCGTCTCGTAGTGCGGGCCGGGGAACTGCGCGTACACGCCCTCGGGCAGCGTCGGGTCGACGGTGCGGCACAGGGCCCGCAGCCGGGCCGAGTAGAGGTCGGTGAGATCGACGAACCGCGCCCCCTCGAGGGGGGAGCGACCGGTCAGGTTGAGGTGGTCGCTGATCAGGACGGGGGTGCCGGGCGCCCAGCTCGGGTCCAGCCCGCCGCACCCGTTGGTGAGCACGACCGTGCGGCAGCCGGCCGCCGCAGCGGTCCGCACGCCGTGCACGACGGCGGCCGGGCCGCGGCCCTCGTACAGGTGGGTGCGGCCCAGGAACGCCAGCAGCCGCCGGTCGTCGGCGGCCACCGAGCGGACCCGTCCGGCGTGCCCCTCGGCCGCGGGCGGGGCGAACCCGGGCAGGTCGGTCACGGGCAGGTCGACGACGGTGCGGCCGAGCAGGTCGGCCGCGGGCACCCAGCCGGAGCCGAGCACCACGGCGACATCGTGCCTGGGCGCCCCGGTGCGCGCGGCCAGCACCTCGGCGGCTGCGGCGGCCTCGGCGTACGGGTCCACTGGATCACTCACCCGCCGGACGCTACCGCGCGCCGGACGACGTCGTCAGGGCCCGACGGACCGGCACGGCCGGGCCCGCAGGTCGGCCACGTAGTCGGCGGGAGCGGCCGCGGCCTCGGCGGCGTCGGCCATGATGCCCAGGTAGCGCGCCGACGGCAGGCCGCCCTCGTAGTCGTCCAGCACGTACAGCCAGGCCAGCGCCTCGCCCTCCAGGGTCTGCACCCGGACCCGGATCTTGCGGTACAGGCCCAGCTCGGCGCCCTCCCAGAAGTCCAGCTCGCGCTCGTCGGCCGCAGTGACGTCGTAGAGCATGACGAACACCTGGCTGCCCGGTTCCTCGACCACGGTGGCCAGCGCGCCCTCCCAGCCGCTGTCCTCCCCGCCGAAGGTGAGCCGCCAGTCGACCAGCCAGCCGGTGCCGGCCGGCGGTGAGTGCGGCGCCCGGTCCCCCATCTGGGCCGGGTCGAGGTTGCTGCCATAGGCGGCGTACAGGGCCATGGCCCAGCAGCCTAGGGCTCCACCTGGCGGCGCCCTCGGCGCCGTGCGGGAGAATGCCGGGGTGACCCGAGTTGCGATCATCGGCGGCGGACCCGGCGGGTACGAGGCGGCCCTGGTGGCCGCGCAGCTCGGCGCCGAGGTGACGGTGGTCGACAGGGACGGCGCCGGCGGCTCCTGCGTGCTCACCGACTGCGTGCCCAGCAAGACCCTCGCGGCGACGGCCGAGGTCATGATCGAGGCGCGGGACAGCGCCGAGCTGGGTGTCCGGTTCGGCGCGGCCGCAGCGACCGGGGTCGGTGTCGTGGTCGACCTGGCGGCGGTCAACGCGCGGGTCAAGCGGTTGGCCCAGGCCCAGTCGGCCGACGTGCTGGCCAGCGTCCGGCAGGAGGGCGTGCGCTGGGTCGAGGGCACCGGGCGGCTGGCCTCGCCGGCACAGGTGGTCGCTGACCTCGCCGGCGGCGGCACCGAGACCGTCGAGGCGGACGTCGTGCTGGTGGCGACCGGGGCGCACCCGCGGGTGCTGCCGGACGCTGTGCCGGACGGGGAGCGGATCCTCAGCTGGGAGCAGGTCTACGACCTCGACGAGCTGCCGCAGCGGCTGGTGGTGGTGGGCTCAGGGGTGACGGGGGCCGAGTTCGCCTCCGCGTACCAGGCCCTCGGCTCGCAGGTCGTGCTGGTGTCCTCTCGGGATCGGGTGCTGCCCGGGGAGGACCCGGACGCCGCCCGGGTGCTCGAGGACGTCTTCCGCCGGCGCGGCATGGAGGTGCTGTCGCGGTCCCGGGCGACCGCGGTGCGTCGCACCGCGGACGGCGTGCTGGTCACCCTGGCCGACGGGCGGACCGTCGAGGGGTCGCACTGCCTGCTCGCCGTGGGCTCGGTGCCCAACACCGAGGGGCTCGGCCTCGAGGCGGCCGGCGTCCGGCTGGGCAGTGGTGGGTTCGTCGAGGTGGACCGGGTGTCTCGCACCTCGGCCCGTGGGGTCTACGCGGCCGGCGACTGCACCGGGGTGCTCATGCTCGCGTCGGTGGCCGCGATGCAGGGCCGGATCGCGATGTGGCACGCGCTCGGCGACGCCGTCACCCCGCTCGACCGCAGCACCATCTCCTCGAACGTGTTCACCGAGCCGGAGATCGCGACCGTCGGGGTCACCCAGGCCGACGTCGACGCCGGCCGGATCAACGCGGTGGTCGCGCACCTGCCGCTGGCCACCAACGCGCGGGCCAAGATGCAGGGCATCCACGAGGGGTTCGTGAAGGTCTTCGCGCGGTCGAGCACCCGCATCGTCGTCGGCGGCGTGGTGGTGGCACCGCGGGCCAGCGAGCTGGTGCACCCGCTCACGCTGGCCGTCGAGCAGCGGCTCACGGTGGACGAGGTGGCGCAGACCTTCACGGTCTACCCGTCGTTGTCCGGCTCGGTGGCCGAGGCGGCCCGCCAGCTGCACCGGTCCTGACCTCGTCAGAAGTCGCCGCCGCCGAAGTCCCCGAAGTCCCCACCGGCGTCGCCGTAGTCGCCGTCCCCGCCGCCGAAGTCGCCAGACCCGCCGCCGTCGAAGCTGCTGTCGCCCCACCCCATCGAGCTGCCCAGCATGGTGCCCATGAGCAGGCCGGGCAGCAGCCCGGAGTAGGCGCTGTACGCGCCGCCGAACCACGGCCCGTAGGCCGGGCCGGCCGCCCACGGCGGAGCGGTCCGGTTGCCCACGGGGACCGGTCGCCAGGCCGGCTCGACCCCGTCAGCCAGCCGGGTCGCGTCAGCGGCGCACACCGGCACGTCGCGGGGCTGGCCACCGGGGGGTGCCCACGGCACGTCCGGCGTCGACGGGCCGTGCCGGGCGTCGAAGAAGCACGGCGGACGGCGGTCCGGCAGCGGCTGGCCGGACACGCGAACCTGGGCGCAGGCCAGCGAGTACCGGCCCTCCTCCAGCGCGCCGGACACGGCCGCGAGGTCCTGCGGGGCGGCCGCCGCACCGAGCGCCGCGGTGGCCCGGTCGTAGCAGTCCAGCGCCCGCTGGTAGTCCTGCGCCACGGCCTCGTCGTGGCTGTCGACCAGCTGCAGCCGGCCGAGGCCCTCGCCGAACGCGGTGACGTCGCTCTCGGCGACACCCTTGACCTGGGCCAGTTCGCGCGCCTGCTCGACCTGCCGGGCGGCCCGCTGTCGGCTGGACCACACCAGCGCGGCCACCAGGGCCCCTCCGAGGAGCAGCAGCAGGAGGGCGGAGTCCACGGCGGCCTCCTGTCAGTCCTTGATCTCGCAGAGCACGGTGCCGCTGGCGACGGTGGCGCCCACCTCGGCGTTGAGCGCGACGATGGTGCCGGCCCGGTGCGCGTTCAGCGGCTGCTCCATCTTCATGGCCTCGAGGACCACGACCAGATCGCCGGCCTCGACCTGCTGGCCCTCCTCCACCGCGATCTTGACGATGGTGCCCTGCATGGGGCTGGTGAGGGAGTCGCCGGAGGCCGCCGCCCCCGCCCGGCCGCCGGTGCGGCGCTTCGGGGCGCGCCCGGCCGGAGCGGCCGCGGAGCGGGTGCCCAGGCCCAGCCCGGCGGGGAGCACCACCTCGAGCCGGCGTCCCCCGACCTCGACGGTGACGTGCTCCCGGGCCGCGGCCTCGTCCGGCTCGGCCGCCTCGCCGGCGTAGGGCGCCACGGTGTTGACCCACCCGGTCTCGATCCAGCGGGTGTGCACCCGGAACGGAGTGTCGTCGTCGGTGGCGAACGCCGGGTCCTCGACCACGGCCCGGTGGAACGGGAGCACCGTGGGCATGCCCTCGACCTCGAACTCGGCCAGCGCCCGGCGGGCCCGTTCGAGCGCCTGCCGGCGGTCCGCTCCCGTGACGATCAGCTTGGCCAGCAGCGAGTCGAACGACTGCGGGACGGTGGCCCCCTCCTCGTACCCGGTGTCGACCCGGACGCCGGGCCCGCTCGGCAGCCGAAGCCGGGAGATGGTGCCCGGGGCGGGCAGGAAGTTACGGCCGGCGTCCTCGCCGTTGATCCGGAACTCGATCGAGTGGCCGCGCAGTACGGGGTCGTCGAAGCCGAGCGCCTCGCCGTCGGCGATGCGGAACATCTCCCGCACCAGGTCGATGCCGGAGACCTCCTCGGTCACCGGGTGCTCGACCTGCAGCCGGGTGTTCACCTCGAGGAAGGACACCGTGCCGTCCTGGCCCACGAGGAACTCGCAGGTTCCGGCCCCGACATACCCGGCCTCCCGCAGGATCGCCTTGGACGCCGAGTAGATCCGGTTGTGCTGCTCGGGCGTGAGGTAGGGCGCCGGGGCCTCCTCCACCAGCTTCTGGTTGCGCCGCTGCAGCGAGCAGTCGCGGGTCGAGACCACCACGACGTTCCCGTGCCGGTCGGCCAGGCACTGCGTCTCGACATGGCGAGGTTGGTCGAGGAACCGCTCGACGAAGCACTCGCCGCGACCGAAGGCGGTGACCGCCTCGCGGACCGCGGACTCGTACAGCTCGGGGATCTCCTCGAGGGTGCGCGCGACCTTGAGCCCGCGCCCCCCGCCGCCGAAGGCCGCCTTGATCGCCACGGGCAGGCCGTGCTCCTTGGCGAACGCCACGATCTCGTCGGCCCCCGTGACCGGGTCCGCCGTGCCGGGCACCAGGGGCGCCCCCACGTGCTGGGCGATGTGCCGGGCCCGCACCTTGTTGCCGAGCGCCTCGATGGCCGCCGCCGGCGGTCCGATCCAGATCAGGCCGGCGTCGGCCACCGCCTGGGCGAAGTGCGCGTTCTCGGCGAGGAACCCGTACCCGGGGTGCACCGCGTCGGCTCCGGTGCGGGCCGCGACGTCGAGCAGCTTGGGCATGTCCAGGTAGGTCTCACCGGGGGTCTCGCCGCCGAGCGCGAACGCCTCGTCGGCCACCCGTACGTGCAGCGCGTCGCGGTCCTGGTCGGAGTACACAGCCACGCTGACGATCCCCGCGTCACGGCAGGCCCGCGCGATGCGGACCGCGATCTCGCCGCGGTTGGCGATCAGCACCTTGCGCACGGGGGGTCCTCCTCCGGCCGACGATGACTCGCAGTCTAGGGGCCGCCCCTCACCGGTTGAGCCGGTGGTACATCCCCTTCAACCGCCCGTAGAGCTTGGCGAACTCCTGGTACATCGGCTCGTAGACCGCGTGCGCGGCCGGGTCGGGGTCGAACCCCTGGACGCCCGGCACCCGCGCCGGCACCTCCTCGAACCGGACCCGGCCGAGAGACACCAGGGCATGCATGGCGGCCCCCCGCAGCTGAGCACCCGCGGGGTCGGTCACCCGCTCCACCCGGCGGCCGAGCACGTCGGCATGGATCTGGCACCACAGATCCGACTGGGCGCCACCGCCGAGCACCCGGAGCGGGTCCAGCCGGTGCTTGGTGAAGCGGTCGGCCACCTCCACCAGCCAGCGCAGGTTGAACGCGACCCCCTCGAGCACCGCCCGGACGAAGTCAGCCTGGTCGGTGTCCATGGACACGTTGAGGAACGCCGCGCGCAGCCGGCGGTCGTCCACCGGCGAGCGCTCGCCCTTCAGCCACGGCGTGAAGATCACCCCACCGGCCCCGACCGGCGACCGGGCGGCGAGGGCGACCAGGTCGTCGTAGCTGGGGTTCCAGTCCGGCCCGAACCCGGTCGGGTTCCCGATCACGCCGTCCCTGATCCACTGCAGGCACACTCCCGCGGTCTCGTGGTTGTTGATCAGCACGTACTGCCCGGGACGGGTGCCCGGGACCGAGGCGATCTGGTGCAGGACGTCGGTCTTCTTGTCGGGGACGGCGCAGGACACCCACGAGGTGGTCCCGATGGTGAAGTGCGCGGCGTAGTCCTCGACCGCCCCGGACGCGAGGTAGGCGCTGTACAGGTCGGGGACGCCGGTGACAACGGGAACCGAGGCCGGGAGCCCGAGCTGGGCGGCCGCGTCGGGGGAGATCCCGCCGAGCACCGACCCGGAGGGCAGCAGCTCGGGCAGCCGGTCGAGGTCCCGGCCGGCCCGGCGGACCAGCTCCGGCACGTACCGCAGCGGGGCGCCCCTGCGGTTGTCGGTGAGCCAGGACGCGACCATGGACGCGGGGGTCGCCGCGGCCCGGCCGGTGAACCGCAGCCCGAGGTAGTCCACCGGCTCGAGCAGCGTCGCGGTCCGGGCGTACCGCTCGGGCTGACGGTGCTTGAGGAACAGCGCATGCCCGCTGGGGTCCGCACCGCCGGGCGACGGGGCGCCGCCGGTGTAGCGCAGCCAGGACAGCACCGCTTGTGGCCGGTAGCCCGCGGCCGGGCCGCCGAACGCCCGCTTGGCCAGCGGGCCGCCCCGGTCGTCGGCCCACACCAGGCAGGGCCCGACCGCGTTCCCCTCGTGGTCCACCGGGACGGTGGAGGCGTACTGGCCGGCGATCCCGACCGCCACCAGGTCCGCCGGGTGGGCCACCGCCGCGCCGCCTTCGGTCAGCTCGTGTGCGGCCGCCACGATGCCGTCCCACCACTGCTCGGGGTCCTGCTCCACCGCGCCGTCCGGGCCGAGCACGGTGTCCAGGTCGCGGTGGGTGCGGCCCAGGATCTCGCCGGTCTCGGCGACGGCGCCGACCTTCAGCCCGCTGGTCCCCAGGTCGACCGCGAGCACCCAAGGCGTCGGCACTCAGCCCGCCGTCGGCTCGGGCCCGCTGGGCGCCGGGACGGCGTACATCGCGTCCAGCGCCCCGGACAGCAGGAAGTTCACCCCGGCGTTGCCCGCGGGCGACCCGGCCATGCCGTACAGGGCGCCGCTGCTCGCGGCCTCGCCGGCGTGGGCCTTCGCGTAGGCCACCCCGTGGGCGAGGTCTCGAGCGAACTGCTCGGCGATCCCGGGCCGGGTGTTCGGCCGGGTCACGCAAAAGTGCAGCCCGGCCGGCAGCTGGTCGGGGTTGAGCCGCCAGCCCCTGCCGATCAGGTAGTCGTTGACCAAGAAGACGTCCACCGACTCGTCGGCGGACCCGAACGCCACCAGGAACGTCGGGTCGTCGCCGTAGACGCGCAGCTCGGGCTGGGCCTCGACCGCGGCCCGGATCCGCTGCGCGGTGTCGTAGATCGCGGCGGCGGACTCCAGGTAGCCCTGCTCGCCGGTGGTCAGCAGCGCGGCCCAGGTCGCCGCGATGATCCCGCCGGACCGGCTGCCGGACATGCCGGGGGAGATGTACATACCGCCGGGCCAGTCCGGGAAGGTGAAGTACTGGTAGCGGCGCAGCGTGTCGTTGCGGTACAGCAGCACCGAGGTGCCCTTGAGTGCGTACCCGAACTTGTGGGTGTCCGCCGACATCGAGGTGACCCCGGGGACCCGGAAGTCGAACGGCGGCAGCGGGTGGCCCAGCCGCTCGATCCAGGGCAGCACGAAACCGCCGAGGCAGCCGTCCACGTGCAGGCCCAGGTCGTGCTCGAGGGCCAGCGCGCCGAGCTCCTCGATCGGGTCGATCAGCCCGTACGGGTAGGAGCCGGCCGAGCCGACGAGGGCCACCGTGTTCTCGGTGATGTGGTCGCGCACCCAGTCGACGTCCACCAGGAAGTTCGGCAGCAGCGGCGCGCGGAGCAGCGTGATGCCGAAGTAGTGGCAGGCCTTGTCCAGGGCCACGTGCGCGGAGTTGGGGATGATCACCTCGGGGGCGGTGATGCCCTTCTCGGCCCGGCCGCGCTCCCGGTAGACGAGCATCGGGTTCATCAGGCTCTCGGTGCCCCCGGAGGTCAGCACGCCGACCGTGCCCGGGCCGCCGTGCAGCATCGCCGCGGTCATGGCGACGATCTCACCCTCGAACTTCGTCGAGCTGGGGTACATGTCCCGCTGCAGCACGTTGGCGTGCGCGAACGACTCGAACACCTCGGTGAGGAAGTGGTACTGGTCGTGGTCGCCCAGGTACAGCGAGCCGGAGACCTTGCCGCTGTCCCCCTGGGCGTCCTCCTCGGCGGCCAGCGTGCGCACCACGTCGAGCACCTGCTCGCGGGGCATCGGCTGCTCGGGGATGCTGCGGTGGGCTCGGTAGCGGTCCCGGTACGGGTAGAAGCTCGCCAGCAGCTCCTGGATCTGGTCGGCGGTCAGCTCAGCCATGCTCTCCTGCTCTCGTAGGGCGCCGGTCGGCGTAGGGCTGCCACAGGTCGGTGACCCGGACGTCGAGGTCGGCGAACAGCCGGCGCAACAGCGGCAGCGAGAGGCCGACCACCGTGCCAGGGTCGCCGTCGACGCCGTCGACGAACCAGCCACCCAGTCCGTCGATGGTGAACGCGCCCGCGACGGCGAGCGGCTCGCCGGTGGCGACGTAGGCGGCGACCTCCGCGTCGTCCGGGCTGCCGAAGCGCACCGTCGTCCCCGCGACGTCGCCGACCTCCCGGCCGGTCGTCGTGTCCACGACGCAGTGGCCGGTCACCAGCACCCCGGTCCGCCCGCTCATGGACCGCCATCTGGCCACCGCGTCGTCCGGGTCGGTCGGCTTGCCCAAGGTCCGCCCGTCGATGTCGAGCACCGAGTCGCAGCCGATCACCAGGGCACCCGAACCGACCGTGGCCGCGACGGCGCGGGCCTTGCGGCGGGCCAGCTCGAGCGCGACGTGGGCGGGCACCCCCGTGACGTCGTCCTCGGGCACGCCGCTGACCAGCACGTCGGGATCCAGGCCGGCGGCGCGCAGGGTGCGCAGCCGGGCCGGGGACGCCGAGGCCAGGACGACTCTGGTCACTGGGGGAGGCTCGCGGCCCGCCACGCCCCCGGACCGTGCTGGACCGGTGCGTGCACGCTGCGCGCCCGGTCCCGCCAGGGGGACACCGCCGCGGCGCCGGTGGTCCCGGCGCCGGCCACGCCGGCGGCGGCCAGCACCGCGATCAGGGCGGTCAGCTCGGTGTCGTCCGGCTCGCCGCGGACCACCCGCAGGAGCGGCGCGTCGCTCACAGCGGGATGTTCCCGTGCTTGCGCGGCGGTCGGCTGACCCGCTTGTTCCGCAGGGCGCGCAGCGCCCGGACGATGTGGATCCGGGTGGCCGCCGGCTCGATGACGGCGTCGACGTAGCCACGCTCGGCCGCGATGTACGGGTTGAGCAGGTGGTCCTCGTAGTCGGCGATCAGCCGGGCCCGCTCCGCCTCGACGTCGCTGGCCGCGCCCAGCTCCTTGCGGTAGAGGATGTTCACGGCGCCCTGGGCGCCCATGACCGCGATCTGGGCGGTCGGCCAGGCCAGGTTGACGTCCGCGCCGAGGTGCTTGGACCCCATGACGTCGTACGCGCCGCCGTAGGCCTTGCGGGTGATCACGGTGACCAGCGGCACGGTCGCCTCGGCATACGCGTAGATGAGCTTGGCGCCCCTGCGGATGATGCCGTTCCACTCCTGGTCGGTGCCGGGCAGGAACCCGGGGACGTCGACGAAGGTGAGCACCGGGATGTTGAAGGCGTCGCAGGTGCGGACGAACCGGGCCGCCTTCTCCGACGCGTCGATGTCGAGCGTCCCGGCGAACTGCATGGGCTGGTTGGCCACGACGCCCACCGAGGCGCCCTCGACCCGGCCGAAGCCGCACACGATGTTGGGCGCCCACAGCGCCTGAACCTCGAGGAACTCACCGTCGTCGAGGACCGCGCCGATCACGGTGTGCATGTCGTAGGGCTGGTTCGCCGAGTCCGGGATGACCGTGTTCAGGGCCAGGTCGTCGGCGGTGATCTCCAGCTCGGCGGGCGCGTCGAAGACCGGAGGGTCCTCCAGGTTGTTGCTCGGCAGGTAGGACAGCAGTGCCCTGGCGATGTCGAGGCAGTCCTGCTCGTCGGCGGCCATGAAGTGGGCCACCCCGGACTTGGAGTTGTGCGTGCGAGCGCCGCCGAGCTCCTCGAACTCGACGTCCTCGCCCGTGACGGTCCGGATCACGTCCGGGCCGGTGATGAACATGTGCGAGGTCTGGTCGACCATGAGGGTGAAGTCGGTGATGGCCGGGCTGTACACCGCGCCGCCGGCGCACGGGCCCATGACCAGCGACAGCTGTGGCACGACCCCGGAGGCCGAGACGTTGCGGCGGAAGATCTCGGCGTACAGGGCGAGCGAGACGACGCCCTCCTGGATCCGGGCGCCGCCGGAGTCGTTGATCCCCACAACCGGACAGCCGATCTTCATGGCCAGGTCCATCACCTTGACGATCTTCTCCCCGAAGACCTCGCCGAGGCTGCCGCCGAAGACGGTGAAGTCCTGGGAGAACACGCACACCTGGCGGCCGTCGACGGTGCCGTGCCCGGTGACCACGCCGTCGGCGTAGGGCCGGCGCCCGTCCATCCCGAAGGCCGTCGAGCGGTGCCGGGCCAGTGCGTCGGTCTCCACGAACGAGCCGGGGTCGAGGAGGGCCACGATCCGTTCGCGGGCGGTCATCTTGCCCTTGGCGTGCTGCGCCTCGATGGCCTTCGCGCTGCCCGGCGTCTGCGCCTCCGCGAGGCGCTGGGCCAGGTCGGCCAGCTTGCCGGCGGTGGTGTGCAGGTCCGGGACCACCGGCTCGGGAACGGTCGCTGCCATCGTGGATCTCCCGTCACAGGCCCTGTCGCTGGGGTCGATCCGTACCTTAGTGCGCATGTCAGCAGCCCGGTTCGACGACCTCAGCCGCCCGCCGCTGGATGCCGTCGCGCTGGCCAGGGCGCTGCAGTCCCCGGCCGGCCCGTGGCGGGAGGTCCGGGTGGTCGACGTCACCGGCTCGACGAACGGCGACCTGGCGGCCGCAGCGCGGGCCGGGGATCCGGGCGGGCTGGTCCTCGTGGCCGAGCTCCAGGACCAGGGCCGGGGCCGGCTGGACCGGACCTGGGTGTCGCCGCCGCGGGCCGGCCTCACCTTCTCGGTGCTGTGGCGGCCCACCGTGGACCCGGCCCGGTGGGGCTGGCTGTCCCCGCTGGTGGGGCTGGCCGTGGCCGAGGCGGTGTCCGAGACGGCTCTGGTGGACGTCCGGCTGAAGTGGCCCAACGACCTGCTGGTGGGGCAGCGGAAGCTGGCTGGAGTGCTGGCCGAACGGGTCGGCGAGGCCGTCGTGGTCGGCGTGGGGCTCAACGTCTCGACCCGGGTGAACGAGCTGGTCGGGCCGGCTGCCACCTCGCTCCTCTTCGAGGACGCCGCCTGCACCGACCGGGACCCGCTGCTTCGCTCGGCGCTGCGCCGGGTCGCCGAGCGGTACCGGGACTGGACGAGCGGGGGCGGCGATCCGACGGCGCTGCGCCAGGCTCTGGTCGAGCGCAGCGCCACGGTCGGTCAGGAGGTCCAGGTGCTGCTTCCGGGAGGGCGCACCCTCCGCGGCACGGCCATCGACATCGACGCCGAGGGACGACTGGTCGTCGTCACGGAGGACGGCGTGGAGGCGGTGGCGGCCGGGGACGTGGTGCACCTGCGTAAGCCCCCGATGGGCCCCGGCGCCGGCCCCTGACGTGCAAGGATGCGCCATGGGCTACCCCGCCAAGCTGCTTGCCCAGGGTGAGTCGATCGCGTTCGAGATGCGCCCGCACTGGCGCTCCATGGTCTTCCCATCGATCGTGCTCGTGGGCACCGTCGCCGTCGGGGGCTACCTGTACGGGCTGGTCCCGAGCGACGGCGTGGCCTCCTACCTGCACTGGGTGATCCTCGCGGTCGCCCTGCTCATCCTCATCCTGTGGTTCGTGCGGCCGATGCTCGGGTGGCTGA
Source organism: Actinomycetes bacterium (assembly GCA_038252405.1). Taxonomy (GTDB): domain Bacteria; phylum Actinomycetota; class Actinomycetes; order Prado026; family Prado026; genus DATCDE01. The sequence goes on along the minus strand of JBBSAJ010000002.1, from coordinate 34,332 downwards.
CCACGCAGTACGTGTTCACCGACCGGCGGATCATCACCAGGACCGGGATCGTCGCCCGGCACGGCATGGACATGCCGTTGTCGAAGGTCAACGACGTGACCTTCGACTACAGCATCTTCGAGCGGTTGATCGGCACTGGCACCTTGATCGTCTCCTCGGCGTCGGAGACCGGCGACCTGGTCATCGACAACATCCCGCGGGTCGAGGAGGTCCAGCGCGAGATCTACCGACTGAGCGAGGAGGACCAGCGCCGGCGCGGTGGGCCGAACCACGGCTGACCGGGTGAGCGGGTCGTCGAGCCCGGACGACCTGGACGCACTGCTGCTCGGTGGCCCGCGCCGCTACACCCGGGACGAGGCGGTCGAACGCGCCGGGGTGGAGCTCGAGCGGGCCCGCGCCTACTGGCGGGCGCTGGGCTTCACGGATGCGGGTGACGCCGTGGCGTTCACCGATGCCGACGTCGAGGCGCTGCGCGAGGTGGTCGCCATCGTCGAGGACGGGCTGCTCACCGAGGAGCTCGCGCTGGGGCTGGCCAGGGCGCTGGGCCACACCCTGGGCCGGCTGGCCGGCTGGGAGCTCGACGTCGTCCTCGACCAGCTGGCCGGACCCCCCGGCGCCCTGAGCGAGACCGGTCGCCCCCCGGTGTCCCTCACCGAGGCGTACGGCGTGGCCGAGCAGCTGCTTCCGGTGCTCGAGGACCTGCTCACCTACGTGTGGCGGCGACAGCTCACGGCCACGGTCGACCGGTTGCTGCGGGCCGGCGAGCCGCAGGCGTCGGTGCGGGTGCGCACGGTCGGCTTCGCCGACATCGTGGGGTTCACCCGGCTGGCGCGGCGGCTGGAGGAGCGCGAGCTCGGTGAGGTGGTGGAGCGGTTCGAGCAGCTCGGTGCGGACGTCGTCACCGCGGCCGGGGCGCGCCTGGTCAAGACGCTGGGCGACGAGGTGTTGTTCGTCTCGGACCAGCCGGCGGCGGCCGCGCGGGCCGCGCTCGACCTGATCGAGCACTTCGTCGGGGACGAGAGTATGCCGGACCTGCGGATCGGGCTGGCCACCGGCCCGGTGCTCAGCCGCATGGGCGACCTGTTCGGGACGACGGTCAACCGGGCCAGCCGGCTCACCGCGCTGGCCCGGCCCGGCACCGTCCTGTGCGACCGGGAGACCGCCGACGAGCTGGGCGAGGAGCCGGGCCTGGCCGCCGTCGCGCTGCGCCGTCGTCCGGTCCGGGGCCTGGGGCGGGTCGAGCCGCACGCGCTGAACCGGACCCCGTGGCACACCGTTCCGACCCCCTCCGAGGGCGGGTGAGGATGCCCTCCCTTTGGGGGATCCCCCGCCGGCCCGCTCAGGACTAACCTGTAGTTACCGATGGGTTACGCAGGGGAGTCGTATCCCATCCTCGCGGGAGGGGGGTGCCGTCGGTCGTGGCCGTGCAGGTCGAGGAGCCCCCGGGCCAGTGGCTGGCCGCCCGGCGGCTGCATGCGCTCACCGAGATCGCCAAGGCGGTCGCCACCGCGCCCACGGTCGAGCAGGTGGCCCGGGCCTGCTCCGCCGCCGTCCGGCAGGCGCTGGAGGCGTCGTCGCTGTCGCTGTCGGTCTGGGAGCGGGAGAACGGCCACGTCCGGGTCCTGCTCAACGACGGTGAGCTCGGCGCCGGTGAGGAGTACCTGCCCAACGACGAGGTCTACGCCCTGACCGAGCCGGAGCTCTCCGAGCTGCTGTTCGAGGACGGCCGGGCGTACCTCGCCCGGGCCGACGCGGATCCGACCGACCCGGAGTTCGACGAGGGCCTGGTCCAGCTGCTGCGGCAGACCAACAAGGGGTCCTGCCTGGGGGTGCCCGTCGTGCTCGAGGGGCGGGTCTGGGGCGAGCTGTTCGTCACCCGACGGGTCGACCAGCCGGCCTTCGCCGGTGCCGACCTGGACTACGCCGTGGCCGTTGCGGCCCAGGTCGCCGCGGGCATCGCCCAGGCCCAGCACCTGCAGCGGGTGGCCGGCCTGGCCTACGTCGACCCGCTCACCGGGCTGGCGAACCGGCGGGCCATCGACGAACGGCTGGACGCCGCGATGGAGCGGCACCGGTCGGACGGCACGGTCGTCAGCCTGCTGGTCGCGGACGTCAACGGGCTCAAGCGGATCAATGACGAGCAGGGGCACGAGGCGGGCGACCGGGCGCTCGTCCACTTCTCGGGGGCGCTGTCCACGGCGGCCGGGCTGGTGCCCGGCAGCCTGGCCGGCCGCACCGGCGGGGACGAGTTCTGCATCATCATCGAGGGCCGGCCGGCCGACCACGCCGTCATGGTGGCCGAGGACCTGTGCCGCCGGGCGCTGGCCAGCCTGGCCGAGGGGGTGGCCTGCGGCGTCGCCTCGACCGGTGACCGGGTCGGCGTCGTCGCCACCCCGGCCCGGCTGTTCCGGTTGGCCGACGCCGCTCAGTCCCGGGCCAAGCGCAGCCGGTTCTCCGGCCCGGTCGTGGCCGGGCGCGGGCTGCCGGCCGAGACCAGCACCCGGGTGGTCGCCCTGCCGTCGCGCCGCCGGGACCGACGGACCCTGCGCGGCACGGGTCCGGGCGAGCCGGCCCGGCTGCTCGAGGACGTGCTGGCCACCCTCGACCACGCGGGAGCGGTGTCCGTCGCGGAGCGGCTCGAGCTGGTCGCGGACGCCGTGGCCAGGGGGGCTGACGGGCCGGCCTGGTGGGTGTCCACGGTCGAGGCCGGGTCCCGCGAGCTGCGCACGGTGGGTCGGTCCCACTTCCGCCGGGCGGCGGCAGAGCCGGCGACCGGGCCGGCCGGGACGACCGTCGACCAGGTGGTGTTCGACCTGGCCGGGTACCCCCTCACCGTCGCCGCGCTGGACGGCCAGGGCTGCCTGGTCGAGGCCGGCTCCCCGACCGGAGACCCGGCCGAGCAGGCCATCCTGGACGCTGGCGGGTTCACCGGCGTGCTGCTCGCCGGCGGGCGGGACGGCGCGGGTGCCGGGTGGCTGGTGGAGGTCTACCTGGATGAGATCAGCGTGCCGGGGCAGCCGCTGGTCCCGGTGCTGCGGGCCCTGGCGGCCTGCGCGCTCGTGGGGGCGCGGCACCGGTGACCGACGGATCAGGGTCCCCGGTCGCCGACCTGCGGCTCGCCGGGCTGTCCCGGCTGGCCCGCACCCTGGCGACGGCCCGGTCGCTGCCCGAGCTGGCCGAGCTGGCCGCGGAGGAGGCCCGGTTCGCGTTCGCGGGCTCGACGGCGTCAGTGTCCCGGCTCGAGCGCGAGCACGGCCTGCTGCGCACCCTGGTGAACGTGGGCCGGCTGGCCGAGGGAGAGGAGCGGTTCCCGACCGATGAGGTCTACCGGGTCGCCGAGTACCCTCTGCTGCAGGCGATGATCGGCCACGCCCGGCCCTGGACGGTCCGGGTCGACGACCCGGAGGCCGACCCGTCCGAGCGGGCGCTGCTCGTCCGTCTCGGCGCTCAGTCCGGGCTCGCCGCCCCAGTGCTGTTCGAGGGCCGGGTGTGGGGCGAGCTGTTCGCCACGAGGGACTCCCGCGACACGCCGTTCCTGGACGTCGACCTGGCCTTCGCGGAGGCCTTCGCCGGGCTGGTGTCGGCCGGGCTGGCCCAGGTCGAGCACGTCAGCCGGGTCCAGCGGCTGGCCTATGAGGACCCGCTCACCGGGCTGGGCAACCGGCGGCTGGTGGTGGAGCAGCTGGAGCGGGCGGTGGCCCGGCACCATGCGGACGGCGCCCCGGTCTCCCTCGTGATGACCGACGTGAACCGGCTCAAGCAGGCCAACGACCGGTTCGGCCACGAGGCGGGCGACCGGGCGCTCGTGGCGGTCGCGTCGGCGCTGTCGACGGCGACCGGGCGGGTGCCCGGGGCGGTCGCCGGTCGGCTCGGCGGGGACGAGTTCTGCGCGGTCCTGCCCGGCTACCGGCTGGACGTCGCGCTGGCGCTGGCCGAGGCTTTCCTGCGCGGGGCTGCGGACGCGCCGCACGGGGTGGGGGTGGCGGTCGGGGTGGCGTCCTCCGAGCTGGAGGGCGGCCCGCTGACCGTGGAACGGCTGTTCGCGCTGGCCGACGGCGCGCAGTACGAGGCCAAGCGCAGCGGCGCCGTGCGCCCGGTGGTGGCCGACCCGGCCACCCTGCGGGCGGAGCGGCGCACCTACCGGGGCCGGGAGCCGGAGCGGTCCGCCCTCGAGGTGGCGCTGGACGCCGCGGCATCCGCACGGTCGGTGGCGGGTCGCCCCGAGGAGCGGCTGGCGACGCTGGCGACGGTGCTGAGCGGTGAGTGCGGCGCGATCGGGTGGGTGGTCAGCCGGGTGCGGGACGGTGCGGCCCTGCCGGTGCTGCACGCGGCCGAGCGGGACGGTCTGCTGGTCGCCGCGAGCGTGCCGGTGGGTGGCGTCGGCGGCTGGCCGGGGCGGGCCCGCAGCCACGGGGCGCTGGTGGCGGCCGAGGACGAGGACGCCCCGTTGGCCGGAGTGCGCGGCTGTGTGGCGGTCGCGGTCGCGATCGCGGGGGACTGGCAGGTGGAGCTGCTCCTGGACAGCGCTGCCGAGGCGGCCGGCCTGCCGCTCGTGCTGCGCGCCGGGATGGCCGTCGCGCTCGGCTGGTGAGCCGGGTCAGACCGGCTGGCGCAGCTCCGCGGTGAGCGCGTCGTCGTCGGGCGACTCGGGGAACACCCAGCGGCGGTAGGACCAGAAGCGGAACAACGTGCCCAGCCCCAGCCCGATCACGTTCGCGGAGATGTTGTCCGCCAGCGGGCTGCGCAGGTTGAGCCCGTAGTGCGAGATCCACAGCACGCCGACCGAGATGGCCAGGCCGACCCCGTTGAGCACGAAGAACAGCAGGTACTCGCGGGCGAAGCCGGTCCGGGCCCGGTTGCGGAACGTCCAGAACCGGTTGCCCAGGTAGGCCACCACGGTGGCCACGGTGACCGAGATGGCCTTCGCGGTGAGCGGCTTGTCGTACAGCGGACCCTCGCCGCCGGCGAAGCGCAGCAGGTTGAACAGCCCGACGTCGAAGACCAGTGCGACCAGCCCGACGATGCCGAACTTGGCCACCTCGCGCAGGAGGTCGCTGAAGCGGGCCCGGAGCCAGGTCAGCGCCCCACCCACGCCGGGCTGGTGCTGGGTGAGCTCCCCGTCAGGCGAGGACATGGCCTAAGGATATCCGGCGCTCGCGCGCAGGGCGCCGAGCGCCATGTCCCGCAGCAGGGCGGCCATCGCCGGGCGGTCCAGCCGCGCGCTGTGCGGCGTGGAGTTGATCAGGCCGATGGCCGCGTGGGCCGCCGCTCGCGTCCGTTCCCGGTCCCGGTCTCCCCGCGGCAGGGCGCCGCGGAGCACGTCGACCCACAGCTCGACGTAGGTGCGCTGCAGCCGACGGACCCGCTGCCGGTCGTCGTCCGGCAGGCTGGCCAGGTCGCGCTCGTGCACGGTGATCAGTGCCGGGTGGTCGAGGGCGAACCGCACCTGCCAGTCGACCAGTGCGGCCAGCAGGTCGGCGGGGGAGCCACCCGCCGTCACCCGGGCCTGCGCCTCGTGCAGCAGCACCTCGCTGATGCCGACGAGCAGCTCGGCGAGGATCGCCTCCTTGCTCGGGAAGTGCCGGTACAGGGCCGGCCCGGAGACTCCGACCGCCGCGCCGATGTCGTCGATGGACACCCCGTGGAAGCCGCGCAGCGCGAACAGCTCGGCGGCCGCACGCAGGATCTCCTCGCGCCGGGACGGCGCGCTCAGGGTCCGTCCGGCCGGGAGGGGTGCGCTGGCTCGTGCCACGCCGGGATCCTAGACGATCGGTGTTAGCAACCGCTAACATCTGGTTAGTCATCGCTAACGCGAGGGTCAGGCCAGCCGACGGGAGGTCCGATTGTCCGGCACCGTGCTGCGCAGCTCCGCGGACCCGGCCAGCACCGCCTTCGCGGCGAACGACGCGGAGCACCGGGCGCTGGTGGCCCAGCTGCACGAGCGGCTGGCCGTCGCACACGCCGGTGGCTCACCCGAGTCACGCCGCCGGCACGTCGAGCGCGGCAAGCTGCTGCCCCGCGACCGCGTCGACGCGCTCGTGGACCAGGGCTCGCCGGTCCTCGAGCTGTCCCCGCTAGCGGCGGACGGCGTCTACGCCGACGACACACCCGGCGCCGGGATCATCACGGCGGTGGTCAGGGTGGCCGGCCGGGAGTGCGTCGTGGTGGCCAACGACGCCACCGTGAAGGGCGGCACCTACTACCCGCTGACCGTGAAGAAGCATCTGCGCGCCCAGGAGGTGGCGCTGCACAACAACCTGCCGTGCATCTACCTGGTCGACTCGGGCGGGGCGTTCCTGCCGCTGCAGGACGAGGTCTTCCCGGACCGCGACCACTTCGGCCGGATCTTCTACAACCAGGCCACCATGTCCGCTCGCGGGATCCCGCAGATCGCCGCCGTCCTGGGGTCCTGCACGGCCGGTGGGGCGTACGTGCCGGCCATGAGCGACGAGGCCGTCATCGTGCGCGAGCAGGGCACGATCTTCCTGGGCGGCCCGCCGCTGGTGCAGGCGGCGACCGGCGAGGTGGTCACGGCCGAGGAGCTCGGCGGGGGCGACCTGCACTCGCGGGTCTCCGGTGTCACCGACCACCTGGCTAACGACGACACCCACGCGCTGCACCTGGTCCGCGACATCGTGGCCGGCCTCGGGCCACGCCCGGCCGTCCCCTGGGACGTCGAGCCGTCGCAGGAGCCGGCGGTCGACCCGGGCGAGCTCTACGGCGTCGTCCCGGCCGACCCACGCACGCCGTACGACGTCCGTGAGGTGATCGCGCGGCTGGTCGACGGCAGCCGGTTCGTGGAGTTCAAGAAGGAGTACGGGGCCACGCTGGTCACCGGCTTCGCCCGGATCCACGGTCACCCGGTGGGGATCGTCGCCAACAACGGGATCCTGTTCAGCGAGTCGGCCATGAAGGGCGCCCACTTCATCCAGCTGTGCGACCGCCGGAGCATCCCGCTGGTGTTCCTGCAGAACATCTCCGGGTTCATGGTGGGCCGTGAGTACGAGGCCGGTGGCATCGCCAAGCACGGCGCCAAGATGGTCACCGCGGTGGCCTGCGCCCGGGTGCCCAAGCTCACCGTCGTCATCGGCGGGTCGTTCGGGGCCGGCAACTACGCGATGTGCGGTCGGGCGTACTCGCCGCGTTTCCTGTGGACCTGGCCGAACGCCCGGATCTCGGTGATGGGCGGCGAGCAGGCGGCGTCCGTGCTGGCCACCGTCCGCAAGGACCAGGTCGAGGCCAGGGGCAGGGTGCTGCCACCGGACGAGGAGGAGGCGCTCAAGGCTCCGGTCCGTGAGCAGTACGAGCGGCAGGGCAACCCCTACTACGCCACCGCCAGGCTGTGGGACGACGGCGTCATCGACCCGCTGGAGACCAGGACGGTGCTCGGCCTGGCCCTGGCCGCCGCCGCCAACGCGCCGCTGGAGCCGGTCGGCTACGGCGTCTTCCGGATGTGAGGGAGAGCCCATGACCGACTCGCCCGCCACGGCCGCCCCGGTGTTCGACACGGTGCTGGTCGCCAACCGCGGTGAGATCGCGGTGCGGATCATCCGCACCTTGCGCTCGCTGGGCATCCGCTCGGTCGCGGTCTACAGCGACGCGGACGCGGACGCCCGGCACGTGCGGGAGGCCGACGTCGCCGTCCGGCTGGGACCGGCCGCCCCCGCTGAGAGCTACCTGTCGGTCGAGCGGGTCGTGGCCGCCGCCGTGCACACGGGCGCGCAGGCCGTGCACCCGGGCTACGGCTTCCTGGCCGAGAACCCACGGCTGGCCCGGGCCTGTGCGGACGCCGGCCTGGTGTTCGTCGGACCGCCGCCCGAGGCCATCGAGGCGATGGGCGACAAGATCGCCGCGAAGGCCGCGGTGGTGGCGGCCGGCGTCCCCGTCGTCCCCGGCACCGCCGCCGCGGGGCTGACCGACGACGAGCTGGTCGAGGCGGCCGCCGAGGTGGGCTACCCGGTGCTGGTCAAGCCGTCCGCCGGCGGTGGCGGGAAGGGGATGCGGCTGGTCCGCGACCCGGATGCGCTGCCGGGCGAGCTGGCCGGCGCGCGGCGCGAGGCAAGGGCGGCCTTCGGCGACGACACGCTGCTGCTCGAGCGGTACGTCGAGTCGCCGCGGCACATCGAGGTGCAGGTGCTCGCCGACGCGCACGGGCACGTCGTGCACCTGGGCGAGCGCGAGTGCAGCCTGCAGCGGCGGCACCAGAAGGTGGTCGAGGAGTCGCCGTCCCCGGCACTCGACGAGCGGATGCGCGACGCCATGGGGGCGGCCGCCGTGGCCGCCGCCCGGGCCTGCGGCTACGTCAACGCGGGAACCGTGGAGTTCATCGTTCCCGGCGACTGGCCCGCGGAGTTCTTCTTCCTGGAGATGAACACCCGGCTGCAGGTCGAGCACCCGGTGACCGAGCTGGTGACCGGCCTGGACCTGGTCGAGCTGCAGCTGCGGATCGCCGCCGGTGAGCCGCTCGAGCTGCGCCAGCACGAGGTGGTGCTGCGCGGGCACGCGGTCGAGGCCAGGGTGTACGCGGAGGACCCCGACCGCGGCTTCCTGCCCTCGACCGGGCGGGTGCTGGCGCTGCACGAGCCCACGGACCACGCCGGCGTGCGCGTGGACTCCGGGCTGTCCCTCGGGACCGATATCGGCGGCAGCTACGACCCGATGCTGTCCAAGGTCATCGCCTGGGGCCCCGACCGGGCCACTGCCCTGAGCCGGCTCGACGACGCGCTCGGCGCCACCGTGGTGCTCGGGGTGACGACCAACGTGCCGCTGCTGCGGGACCTGGTGCGCCACCCCGAGGTCCGGGCCGGCCGGCTGGACACCGGGCTGGTGGAGCGGGTGCTGGCCGAGCAGAAGACCCCCGACGGCGTGCCCGACGAGGTGCTCGTGGCTGCGGCGCTGGAGCACCTGCTGGCGCTGGAGCCGGAGCCCGGGGCGGGGCCCTGGGACGTGCCCGGCGGATGGCGGCTCGGCGGCCCGGCCTGGACCACCTGGCGGTTCGGCCTCGGGACGGCCGACGGCGCAGTGGTGCGCACCCTCGGCCGGGCCGACCGGGCCCTCGTGCGGGTCGGCGACGGCGAACCGGTCGCGGCCAGCGCCCGGGTCGAGGGGGACTCCCTCCACGTGACGCTGGCGGGTACCACGAGCCGGTACGCCCAGGCGCGGGTCGGGGACACCGTGTGGCTCGGCCGGGGCGGTCGCAGCTGGGCGCTGCGCGAGGCCGAGCCGTACCGCAGCGGTCGGGCCGGTGGCGAAGTGGCCGCCGAGGAGCTGTTGCGCAGCCCGATGCCGGGCACCGTGCTGCTGGTCCACGTCGCGGCCGGCGACGTGGTCGTGGCCGGCCAGCCGGTGGCCGTGGTCGAGGCCATGAAGATGGAGCACGTCGTGAGCGCCGTCCACGATGGCGTGCTGACCGAGCTGTACGTCGTCCCCGGCCGGTCCGTGGCACTGGACGAGCCGCTGGCACGGGTGGTGCCACATCCCCCTTCCGTTCCCGAGCAGGAGTGAGACCTGACATGCCCGACTTCCGGCTGGACGCCGACCTGGAGCAGCTGCGCAGCACGGTGGCGGAGTTCGCCCACGACGTCATCGCCCCGTCCATCGGCGAGCTATACGAGGCCGGCGCCTTCCCCTACGCGATCGTCGAGCAGATGGGCCGGATGGGGCTGTTCGGCCTGCCGTTCCCCGAGGAGCAGGGCGGTATGGGCGGGGACTACTTCGCGCTGTGCGTCGTCCTCGAGGAGCTGGCCCGGGTGGACTCCTCGGTGGCGATCACCCTCGAGGCTGGGGTGTCCCTGGGGGCGATGTCGCTGTTCCGGTTCGGCTCAGAGGCGCTGAAGGCCCGCTGGCTGCCGCGGCTGACGTCGGGGCAGGCGCTGGGAGCGTTCGGGCTCACCGAGCCCGGGGGCGGCTCGGACGCCGGAGCGACCCGGACCACCGCCGTGCTGGACGGCGAGCACTGGGTGATCAACGGGTCCAAGTCCTTCATCACCAACTCCGGGACCGCCATCACCGACTTCGTCATCGTCACGGCGGTCACCGGTGAGAAGCCCGGTGGTGGCAAGGAGATCTCGGCGATCCTGGTGCCCTCGGGCACGCCCGGGTTCACCGTCGAGCCGTCGTACTCGAAGGTCGGCTGGCGGTCCTCGGACACCCACGGGCTGTCCTTCGTCGACTGCCGGGTGCCGTCCGAGAACCTGGTGGGGGAGCGCGGCCGTGGCTACGCGCAGTTCCTGCAGATCCTGGACGAGGGCCGGATCGCGATCGCGGCCCTGTCGGTCGGCCTGGCGCAGGGCTGCGTGGACGAGTCGGTGCGCTACGCCAACACCCGCGAGGCGTTCGGCCGCCCGATCGGCCGCAACCAGGCGGTGCAGTTCCTGGTCGCGGACATGGAGATGCGGGCCTACACCGCCCGGCTGGCCTACTACGACGCGGCCGCGCGGATGCTGCGCGGAGAGCCGTTCAAGCGGCAGGCCGCGATCGCCAAGCTGTACGCGTCCGAGGCGGCCATGGACAACGCCCGCTACGCGACCCAGGTGCACGGCGGCTACGGGTTCATGAACGAGTACGCGGTGGGCCGGTTCTACCGCGACGCCAAGGTGTTGGAGATCGGCGAGGGCACGTCCGAGGTGCAGCGGATGCTCATCGCGCGGGACCTGGGCCTGTGACCCGGCTTCGGCTGATGGCGGGGGTGTGCTAGGCGCTCAGGTCGCCGCGCCGCCGCCGGCTCGCGGCGACCAGCAGGCTGCCCAGTAGGAACAGACCGCCGCCGGCCAAGGCCAGCGGGAGGCTGCCGGCACCGGTGCGCGGCAGCTCGGCGGGCACGGGCGTCGGGATGACGGCGGGCTCCATCGTCGGCGGCTTCGCCCTCGGGACAACCACAGCCTCGAGGCAGGTGAGGTTCGCCGTGGTGGCGGAGGCGATCTCGGTGCCGTTCGCGAGGACAGTCACCGTGTACGGATTGCCGGACGGCGAGTACGTCACCACTGTGGTGTCGCCGGCCACCAGCAGGTGCGTCTCCGACGTACTTGCGTGCTCGATCTCGAAGGTCACCGTGCTGACAGTTGGGTTGGCCAGGGTGATGTTGGCGCTGACGCAAGTGGCCGAGACCTCAGCCGTCGGAGTGGGGGTCACCGGGGGCGGGATCACCGGCGGTGGTGGCGTCGTGCATGCGGCGGCGGCGATCGTCGTCGACCAGCTGTCGACCTGTCGTTCGCCACGGTCGGCGGTCACCGTGTAGGTGCCGGCCGGCAGCGAGACCGAGCCGTCGACCGGGGTCGGCTCGTTGTTCGAGCCGGCCTTCGCGTAGTAGTAGCGGACGCCGTCGACCGGTGTGACCGAGATCGAGCCGTTCTGCAAGACGTTCGCCCCCGAGCAGGTCTCGTCGGTCGCCCTCGGTGGGGGGAGGGTGGCCGGCCGACAGTCGCCGGGGAGTCTCACCAACGCGGCGTCCGTCTGCGTGTAGCCGTCGGTCCACCTGCCGACCACGGTCAGAGACGCCGACGTGGTCGACCCCGGCACGCCCGTCTGGGTCACGGTGACACTCGAGTACGGCTGTCCGGGGCTGGCCGCGACCGTGAACGGGAGCCCCGTCAGGGTCCCGCCTCCGCTGGAGGACTTCAGGGTGACGTCCTCGGCCAGGTTGTAGTCGTTCTGCAGGGTGTAGGTCACTGAGTAGGTGCCGTCCGGCTGGCACGCGGCGCCCCCCGTGAGCAGCGTGGCGTGGGCGGAGGCCGCCTCGGCGGTCACCACGGAGCCGGCGGCGACCACCGCTAGCACGCCGACGGCGGCTAGCAGCCGACGCAGGCTGCGACGGTCGTGACGGGTCGAACTCGCCGGGTGCATCGCCGGGTCGGTCTGGGCTGTCCGCCAGTGCTGCACGACCGCTCCTCTTGAGTCCACGCACCCCGCGACCCTCCCGGCTGGGCCGGTCGCACTGCTGGGGTCGGTTTCGCTGTGGCTCCTCGCGGGCCGTGCGACCAGAGCCGCCCGCGGATCCTCGCCTCCCCCATCGATCGGCGTCATGGTGGCGCAGTCCGGACGAGATGTCGCGGGCGAATACGGTTCGGTCGCAGTAAGTAACCAGATGGACGACCACTGTCGCCCCAGGTGATCACCCTGCGTGGGACCTCGGTGCACGCATCGTGCACGACAGCGGGGCCTGGACCGACCGGTCCTGGCCCCGCTTGGTGTGGGTGGTTCTAGCGCGTTGGCTCCTCCTCCGGACGGCGGACGGACCAGGCCACCAGCAGTCCGCCCAGGACCAGCATCCCGGCGCTGACCAGGGCCACCGACGCCGAGGATCCGGCGCCGGTCTCGGGCAAGGTGGCCGGATCGGCGGCCACGACGGTCGCCTCGACGGTCGCGGCCGCCGCGCCCGGGATCACGACGCCCTCGACGTCCGCACACACGGCGAGGTCGCCAGTGGCGAGGACCTTCTCACCAGAGAGGACCTCGAGGTGGATGGCCTTCTTGACATCGACCGGACGCGTGTAGGGCAGCGACGTGGTCTCCCCGCCCGGGAGCGTGGCCGTCTTCCACACCGCACCGTTGACCGTCACGGTGAAGTCGGCCGGCGGGTCGGCGGTGAGGTTGGTGTAGTTGAACAGGTTGACCGTGGCCACGCTGCAGCTGGCCACCACGATGGTGGCTGTCGGTCGCGCAGGGCCGACGACGGACGACGCAGGCGGCGTGTTGGTGCCGCAGTCGGTGCTCACGGTGACGGTCTTGGTGACCGCGGGCCCGTGGCCCTCCTCGCCGCTGCCGCCGCTGTGGCCGGTCGTGGCGCCTTCGCCGCCCGAGCCCGAGCCGGCTCCGGCCCGGCCGTTCCCGGCGTTGATGGTGACCGTGTGGTCGCCACTGTCCTCGGCGAACGTCACGTGGTCGGAGACCGACTGTTGCGGGAGCAGCACGGTCGGCCCGGTCTTCTTGCCATCGATGATGACGAAGAAGTGGATCGGCTTGCCGCCCTGGGAGTCAGTTTCCCCCTCCTCGCGAAGGTTGGGGTTGGTGACCGTCCAGTCGGCCCGACCGCAGGTTGGGGCCAACTCGACGACCGGCTTGAGCTCGCCTTCGTCGGCGGCCTTCGGAGAGCAGGTGCCGTCCGCGTTGGGGACGTAGCCGGGCGGCACGGTCTCCTGCGCGCCGTCCAGGTTGGAGCACAGGTCGACCGGTTCGGTGCCGACACACTGCTCCTCGGACAGCCGCGGCAGTGGGGTGAGCGTCCACTTCGTCACGACGCCGGAGGCGATCGTCCACTCGCCGCCCTTGACGGTCGCGGCGATCGTGTACTCGACGTCGGGCGTCGCCGGCTTTTCACCAGCCAGCGCGGGACCCGTCACGTACCTGATGTGCTCTTGGGTGGGGATCACGAGCAGCCCGTCGGCCTCGCAGGTCGGCGGGGTGACGAACGGTTCCGTGACCGCAGTGATGACCTTGGACGGCGGCCCGCCGGACTCCTCAGCGAGCGCGGCCGCGGCCGTGGCCACCGTGGCGGCCCCGATGAGGGCCAGCGACGCGAACAGCGCTGCGGCCCGAGTGAATCCCTTGGCCCGGACTGGCCGGGCCCGGTGGTGCCTGACGGACCTGCCCATCGACTCCCCCATTCCCCGCCGACGCACCCGCACGGGCCGCCGGCCCCGAGTCCGCGTGGAAGGTCCCCCCGGGTTCCCCTCCCGTCGGACTCATTGATCGTCCCGCCGTCGCGGAAGCGCTGCCGTGGGCCGGAAGTCCTGAGGTCACCGGGTGTGACCGAACGGATGACCCCGTACGTCCCTGCTAGTCACGTTGCGTCGATGACTGGTGGACGCAGCGTGAATGGGTGAGGCCGGTATCGTGCGCTGCGTGCCTGACCTGACTGCAGACTTCCCGGTCGTCGGGGTGGTCGGCGGCGGCCAGCTGGCCCGGATGATGCAGCAGGCGGCCATCGGGCCCGGCATCCGGCTGCGGCTGCTCGCCGACTCGGCCGACGACTCCGCCGCCCAGGTCATCAACGACGTCACCGTCGGCGACTACCGAGACCTGGCCGACCTGCGCGCCTTCGCCGCGGGTTGTGACGTCGTCACCTTCGATCACGAGCACGTGCCCACGGCGCACCTGCAGGCTCTCGAGGCCGCAGGCGTCGCCGTGCGGCCCGGCTCGGCGGCGCTGGTGCATGCGCAGGACAAGCGCGTGATGCGAGCCCGACTGCAGGCCATCGGCGTGCCGGTGCCGCGCTGGGCCCCGGTGGACACGGCCGACGACCTGGCGGCGTTCCTCGCCAGCACGGACGACGGCGCGGCGGTGCTGAAGACCGCACGCGGCGGGTACGACGGCAAGGGTGTGCGGTTCGTTCGCAGCGTCGACGACGCCGCCGACTGGCTGGCCACGGGGCAGCCGCTGCTGGTCGAGGACGTCGTCCCGTTCACCCGCGAGCTGGCCGTGCTGGTGGCCCGCTCACCCTCGGGGCAGGCAGCGGTCTACCCGGTCGTCGAGTCGGTCCAGAACCACGGCGTGTGTCACGAGGTTCACGTGCCCGCGCCGGGCATCGCGGAGGACCATGCGCTGGCTGCCCAGGAGGCGGGCTTGCGGATCGCCCGGGCGCTCGAGGTGACTGGGGTGCTCGCCGTCGAGCTGTTCGACACAGCCGGAGGGGTGCTGGTCAACGAGCTGGCCATGCGACCGCACAACACCGGGCACTGGACGATCGACGGCGCGGTCACGAGCCAGTTTGAGCAGCACCTGAGGGCTGTGCTCGACCTGCCGCTGGGCTCGACGCGAGCGTTGACGCCGCACGCCGTGATGGTCAACGTCCTCGGCGGCGACCTCGACGACCTCTACCCGGGCTACCTGCACTGCCTGGCCCGTGACCCGGAGCTGCACATCCACACCTACGGCAAGCAGCCGCGGCCCGGACGCAAGCTCGGGCACGTCACGGTCATCGGCTCCGACCCGCACGACCTGGCCGAGCGGGCCCGCCACGCGGCCGCCTACTTGAGGGGCGACATCGATGAGTGAGCGGCCGCTGGTCGGCGTGGTCATGGGCAGCGACTCGGACTGGCCGGTGATGCAGGCAGCAGCCGAGGCGCTCGCCGAGTTCGGCGTGCCGCACGAGGTCGACGTCGTCTCCGCGCACCGGATGCCGCGCGAGATGGTCGAGTACGGAGCCGCCGCCGCCGACCGCGGGCTCCGGGTGATCATCGCGGGCGCCGGCGGCGCCGCGCACCTGCCCGGGATGCTGGCCGCCGTGACGCCGCTGCCGGTCATCGGGGTCCCGGTCCCCCTCGCTCACCTGGACGGCCTGGACTCGCTGCTGTCCATCGTGCAGATGCCGGCCGGCGTTCCGGTCGCCACCGTCGCCGTGGGGGCGGCCCGCAACGCGGGGCTGCTGGCCGTGCGGATCCTGGCCACCGCCGACGACGCGCTGCGCGCCCGGATGGTGGCGTTCCAGACGGACCTCAACGCGCAGGCCACGGCCAAGGGGGAGGCGCTGCGCCGGCGGGTCGCCGGGGGCTGCGCCGCCGGGTTCACCGGCTGAGGCGGCTCACCAGTCGAGCAGGCGGGGTCCCTCGATCGCCGGGCAGCGGTCCATGACGACGTCCAGGCCGGCTGCCTGCGCCCGCTCGGCCGCCGCTTCGTCGATCACGCCCAGCTGCAGCCAGACCGCGCCGGCCCCGATCGCGATGGCCTGGTCGACCACCGGGCCGACCAGCGTCGAGTTGACGAACAGGTCCACGACGTCGACCGGGAACGGGATGTCAGCCAGGGTCGGGTAGCCGGCCTGGCCGTGCACCGGGTCCGCCCTCGGGTGCACCGGCACGATCCGCAGCCCGTGCCGCTGCAGGGTCGCCGCCACGCCGTAGGCCGCCCGCCGGGTGTTCGCACTCAGCCCCACGACGGCCCAGGTGCCGGTCCCGGTCAGCAGCCTCCGGATGACGTCGTCATCGATGACCGCCATCCGCCTGTCCATGGTCGGAGCCTACCGACGGGTGGCCACCGGACCCCCTGTCAGGACTTGCAGGGGTTGTTGTCCGCCGCGGACGTCGTCTGCACCGGGGCGCTGCTGGTCGCGGTGGCCGTCGGGGCCGCCGTCACGGTCACCGCCTTGGCGCCGGAGTAGGACGAGCCGACGACCACCTTGAAGACCTTGCCCTGCCCGGGGACGGCGACTGCGGTGGCTCCTGGGAGCGCCGCCAGCACGGTCTTCAGGGACTCGTTCCAGTTCGGGTCGTACCGGACGACGGTCTGGGTCGCCCCGGACGTCGACGCGTTCGTCGCCGGCCCGGCCAGGGCGAAGCCCAGCTGCTGCAGGTCGTTCGAGGCGCGGCCCGCGAGCCCGGCGACGCCGGCCCCGTTGAGGACCAGCAGGCTGATCTGGGACGGCGGGACGGTCGGCGCGCTGGCCGTCGACGGGGTCGCGGTGGTGGCCGGCTTGACCAGGGGCGTGTCGGTGCGGAAGGCGTTGAACACCTGCTGCGCCTTCGCGTCGTCCCACAGCACGGTCGAGCCGATGCCGTTCACCGAGTAGTTCACGTTGGCCATCGGGATGGTGGCGAACACCACGGTCCCGGCGGCGACACTGCGCATCGAGGTGGCCAGGTCCACGGTGTCGGCCCGGCTGAGGTCCGGGTCGGTGGTGACGGCGGCCAGCACGGCGTCCAGGAAGCCGTTGAGCTTGATCGGGTTGAGCAGGATCTGGGAGCTCATGGCCCGGCGGAACAGCGCCGCGAGGAAGGCCTGCTGACGGTCGATGCGGCCGAGGTCGGCCCGCGGGTCCACGTAGCGGGCCCGGACGTACTTCAGCGCGGTGGCACCGTCCAGCTGGGTGGTCCCGGCCGGGATGTTCAGGCCGGACTTGGGGTCGTTCAGCGCCCTGGGCGTGCAGATCGGCACCGTGCCGACCGCGTTGACCATCCGCACAAAGCCGTCGAAGCCGATCTCGATGTAGTGGTCGACGCGCACTCCGGTGTTGGCCTCGACGGTGGCCACCGCCAGCTGCGGGCCGCCGAACGAGTAGGCCGCGTTCAGCTTGTTGTGGGACTCCGGGTGCTTCTTGCCCTGCGCGTCGGTGTAGGCGGGGATGACGACGTAGGAGTCCCGGGGCAGGCTGATCAAGGTGGCGGTGCCGCGATCCTTGGAGATGTGCAGCAAGATCATGGTGTCCGACCGGCGGCCACCCGCGTTGGTCGCGGTGGCCGAGCCCACGTGCAGCTCGGCGATCTCGTTGCGGCTCAGGCCGGCCCGGCTGTCCGAGCCGACCAACAGGATGTTCTCGGCCGAGCCGCTGGCCTTGGCCGGCCGGTTCGTCAGCCCGTTGAAGACGGACACCCGGGTGATCTTGCCCTCGTAGTGGTTGGCCACAGCGTTGCCGACCAGGCTGAACCCCACGGTGAGCGCGGCCAGGCTGCCGGCCACCCAGGCCAGCGGCCGCCGGGCCCGGGACCGCCGCCCACCGGACGCCGTCGCCGCGGACCGGCGCGGACCTCGGGGGTCCAGCTCGGGCGGCAGCGACGAGTGCGGGCTGCCAGCGTCGGTCATGGGTCGGTTCCTCCGGAGGCTGTCGGGCCAGCCGCGGACTCCGGCCGGCTCATCGAGGGTACGACGCTCGACGGCCTCCCCCGGTTTCGTGCCGGCCCGCAGCGTGTCTCGTGTCACAGCCGCACGGGTCCGGTCGGTTACCGTAGAACCCCATGACGACCTCGCCGGATGCGGCCGCTTCGGACGCCGCGTGGCCCCCGGTGTCCGTCGTCATGCCGGTGCTGGACGAGGAGCGGCACCTGCGCGACGCCGTCAGCCAGGTGCTGGCCCAGGACTACCCCGGCGAGCTCGAGCTGGTCATGGCGCTGGGCCCGTCCCGGGACCGGACCGACGAGATCGCTGCGCAGCTGGTGGCCGAGCACGGCGGGCGGGTCCGCACGGTGCCCAACCCCAGCGGGACGACCCCGGCCGCGCTGAACTCAGCGATCGGTGCCGCGCGGCACCGGATCGTCGTCCGGGTGGACGGGCACGCACTGTTCCCGACCGACTACGTGCGCACCGCCGTGGAGGTGCTGCAGGAGACCCGGGCCGACAACGTGGGCGGCATCATGGCGGCGGAGGGGGTGACCCCGTTCGAACAGGCGGTCGCCAAGGCGATGACCTCGACGTTCGGCGTGGGCAGCTCCCGGTTCCACACCGGTGGCGAGGCCGGTCCCGCCGACACGGTCTACCTCGGGGTGTTCCGGCGGGAGGCGCTCGAGCGGGTGGGCGGGTACGACGAGTCGTACCTGCGGGCCCAGGACTGGGACCTCAACCTGCGGATCCGCCGCAGCGGCGGCGTGGTCTGGTTCACCCCACGGCTGCGGGTGTCCTACCGGCCCCGACCCACGCTCGGCGACCTGGCCCGGCAGTACTTCGACTACGGCCGGTGGCGGCGCACCGTGATGCGCCGCAACCAGGGCACCGCCACCCTGCGCTACCTGGCACCGCCCACCCTGCTGGCCGGGCTCACGGCGGCCGCGGTCGTGGCGCCGTTCTGGCCGCCGGCGCTGCTGGTGCCCGCGGGGTACCTCGGGCTGGTCGTCGTGGCCACCGCCTGGACCGGGACCGGGCTGCCGCCGGCCGCTCGGGCCGGTCTGCTGCTGGTCTACCCGACGATGCACCTGTCCTGGGGGGCCGGCTTCCTCACCAGCCCCCGCACCCTCGCCGAGGTGCCATCCGGCGAGCCGGTGGACACCGCCGCCTGACATGCGCGTGCTCATGCTGGTCTGGACCGATGTCGCCACCGACAACCGGGTCCTACGAGAGGCCGAGACGCTGGTGGCCGCCGGGCACTCGGTGCACATCGTCGGGCGGCACGTCCCGGCGGAGTTCCAGCCGGCACCGGGCATCACCGTCTCCAGCGCCGGCGGCTCCTCCGCGCTCAAGCGGGCCGCGGGGGACCGCACCTCCCGGCCGCTGCCGGCCCCGGCTCGGGCGGCCCGCTGGGTGCTGATGCCCACCCACGTCGCGTCCGCGCACCGGGCCTGGGTGCAGCGCGCCAGGGCCGACGCGGCTGCGCGGGAGTTCGACGTCGTCCACGCGCACGACTTCACGGCACTGCCGCTGGGCGCCGAGCTGGCCGGCCAGCACGGCGTCCCGCTGGTGTACGACACCCACGAGTACTGGTACGGGCGCCCGGCGTCCGGCCGCCCGACCCCGCTGGTCCGCCGCCGGGAACGGGCCGAGGAGGCTCGGCTGGGCTCGACCGCGGCGGCCGTCATCACGGTCGGCCAGGGCATCGCCGACCAGCTGGAGCACCTGCACGGGTGGCGGCACGTCACTGTGGTGCGCAACACCTTCCCGCCGACTGACCCGGCCCTGCGCACGCCGGCGCTTCCCCAGAGCCCAAGCGGAGCGGTCTACGCCGGCCGGATCGCCCCGCTGCGCGACCTGGAGACGCTCGTCAAGGCCGCCGCGGAGCTGGGACCGCTGCAGATCACCCTGGTCGGTCCCGCCGATGACACCTACCGGGCGCAGCTCGACGCCGGGACCACCCAGGTGCTGCCGGCGGTCAGCGTCGCAGAGGTGGACCGGCTGCTGCGGACCGCGGGCCTGGCCCTGGTGACCCTCGCGGACCGGGGGGACAACCACCGGCTGGCTCAGCCGAACAAGCTGTTCCACGCGATCCGGGCCGGTGTCCCGGTCGTGGCCGCGGACATCGAGCAGGTGGCCCGGGTGGTGCGGCAGTACGGCATCGGGACGCTGTACCGGCCGGGTGACGCCCAGTCGTTGGCCGGCGCCGTCCGCGAGGCGGTTCGCCGCTACCCTGAGCTGCTCGCGGCGGTCGGTGCGGCCGCTGACGACTTGTCCTGGACCCGTGACGGCGCCGCTCTCGTCGGCGTGTACACCCGGCTGGCCGAAGGAGTGGGCGCGTGAGCGACGTGGCGCCGCACCTCGTGCTGATCGTCGGCAACCCCGTGCAGCACGACGCCAGGGTGCGCAAGACGGCGCTGTCCGCCACCTCGTTCGGGCTGCGGGTGACCGTGGTGGCCCTGACTGCGGGTGAGCGGCAGTTCGAGGAGGAGATGGGCCCGGTCCACGTCGTCAACGTGCCGGCCGAGTACCTGATGAAGGACCGGGCGAACGACCTGCGCCGGCTGCGCCGCCGGGTGCTCTTCCCGTTCGGCTACGGGACGCTGCTGGCCGCCAGGGCGGAGGCCCGCCGGCGGCGCATCGCCGACCTCGACCTCATGGTCGAGGCGGGTCGGCAGATCAGCCTGCCGGTCTCGCCGCGGGCGGCCGCGTCCACCTGGTCGCGCGCCCGCCGCAAGGCGGTGAAGAACAGCAACCGGGTGCGCCGCAAGGTGGTCGTCGTGCGTACCAAGGTGGGCCGGTTCTACACCGGACGGCGCTTCCCACGAAACGACCAACGGGCCGCCCGCTGGTACGCCCAGCGGCCGATGGGGAACTGGCGCCGGCTGCTGCCGGAGTACCTCGACCTGGAGATCGCCTTCGGGCCGGTCCTCGACGAGCTGGACCCTGACCTGATCCACGCCAACGACGTGAACATGATCGGGATCGCGTCGAACGCGGTCGACCGGGCGCGGCTGCGCGGGCGCGACATCAAGTGGCTGTACGACGCGCACGAGTTCGTCCCCGGGATGTCGCGCTATCACGCCGACCGGATCGCCGGGATGGCCGACCACGAGCAGGAGTACATCGGCCGAGCCGACACCGTGCTCACCGTCAGCGAGCCGATCGCCGACGCGATCCAGCAGCGCACTGGGCTGGCCGAACGGCCGGTCGTGGTGCTCAACACGGCCTCAAGCGTCCGGCCCGCGGACCGTCCCCGTCCGTCGGTCCGGGCCGCCGCCGGTGTGCCGGACGACGTCCCGCTGCTGGTCTACAGCGGCAACATCGACCCGGACCGAGGGGTCACCACGCTGGTGCAGTCCCTGGCCCACCTGCCGTCCGACGTCCACGTGGTGATCGTCACCAACGCGCCCATGGACAACCGGTACATCCGCACCCTCGTCGAGACTGCGGAGGCGGCGGGCATGGCCGGGCGGCTGCGCTTCGCGCCGTACGTGCCGGGGGAGCAGATCATCGACTACCTGTCGACCGGGACGATCGGGGTGCACGGGCTCAACCACGTGCCCAACCACGAGATGGCGCTGCCGAACAAGCTGTTCGACTACCTGCACGCCGAGCTGCCCATGGTGGTGAGCGACGTCAAGGCGATGGCCGAGCTCATCCACCAGCTCGGTGTCGGCGAGGTCTACACCGCGGGGGACCCGGCCTCGCTGGCGGCAGCGGTGGGCACGGTGCTGGCCGACCTCGACCGCTACCGCAAGGCGCTGACCGCCGACCCCGAGGTGCTGCGCCGGTTCTCCTGGGAGCGACAGGAGGAGACCCTGCGGGCGGTGTATGGCCGGCTGCTGGGCCGTGAGCTGGCCGCTCGCCCTCGATGAGTGACGACCTCGGCCCGGCCCCGCACGTCGTCCTGCTCGCCGCCGGCGACGTGCTGTCCGACCGGCTGGTGCTCGAGCACGCCCAGTCGCTCGCGGCGGCCGGGCTGCAGGTCACGGCGCTGGGCGCCGGGGCAGCGGTCGACGTCGAGGTCGCCGGGGTGCGGGTGCTGCGAACCCCCGTGCCGACCACTCCTCCCGGCCGCAGCCACCGGCTGCGCCCGAGCCGGGCCGTGCGCCGGGCGGTGGCGGGGCTCGAGGCCGGCTACGGCGGACGGCTGGACGCGCTGGCGCCGGACGTCGTCCAGGTCCACGACCTGGTCGCCCTGCCGGTGGCCGCGGCCACCGTCGCGCGAGCCGGGGCGAAGGGCCGCGCCGTCCAGCTGGTCCTGGTCGAGCGACCCGACGGTGTGCCGCCCGGCCGCCGTGCCGCGGCGCTGCGCGCGCTGCGGCGCGAGCATGCCGTGGACGTCGTCCTGGCCGCCTCGTCGCCAGTCCCGCCGCCGGCCCGGGGGCCGGCGGGAGCGGCCGGCCCGCTGCTGGTCTGCCCGGTCGGTGGCGGGACCAGCGGGCTCGAGACGCTGGTCGATGCGCTCACGTTCCTCCCCGACGCCCGGCTGACCCTGCTCGACGACGGCGCGGCCGACCTCACCGGCCTGCTCGAGCGGGCCGGCCAGCACGGGGTCGCTGACCGGCTCCAGGTGGCCGACTCGGACGAACGGCGAACCGCCCAGGTGGCCGCAGCCAGCCTGGCCGTGCTGCTGTTGGTCGAGCCCCAGGACCACGACCTCACGCTGCCCACCGCCCTGTCGGCCATGGTTGGTGCCGGGTTGCCGGTCGTGGCCGGCCAGGGCCGCGCCGCGGTGCCCTGGCTGGCCGAGCTCGGTCTGGGCGTGCCGTTCGCGGCGGGCGACCCGGCCGCGCTCGCCGAGTCGGTGCGCCGGGTGCTCGCCGACATCGACGTCTACCGGGCCCGGCTGTCCGGCCCGGTGGTCCGCTCGTTGCTGTCCCGGCCGGAGCAGACCGCCCTCCTTCGGGCGGCCTACCGGGGGCTGCTCGGCCCGCTCTCCGCGGCCGACGCCGGCGTCACCTCGGTGTGGGTCGGCCCCACGAACAGCGCGGGACAGGGCTACGCGTGGGCGCGGGCCCTCGACCGGTACCACCCGGACGTGCGCACCGAGGTCTGCACCCTCGACCGGATCTCCGCCTTCAGCTTCCCCACGGACGTGCGGGTCGCCCCGGATTCCTGGGGGTCCCGGTCGTGGTCCCTGGCCCACCGCCGGGACGTGCGCCGGCGGTTCAGCCACGTGCTCATGGAGTCCGGTCTCGGCGTGTTCGGTGCGCTCGGCGGGGGCGAGCTCGGCGGTGACCTGGCGGCGCTGCGCCAGGCCGGGATCTCGGCGGCGGTTGCGTTCCACGGCTCCGAGGTGCGCAGCCCGCGGCTGCACCGGCAGCTCGAGCCGACGTCGCCGTTCCGGGACCAGGACGGGGACCTTGGAGTACGCCTGCAGCAGACCTGTGACCGGATCATGCGCCAGCTCGAGGACTTCGACGGGCCGCGCTTCGTCAGCACGCCGGACCTGCTGGACTACGTCCCAGACGCTCAGTGGCTTCCGGTCGTCGTCGACCTGGCGGAGTGGGCCCCGGGACCGCCCGTGCTGGAGCGGGCCACCCCGGTGCTGCTGCACGTGCCGTCCAACCCCGAGCTCAAGGGCAGCGCGGTCTTCGAGCCGATCGCGCAGCGACTGGCCGAGCGCGGCCTGGTCGAGTACCGGCGCGCCGAGAACGTGGCCGTCGAGGACATGCCGGCGCTGGTCCGCGACGCGGACATCGTCTTCGACCAGTTCTCGCTGGGGCTGTACGGCGTCCAGGCGGCGCAGGCGATGGCCGCCGGCCGGGTGGTGGTCAGCTACGTGGGCGACCGCATCCGGGCCTGGCTGCCGGTCCAGCTGCCGATCGTGGAGGCCACCCCGCAGACTCTCGTCGAGGTGGTCGAGCGGCTGCTCGAGGACCGGGACGCCGCCAGGGAGCAGGCCGCGCGGGGCCCGGAGTTCGTGGCCCGGTTCCATGACGGGCGGCTGGCCGCGCAGACCCTGGCCCGCTGGTTGAGCGACTCGACCCGACCGGAAGGAACCCCGGCATGACCGATCCAGGCAGGCGGCCGCGGGTCGCCGTGCTCGTGGGCAACGACATCGAGGTCGATGCCCGCGCCCGCAAGTACCTGCGGACCTTCGCGGCGGCCGGTGTCGACGTGGTGGGGGTCGGCCTGGCCGCCGTCGACGACGAGGTCGAGGTGGACGGCGTCCGGGTGGTCCGCCGGGCCGCCCGCAGGGGCCCGGCGGCCGACCGGGCGCGGGCGGTGACCGGTGGTCAGCTGCGTCGCGGGGCGGCCAAGGTCCGCCGGCGGGCCGAGCGGGCCTGGCGGCAGGGCGCGCTGCCGAAGGCGGTCGCCGCGACCGGACGGCTGAGCCGGGACCGGCAGCTCGAGCTGTACCTGCGCCACCCGTGGCTGGCCCGGTGGGAGCAGGTGCTCCCCGAGCTGGTCGCCTACGAGGAGGTCTTCGGCCCGCTGCTCGACGAGCTCTCCCCGGACGTGGTGCACCCGCATGATGTCTTCCTGCTCGGCGTGGCCGTGCGCTACGTGCGGCGAGCCCGGGCGCAGGGCCGCACGGTGCATCTGGTGTACGACGCGCGGGAGTACCTGCCCGGGCTGCCCAACCCGCCGGCTCGGGTGACCGCCGCCTACGTGGCGCACGAGAAGGAGTTCCTGCCCGAGGCGGACCGGGTGATCACGGTCTCGGACCCGATCGCCGACGAGCTGCAGCGGACCTTCCGGCTGCCCCGCCGTCCGGTGCTCGTCCTCAACGCGCCGATCATCGACCCGGAACATCCCGGGACGCCGACCGTGCGGGCCACCGCAGGCGTCCCGGACGACGCGCCGATCGTGCTCTACGGCGGGGGCCTGGCCGAGGCCCGCGGCGTGCACACCGTGGTCGAGGCGCTGGCGCAGCTGCCGGGGGTGCACCTGGTGGTCGTCTCGCGCGCGCCGAGCCACTACACCCGGCAGCTGGTCGCCAGGGCGGCGGAGCTGGGCTGCGCGGACCGCTACCACGAGGTCGGCTTCGTCGAGCCGTCCCAGGTGGTGGCCTACTTCCGCTCGGCCACCGTCGGCATCGTGCCGTTGCTGCACGCGGGCAACCACGACTGGGCGCTGACCAACAAGTTCTGTGAGTACGTCCAGGCCGGGCTGCCCGTCGTCACCAGCGACACCGAGGTGCAGGACCGGCTGGTGCGCAGCCTCGGCATCGGTGCGGTCTTTCCCGCGGGGGACGTCGACGGGTGCGCCGCCGCGCTGCGGACCGTGCTCGGTGACCTCGATCACTACCGGGCCCCGCTGCTCGAGCCCGAGCTGCGGTGGCGGTTCTCCTGGCCGGCGCAGGCCGAGGTCCTGCTCGACCTGTACCGGGAGCTGCTCGGCCCGCTTCCGGTCGACGTAGAGGCCGGCGTGCGGGGTGTGGGGCGGAAGGATGAGACACTGGGCGGCGCATCCGCCGACGACCCCAGAGGTAGCACCCCGTGACCACTGCTGCGAGCGCTCGCCGCTCCGAGTTCGAGAGCAGCATTCAGGTCTTCGAGCCGCACCGGGCGTCACTTCCCCCCGTGCGCCCGTACCTGCGCGAGTTCTGGCGCCGCCGCCGGTTCGCCTACGAGCTGTCCCGGACCACCCAGAAGGCCGCGAACTTCGACAGCCCGATCGGCTCGGTCTGGCTGGTGCTCAACCCGCTGCTGCTGGCCTTCGTGTACTTCCTGCTCATCGAGGTCATCTCCGGTGGGGCGAAGAAGCAGGCCGGGTGGTCCTCCTTCCTGCACATCGTGATCGGGCTGTTCACCTGGACCCTGGTCGCCAGCTGCATGTCGGTCGGTGCCACCTCGGTCACGGCCGGCGGCAAGCTGATCCTCAACCAGTCGTTCCCCCGGGCGCTGCTGCCGTTCTCCTCGGTGATCAGCTCGCTGATGAACTACTGGCCCACGATCCCGGTCTACCTGGTGATGTACGGCCTCGGGTTGGTCTTCTTGCCGCACGTGCCGCCGGGGCAGGGCAGCAAGGGGCTGGTAGGCCCCACCTGGGCGCTGCTCTGGCACCCGGTCCTGGTGGCGCTGCTCGTGATCACCGGTTACGGCCTGGCGATGATCTTCTCCACGATGACCGTGTACTTCCGGGACACCACCAAGTTCCTGTCCTACGTCCTGCGGATCTGGCTCTACCTCAGCCCGGTGCTGTACCCCGTGTCCGCCATGGTGGAGAAGTACGACAAGGTCTGGCCGCCGCTAGGGAAGATCATGATCTACGGTAACCCGCTAGGCCCCGTGCTGGGCGTGATGAACGACATCTGGGTCGAGGGCGTTTCCCCGTCCCCGGCGCTGTTGGCCGGCGCGATGCTCTGGGCCGCGTTCCTGCTGCTGTTCGGCGGCTGGTTCTTCGTCTCCCGGGAGCGTGACTTTGCCGTCCGACTCTGACCTCGCCGTCAAGGTGGAGGATCTGTGGATCCGCTACCGCACGTCGTACGAGGCCAATCAGACGCTCAAGGGTGCCGTGCTGAAGCTCGGCAAGCGCAGCGAGCGCTCCAAGAAGAGCGTCCGCGTCGTCGAGGCCGTGAAGGACGTCTCGTTCGACGTCCACAACGGCACCGTGCTCGGCATCGTCGGTGCGAACGGGGCCGGCAAGTCCACCCTGATGCGCGCCGTCGCCGGGATCCTGCCGCCTACCGAGGGGCGGATCACGGTCAACGGCCGCGTCAGCACGCTGCTGGCGCTGGGCGTCGGGTTCAACGCCATGCTCTCCGGCCGGGAGAACATCATGCTGGGCTGCCTCGCGGCCGGCCTGGACATGGAAGAGATCCAGCAGAAGTACGATGAGATCACCGAGTTCGCCGATCTCGGTGACTTCATCGACCTGCCGATGCGCACCTACTCCTCCGGCATGTACGGGCGGCTGGCGTTCGCTGTCTCCGTTCACATGGACCCGGACATCCTGCTCATCGACGAGGCGCTGTCCGCCGGCGACGCGGCGTTCAAGGAGAAGTCCTTCGCCAAGATGCGCGAGCTGTGCGACCAGGCCCGCACCATCCTGATCGTCAGCCATGCGCTCGGCACCATCCAGGAGCTGTGCACCGACGCGATCTGGATGCACAAGGGCGAGCTGGTGCGCCAGGGGACCCCGGAGCAGATCACCGAGGACTACCTGCGGTTCCTCAAGGTCGGCGAGTCCGCGCTGACCATGGAGGACGTCTGAGCCCCGGGCGCCGTCCCGACGTCACCGTGCTGAGCACCGCACACGACGTCGCGGACGGCCGGCTGTTCCGCCTTGCCGAGGCGATGCAGCGGGCCGGGCTGGCCGTCGAGGTGATCGGCCGGGGCGACCCCTCCGACGGCCCGCCAGGGGCGGAGGTTTGGACCAGGCCCCGGGCCGGTCGGTTCGGCCGGGCGCTGGACGCCGTCCGGCTGCCGCTCGCCGCGCGCGGGCGGGTGCTGGTCACCCTCACCCCCGACCCACTGCCGGCCGCTGCGCTGCGCCGGCTGCTGCGCCGCGGGCCCTACGTGGCGGACTGCCAGGAGGACTACCTGGCACTGCTGTCCGACCGCTCGTGGGCATCCGGTGCCACCGGGGTCGTGGCCCGCGGGGTGGCCCGGGCCGCCGTGTCTCTCGCCGGCCGGGCCGACCTGACCCTGGTCGCCGACGACCACGTCCCGCCGCTGCGGGCTCGGCACCGGCTGGTCGTCGTCAACCTGCCCTCCGGCGGGTACCTGCCGGCGCCGGTCGACCCCGAGCCGGTACCCCGGGCGCTGTACGTGGGCGACGTCCGCCGCTCGCGGGGGCTGCGCACCATGCTTGAGGCGGTCGAGGCGGCCCCGCGCTGGCAGCTGGACGTCGTCGGCCCGGTGAGTGCCGAGGACCAGCCCTGGCTGGACGAGTGGCTGTCCTCCTCACCCGCCGCGCACCGGGTGCGCATCCACGGGCGCCGCCCGCCGCGGCAGGCCTGGGCGCTGGCGGCCGGGGCGTGGGTAGGGCTGGCCCTGCTGCACCCCACACCCGCCTTCGCCGCGGCGATCCCCAGCAAGGTCTACGAGTACTTCGCGTGCGGGCTGCCCACCCTGGTGACTCCGCTGCCCCGTGCCGCGGCGCTGGTCGAGCAGGCCGGGGCCGGCCGGGTGGTCGCCGACGCGGCCGAGGCGGCCCGCGCGCTGGAGGAGTACGCCGACCGCCCGGAGCTGCACGAGGCTCACCGGAGGGCAGCGCTGGACTGGGCGAAGCGGCGGGCCTCGGACTCCTCGGCGTACGACGAGCTGGCCCGACAGGTGGCGGCGCTGGCCGCGGGAGGGCGGTCTCGATGACCTCGCTGCGGTACGGCCGGATCACCCCCCGGCGGCTGGCCGGCGCGCTGCGCCGACGGGTCCGGTGGAGGGTCGACGCGGTGCGCCCGGTCCCGGTGGAGGAGCTGCCGCCGTTCCCGGACCTGCCGGAGACGCCGGTGCGGCTGGGCATCGGCCCGGCCAACTTCGCCGGTCAGGGCTGGGAGTGGAAGCGGGCGGTGGAGACCCACCTGGACGGCGTCAGCGCCGAGGTGTTCGCCGTCCAGGGCAGCGGGTTGAACTTCCCGGCGGACCGGCCGATCGACGGCCGCTGGTACCGGGTGCGGGCCTGGCAGGACCGCCAGGAGCAGCGCGTGCTGCACGAGTACACGCACCTTTTGGCCGAGGCGGTCCGCCCGGTCCTGGGGCTGAAGTACGGCGACACCCTCGGCGCCGAGCTGGCGGTGCTCGCGGCCGCCCCGGTGCGGGTCGCGGTGCTGCTGCACGGCTCGGAGATCCGCCGGCCGGACCGGCACGCGGAGCGGCACCCGCACTCGCCGTTCCACGACGGGGACTGGGAGCTCGGCCGGGTGCTGCAGGACCAGTCCGAGCGGTTGGGGAGGATCGTGGCCGACTTCGACGGGCCCACGTTCGTCTCCACCCCCGACCTGCTGGACGACGTGCCGGGCGCCACCTGGCTGCCGGTCGTGGTGGACCCGCGGCTGTGGCACTCTGATCGGCCGGTGCTGGAGCGGGACCGCCCGGTCGTGGTGCACGTGCCGTCCAGCGCCAAGATGAAGGGCTCGGAACTGGTCGACCCGGTGGCCCAGCGACTGGCCGACGAGGGCGTGATCGACTACCGGCGGCTGGCGGGTCTGCGCCCCGAGGTGATGCCCGCGGTCGTCGCCGACGCGGACATCGTGCTCGACCAGTTCGCCCTCGGCTCCTACGGCGTCGCGGCGGTGCAGGCGATGGCCGCCGGCCGGCTCACGGTCGGGCACGTCGCCGACCACGTGCGGGCCCGGATCCCGGTCGACCTGCCGATCGTCGACGCCACGCCGGACACGCTGCGCGAGGTCCTGCTCGGGCTGCTGGCCGACCGGGCGGCGGCCCGCGCCGTCGCCGCCGCCGGGCAGCGCTACGCTCACGAGCAGCACGACGGGCGGCGGTCCGCCGGCGTGCTGTCCGGGTTCCTCGGCCGTCCGCTGGTGGGCTAGCGATGGCCTGGCACGGGTGGGCTAAGTCACGAACCGGCCGTCCCGGGGCGAGCGGCCGCGACGGCTACCCTGTGAACCGCCCCAGCCCGACCGCGGAGGAACTCGCATGACCGTGCACGTCCAGCCGTCGGCCGACGTCGACGACCGCGCGCAGATCGGGGACGGCTCCTCGGTGTGGCACCTGGCCCAGGTCCGCGAGGGCGCCGTCCTCGGCAGCCACTGCATCGTCGGCCGCGGCGCCTACGTCGGGCCCGGCGTGCGGATGGGTGACAACTGCAAGCTGCAGAACTATGCCCTCGTCTACGAGCCGGCGGTGCTCGAGGACGGTGTCTTCGTCGGCCCGGCCGCCGTGTTCACCAACGACCACTACCCGCGCGCGGTGGCTCCGGACGGCACGCTGAAGTCCGCCGCCGACTGGGAGCCGGTCGGCGTCACCGTGCGCCGGGGCGCCTCGATCGGCGCCCGCTCGGTCTGCGTCGCACCGGTCACCGTCGGCCGCTGGGCGCTGGTCGCCGCGGGGAGCGTGGTCCTCAAGGACGTCCCCGACTTCGCCCTCGTGGCCGGCGTCCCGGCGCGCTTCGTCCGCTGGGTCGGCAAGGCCGGCGTGCCGCTCGAGGCACTCGACGACGGGCGCTTCCAGTGCCCGCAGACCGGCACCATGTACACCGAAACCGATGGAACCCTCACGGAGGTCAGCGCATGATTCCCGCCGCCAAGCCCCTCATCGGAGACGAGGAGCGCGCCGCTGTCGACCGGGTGCTCGCCAGTGGCATGGTCGCCCAGGGCCCGGAGGTCGCCGCCTTCGAGCAGGAGTTCGCCGCTTTGGTGGACGGCCGCACCTGCGTCGCGGTCAACTCCGGCACCTCCGGGCAGCACCTCGGCCTGCTCGCCCGCGGCGTCGGCGCCGGGGACGAGGTCATCGTGCCGTCGTTCACCTTCGCGGCGACGGCGAACTCGGTGGCGCTGACCGGCGCCACCCCGGTGTTCGTCGACATCGAGCCGGACTACTTCTGCCTCGACCCGCGGGCCGTCGAGGCCGCGATCACCGAGCGGACCAAGGGCATCATGCCGGTTCACCTGTACGGTCACCCGGCCGACATGACCGCGCTCATGGATGTTGCGGAGCGGCACGGCGTGGAGATCTACGAGGACGCCGCCCAGGCGCACTCCGCGAGCTGGCAGGGCCGCCCGGTCGGCACCTTCGGCGCCTTCGGCATGTTCAGCCTCTACCCGACGAAGAACATGACGTCCATCGAGGGCGGCATGGTCTCCTGCGCCGACGACGAGACCGCGCGGATGGTGCGGCTGCTGCGCAACCAGGGCATGGAGCGGCAGTACGAGAACGAGGTCGTCGGCCTGAACAACCGGATGACCGACGTGCACGCCGCGGTGGGCCGGGTGCAGCTGCGCAAGCTGGCCGGCTGGACCGAGACCCGCCAGCGCAACGCCGCGTTCCTCAGCGCCAACCTCGAGGGCGTCGTGGTGCCCCCGACCGCCCAGGGCGCGGTGCACGTGTACCACCAGTACACGATCCGGGTCACCGAGGATCGGGACCGCTTCCGGACGGCGCTGGCCGAGGAGCACGAAGTGGGCTCCGGGGTGTACTACCCGATCCCCAACCATCGGCTGCCGTCGTTCCGCCGCGAGCTGGACCTGCCCGAGACCGAGCGGGCCGCCCGCGAGGTGATCTCGCTGCCGGTTCATCCATCGCTGTCCCAGGCCGACCTCGAGCAGATCGTGCACGCGGTGAACACCGTGGCCAAGGCCGGCGCCTGATGGCCAACCTTCGGGCCGGGCTGATCGGCCTGGGCATGATGGGCCGCAACCACGCCCGGGTGCTGTCCTCCCTGGACGGCGTCGACCTGGTCGCCGTCGCTGACCCGGCCGGGGACAAGCACGGCGTGGCCGGCGGCCTCGAGGTGCTGGGCAGCATCGAGGAGCTGATCGCGGCCGGACTCGACTACTGCATGGTCGCGGTGCCGACGGCGTTCCACACCGAGGTCGCGCTGGCCCTGGCCGACGCAGGGGTGCACGCCCTCATCGAGAAGCCGCTGGCGTTCGACGTCGCCTCCTCGCAGCAGATCGCGGACGCCTTCGAGTCGCGCGGACTGGTCGGCGCGGTGGGACACATCGAGCGGTACAACCCGTCGTTGCAGCAGATGCGGGCCCGACTGGAGGCTGGCGAGCTGGGTGCGGTCTACCAGGTCGCGACCCGCCGCCAGGGCCCGTTCCCGTCCCGGATCGCCGACGTCGGCGTGGTGAAGGACCTGGCCACCCACGACATCGACCTGACCGCCTGGGTGGTCCAGCAGCCCTACCGCTCCGTGTCGGCGCGGGTCGCGCACAAGAGCGGGCGCCAGTACGAGGACCTGGTGGCCGTCGTGGGCCAGCTATCCGACGGCACCATCACCAACCACCTGGTGAACTGGCTGTCGCCCATGAAGGAGCGGGTCACCGTCGTCACGGGGGAGCGCGGCACCTTCGTGGCGGACACCATCAGCGCCGACCTCACCTTCTTCACCAACGCCTCGGTGCCCACGGTGTGGGAGGAGAACGCCAAGTTCCGCGGTGTCCTCGAGGGTGACGTGATCCGCTACGCGTTCCCCAAGCCGGAGCCGCTGCGCACCGAGCACGAGACCTTCCGGGACGCGGTGCTGGGCAAGGACGTCGACATCGTCACGCTGCGCCAGGGCATGGCGACCGTCGCTGTCGCGGAGGCGGCCATCCGCTCGGCCGCCGAGGGCCGCACGGTCGAGATCGCGGCGGGCTGACCCTCGGGGGGCGCCCGGGTCAGCGCAGGGCGTCGGCCAGCACCCGCACCACGGTCTGCGCCGCGTGCCCGTCGCCGTACGGACGGCCCTGCGGCACGGCCGGGGCCGGTCGGACTGCCACCCCGGCCACCGCGGACAGGTCGGCGTCCAGCACGTTCCAGCCGTCCGCGAGGGTCTCCACCCACTCGGTCTCGGTGCGCAGCGTCGTGCAGGGGACGCCGAGCAGGTAGGCCTCCTTCTGCAGCCCCCCGGAGTCGGTGACCACCCCGCGCGAGTGCAGCACCGCGGACACCATGGCCGGGTAGGGCAGCGGGGGCGCCGGCCGCAGCGAGCCGGCCGTCAGGTCGATCCCGAAGGTCGCGGCCCTGGCGACCAGCCGGGGGTGGGCCAGCAGCACGACGGGCAGCGGCAGCGCGGCCAGCGCGCCGACCACGGCGGCCAGCCGCTGCGGGTCGTCGGTGTTCTCGGCCCGGTGGATCGTCGAGACCAGGTAGCCGGCGGCCGGGTCCACGCCCGGTGGCAGCTCGGGGGCCCGGTCCCGCACCCGGTCGCGGACCAGGAAGCACACATCGGTCATGACGTCCCCGACGAGGACCGCCCGGTCGGCCAGGCCCTCCGCCGCGAGGTGGCCCATGGCCACCTCGGTCGGCGCGAGCAGCAGGTCGGCTGCGTGGTCGGTGAGCACCCGGTTGTGCTCCTCGGGCATGGCCCGGTTGAACGAGCGCAGCCCGGCCTCGAGGTGCGCCACCGGCAGGTGCAGCTTCACCGCGGACACCGCGCCGGCCAGGGTCGAGTTGGTGTCCCCGTAGACGAGCACCCAGTCCGGTGCGTGCTCCTCGAGCACGGCGTCCAGCCCGGCCAGCATCGCGCCGGTCTGAGCGCCGTGACCGCCGGAGCCCACCCCCAGGTGGACGTCGGGCGGCGGGATGTGCAGGTCCTCGAAGAAGACGTCCGACATGCGGTTGTCGTAGTGCTGTCCGGTGTGCACGATCACGTGCTCGTGACCGGACGCCGTGAGGGCGGCCGCGACGGGGGCCAGCTTGACGAACTGGGGACGCGCGCCCACGACGCTGAGGACCTTCATGGGGGCGGACGGTACCCTAAGCGTGCCCCTCTCCCCGTCCCCCGCGAGGCTGTCCCAGTGAAGATCACCGTCGTCGCCCTCGGCAAGATCGGCCTTCCGCTGGC
Source organism: Actinomycetes bacterium (assembly GCA_038252405.1). Classification (GTDB taxonomy): domain Bacteria; phylum Actinomycetota; class Actinomycetes; order Prado026; family Prado026; genus DATCDE01. Next base: position 1,404 of record JBBSAJ010000002.1, on the reverse strand, counting down.
CGTCCAGTTCGCGACGCGGGGGCACCAGGTGGTGGGCGCCGACATCGACCAGCGGGTGGTCGACCTGGTGAGCGCGGGTACCGAGCCGTTCCCCGGCGAGGCACAGCTGGGTGAGCTGCTCGCCGAGGTGGTTGCGGCCGGCCGGCTGACCGCCACCACCGACACGTCGTCGGCGGTCGCCGAGAGCGACGCCGTGGTCGTCGTCGTCCCGCTCATGGTCGATCCCGAGGGCGTCCCCGACTTCGCCGCGATGGATGCCGCCACGAAGGCCATCGCGGCCGGGCTGCAGCCGGGCACCCTGGTGTCGTACGAGACCACACTGCCGGTCGGCACCACTCGCAGCCGCTGGCTGCCGCTGCTCGAGGAGGGCAGCGGCCTGGTCGGCGGCCAGGACTTCAGCCTGGTGTTCTCCCCGGAGCGGGTGCTCACCGGTCGGGTGTTCGCCGACCTGCGCAAGTACCCGAAGCTGGTGGGCGGTCTGGACGCCGGGGGGGCGGCCCGCGCCGTCGAGTTCTACTCCCAGGTGCTCGAGTTCGACGAGCGGCCGGACCTGGCCCGTCCCAACGGCGTCTGGGACCTCGGCAGCGCCGAGGCCGCCGAGCTGGCCAAGCTCGCCGAGACCACCTACCGGGACGTCAACATCGCGCTGGCCAACCAGTTCGCCCGGTTCGCGGCGGACAACACCATCGACATCTACCGGGTGATCGAGGCCTCGAACTCCCAGCCGTACAGCCACATCCACCGCCCCGGCATCGCCGTGGGCGGACACTGCATCCCGGTCTACCCGCGGCTGTACCTGTGGCGGGACCCGCACGCGACCGTCGTCCGGGCGGCCCGCGAGGCGAATGCGGCGATGCCCGACTACACCATCGGACTGCTCGAGGAGGCGCTCGGTGGCCTGACCGGCCAGCGGGTGGTCGTGCTCGGGGCCTCCTACCGCGGCGGGGTGAAGGAGACCGCGGTCTCCGGGGTGTTCCCGACCGTGGCTGCGCTGCTGGCCCGCGGCGCGCGGGTGCTGGTGCACGACCCGATGTACAGCGACGACGAGCTGGCTGCCTTCGGCTGGACGCCGTACCACCTGGGCGAGCCGGTCGACGCCGCCGTCGTCCAGGCCGACCACGCCGAGTACCGCGAGCTGGACGCCGACGACCTCCCGGGTGTCCGGGTCCTCGTGGACGGTCGCCGGGTCACCGACCCGGCCCGCTGGGCCGGCGTCGACCGCCGGGTGGTGGGTTCCGCCCGCCAGTAGGGAAGTCGCGCGGCGCTAGCCGGGGTGGTCGGGGTGTCGGGGGTCGGCGGGTGGTCGGGGGACGGGGTGGTGCAGGCCGTTGGGGCTGGTCCAGTGGTTGGTGCCGTCGGGGGTGCGGGTGGTCTGCCAGCCGTGGTGGGTTTTGAGCTGGTGGT
>JBBSAJ010000001.1:0-152025 GCA_038252405.1 Actinomycetes bacterium | reverse complement strand
CCTCCACCGACGACGCCAACGTCAGCTGCGGGGCGCCCAGCTGCTCGGCCAGCATCGCCGGCAGCACCGACATGCGCGCATCGGTGGACTCCACCCCCAGCAGCACCAGGTCCCACTCCAGCGTGCCGAGCGCCTTGGCCAACACCACGGACGTCACCAGCGCGTCGGATCCGTGCAGCGCCGGGTCGACCACGTGAACACCCTTGTCCGCACCCATCGACAGCGCCTTGCGGATCGTCTCGCCGGCCTTCTCCGGGCCCATCGACAAGATCGTGACCTCGCCGCCGTGCGCCTCGGCAAGCTTCAGCGCCTCCTCCACCGCGTACTCGTCCAGCTCGTTCATCACGGCGTCGACGGACTCACGGTCCAGCGTGCTGTCCGACGGGTCCAGCTTCTTCTCCGCCCAGCTGTCGGGCACCTGCTTCACACAGACAACGATGTTCATGGCTGCTTGAGCCGACCTCCCTGTAGGGGGCGCCGGACACGCCCTTGACCTGGTCATCCTGGCACGGTGGCCGACCGCCTGCGGCAACGGGCACCGGCCGGGCCTGACTCCCGCAGGACCGATGTTACCCGCCAGTAGACTCCCCGGCCCGCGGGGGGGCGACGACCCCCTCCACCAGTGAGCTGAGCGGCCGCCGCGGCTGCTCGACGAGCGCCACGGTGTCCGGCATCCCGGTGACGGTGACGACGTTCCCGGGCCCCACGTCCAGGTCCACCCGCGCGCCGGCCAGCGCCACGTGGTCCAGCTCGAGCGGCAGGAACCGGTCCGGCAGCACCGGGGCCAGCCACACCTGCCCGAACGGCACCCACGGGTCGAACCGCAGCAGCGTGCGCATCAGCTGGACCGGGGCAGCGGACGCCCATGCCTGGGGCGAGCACGAGGTGGGGAACGGCACCGGGTCGGGGAACTCGTCCCGGTCGAAGCCGCAGAACAGCTCGGGCAGCCGGCCGTCGAACCGCTCAGCGGCCGCCAGGATCCCCAGCGCCACCTCGCGGGCCTCGTCGACGAACCCGTAGCGCACCAGCCCGGCCGCGACGATCGCGTTGTCGTGTGGCCAGACCGACCCGTTGTGGTAGCTGAGCGGGTTGTACGCGGCCATGTCGCTGGCCAGCGTCCGCACCCCGAACCCGGTGAACATCCGCGGCGACAGCAGGTGCTCGGCGACCCGGGCGGCCTTGTCCTCATCGACGATGCCCGACCACAGGCAGTGGCCGATGTTGGAGGTCAGCGCGTCCACCGGGCGCTTGTCCCGGTCCAGGGCGAGCGCGAACCAGCCCCGGTCCGGCAGCCAGAACCGCTCGTTGAACGCCGCCTTCAGGTCGGCGGCCCGTCGTCCCCACTGCTCAGCGACGGCCGTGTCGCCGACCTCGCGGGCGAAGTGCGCCCGGGCCAGGTAGGCCCCGTAGGTGTAGGCCTGGACCTCGCACAGCGCGATCGGCGGCTCGGCCAGCCGCCCGTCGGCGAACGTGACGGCGTCAACGGAGTCCTTCCAGCCCTGGTGGAGCAGGCCACGGTCGGTGGCCCGCTGGTACTCCACGAACCCGTCGCCGTCCTGGTCGCCGTAGGTGAGCATCCACTCCAGGGCCCGGTCGGCTGCGGGCAGCAGCGCGTCGACCTGCTCGGGGGCGATCCCCCAGCGCCGCAGCTCGCCGAGCAGCATGACGAACAGCGGCGTCGCGTCGACGCTGCCGTAGTAGACGTTGCCCCCGCCCAGGGAGAGCGCGGCGCGACGGCCGAACCGCAGCTCGTGCGGGATCCGGCCCGGCTGCTCCTCGCTGAGCGGCTCGACCGCGCGGCCCTGGAACGCGGCCAGGGTCTGCAACGTACCCAGGGCCAGCTGCTGGTCCAGCGGCAGCACCATCCACGAGGTCAGCAGCGAGTCGCGGCCGAAGACGGCCATGAACCACGGCGCACCCGCGGCCACGATGCTCCGCTCGGGGTGGTCCGGGTCGAACATCCGCAGGGCGCCGAGGTCCTCCAGGCTGCGCGCCAGGGTGCGGGTGAGACCGGGGTCGGGGGTGCGCAGGACGGGGGCGCCACCGCGCCAGGCCCGCATCCGCTCGGCCGAGGAGTTCTCGCCCCCGTTCGGCTGCGCGCTGTGTCGCGGCGCGGTGACCGCCTCCCCCGCCGTCGCCTCCACCCGGACGAGCGCCGTCCACTCCTCCCTGGCCGGCACGACGAGGTGCCAGGTGAGCAGCCCGGGGCTCAGCGAGGGTGCCCCGTCGGCCGACAGCAGCATGCCGCGCGCGTGCCCGGCCACCTCGTGGTGCACGTGCAGCAGGTCCCCGGCGACCTCGCTGCGGACTTCGGCGTGCACGTGCACCCGACCCTCCTTGACCTCGAACAGGTCGGCGAAGTCGGAGTGCACCTCCAGCGTGAGCGTCACCCCCGCCGCCTCGTGGCCGAGGTTGCGCACCCGCAGCTCCTCGAGCATCCCGTCGCCGACCTCCCGCTGGCGGACGACGAGCAGCGTGCTGTCGGCACGGCCGGGGCGTGGCCGGGCCCGGGTGACGAAGGTGGCCCGGAACGGGTCGTGCTGGCGCACCGTGAGCGGCTCCAGGCGGTCGCCGTCCACCTCGAGCAGCCAGCGGGACAGCACCCGGGTGTCGCGGACGAACAGGCCCATCGGGGTGCCCTCGACGATGTTGCCTGCGGTCGCGCCGATGCAGAAGGTGGAGCCGGCGACGAGCGTCACCGTCCCGGGGCCGCCCGCGGACGGCTGCCCGGCAAACGACCAGCCACTCATCCGGCCTCCTCAGCCTCGAGCCGCCCGCGCACTCCCCACCGTGGCACCGGGTCGGCGGGGCGACAAGCGCCCCTGGTCACGGGCGCAGCCGCCAGCCGTCCGGACCGTACGCCAGCCGCAGCGAGCAGCCGCGGGAGGTCGGGCCGGCCGCCGTGGCCACCGTGACCTCCCCGTCGGCATCGACACGGGTGACGTCGTGGTCGGCCCGGATCCGCAGCCGGCGGCCCCGGAAGCGCAGCCGGACGTCAACCTCCTCCCAGCCGGAGGGCAGCACCGGGTCCACGGTCAGGGCCGGACCGGCCGCTCTCAGCCCCAGGAACCCGACCGCCAGCGCTTGCCAGACACCTCCCATGGTGGCCAGGTGCAGTCCCCCGGCGGTCATTCCGGTGAGGTCGTCGAGGTCCAGCCGCGCTGCCAGCCGGAACCACTCCAGGGCCTCGTCCGGGCGGCCGGCCCTGGCCAGCAGAGCCGCGTGGATGGCAGGTGAGAGCGAGGACCCATGGGTGGTGCGCGGCCCGTAGTGGTCCAGGTTCGGGACCAGCGAACCCGGCGCCGTCTCGTCCGGCACCAGGTGGTGCAGCATGAGCACGTCCGGCTGCTTGATCAGCTGGGTGGAGGCCACCCGTTCCTGGCCCAGCAGCAGGTCAGCGGCAAACGGTGGCTCGGCCAGGTCGGCCGCCCGGACCGGCTCCAGCCGGCCGTACCCGGCGAACTGCTCGTACCGGCCGGTGACCGGGTCGTAGCCGTCGACGAGGGCGTCCGCGAGGTCCCGCCAGGAGGCCGCCTCAAGGTGGTCCCCGGTCCGGTCGAGCAGCTCGGCGCCAGCGCGCAGGTTCCAGCGGGCCATGACGTTGGTGTAGGCGTCGTCGTCCACCGGGCCGTGGTACTCGTCCGGGCCGATGACCCCCTCGAGGTGCGCCCGGCCGGAGGCGTCTTTCGTGCATCGAGCCGCCCAGTACCGGGCGGTCTCCGCGACCAGTCCCCGGCCGGGCCCGGCCAGGAAATCGTCGTCCCCGGTCCAGTGCGCGTAGTGCCACGCGGCCCAGGCGACGTCGGCGACCACGTGCACCTCGGCATCCCCAGTGCGGACGTCGACGCTGCGGCCGGCCAGCTCCAGCCGCCGCGGGGTGACCTCGGAGCCGTCGCGGGCCGACTCCCACGGGAACCGGGCGCCGGCCCGACCCTCGGCCCGGGCCCTGGCCCTGGCCGCGTCCAGCCGGGCGACCCGGTACTGCAGCACGGCACGAGCCGCTCGCGGGGCCACCGCCACCAGGGCGGGCAGCACGAACACGTCGGTGTCCCAGAACACGTGACCCGCGTAGCCGGGACCGGACAGCCCGCGCGCCCCGACAGCCAGCTCGTCGTCGGGTGCGGCCACGGCGAGCAGGTGGAACAACGCGAACCGCACCGCGAGCTCGTCGGCCGCGGCGCCCCGCAGCGACACGGCCGCGTCGGCCCAGCGGGCCGCCCAGGCCGCTCGGTGCTCGGCGAGGAGCTCGTCGAACCGCACCCCCTCGAGCGCGGCCCGCACCGAGGTGACGCTCGGGACCCGGTCCGGGTCGGCCCGGTAGGCAACGACGCGTTCGACCCGCACCGGGCGACCCGGCCGCCGGGTCTGGTGCCCGACCGCGGTGATCCCGCCGGGCTGGGCGAGCACCTGCGCCCAGGCGGTCGTGTCGGTCCGGCCGAACCGGGCCACCCCCTCCGCTGGCAGCGTGAGCACCGGCCCGGCCCGCAGGCCGACCGCCCGCTCGGCCCGCAGCGCCAGCAGCCCCGGCCGCGGCAGCGACGCGAAGCGCAGGGTGCGCAGGTCCTCCGGGTCGTCCGGCTCCCTGGCCAGCACGCCGGTGCGCAGGTCCAGCAGCCAGCGGCCCGGCCGCGGCCCGGCGGCCACCCCCTCCTCCGGCACGGCCAGTCCGGTCCACCCAGGTCCTGGGAGCAGGTGCTGGGACGTGTCCGAGCCGGTGTAGACCCCGGCCGCGCGGACAGCGGGGTGGCTGCCCGGCCGGTACTCCTCCAGGCTGCCCCGGGTGCCCAGCCGACCGTCGGACAGGGTCAGCAGCGTCTCCCCGACGCGCCGGGTGGTCGGCCCGTCCACCGGACGGCGCAGGCTCCAGGCCGGGTCGTCGTCCACCTGCGGCACCCGACCGGCGCGATGGCGCCGGCACTGCGCCGCGAGCAGCCGGCTGAAGGCCCGCGGGCCGCCGCCGAGACCGAGCACCCCCTCCGGTACCCCGCCCGGCTCGGCTCCCACCGTTACCGCGGTGGCCCGGCGCGCCTCGGCCACGAGCAGCAGCGCGTCGCTGCCCGGGACGTCGCCGAGCGGCCCGAACTCGTCCCCGGCGACGAGCACGAGGCCGGGCGCTATCCCCCGACCGGCCAGGTACTGCAGCACCCAACGCATCGCGTCGGACTTGTCGGTCAGCCCGATCTCGACGTGCTTGGCGTCGCTGGTGACCCGGGCGTCCGGCAGCCCGGCGTCCGCGGCGGCGGAGCGGGCCAGGGCCACCACCTCGGCCAGCCCGCTCAGCCCGGCTCCGGCCAGCCGCGCAGAGACGGCGCGGACCAAGGCTGCGATCCGGGCCTTCGGCGGGTCGGCCCAGCGCGGCTGCGGGATCAGGTCGATCTTGCGCCGGTTGAAGCGCGGGACCACGGTGGTCGCCAGCCCGTGCCCGGCCAGCCGCTCGACGACCGAGGCGGCGGCGCGGTCGAGCGCGGCGTCCTCCTGGGGCGACGCCACCCGCTCCCGCACGAGCTGCGGCCCGGCCGAGCCGACCCGGTAGACCTGCGCGCCCCGGTTGAGGCACAGGTGCAGCCCCCCCGGGCCCTCCGGCCGGGCGGCCAGCTGCCCGTCGACGTTGCCGAGGTGGGTGCCGCTGACGACGGCGACCTCGACGGCGTGGCCGCACAGCTCCTCGACCAGCCGCCGGACCCGGGCCGCATCCGCCTGCCGGTCGGGGACAGCCGTGCCGTCCCAGTCGAAGACGACAGCCGCGAAGGTCCGGTCCAGTGGCTCCCCGGGCGGGCCCCCGCTCATGGCTGCGGGACCTCGGTGAGGTCGAGGGTCCGGCCGGCCAGCAGCTCGCTGTAGAGCGCCACGTGGGCCTGGGTCATCCGCTCGCCGGAGAACCTCGCCACCGCGGCCGCCCGGCAGGCACCCCGGTCGAGCGAGCCGACCCGCGCAAGGGCGGCCGCGAAGGCGTCGTCGTCGGCACACAGGAAGCCCGTGACGCCGTCATCCACGATCTCCGGCGCGGCACCGAGCGGCGAGACGAGAACCGGCGTCCCGCAGGCCAGCGCCTCGACCATGACCAGACCGAACGGCTCCGCCCATCGGATCGGGTCCAGCACGGCGATCGCCCCGCGCAGCAGCTCGGTCCGCCCCGGGCCGTCGAGCTCCCCGGCGAACTCCACCCCCGGCCCGAGCAGCGGCCGGATCCGCTGCTCGAAGAACTCGACCTCGTCGGCCGCCCGCATCTTGGCCGACATGACGAGCGGCAGCCCCACCCGTCGGGCCGCCTCGATCGCTCGGTCCGGCCCCTTGTCCGGGCTCATCCGGCCGAGGAACGCCACATAGCCGCCGTTCCCCGGCCCTGGCTGGTACTGCTCGAGGTCGACCCCGTGGTGGATCACCCGGGTGAACCGCACCTGTGGCGCGGCGGCGCGCTGCGCGTGCGAGATCGCCACCACCGGGACCAGCTTGGACGTGGCTTCGAGGACCCGCAGCACGTCCGGGGTGGAGCCGAGGTGGCTCGTCGTCACCACGACGCGGCTGGCCGCGGAGGCCCGCCCGAGCAGCGGCCCCAGTGCGGTGTGGTCGTGAACGACGTCCACGGCCTCCTCGTCCATCGCCTCGTACGCGGCGAGCACGTGCGCGGCCTCAGCGGTGCCCGAGCTCATCGGCTCGACCGCCGTCTGGTCCAGCCATCGCCGGGGCACCGGGCAGGTGGACTCCCCGACGGTGAACAGCACGACCTCGTGCCCGGCGGCGACCAGGCCGCGGGCCAGCAGGTCGACGACCGCCTCGGTGCCGCCGTACCCGGTCGGCGGGACCGGCACCCAAGGTGGTGCGACCAGGCCAACCCTCACCGTGGGCCGCCCCCCTCCGGCTCAGCGAGCGGGACGAGCAGGACCGGGACCCCGGCGCTCGACAGGGCCTGCCGCACCGTGCGGGCGCGCCCGGCTGACAGGTCCTGCGCCCACCCGAGGACGATGAGGTCGGCCTGCTCCTGTGCTGCCACCGAGACCACGTGCTCACCGGGCACCCCCGAGCGCAGCTGCACCCGCACCCCTTCCGCGTCGCAGAAGCGGGCCCGGAACTCCTGCTCCCAGACCGGCTGGGCATGCTGGGCCTGGTCCCAGAACCGGGGCACGGTCGCTGCCTCGAACACGTGCAGCACCACGACGTCCACGCCGTGCGCGCAGAACAGCCGCACCGACTCGGCCACTGCGTGGGCGCTGGCCTCGCTGCCGTCGAGCGGGGCCAGCACGCAGTCGAGATGGCCGTTGCGCGGGCCGTCGGCGTCCGGGGGGACGACGACCAGCGGCCGCCGGGCCGCCTGCAGCACGGCCAGCGCGGTGCGCCCGGCCGGGCGGCGGCCGGTCCGGGTGCCCCGCGCCCCGAGGACGCCGAGCCGCACCTCCGGGGATGCGAGCACCTGGCCGATCACGGCCTGCGGCTGCCCAGGTACGCAGCGCAGCGGCAGCCCCGACTCCGCGACCACGCGCTCGACGTCCGGAGCCGGCAGCTGGCCCACGTACAGCGCCTCGGCGGCACCGCCGAGCAGCCCGGCCAGGGCGGCCGCGGTCCGCAGCACGGCCCGGCTGACCGGGCTGCCGTCCACCGCTGCCACGATTCGCGCCATCGAACCTCCTGGCGGTTCTCCCCGACTCCATGTCGCCACGACCGCCGGCCAACGGCAAGAGGCGTTGGTCCGACCCCGCCCCCTCAGTGGCACCTGCTCGCCCGCTGCCGTGAGGAGGACCGCCCGCCGACTCCCCGGTCCGTGCCGCGGGTCCGGTCGCCCACCGCGTCGCATCGGCGCACTGCGTGAGGGATCCACACACCGCCGGGCGCGCGCCGATACCCCCCATGGTGCGCCGACGCGTCCCCGGGGCGAGTAATCCTTGCCACCCCTCCAGGGAATGGACGACCGGCCCGCCGTGGCAGGCTGGGCTCGAGGAGATGCTGTGTCCAGATGGAGGGGTCGTTGACTGACGTCACTGCCCACTTGAACCTCACCGGTGAGCGGACGCTGCCGGGAATCTGGCACGAGAACTACTGGTTCCGCCGGCACGAGGCCGCCTACCGGTTCCTGGCCGGTCTGCTCGGCCCCCTCGTCGAGGCGGGCTGCGGGGAGGGCTACGGCGCCCAGCTGCTGCACGACGGGGGAGCCGACCGGGTGCTTGCGCTCGACTACGACGGCAGCACGGTTGAGCACCTCCGCCGCGCCTATCCCGCGGTGACCGTGGTGCAGGCCAATCTGGTCGCGCTGCCGCTGGCCGACGCGTCGGCGGCGTCCGTCGTCAGCCTGCAGACCATCGAGCACCTGTGGGACCAGCCGCAGTTCGTGCGTGAGTGCGCCCGGGTGTTGCGCCCTGGCGGGTCGTGCGCGGTCTCGACCCCCAACCGGCTGACCTTCTCCCCCGGGCTCGGCCGGGGCCAGAAGCCGCTGAACCCGTTCCACGCCAACGAGCTGGACGCCGAGGAGCTGGCCGGGCTGCTGGCGCCCTGGTTCGGCGAGGTGCGCGTCCTCGGCGTGCACCACGGACCGCGGATCGCCGCCTGGGAGCGCGAGCACGGCCCGCTGGTCGCCGCTCAGCTCGCCGTCGGGGCCACCGAGTGGTCCGAAGCGCTGGCCGCCTTCGTCACCTCGGTCACCGCCGGCGACTTCGTCGTCCACGCCGAGCGGGTGGACGGCAGCCTCGACCTGCTCGCCCTGGCCACCCGATGACCGATCCGGTCGGCAGCTGCGCCATCGTGCTGCACAGCCACCTACCGTGGCTGGCCCACCACGGGGCCTGGCCGGTCGGCGAGGAGTGGCTGCACCAGGCTTGGGCGACGTCGTACCTGCCGGTCGTCGCACTGCTGGAGCGGCTGGCCGCCGAGGGCCGCAGCGACCTGCTCACGCTCGGGGTCACCCCGGTGCTGGCCGCGCAGCTGGACGACCCGTACCTGCTCGACCAGTTCCACACCTGGCTGGGGTTCTGGCAGGCCAGGGCACTGGGCCTGGTGGGCCGCCCCGAGCGGCACCTGCGCGACCTCGGCGCGGCCGAGCACCGGGCGGCGTCCGCGGCGCTCGCGGAGTTCGAGTCCCGGTGGCGGCACGGCGCCTCCCCGCTGCTGCGCCGACTGGCCGACGCCGGGACGGTCGAGCTGCTCGGTGGGCCGGCCACCCACCCGTTCCAGCCGCTGCTCACCGAGCCGGTGGCCCGGTTCGCGCTGACGGCCGGGCTGGACGACGCCGCGCTGCGGGTGGGCCGCCGTCCCGAGGGCATCTGGGCGCCCGAGTGCGGTTACCGGCCCGGGCTGGAGCAGCTGTACGCCGACGCTGGCGTCCGCCGGTTCCTCGTCGACGGTCCCACCCTGCTCGGGGCGCGGTACTCCCCCGCCGACGCCTGGACCGTCGGCGGCTCGGATGTGGTCGCGTTCGGCCGGGACCTCGAGGTCACCTACCGGGTGTGGTCGCCCCGCAGGGGCTATCCGGGCGGCCCCTGGTACCGCGACTTCCACACCTTCGACCACCCGTCCGGCTTCCGCCCGGCCCGGGTCACCTCGACCCGGACGCCGCCGCACGAGAAGGCGCCCTACGAGGCGGACCGGGGCCGGGCGGCCGCCGTCGCCGACGCGACCGACTTCGTGGCCGTCGTCCGCCAGCGACTGGTCGACCTGGCCGAGCAGCGGGACGGCCGGCCCGGACTCGTGGTCGTCGCCTACGACACCGAGCTGTTCGGGCACTGGTGGCACGAGGGGCCGGTCTTCCTCGAGCAGGTGTTGCGCGCGCTGCCCGAGGCCGGCGTCCGGGTGACCACCCTGCGCGGGGCGGCCGAGGCCGGGCACGTGGCCGGTGCGGCCGAGCTCGGTCCCGGGTCGTGGGGCTCGGGCAAGGACTGGCGGGTGTGGGACGGCGAGCAGGTCGCCAACCTGGTCGACGCCCAGCGGCGGCTGGAGAAGCGGCTGCTGGACGTCGTCAGCGCGATGGCGCGCCCCGGTTCGTCGCGCCGAGCGGACCTCGACCAGCTGGCCCGCGATGCGCTGCTGGCGCTGTCCAGCGACTGGGCCTTCATGGTCACCAAGGACTCCGCGGCCCGGTACGCGCGGAACCGGTTCGACGGCCACCGCGCGGCCTTCGAGCGGCTGGCCCGTGCCGTCGAGGTCGGCGACGAGCGGGTGAGCCGGCAGGTGGCGAGGGAGCAGCGGGCGGTCGACGGCCCGTTCGGCCACCTGGACGCGCGGCTGCTGCGGGCCACGGACGAGTAGCGTCGCGGCCGTGCGGATCCTGCTGCTGTCGTGGGAGTACCCCCCACTCGTGTACGGCGGGCTCGGCCGGCACGTGCACGCGCTGGCGCAGGCGCAGGCGGCGGCCGGGCACCAGGTCACCGTGCTCACCCAGACCGCCGCTGCCGCGGCGCCCGACGAGGTGGTCAACGGGGTGCGGGTCGTCCGGGTGCCGCCGGACCCGCCGTTCCTCGACCCGTTCGGGGCCGGCGGCGTCGACGAGCTGCTCGCGTGGGTGCTGGGGCTGAACCACTCCCTCGCGCGGTCCGGGCTGCGGCTGGCCGACGAGGTGCGCCCGCAGGTCGTGCACGCCCACGACTGGATGACCACCCACGCGGCGACCACGCTGAAGGACGCCCTCGGCCTGCCGATGGTGGCGACCGTGCACGCCACCGAGGCCGGCCGGCACCAGGGCTGGCTGCCCGGCCCGACCAGCCGGTCGATCCACACGGTGGAGTGGTGGCTCACCTTCGAGGCCCGGCGGGTGATCACCTGCTCGGAGCACATGCGCTGGGAGGTCACCCGGCTGTTCGAGCTGCCGGCCGACAAGGTGGACGTGCTGCCCAACGGCATCGACGTGGACCGCTGGTCGGTACCGGCGGCGGCGCGCACGGCGGCCCGGACCCGGTACGCCGGGGACGGCCCGCTGGTCGTCTTCGCCGGACGGCTGGAGTGGGAGAAGGGCGTGCACACCCTGATCGAGGCGATGCCCCGGCTGCGGCGCCGCCACCCCGGGCTGCGGCTGGTCGTCGCCGGGCAGGGCTCCAAGGCGGCCGAGCTGGCCGACCTGGCCCGGCGCACCCGGGTGGCCGGCAGCCTCACGTTCGCCGGCTTCCTGGACGGCGAGCAGGTGGCCGCCCTGCTGGCTGCCGCCGACATAGCCGTGGTCCCGTCCCGGTACGAGCCGTTCGGGCTGGCCGCCCTGGAGGCCGCCGCGGCCGGGGCACCGCTGGTCGTCGGGGACACCGGGGGGCTGCGCGAGTTCGTCCGGCCGGGGGTGACCGGGCTGCTTTTCGAGCCGGGGGACGCGGCCGGGCTGGCGGACGCCGTGACCACGCTGCTGCGCGACCAGGTGCTGGTGCGCCGCGTCGTCCGGGCCGCCCGCGAGACGCTGCGGCGGGACCACACCTGGGCGTCGGTGGCCGAGCGGACGGTCGCCGTCTACGAGCGGGCCGAGCGCGAGGAGCGGGCCCTGCAGGCCGGCTTCGCGGCCAGGGCCGAGCGCCCCCTGCGGGTCGTCGTCCGCGACGGCAACCTGCTCACGGGCGATTCCCCTTGACTCGTCGTTGCAGGCTCCAGGGCTATGGGGGCGACCCTGGTGCCTGCAACGACGCGGAAGTCTCGGCGGCCGCCCTGGCCGTCTTGCGGGCGATGTCGGCCAGCGCCGCCCGGGTCGCGGCGGCCGCCTCGTAGGCCGCCACCCGGTCCTTCACCACCCGGCCGGGGACGCCGACGACGACGGACATCGGCGGCACGTCGGTGTTCACGACCGTGTGCGCGGCCAGCACGCTGCCGTGGCCCACCTCGACGCCACGGAGCACCGTCACCTTGGTGCCCACCCAGCAGTCCGGGCCGATCCGCACCGGCGTCTTCACGATGCCCTGGTCCTTGATCGGGACGTGGATGTCGGAGTAGACGTGGTCGAAGTCGCAGACGTACACCCAGTCCGCCACGATCGTCTTCGCGCCGAACTCGACGTCCAGGTAGGCGTTGACCGTGTTGTCCTTGCCGAACACGCACTTGTCGCCGATGCGCAGGTTCCCCTCGTGGCAGCGCAGCGCGTTGCCGTCGCCCACGTGCACCCACCGGCCGACCACGAGCCGGCCGTAGCCCTTCCGGGCGGTCAGCGTGACCCGCCGGCCGAGGAAGACGAACCCCTCGGTGACCACATGCCGGTTGCGCAGCCGCCAGACGAGGAACCGCCAGTAGCGCACCAGGTACCACCACGACCAGGCCCGGTTGCGCACCACCCAGCGCAGGCTGGCCGGCGTCAGGAACCTGGCCTGGCGCGGGTCGCGCGGAGTTCGGGGCACGGCGGCTAGTCGGTCGCCCGCGGCTTCGTGCCGGTCAGGCTCACGTTGTAGAACAGCTCGTCCGGGACGACGCGGGAGAGCACCTTCTCGTCCAGCGCGGACAGGGTCAGCCAGCCCCGGTAGGCGAACACCGCCCAGTGCCAGCCCAGCGCACCGGGCCGGACGGCGGCCTCGACGGTGCGCACCGGCCAGCCGAACCAGGACGCCGTGAGCTCCTCGGTCACCGTGCGGACGTCGATGGCCCCGGCCCGCACCGCCGTCCGGGCCAGGTCGTCCGGGTCGAAGGTGTGCAGGTCGACCACGGCCTCCAGCGCCGCGGCCGCCGAGGACTCCGACAGCTCCTTCGGCGATCGCGCCCACCTCTCCCGCAAGGGCGGCAGCCGGGTGACCCGGGTGGCCGCCCACCAGGTCAGCCGGGACAGCCGGCGGGCGACGAGGTCGCCGCGCGCCGTGGGCTCCCCGGCGAACACGAACCGTCCGCCGGGGCGCAGCACCCGCAGCACCTCGCGCAGCGCCCGCTCGACGTCCGGGATGTGGTGCAGCACCGCGTGCCCCACGACCAGGTCGAAGCTGTCGTCGTCGTACGGGATGGACTCCGCGTCGGCGACCCGCCCCTCCACGTCGAAGCCGAGACCCGCGGCGTTGCGCCGGGCCACCTCGACCATGCCGGGGCTCAGGTCCGTGACATGGCCGTCGTCCATGACCCCGGCCTGCATGAGATTGAGCAGGAAGAAGCCGGTGCCGCTGCCGAGCTCGAGCGCCCGGCCGTAGGGCCAGCCGTCCTCGCCGGCGATGTGCGCGAAGCGGTCCCTGGCGTAGCTGATGCAGCGGTCGTCGTAGGAGATCGACCACTTCTCGTCGTAGGTGGACGCCTCCCAGTCGTGGTAGAGGACGTTGGCCAGCTTGGGGTCGGCGAAGGCGGCCCGCACCTGCTCGACGCTCGGCTGGGCGGTCAGCCCGCTCACCGGCCCTCGAAGACGGCCTTGCCGGGGCCGTTGTCGACGAACGAGCGCATCCCGGTGGCCCGGTCCTGGGTGGCGAACAGCGCGGCGAACGCCTGGCGCTCGATCTCCAGCCCGGTCTCCAGGTCCACCTCGAGGCCACGGTCGATGGCCTCCTTGGCGGCGCGCAGCGCGTAGGCGGGGCCGCTGGCGTACCGCTCGACCATGGCCCGGGCCGCCGTGTAGACGTCGTCCGGGGCCACCACCCGGTCCACCAGGCCGATCCGCAGCGCCTCGTCGGCGTCCATGAAGCGTCCGCTGAAGATCAGGTCCTTGGCCCGCGCGGGACCGACGAGACGGGCCAGTCGCTGGGTGCCACCGGCTCCCGGGATGATCCCGAGCAGGATCTCCGGCTGCCCGAGCTTGGCGTTGTCGCCGGCCACCCGGAAGTCGCAGGACAGCGCCACCTCGCAGCCGCCGCCGAGCGCGTACCCGGTGATCGCCGCTACCGTCGGCTTGGGGATCCGGGCCAGCGTGCTGCAGGCGGCCTGCAGCCGGCTGGAGGCGTCCACGACGTCGGTGTAGGTCCAGTCGACCATCTCCTTGACGTCGGCTCCGGCCGCGAAGACCTTGGGTCCGCCGTAGACGATCACCGCCCGGACGTCACGGCGGTCGGTGGCCTCGGCCGCGGCGTCGCGCAGCTCGGCCCAGACCTGCGCGGACAGCGCGTTCATGGGCGGGCGCTCCAGCCGGATGGTGCCGATCCCGGCCTCGACCTCGAGCCTGACCCACTCGCCCACGGCGGCCTCCCTCACAGCTGCGGCACTCACGCCGACACGCGTGACCCTAACCCGTCCCGAGGCCCGATCGGGGGCCGGGCGTCCGGCGTCCGGCAAGATGCCTGCCGTGGACGACGTGCTCGCAGCCTGGCCCGGCCGGTGGACTCCGCTGGGAGCGACCCCGGACGGCGAGGGCACGAACGTCGCGCTGTGGGCCGAAGGGGCCGAGGCCGTCGAGGTGTGCCTGTTCGACGCGGACGGCACGGAGACCCGGCACCGGCTCGAGGAGCGCACCTACCACGTGTTCCACGGCTACCTGCCGGGCGTCGGCGCCGGCCAGCGGTACGGCTTTCGGGTGTACGGCCCGTGGGAGCCGTACCTGGGCCGGCGGTTCAACCCGAACAAGCTGCTCATCGACCCCTACGCGAAGGCGATCACCGGGGGGCTGAGCTACCAGCCGTGCGTCTTCGGGCACGTCCTGGGCCTGGACGACACCGTCATGGACGACTGCGACTCCTCGCCGTTCGTGCCGGTCTCGGTGACCGTGCAGGACTCCTTCGGCTGGGGCGACGACCGCCCCCCGCGCACGCCGTGGGCCGACACGGTGATCTACGAGGCCCACGTCCGCGGCATGACCATGCGTCACCCCGACGTTCCCGAGGCGCTGCGAGGCACGTACGCGGGGCTGGCCCACCCGGCCGTGGTCCAGCACCTGCTCGACCTCGGGGTCACGGCGGTCGAGCTGCTGCCCGTGCACCACTTCCTGGACGAGGAGCACCTGGTCCGCCAGGGGCTGACGAACTACTGGGGCTACAACTCCATCGGGTACTTCGCCCCGCACGCCGGGTACTCCGCGTCCGGCGGCCACGGCCAGCAGGTCACCGAGTTCAAGACCATGGTGAAGGCCCTGCACGACGCCGGCCTCGAGGTGATCCTGGACGTCGTGTACAACCACACCGCCGAGGGGAACGAGATCGGCCCCACGCTGTCCTTCCGCGGGATCGACAACGCGGCCTACTACCGGCTGCGGGACGGGCGCCGCTACGCCGACTACACCGGCACCGGGAACACCTTGAACCTGCGCCAGCCGCATGTGCTGCAGCTGGTGATGGACTCGCTGCGCTACTGGGTGCTGGAGATGCACGTCGACGGGTTCCGGTTCGACCTGGCCGCGGCGCTGGCCCGGTCGATGCACGACGTCGACATGCTCGGCGGGTTCATGACGACGATCCAGCAGGACCCGGTGCTGCGCGAGGTCAAGCTGATCGCCGAGCCGTGGGACGTCGGCGAGGGGGGCTACCAGGTCGGCGAGTTCCCGCCGCTGTGGTCGGAGTGGAACGACAAGTTCCGCAACGCGGTGCGGGACTTCTGGCGGGGCACCGGCGGGGGGATCCGCGAGCTCGGCTACCGGCTGTCCGGCTCCTCCGACCTGTACGGCGACGACGGCCGACGGCCCTACTCCTCGATCAACTTCGTGAGCGCCCACGACGGGCTCACCGTGCGCGACCTGGTCAGCTACGGCCACAAGCACAACGAGGCCAACGGTGAGGGCAACCGGGACGGCACCGACGACAACCGCAGCTGGAACCACGGGGTCGAGGGCGAGACCGACGACGAGTCGGTGCTGGTGGCCAGGCGCCGGAGCATGCGCAACCTGCTGGCCACGCTGCTGCTGTCCACCGGCGTCCCGATGCTGCTCGCGGGGGACGAGCTGGGCCGCACCCAGCGGGGGAACAACAACGCGTACTGCCAGGACAACGAGGTGTCCTGGCTGGACTGGGACCTGGCCGGGTGGCAGACCGACCTGATGGCCTGGGCCCGGCGGCTGCTCGCGGTGCGGGCCGCCCACCCGGTGCTGCGGCACCGGCACTTCCTGGAGGGCCGGCTGCTCGACCCGGCCGGGCGCAAGGACCTCGCCTGGCTGGGGCCGAACGGCGGCGAGCTGGCCCACGCCGACTGGTGGGCACCGGACGCCGCCACGTTCGGCCGGTACCTGGCCGGGGACGGCGTGCAGGGCCGCACCGCGCGCGGCGAGCCGATCATGGACAACTCGATGCTGCTGCTGCTGCACGCCGGGGACGAGCCGGTGGGGTTCACCCTGCCCGGACCGACCTGGGCGAGCGGCTGGCGGCGGCTGCTCGACACCTTCGACGAGCGGCCGGTCGAGGCCTCCTGGGTGGACCTCCCCGGGGAGCCGGTCACCTTGGCGCCGCGCTCGGTGGTGCTGCTGCGGGCCGAGGACCCCGGCGGTCAGCCCGCCGTCAGCGCAGGTCACCTTCGGTGAGGCCGGCGGACGTAGCGGGGACCGCCACCAGGTTCATCTCGGCCGGGCTGGCCAGGTACTCGTTGCGCGGCAGCACCCGAACCGTGTAGCCGAAGGCGCCGGCCCGGTCCAGGGGCAGCTCGCCCTCATAGCGCCAGCGGCCGCCCTCGTAGGCCTCGACCGGCTGCAGGTCGCTGAACTGCCGGCGGACCAGCTCGTCGTCGCTGCCCACCCGGCCGTGCACGGCCTGCACGTCGACGTCGTCCGGCTCGAGCTCACCGAGCGAGACGAACACCCTCAGCGCGAGCCGCTGGCCCACGTGCGGGCTGTCCGCGACGCCGACCGACTCGACGTGGTCGACCCGGACGCCGCCCCAGGCGGAGCGCACCCGGCCCTTCCAGCCGGCCAGCTCGACGGCGGCCGCGTGCGTCGGCCCGTCCAGCAGCCGGGCGGCCGTCGCGGCCGGCAGGTAGAGCTCCTCGACGTAGTCGCGCACCATCCGGCTGGCCAGCACCTTGGGGCCGAGCACCCGCAGGGTGTGCCGCACCATGGCGATCCAGCGGTCCGGCAGGCCGTCGCTGCCCCGGTCGTAGAAGCGGGCCGCCGCGCTGCCCTCGATCAGGTCGTAGAGCGCCGCGGCCTCGATGTCGTCGCGCCGGTCCGGGTCGTGGACGCCGTCGGCGGTCGGGATCGCCCAGCCGTTCTCCCCGTCGTACATCTCGTCCCACCACCCGTCCCGGATGGACAGGTTGAGGCAGCCGTTCAGCGCGGCCTTCATCCCCGACGTCCCGCACGCCTCGAGCGGGCGCAACGGGTTGTTCAGCCACACGTCGCAGCCCGCGTACAGGTAGCGGGCCATGGCCATGTCGTAGTCGGGCAGGAAGACGAGCCGGTGCCGCACGTCCGGCCGGTCGGAGAAGGCGACCAGCTGCTGGATCAGCCGCTTGCCGCCGTCGTCGGCCGGGTGCGACTTGCCGGCCACGATGATCTGCACCGGACGGTCCGGGTCGAGCAGCAGCGAGCGCAGCCTCTCCTCGTCCTGCAGCATCAGGGTCAGCCGCTTGTACGACGGCACGCGTCGGGCGAACCCGATGGTGAGCACGTCCGGGTTGAGCACGTCGTCGACCCACTTGAGCTCGGCCAGGCTCGCCCCGCGCTGCAGCCAGGAGGCCCGCAGCCGCCGGCGCGCCTCGTCGACCAGCTGGGCCCGCAGCACCGAGCGGGTCTGCCAGATCTCGGCGTCCCCGATGTGCTCGATGGCCTCCCAGCCGCGGGCCTCCTCGACCAGCTCGGTGCCCACGGCGCGGCGGGCCAGGTCCATGACCTCCCTGGCCACCCAGGTCGGGGCGTGCACCCCGTTGGTCACCGACGTGATCGGCACCTCGTCGGAGTCGAAGCACGGCCACAGGCCGTGGAACATCTCCCGGCTGACCTCACCGTGCAGCTGGGCCACCCCGTTGGCCCGCTGGCCCAGCCGCAGCCCCATCACGGCCATGTTGAAGACGTTGGGGTCGCCGCCCTCGTACGTCTCGGCGCCCAGCGCCAGAATCCGGTCGAGCGGGACGCCGGGCGAGGCGTTGTCACCGCCGAAGTGCTGCTCGATGAGCGAGCGGGGGAACCGGTCGATGCCGGCGGGCACCGGGGTGTGGGTGGTGAACAGGGTGCCGGCGCGCACCTCCTCCAGGGCCGCGTCGAAGCTGAGCCCGGCGCCCTCCGCCAGCTCCCGGATCCGCTCCAGCCCGAGGAAGCCCGCGTGCCCCTCGTTGGTGTGGAACACCTCGGGCGCCGCCGACCCCGTCAGAGCGCAGTAGGCCCGGATCGCCCGGACCCCCCCGATCCCGAGCAGCATCTCCTGCTCGAGGCGGTGCTCCGTGCCGCCGCCGTACAGCCGGTCGGTGACCGACCGCTCGGCCGGCGCGTTCTCCTCGACGTCGGAGTCCAGCAGCAGCAGCGGGACCCGGCCCACCTGCGCCTTCCAGATCTGGGCGACCAGCCGCCGCTGCCCCGGCAGGTTCACCGTGACCAGCACCGGCCGGTCCGCGGCGTCCCTGAGCAAGGTGATCGGCAGACCGTTGGGGTCGAGGACCGGGTAGGTCTCCAGCTGCCAGCCCTCCGGCGACAGCGACTGCCGGAAGTACCCGCTGCGGTAGAGCAGGCCCACCCCGAGCACGGGGACGCCCAGGTCGCTGGCCGCCTTCAGGTGGTCACCCGCGAGGATGCCCAGACCGCCGGAGTACTGCGGCAGCACCGCGGTGATGCCGTACTCCGGCGAGAAGTAGCCGATCGCGGCCGGCGGCGGGCTGCCGAGGTGCTGCTCCAGGCCCTGGTACCACAGCGGCTCGCTGAGGTAGCGGCGCAGGTCGGCGTGCTCCGCGTGCAGCCGCTCCAGGAAGCCGTGGTCGTTGGCCAGCTCGGTGAACCGCTCGAGCGGGACCGCTCCCAGCAGCCGGGTCGGATCGTGCTCGACGTCGTCCCAGACCTGCTGGTCGATGGACGCGAACAGGTCCATGGTCGGCGCGTGCCAGGACCAGCGCAGGTTCATGACGAGCTCCTCCAGGGGCGCGAGCGCCTCGGGGAGCACGGTGCGGACGATGAAGCGACGGATGGCACGCATGGGGGTAGAACCTACCGAACGTCTCCGGGTGCCCAGGTGCGGGTTGCCGGATTCTTGCTCGGCCTGGAAGCATCTTGCATGCTGCCTGCGCAACGCATCGAGATCGACGGAAGATCAACGGAAGATCGACTGAAGAGGGACGGATGCAGGGGGGCCTACGGCTACCGTGATCGACACCCCGCGAGGTGGCGCGCCCAAGCCGGGACCACGCCGCCCCGACCGCAAGGCAGGCCGCAAGGAAGGTGGCACCGGACCCGTGGCGCCTCGGACCGGACGCATCCCCATCGTCGATGTGCAGCCCGTCGTCGACTGCGGTCGTTTCCCCGCCAAGGCGGTGCCCGGCGAGGAGTTCACGGTGAGCGCCACCGTGTTCCGCGAGGGGCACGACGCGGTCAACGCCAACGTGGTGCTGCGTGGCCCCAAGGGCGTCCCCGACGTCGGCTGGGTGCCGATGGTCCCTGGCACCCCGGGGACCAACCGCTGGTCCGCCCGGGTGGCCCCGACGGCCGAGGGGGACTGGACGTTCCACGTGGAGGCGTGGGGCGACCCGATGGCCACCTGGCGGCACGTCGCGGAGATCAAGATCCCGGAGCACCAGGACGTCGAGCTCACCTTGGAGGACGGTGCCCGGCTGTTCGATCGAGCCGCCAGGGACGTCCCCAAGGGCGCCGTCCGCACCCTGCTGCAGGACGTCGTGACGGCGCTGCGGGACGCCGAGCGCCCCCCCGGCGTCCGGCTGGCCGCCGCGACCGCGCCCGAGGTGCTGGCCGCGCTGCGCCGGCACCCGTTGCGGGACCTGGTGACCCGCTCGGACCGCTTCCCGCTTCGGGTGGACCGGGAGCGGGCGCTCGTCGGCTCCTGGTACGAGTTCTTCCCACGGTCGGAGGGCGCGGTCGTCGACCCCGAGGGCGGGCCGCCACTGCGCAGCGGCACCTTCCGCACCGCCGTGGAGCGGCTGCCAGCGATCGCGGCCATGGGCTTCGACGTCGTCTACCTGCCGCCGATCCACCCGATCGGCCGCTCGTTCCGCAAGGGTCCGAACAACACCCTGTCCGCGGACAGCCACGACGTCGGGGTGCCCTGGGCGATCGGCTCGGCCGAGGGCGGCCACGACGCGATCCACCCCGACCTCGGCACGCTGGAGGACCTCGACGTCTTCGTGGCCCGCGCCCGCGAGCTGGGCCTGGAGGTCGCCCTCGACTTCGCGCTGCAGTGCTCGCCCGACCATCCGTGGGTGACCCAGCACCCGGAGTGGTTCAGCATCCGCTCCGACGGCAGCATCGCCTACGCCGAGAACCCGCCGAAGAAGTACCAGGACATCTACCCGCTCAACTTCGACCACGACTACGACGGCCTGTACGCCGAGGTGCTGCGGGTGCTGCGGCACTGGATGAGCCACGGGGTGCGCATCTTCCGGGTGGACAACCCGCACACCAAGCCGGTCCCGTTCTGGGAGCAGCTGCTCGACGAGATCCGCGGCACCGACCCGGACGTGCTGTTCCTGGCCGAGGCGTTCACCCTGCCGCCGATGACGCGGATGCTCGCGAAGGTCGGCTTCCACCAGTCGTACACGTACTTCACCTGGCGCACCGCGCGCTGGGAGCTCGCGGAGTACCTCACCGAGCTGGCCACCGAGACCGCTCCCTACTTCCGGCCCAACCTGTTCGTCAACACCCCCGACATCCTGCACGCGTACCTGCAGTACGGGGGGCCGGCCGCGTTCCGGATCCGGGCCGTGCTGGCCGCGACGATGTCCCCGACCTGGGGGGTGTACTCCGGCTACGAGCTGTACGAGCACGTCGCGCTGCGGCCCGGCAGCGAGGAGTACCTCGACTCGGAGAAGTACCAGCTGCGGCCCCGCGACTGGGCGGCCGCGGAGGCCGGCGGCCACAGCCTGGCCCCCTACCTGACCCGGCTCAACGAGATCCGCCGCCGGCACCCGGCGCTGCAGCGGCTGCGCAACGTGACCCTGCACCACGTCGACGACGAGTCGGTCATCGCCTACAGCAAGCGGGTGTCCACCGACCACGGCGACGACACGGTCATCGTGGTGGTCAACCTCGACCCGCACGGGGCCCGCGAGTCCACCGTCCACCTGGACATGGAGGCCCTGGGCATGGGCTGGCACGAGTCGTTCGCCGTCCACGACCTGCTCAGCGGGGAGACCTGGCTGTGGGGGCAGCACAACTTCGTGCGGCTCGACCCGTTCGTCGAGCCGGCGCACATCCTCGTCGTGCGCCGGTCGGCGTCGTGAGCCTCGCGCCCGGGACCCCGGTCCCCGACCCCTTCGACCAGCGCAACCCGCGCGACCCCGCCTGGTTCAAGCGGGCGGTCTTCTACGAGGTCCTGGTCCGGTCGTTCTTCGACTCGACCGGGGACGGCGTGGGCGACCTGGCCGGGCTCACCGAAAAGCTGGACTACCTGCAGTGGCTGGGCGTCGACTGCCTGTGGCTGCCACCGTTCTACCCGTCCCCGCTCCGCGACGGCGGCTACGACGTGGCCGACTACACCGACGTGCACCCCGACCTGGGCACGCTGGGCGACTTCGTGCAGTTCGTCGACGAGGCGCACGAGCGCGGCCTGCGCGTGATCACCGACTTCGTCATGAACCACACCTCGGACCAGCACCCGTGGTTCCAGGCCAGCCGCGCCGACCCAGACGGCCCGTACGGGGACTTCTACGTGTGGGCCGACACCGACGCGGGCTACCCCGACGCGCGGATCATCTTCGTCGACACCGAGACGTCGAACTGGACCTTCGACCCGGTCCGCAAGCAGTACTTCTGGCACCGCTTCTTCAGCCACCAGCCGGACCTCAACTTCGAGAACCCGCGGGTGCAGGAGTCGATCCTCGAGGCGCTGCGGTTCTGGCTGGACCTCGGCATCGACGGGCTCCGGCTGGACGCCGTCCCGTACCTGTTCGAGGAGGAGGGCAGCAACTGCGAGAACCTGCCGCGGACGCACGAGTTCCTGCGCCGGGTGCGCACCGAGGTGGACCGGCTGTACCCGGACCGGGTGCTGCTGGCCGAGGCCAACCAGTGGCCGGCCGACGTCGTCGACTACCTCGGCGACCCCGAGGTCGGAGGTGACGAGTGCCACATGGCGTTCCACTTCCCGGTCATGCCGCGGCTGTTCATGGCGGTGCGGCGCGAGTCGCGCTACCCGATCTCGGAGATCCTGGCCGAGACCCCGCCGATCCCCAGCGGCTGCCAGTGGGGCATCTTCTTGCGCAACCACGACGAGCTGACCCTCGAGATGGTCTCCGACGAAGAGCGCGACTACATGTGGAGCGAGTACGCCAAGGACCCGCGGATGCGCGCGAACATCGGGATCCGGCGGCGGCTGGCGACCTTGCTGGAGAACGACCGCGACCAGATCGAGCTGTTCACCGCGCTGCTGCTGTCGCTGCCCGGGTCCCCGGTCCTGTACTACGGCGACGAGATCGGGATGGGCGACAACATCTGGCTGGGGGACCGCGACGGCGTGCGCACGCCAATGCAGTGGACGCCGGACCGCAACGCCGGCTTCTCCACCTGCGACCCGGGCCGGATGCTGCGGCCCGTCGTCGCCGACGCCGTCTACGGCTTCCAGGTCACCAACGTCGAGGCCCAGCTGCGCAACACGTCGTCCCTGCTGCACTGGACCCGGCGGCTGATCGAGGTGCGCAAGCAGAACCCGGCGTTCGGGCTCGGCGGGTTCCACGACCTCGGGGGCAACAACCCGAGCGTGTTCAGCTTCGTCCGCGAGTTCGGCGACGACCTGGTGCTGTGCGTGAACAACCTGTCGCGCTCGGCCCAGGCGGTCGAGCTGGACCTGCGGGCCTACGAGGGGGTCTCCCCCGTGGAGATGCTCGGCGGTGCGCACTTCCCGCGGATCGGCGAGCTGCCCTACCTGCTCACCCTGGGCGGGCACGACTTCTACTGGTTCCGCCTGCCCCGTCCCGAGCAGGCCACGTGAACGAGCCGACCTGGAGGACGATGACGTGACCCTGCCCGATGGCCTCACCCAGTTCCTGGACCGACAGCGCTGGTTCGCCGAGAAGGGCCGCGAGTACCGCGTGCTCGGGATGCGCCCCCTTGGGCGCATCCACGACGAGCCACCCGTCGACGTCGTCCTCGTGGACGTCGAGGCCGAGGGACGCCGGTCGGTCTACCAGCTGGTTCTGGAGCGCCGTGACAACGCCGAGGAGCGGCTCGAGCACGCGCTGGTGGGCCGGGAGGAACAGGGGTACGTCTACGACGCTCTGCACGACCGGCAGGTCACCGGCAGCCTGCTGGAGCTGATCGAGGCCGAGGCCACCCGCGGCCAGCTGCGGTTCCACCGGATCGGCCACCAGCCGGTGCCGCCGTCCGGACCCAGCCTGGTGATGACCGCGGAGCAGTCGAACACGTCCCTGCTGTTCGGCGACTCGTTGATCATGAAGATGTACCGGCAGGTCGCGCCGGGGGTCAACCCGGACGTCGAGGTGCATGCCGGCCTGGCCGCGGTGGCCTGCCCGGTCATCGCGACCCCGCTGGGGTACGTGGACAGCCCCGAGGGGACGCTCGCGTTCCTGCAGGAGTACCTGGCGGACGGCACCGACGGCTGGGAGATCGCCAAGGCCAGCGTGCGCGACCTGTTCGTCGAGGCCGACCTCCATCCCGGCGAGTGCGGCGGCGACTTCGCGAGCGACGCCGAGCGGCTGGGGGCCACCACCGCGCAGCTGCACGCCGCGCTCCGGGAGGCCTTCCCGACCGGCTCGCTGTCCCCGGTCGACCTGGCCGGGCGGGCCGCCCGGATGGGCGAGCGGCTCGCCGACGCCGTCAGCCAGGTCCCCGACCTGGCCGCGTTCGAGCCGGGCCTGCGCCGCAGCTTCGACGCCCTGGCGGAGCTCGGCCAGGAGGTGCCGTCCCAGCGGGTGCACGGCGACTTCCACCTCGGGCAGACCCTGCGCATCACGTCCGGGTGGAAGGTGCTGGACTTCGAGGGCGAGCCGCAGACGCCGGCGCAGGAGCGGCGCGCGCCGGACACCCCGCTGCGGGACATCGCCGGGATGCTCCGGTCGATCGACTACGCCGCTCGACAGGTGCTGCTCGACCACCCGGACGACCAGCAGCGGGCCTACCGGGCCGCCGAGTGGGTGGAGCACAATCGGGCCGCCTTCCTGCGGGGGTACGGGTACCTGCCGGAGGATGACGGGGCCGCGGTGCTGCTGCGGGCGCTGGAGACGGAGAAGGCGGTGTACGAGGTGGTCTACGAGTCCCGGATGCGACCGACCTGGCTGGCGATCCCGCTGGCCGCGATCGAGAGGCTGGCCGGATGACGACCAGCCAGCCGTCGGCCAGCCGGCGACCCGTCCCGGTGCCGGCCGAGGAGCTCGACCGCCTCGTCGGCGGCGCCCACCACGACCCGCACCGCATCCTGGGCCCACACCTCGGACCGGACGGCGTGACCCTGCGGGTGCTGCGGCCGTGGGCCCAGTCGGTGGAGGTGCGGGTCGGCGACCAGACGTACCCGCTCGACCACGAGCACGAGGGGGTGTGGGTCGTCCTGCTCCCACTGACCGAGGTGCCGGACTACCGACTGGTGGTCGACTACGGCGACAGCCCGACCACGTCGGACGACCCGTACCGGTTCCTGCCCACCCTGGGGGAGCTCGACCTGCACCTGATCTCCGAGGGCCGGCACGAGCGGCTGTGGGAGGTCCTCGGGTCGCACGTACGCACCTATGGCGAGGGCGCCAGCGCGGTCACGGGCACGTCGTTCGCCGTGTGGGCGCCCAACGCCCGCGGCATCCGCGCCGTGGGTGACTTCAACCACTGGGACGGCCGAGGCTTCCCGCTGCGCTCGCTCGGCTCCAGCGGCGTGTGGGAGCTGTTCGTCCCCGGGGTGGGCGAAGGCACCCGGTACAAGTACGAGGTGCTCGGCCGGGACAGCGTGTGGCGGCAGAAGGCGGACCCGATGGCCCGGGCGACCGAGTGTCCCCCGGCCACGGCCTCGGTCGTCGAGCGGTCCAGCCACGAGTGGCAGGACACGGCCTGGCTCGAACGCCGGGCCGACAGCGCCCCGCACCGCGAACCGGTGAGCATCTACGAGGTCCACCTGGGCTCGTGGCGGCAGGGGCTGGGCTACCGCCAGCTGGCCGAGGAGCTGGTCGACTACGTCACCGAGCTCGGCTTCACGCACGTCGAGCTGCTGCCCGTGGCCGAGCACCCGTTCGGCGGGTCGTGGGGCTACCAGGTCACCTCCTACTACGCCCCCACCTCGCGGTTCGGCTCGCCCGACGACTTCCGCTACCTGGTCGACCGGCTGCACCAGGCCGGGATCGGCATCATCGTCGACTGGGTCCCCGCGCACTTCCCGCGGGACGCGTGGGCCCTGGCCCGCTTCGACGGGACGCCGCTGTACGAGCACGCCGACCCGCGCAAGGGCGAGCAGCCGGACTGGGGCACGCTCGTGTTCGACTTCGGCCGCCGCGAGGTGCGCAACTTCCTGGTGGCCAACGCCGTGTTCTGGCTCGAGGAGTTCCACATCGACGGCCTGCGGGTCGACGCCGTGGCCTCGATGCTCTACCTGGACTACTCGCGCAAGGACGGCGAGTGGCTGCCCAACATCTACGGCGGCCGGGAGAACCTCGACGCCGTCGCCTTCCTGCAGGAGACCAACGCCACCGTGTACCGCCGGGTGCCCGGCGCCATGATGATTGCCGAGGAGTCCACCGCCTGGCCCGGCGTCACGCGGCCGACCCACCTCGGCGGCCTCGGCTTCGGCTTCAAGTGGAACATGGGCTGGATGCACGACTCGCTGGACTACCTGGGCCGCGAGCCGGTGCACCGCCAGTACCACCACAACCAGATGACGTTCTCGATGGTGTACGCCTGGACCGAGAACTTCGTGCTGCCCATCTCGCACGACGAAGTGGTCCACGGCAAGGGTTCGCTGCTGCGCAAGGTCCCCGGTGACCGCTGGCAGCAGCTGGCCACGGTCCGGGCCTACCTGGCGTACATGTGGGCGCACCCGGGCAAGCAGCTGTTGTTCATGGGCGCCGAGATCGGCCAGGAGTCGGAGTGGTCGGAGTCCCGGTCCCTGGACTGGTGGCTGCTCGACCACCCCGACCACCGCGGCGTCCAGAAGCTGGTCGCCGACCTCAACCGGGTGTACCGGGAGACGCCGGCGCTGTGGCGGCTGGACGTCGACCCGGCCGGGTTCGAGTGGATCGACGCGAACGACGCCAGCGGCAACGTGTTCTCGTTCCTTCGCAAGGGGGGCGACGGCTCGGTGCTGGCCTGCGTGTCAAACTTCTCCTCGATGCCGCACGAGTCCTACCGGCTCGGCCTGCCGTCCGCCGGTCGCTGGGACGAGGTGCTCAACACCGACGCCACGGACTACGCCGGCAGCGGCGTCGGCAACCTGGGCCAGGTGTGGGCGGACGGCGACCCGTGGCACGGCCGTCCCGCGTCCGCGACGGTCCGGATACCACCGCTCGGCACGGTCTGGCTGCGCCGCGCGGACTGACCTGTCGCCCGGCTAGAACAGCGCGCTGGCCAGCCCGGTCCGGCCCTTGGCGACCCGGGGGTCGTCCGGCCCGATGACGTCGAACAGCGCGATCAGGTGCGCCCTGGCCCGGTCCCGGTCGTCGCCGGACGAGCGCCGGACCAGGTCGATCAGCCGGTCGAACGCGTCGCTGACGCTGCCGCCCACCACGTCCAGGTCGGCGGCCAGGCACTGGGCGTCCACGTCGTCGGGACGATCCGCCGCCGCCTGCCGGGCGGCGGCCACGTCGGTGGTCTGCGTCCGCCGGATCAGCTCCACCTGGGCCAGCCCGAGGCGGGCCTCCTCGTTGCCGGGTGACCCGGCGAGCACCGTGCGGTAGGCCTCGGCGGCGGCGTCCAGGTCGCCGCGCTCGATCGCGTCGAGGGCCTGCTCCACCCCCGGGTCGAGCGGCTCCTGCGCGGCCATGTCCTCCCCCGCGGCCAGCGCCAGCACCTGGTCGATGAACTCGCGGACCTGCGGCTCGGGCAGCGCGCCGCTGAACCCGGGCACCAGCTGGCCCTGCCACACCACGTGGACCGTGGGGATGCTCTGCACCTGGAAGGCCGCGGCGACCCGCTGGTTGGCGTCGACGTCGATCTTCGCCAGCGTCCAGGCGCCGGCCGCCTCGGCGGCCAGCCGCTCGAGGATCGGGCTGAGCTGCTTGCACGGCCCGCACCACTCGGCCCAGAAGTCGACGATCACCGGAACGGTCATGGACCGGTCGATGACCTCGGCCTGGAAGGTGGCCTCGGTCACGTCGACGTACGACGGTGCCGCCGTGGGGGCATCCGGGCCGGCTGCGGGGGCAGCCGCCCTGGCCTCCTCGGCGCGGGCGCGGGCCGCGTTCTGCGCGGCGATGGCCCCGAGGTCGACGGCCCCTGGCAGGTTGAAACTCGGTGTGGACATGAGCCCATCCTCCCCGAAACCATCGGGAGCGCCCAACCGGTGCGGTCGGGCCGGGTCAGAAGCGGGCCGGCTCCCGGTACGGGCCGAAGACGTCACCCAGCGCCGCGCAGATCTCGCCGAGGCTGGCCTCCGCGCGGGCCGCGACGAGCATCGGCTCGACCAGGTTCACGGTGCCCCTCGCGGCCGCCTCCAGGTCGACCAGCGCTGCGCGGACGGCCGCCTCGTCACGGACCTGGCGGCGGCCGGCCAGCTCGGCGACCTGGTCCCGCTCGACCTCGTGGCTGATCCGGAGGATCTCCAGCGGCTCCTCGATGGACTGGGTGTGCACGTTCACGCCCACGACCAGCTTGTCGCCCTTCTCGAGCGAGCGCTGGTAGGTGAAGGCGGCATCCGCGGTCTCCGAGGTGAACCAGCCGTCCTCGATCCCGCGCAGGATGCCCGAGGTCATCCCGTTGTGGGCCGTGCCGTCGCCCATCTCCTTGATCTTGGCGAAGATCGCCTCGGCCTCGGCCTCGATCCGGTCGGTCAGCTCCTCGAGATACCAGGACCCGCCCAGCGGGTCGGCCACGTTGGCCACCCCGGTCTCCTCGAGGATCACCTGCTGGGTGCGCAGCGCGATCTCCGCGGCCTTGGCGCTGGGCAGCGCGAGCACCTCGTCCAGGGCGTTGGTGTGCAGCGAGTTCGTCCCGCCCAGGACGGCGGCCAGCGCCTCGATCGCCGTGCGCACCACGTTGTTGTCCGGCTGCTGGGCGGTCAGCGACACCCCGGCCGTCTGGGTGTGGAACCGCAGCCACTGGGCCTTCTCAGTCGTCGCGCCGTACACGTCGCGCATCCAGCGGGCCCAGATCCGGCGGGCGGCCCGGAACTTCGCGATCTCCTCGAAGAAGTCGATGTGCGCGTCGAAGAAGAACGACAGCCCGGGCGCGAACACGTCGACGTCCAGCCCGCGGGCCAGCCCGAGCTCCACGTAGCCGAACCCGTCGGCCAGGGTGAACGCGAGCTCCTGCGCGGCCGTCGACCCGGCCTCGCGGATGTGGTACCCGGACACCGACAGCGGCTTGTAGTCGGGCACCCGGTCGGCGCACCACTCCATCAGGTCGCCGATCAGCCGCAGGTGCGGCTCAGGCGGGAACAGCCACTCCTTCTGCGCGATGTACTCCTTGAAGATGTCGGTCTGCAGGGTGCCGTTGAGCACCGACGGATCCACGCCCTGACGCTCGGCGGCCACCACGTACATGCAGAACACCGGGACGGCGGGGCCGCTGATCGTCATCGACGTCGTCACGTCCCCGAGCGGGATGCCGTCGAAGAGCATCTCCATGTCGGCGACCGAGTCGATCGCCACGCCGCAGTGGCCGACCTCGCCCAGGCTGCGCGGGTCGTCGGAGTCGCGGCCCATGAGCGTGGGCATGTCGAAGGCCACGCTGAGCCCGCCGCCACCGGCGTCCAGGATCATCCGGTAGCGCTCGTTGGTCTGCTGGGCGTTGCCGAACCCGGCGAACTGTCGGATGGTCCACGGCCGGCCGCGGTACCCCGTGGTGTGCAGCCCACGGGTGAACGGGTACTCCCCCGGCCAGCCGATCCGGTCGAACCCGGGCACGACGGCACCGGGCGGCGGTCCGTAGACCGGGTCGACGTCGACGCCCGACAGCGTGGTGAAGTCGGCGTCGCGCACCCGACCGCGGGAAAGCGCCGCGTCGTAGCGCCCCTGCCACCGTTGCCGGCCAGCGTCGATGTCCTTCGCCTCCACCGGGGCCTCCTCGGAGAGTAACGGCGGTGACGGCGTGGTCACCGGATCCGGCGAGCCGTCACCGCCGAGCGTAGCCGACCGTTCCGGACCCCTCGGTCAGCCGCCGGCCGGGGGTGCGGGCACCGCCAGCCGGCCGTCGACGAGGTGCACCTCGGCGTCGCACCGGGCGGCGACCTCGGGGTCGTGGGTGGCCAGCACGACGATGCCACCAGCGTCCGCGCGGGCCCGCAGCACGGCCAGCGCGACCTCCGCGGTGTCCGAGTCCAGCTCGGCGGTCGGCTCGTCGGCGACGAGCACGTGCGGGTCCATCACCAGGGCCCTGGCCAGCGCCACCCGCTGCCGCTGCCCGCCGGAGAGCTCCTCCACGAGCTGCTCGTGGCCCTCCGCCAGCCCGGCCAGGACGAGCGCCACGGCGGCCCTCTCCCGCACCTCGCCCCGCGGCCGCCCCGCGAGCTGGAGCGGCAGCTCCACGTTCTCCGCGGCCGTCAGCACGGCCAGCAGTCCGTAGCCCTGGAGCATGGTCGCGACCCGCAGCGGCTCCGTGGCCGACGGCAGGGTCACCCGACCGCCGTCCGGCGCGATGATCCCGGCCAGCACCGCGAGCAGGGTGGACTTCCCGGAGCCGGACGGCCCGGTCACCGCGAGCAGCCGGCCCGGGACCGCCTCGAGGGAGACGTCGTCGAGCACCAGCCGGCCGTCGCGGCGCACGGTCAGGGCCTCGGCGTGCAGCCGGCCGCTCAGGTCGGTCATGGGGTCCTCCGACGCAGCCGCAGGTCAGCGCCGTCCTGGTCGACCCGCACCAGCGTCCCCGGCGGCCAGTCGGCCAGCACATGGTCGGGGAGGTGGATCGTGCCGTCCTTGCCGACCACCGCGAACTGCTCGCCGAGCCGGCCCTCCTGGCCGACCCGGCCGAACCGCATCGAGACGGTCCGGCCCAGCCGCGCGCCGACGTCCGGGTCGTGGGTCACCACGACCACCGTCGTCCCGAAGTGGGCGTTGACCTGCTCGAGCAGGTCCAGCACGGCATCCCGCGCCTCGTGGTCCAGCTGGGACGTCGGCTCGTCCGCGAGCAGCAGCCCCGGGCCGTTGGCCACCGCCACCGCCAGGGCCACCCGCTGCTGCTCCCCGCCGGACAGCCCGGTCAGCGCGTGCGCGGCGACCGACGACAGGCCGAGGGTGTCCAGCAGCTCGGCCGGCGGCATGGACTGCCGACGGCCCGCGCGGCCGGACGGGCGCTGGGCGAACCGCACGTTGTCCAGCGGGGAGGCGTAGGCGAGCAGGTTGCGCGCGGCACCCTGCACGACGATGCCGACCCGGTCGGCGCGCAGCCGGAGCAGGTCGGCCTGCCCCAGCCGGCTGATCTCCTCCTCACCCACGAAGACCCGTCCCGCGGACGGCGGGAGCAGCCCGCCCATGAGCGCCAGCAGGGTGGACTTGCCGGAGCCGGACGGTCCGAGCAGGGCCAGCCGCTCGCCGGCCGCGACGTCCAGGTCGACCCCGCGCACGGCCACCACCTCGGTGCCGCCGGCGCGGTAGATGTGGACCAGCTCCTCGCAGCGCACGGACAGCCCGCGCGGCGGGGCCGCCACGGGGGCGGTCACGCCTGCACCTCCCGCAGCCGGTCGGGCACCGCCAGGTGGACGGCGCGGCTGGCCCCCAGGTGGGCCAGCACCGCGAGCACACCGACCGTGACGACGAGGAGCACGGCCAGGGCACCCCAGGCCGGCGCATAGCTCACGGGTGGGCCGTCCCCGGATCCACCGAGCTGGTCGAGGACGGGCAGCGCGACCGTGGCCGCGGCCGCGCCGGCGAGCGCCCCGACCAGGGTCCCGACGCTGCCCAGCGCCAGCTGCTCCCTGCGCCCGGCCCGGACCAGCACGCCGCGGGACGCCCCGAGGACGCGTAGAGCGGCCAGCTCGTAGGAGCGGCGGCGGGCGGCCACGTACGCGCTGGCCAGCAGCGTCCCGGCGGCCAGCACCAGCGCGGTCGCCGCGGACACCAGGAACAGCCGCAGCGCGAGCGCGGTGCCGTCCCGGTTCAGGACCGCGATCCGGTCGGCCAGTGACTCGGTGTGGATGACGGCCAGCCCCGCGCCGGTCAGCCGCTGGACGGCGTCCGCCGGTGCGGCCGCGCCGAGCCAGACCTGCTCCTCGACCGGTGTCATCGTGGGACCCCGCTCGGCGAGGGCGTACCCGAGGTCGGCCATGGCCCCCTCGCGACCCAGCCGCGGGAGCAGCCCCTGCGCCACCGGGCTCCAGCGGTCGGTGTCCCCGCTGACCCCGACACCGAGCAGGACGCCGGGCGAGCCACCGGCGGTGAGCTGGTGCGTCTGGTCGCCGAGCACGACCGGGAGCACCTCCGGATGGTCGGCCACCGCCGCAGCGGCGTCCTGCGTGGCGGACAGCGTCAGGGCCACGCTGAGGCCGGCACCGCTGGTCGCCACCCTGGTGCCCGCGGCGGGGAGCGTCCCGGTGCTGTCCCACACGCCGCTGCGCCACTCGAGGCCCTGGGCGGCCAGGTCCACCGGGCCGTGAGCGTCCGCCGCCCCCGACAGCACGACCGAGCCGTCGACCGGCTGGCCGTTTCGCCCCACCGGGTGCACGAAGTTGAACGAGACGATCGTGCAGCCGTCCGCGCAGGGCGGCAGCTCGACGGCCAGCCGCTGGCGTCCAGCGACCAGACCGCCGAGCGGCACGTCGTAGGGGCGGCCCCCGGCGTCCCGGACCCGGACGACCAGGTCGAGGGGGGCCGGCCGGCCGGACCGGTCCGCCGTCACGGCCAGCCGGCCGGTCACCGGGACCGATGCGCCCGACGGGGGCCGCAGGGCCCCGGCCAGGTGCTCGAAGCTGGACCCGGCCCAGGCCGGGTCCCAGGCCGTGACCGCGGCCAGCCGCGCCGTGTCGACGGCCAGCAGGCCGCCGCCCGGGTCGGCGGTGCGCAGCGCGGTCATCGCCCAGCGGCCGTCCGGGTCGACCGAGTCCACCGCGGCGCGCAGTGCGTCGGGCGACGAGGCGGAGACCGTGAGCACGGTGCTGGCCCCGACCTGCGCGTCGGCACGCGCACTGCGGTGGTCAGCCGCCAGCACCCAGCCGTCCACCGCGAACACCGCGAGCCCGACGGCGACGGCGACCAGCACGACCAGCTGCAGGCTCTTGGGACGCCGGGCGATGTTGCGCGCCGTCAGGAACGAGGGGATGCCGGACGACGCCCGGGTGCGGCGCTCGGCCGCGCGCGCGACGGACGGCACCACCCGCACCGACAGCAGCCCCAGCGCCAGCGCGAGCAGCCCGGGGGCGAGGACTGCGACGAAGTCGGAGCTGCCCTGGCGCAGCTCGTAGAGCCCCGCCGCCGCGAGCGCGACCGCTGCGGAGTCCACCGCCACGGAGCGGGCCAGCCGGGCCCGCCGGCCACTGGTCCGGCGCAGCTCCTCGAGCACCGGGGCCCGCAGGATGCCGCGGGCGGCCAGAGCAGCGGCGGACAGCCCGCCGAGGAAGGACACGCCGAGGGCCAGCCACACGCCCGGGGTCATCGTCACGGCGACGCCTGGCAGCAGGTAGGCGGAGACCAGGGCCGCGGCGGCCAGCCAGCCCACGGCCAGCCCCAGCGGGATGGCTGCCAGCAGGAGCAGCACGGACTCACCGAGCCCGAAGATCATGGTGGCCGAGGCGCGCATGCCGCGCAGCTTGGCCAGCGCGACCTCTCCCGAGCGCTCGTCCGCGGTGGCTGAGACGATGAGGAACAGCACCGCCCAAGCCAGCAGCACGAGCTGGGCGGTCACCGCGAACGCCGCCGTCCGGACCTGGGAGCGGTCCGGCGCCAGCCGGTCCACGGCGTCCGCGAGGGTGCTCACGCGCGACAGGGCGACCGCCCCCTGCGGGTCGGTCGTCGCGGCTGCCTCGTCGACCGAACCGACGACACCGGGCAGCGCATCCACGGTGAGCCGGTCGGCGAGCAGCGGCCGCAGCGCCGCCACCTGGACCTGTCCATGCGAGCCGAGGATCTCGTCCTGCGGCACCAGGATCTCGTCCAGCCGGTCGGGCTCCCCCTCGCGGACACCGGGGGCCGCCTGAGCGGGGGTCGACGGACCCCACACCGACGGTTTCGCCGTCGTGGCGTCGTACACCCCCACGACCCGCACCAGGTTGCCGTCCGGGCGGTAGATGCCCAGGTCGAGCCGGGAGCCGACCTCGAGGTGGGCGCTCTCAGCCAGCCCGGCCGAGACCATGGCCTCCTGGCCGCTCCTCGGACACTGACCTCGCAGGACGACGATGCCGCCCGCGCACATGCCGTCGTGCCAGCCCACCGCCGCGACCCCGAGCAGGTGACCGCCCGACATGACCTGGCCGTCGGTCACGCCGACCCCGAGGCTAGGCCGGCCGTACCAGGGGCCGAGCCGGGGGTCGAGGGCCGCGGTCTGGGCCGCCTGCATCACCTCGGTCGGGGTGAACTGGGTCTGACCCGACACCTGGCCGCGGACCAGGTAGCCCGTCGTCACCGGGCTCAGCGCGCCGAGGCGGTCCCGGATGAGCGACTCCTCGGCACTGTGGGCGTACATCGGAGCCGCGACGGCGGCCGCGGTGGCGACGACGGCGACGAAGAGGACGGCGAGCGAGGCCCAGGCCCGCCAGCGGATCCCGCGGAGGATCAGGGCCACCGCGTGCACGGGCCGGTCCTCCTCCGAGCTGGTTGCCTGGGCGGGGGCGATCCTGGCACAGGGGTCAGGTCGGCCGGTCGACCAGCCCGGCCACGAGCGTGTCGGCCGCCGAGAAGGCGTCCAGCGCCCCGGCCACCACCTGGGCGGCCAGCTCCTGCAGGTGCTGGCCGTCGCTGAGGCTGCCCATCCGCTGTCTCAGGTCGGCGACGGCGATGGCCTCGATCTCCTCGGCGGCCCGGCGCAGCCGGCGGCCGTGCAGGTGCCCCGAGGTGCGCAACCACTCCAGGTGCCCGTCGAGGGCGTCCAGGAGCTCGGCCAGCCCCTCGCCGCGGGAGGCGACGGTCCTCACGATCGGCGGCTTCCAGGCGTCGGCCGGCTGCTTCCCCCCAAGGCTGAGCATCGAGCGCAGCTCGCGCACCGTGTTGTCCGCGCCGTCGCGATCGGCCTTGTTCACCACGTAGACGTCGCCGATCTCCAGGATGCCGGCCTTCGCCGCCTGGATGCCGTCGCCCATGCCGGGTGCCAGCAGCACCACGGTGGTGTCGGCCAGGCCGGCCACCTCGACCTCGGACTGCCCCACCCCGACCGTCTCGACCAGGATGACGTCGCAGCCGGCGGAGTCGAGCACCCGCAGCGCCTGCGGCGTCGTCCAGGCCAGTCCGCCCAGGTGCCCGCGGGAGGCCATCGAGCGGATGAAGACCTCCGGGTCGGTGGCGTGCTCCTGCATCCGCACCCGGTCGCCGAGCAGGGCCCCGCCGGAGAACGGCGAGGACGGGTCGACGGCGAGCACGCCGACCCGCAGGCCGCGGGCCCGGAACGCGCCCACGAGGGCGGACGTGGACGTCGACTTGCCCACGCCGGGTGAGCCGGTCAGCCCGATGACGTGCGCCTGCCCGGTGTGCGGCGCAAGCAGCGCCATCACCTCACGCAGGTGCGGCGAGGCGTCCTCGACCAGCGAGATCAGCCGGGCGACGGCCCGTGCGTCGGCTGCACGGGCCCGTTCGACCAGGTCCGGGACGTCGACGGCGCGGGCCACCGGCCGGGTCAGGCCTTCGGCACGCGGATCACCAGGGCGTCGCCCTGGCCGCCGCCGCCGCACAGCGCGGCCGCACCGGTGCCGCCCCCGCGCCGCTTCAGCTCGTGCGCCAGGTGCAGCACCAGCCGGGCGCCGGACATCCCGATCGGGTGCCCCACAGCGATCGCGCCGCCGTTGACGTTGACCTTCTCCTCGTCCAGCCCGAGGACTCGCTGGGAGACCAGGCCGACCGCGGCGAAGGCCTCGTTGATCTCGACGACGTCGAGGTCGGCGACGCCGATGCCCTCCTTGGCCAGCGCGGCCTTGATGGCGTTGGCCGGCTGCTCCTGCAGAGAGGCATCCGGGCCGGCCACCACACCGTGCGCACCGATCTCGGCCAGCCAGGTCAACCCGAGCTCCTCGGCCTTGGCCTTGCTCATGACCACGACGGCGGCGGCGCCGTCGGAGATCTGCGACGCCGAGCCGGCCGTGATGGTGCCGTCCTTGGCGAACGCGGGCCGCAGCCGGGACAGGCTCTCCGTCGTCGTGTCGGCCCGGATCCCCTCGTCCTCGGTGAACTGCAGCGGCTCGCCCTTGCGCTGCGGGATCTCGACCGGGACCACCTCGTCGTCGTACAGGCCGTTCTTCCAGGCCTCTGCGGCCCGTTGGTGCGACCGGGCCGAGAACGCGTCCTGGTCCTCGCGGGTGAGTCCGTAGCGCTCGTTGTAGCGCTCGGTGGACACGCCCATGGCCACCTGGTCGAAGGCGCAGAACAGCCCGTCGTACGCCATCGAGTCCACCAGCGAGGTGTCGCCGTACTTGAACCCCTCGCGGGACTTCGGCAGCAGGTGCGGCGCGTTGGTCATCGACTCCATGCCACCGGCCACCACGATCTCGAACTCGCCGGCGCGGATCAGCTGGTCGGCCAGGGCGATCGCGTCCAGGCCGGACAGGCACACCTTGTTGATGGTCAGCGCGGGGACGGTCATCGGGATCCCGGCCTTGACCGCGGCCTGGCGGGCGGTGATCTGCCCGGCACCCGCCTGCAGCACCTGTCCCATGATCACGTAGTCCACCTGGTCGGGCGCCACCCCGGCCTTGGCCAGCGCCCCCTTGATGGCCACGCCGCCGAGGTCGGTGGCGGAGAAGTCCTTGAGCGAGCCGAGCAGCCGACCCATCGGCGTGCGGGCTCCTGCGACGATGACGGATCCGGCCATGGAAGGCACCCTCCTGACGCTGCACATGCGGTCGATGCCACGATACCGAGCAGGGCACCGAGTGCGGGCGGGAGGAGTCGGCCATGACCGAGCAGCTGTTCACCCGGATCGACCACGTGGGGGTCGCCGTCGCCGACCTCGACGAGGCGATCGCCTTCTACGAGCGGGTCTACGGCATGCACTGCACGCACGTGGAGACCAACGAGGAGCAGGGCGTCCGCGAGGCGATGATGGCGGTCGGCGACTCCGGCTCCTCGATCCAGCTGCTCGCGCCGCTGTCCCCGGACTCCACGATCGGCAAGTTCCTGGACCGCAGCGGGCCCGGGATCCAGCAGATGGCCTACACCGTCGAGGACATCGAGGTGGTGTCCGCCCACCTGCGCGCGGAGGGCCTGCGGCTGCTCTATGACCAGCCCCGCCGCGGCACCGCCGGCTCCAAGGTCAACTTCATCCACCCCAAGGATGCCGGCGGCGTCCTCGTCGAGCTCGTCGAGCCAGCCCGCGGCTGACCGCCAGCACCGGCCTCGCTAGGGTCGGAGGGGACGACGCGTGCAGCGGCTGGACGGCGGCTGAACCTGGAGTGGAGGCCGAGATGCAGCAGATCCTGGAAGCGATCCTCGCGGGCCAGCCGGCGGAGACCTTCGCCACGCTGCCGGTCCCCGAGTCCTACACCGCGGTGACCGTCCACAAGGACGAGGCCGGCATGTTCGAGGGGCTGCCCACGAAGGAGAAGGACCCACGGCGGTCCCTCCACCTCGACCAGGTGCCTACCCCCGAGCTCGGCCCCGGCGAGGCTCTGGTGGCGGTGATGGCCAGCTCGATCAACTACAACACCGTGTGGACCTCGATCTTCGAGCCGGTGTCCACCTTCGGCTTCCTCGAGCGGTACGGCCGGGTCTCCCCGCTGGCCAAGCGGCACGACCTGCCCTACCACGTCATCGGCTCGGACCTGTCGGGCGTGGTGCTGCGGACCGGCCCCGGCGTCCACGTGTGGCACCCGGGTGACGAGGTCGTGGCGCACTGCCTGTCCGTCGAGCTGGAGAGCCCGTTCGGCCACAACGACACGATGCTCGACCCCGAGCAGCGGATCTGGGGCTTCGAGACGAACTTCGGCGGTCTGGCCCAGATCGCCCTGGTCAAGGCCAACCAGCTGCTGCACAAGCCCGCGCACCTCACCTGGGAGGAGGCCGCGGCACCCGGGCTGGTCAACTCCACGGCCTACCGGCAGCTGGTCTCCCGAAACGGGGCCGGCATGAAGCAGGGCGACATCGTGCTGGTCTGGGGGGCCTCCGGCGGCCTCGGCTCGTACGCGACCCAGATGGCGCTCAACGGCGGGGCGACCCCGGTGTGCATGGTCTCCAGCCCGGAGAAGGCCGACCTGTGCCGGGCCATGGGCGCCGAGCTGATCATCGACCGCAGCGCCGAGGACTACAAGTTCTGGAAGGACGAGCACACCCAGGACCCAAAGGAGTGGCAACGCCTCGGCAAGAAGATCCGTGAGCTCACCGGGGGGGACGACGTCGACATCGTCTTCGAGCACCCCGGCCGGGAGACCTTCGGCGCCTCGGTCTACGTCGCGCGCAAGGGCGGCACGATCGTCACCTGCGCCTCGACCTCGGGCTACCTGCACGAGTACGACAACCGCTACCTGTGGATGAACCTCAAGCGCATCGTCGGCTCGCACTTCGCGAACTATCGCGAGGCCTGGGAGGCGAACC
This sequence comes from Actinomycetes bacterium, assembly GCA_038252405.1. Classification (GTDB taxonomy): domain Bacteria; phylum Actinomycetota; class Actinomycetes; order Prado026; family Prado026; genus DATCDE01. Next base: position 114,375 of record JBBSAJ010000001.1, on the reverse strand, counting down.
GGCTGATCCAGCGGGGCAAGATCCACCCGACGCTGTCGAAGGCGTTCCCGCTCGCCGAGACCGGGCAGGCCGCGTACGAGGTCCACCGCAACCTGCACCAGGGCAAGATCGGCGTGCTCTGCCTGGCGCCGGAGGAGGGGCTCGGCGTCCGCGACGAGGAGCTGCGCGAGCGGCACCTACCGCAGATCAACCGGTTCCGGGGCACCTGACCGGACCCACCGGACGCCGGTTCACAGCCCGGACAGCCACCCCGAGACGGCGAAGGCGAACGCCTCGGGGGTCTCCACCGGGCTGAGGTGGCCGGACCCCGGCAGCACCGCGAGCTGCCCGCCCGGCAGCGCCTCGGCCATGGCCTGGGCGGCGTCCACGCTGGTGATCCGGTCCTCGTCTCCCACGATGACCAGCCCGGGGACATCGGCGGCGCGCAGCGTCTCGAACGAGTCCGGGCGGGCCGCCATCGCCCGCTGCCCGAAGGCCACGGACTCGGGAGCGGCCGCCGCGACCCAGCCACGGACCCGCTCGACCACGTCCGGACGAGACTGCTCGGTGGTGTCGCCGAGCAGCCGGGGCAACACGTCGGAGAGGACCACCTCCACCGAGCCGTCCTCGAGCACGGTCCGGGCGATCCGCTCCCGGTTCTGCCGCGCCGGCTCGGCGTCAGCGGCGGCCGCGGTGTCGACGAGCACCACGCCGGCCACCCGGTCCGGGTGCCTGCGCAGCACGGCCAGCGTCACGTAGCCGCCCATCGACGTCCCGCCGACCACCGCCCGGTCCACGCCCCGGTCGTCGAGCAGCCGGACGACGTCGTCGGCGTAGACATCCAGCGACGGCTCGGCAACACCGAGGGGAGCACCACCGAAGCCGCGCAGGTCGGGAGTCACCAGGGCGTGGCCGTGGCCGAGCATCGGCCGGACGTCGTCGTACATGGCCGACCACAGCGGGAAGGCGGGCAGCAGGACCAGAGTCACAGTCACAGGCCGAACCTAGCCGAGCATCGCGGTCAGAGCTCGGCGCACGTCCCCGAGGCCTCTCCCGCCACCGCCCGGTGCAGCGGTCGACCATCCGCAGGGATGCGCTGCCCGAGGAGCCGCGCCCAGCACCGGCGACCCCCGTCGAACAGCTCAGCTGCCGCCCGCACCACGAGCAGCCCGTCGGCCCGACCCGCCTCGTCCATTACGAGCCACTCGACCACGAGAACCAGCCGGCCGGGTCCCGCGCTCCGCCACGTGCCGCGACCCGGGCCGCCGACTCGACCCGCGACCGCAGCGGTCAGACCACCGCCCGCATCCAGCTGGACAACGACATTCACCTGCTCCGGGGTCTGGCCCGGACCGGGTCCGAGTCGGCGCACGGTGAGCCGCCACTCGCCCTGCGCGGGGACGGGCTGAGTCATGCACCCACCGTCCCCCGACACCGGAGCGGGTGGCGCCCAGGCAATCCCTGGCAGCGGGCCCGCGCGACGTCCCCCGTCCCTAGACTCGGGCGGTGCTGGTGGGCCGCGAGGAGGCGCTCGCGCGGATTGCGTGGGTAGTCTCCGGCGCCCGCGCCGGTCACGGTGGTGCGCTCCTCCTGAGCGGCGAGCCGGGCAGCGGCAAGTCCGCGCTGCTCGATGCGGCACGCGCCGACGCCGATGGCATGACCGTGCTCCGCTGCGCGGGCGCGCAGGATGAGCGCGAGTTCCCGTACGCGGGCGTCCACGCGCTGCTCCGGCCGCTGCAGCGCCATTGGGGCGAGCTCGTCCCCGCTCAGCGAAACGCGCTCGAGCAGGCCCTGGGGGGCCTCAGCGGCGAGCCACCGGCGCCGTTGCTGGTCGGTGCGGCGGTGCTCTCGGTGCTCGACGCCGCGGCCGCGGACGCCCCCCTCCTGATCCTCATCGACGACCTCCAGTGGGTCGACATCGAGTCGAGGGAAGCGGTCGGGTTCGCTGCTCGTCGGCTGGCCGACGACCCCGTGGGGCTGCTCCTGGCTGCTCGGTCGGAGGGCGCGGAGCTGCCGGGCGTCGACCGGTACGACCTGCCGTCGCTCGAGCCGGCGGCCGCGCTGGAGGTGCTGGCCCTCAACGGCGTGGTGCGGTCCGTGGCCGAGCGGCTGTCCGCGGTGGGCGGCGGCAACCCGCTGGCGCTGGTCGAGCTGGCCACGTTGCTGGACGACGACCAGCGACGGGGAGCCGCTCCCCTCCCCGACCCGCTCCCCGCGACGAGCCCGGCCAAGGTCTACGCCACCGCGTTCGCCGCCCTGCCGCTGCCGGTCCGCCTGGCGGCGGCCACCGCCGCGATCGCCGGGAACGTGCCGGCCTGGGTCCTCGCCGCCGCCCTCGACGAGGTGGGGACCGACCACAGGCGGTTGGCCGTGGCGGAGCCCACCGGACTGGTGCAGTGCAGCCCTCGCGGCGTGACCTGGCGTCATCCGCTGGCCCGCAGCGCCGCCGCAGCGGCGGTGAGCCCTGCGGAGCGCCGGCAGGTGCACGCGGCCCTCGCCGATGCCCTCGGTGGCGCGCAGGTCAGCGCACCCGCCGTGGTCTGGCACCGGGTCGAGGCCTCGACCGGGCCCGACGAGAGGCTCGCGGGCGCCCGGGAGGAGGTGGCCAGGACCGCGGCGTCCCGCGGCGCCCACCTGGCGGCGGCCCATGCGTTCGAGGTCGCCTCTCGGGTGGGCACCGACCCGACGAACGTCCCACGACGGCTGGGCGAGGCCGCGCTGGCCGCCTGGGCAGGCGACGACCCGGCCACCGCCGCACGGCTCATCGAGGAGGCCCTGCCGACCGTCGAGGACCCGGACCTGCGCTGGCGCCTGTCGTTGACGGCGGGCCAGGTCGCCCAGGCCACGGCGGCACCCCAGCAGGCGTCGGAGGCCTTCCTCCGGGCGGTCGACGAGGCCCGTGCAGCTGGACGGCAGGACCGGGAGGTACAGGCGCTGGCCAGCGCGTTCAACCCGGCGCTGCACCTCGACGACCCGGAGCGGCTGCGCTGGCTGGCCGGACAGATCGCCGGTGCGGCCGACCCCCACGACCCGGTGCAGGCCGTCCGCGCGCACGCCGTCCAAGGGTTCACGCTGCTCAACGCCGACCAGACCGAGGCCGGACGACGGCACCTCGAACAGGCGCTGGCGACCATCGCGGGCGACCGGCTGCTGCGGACCCACCCCGACCTGCTGCAGATGACGGTGCAGGCCGCGATGTGGTCCGGGAGCCCGATGCGGCTGCGCGAGGCGATCGACGAGACGGTGGCCCCGCTCGCGGCGGAGGCCGCGGAGCTCGCCGCCGAGCTGGACGGCGTCGAGTACGTGTTCCCGCGCGCGGCTGCTGCTCGCAGGGGGGGCGATGCGGCGCCGGCTGGGGCAGCGGGTCGAGGCCAGACACCTGTTGCGAGGCGCCGAGAGCGACTTCACCGCCCTGGGTGCGGCCCCGTGGCTGGCGCGAACCCGCGAGGAGCTTCGCGCCTCCGGGGCGACCCTGCGCAGCCGGGCCGCGCCGGACGACGCGCTGACCGCCGCGGAGGTTCGGGTGGCCCGGTGCGCCGCGGACGGCCTGACCAACAAGGAGATCGCCGCCACCCTCTTCCTGTCCGGGAAGACCGTCGAGTTCCACCTGGGTCGCATCTACCGCAAGCTGGGCGTCCGCAGCCGCTCCGAGCTCGTACTGGCCCTCGTGGCCGCCGACCGCGACTCGCGGGTCAGCACCGGAGACTGACGCGCAGCCTCCCGTGCCGGGGATTCACCCGGCGCCACCAGGGTTCCCCGGCTGGTCCCCTGTGCGTGAGGGCCCACCGCGCCAGCACCCGGAGGTCACCCTGACGCACCGCCTCGCCGTCTCCGCCGCCACCGTGCTGACCGCCGTCCTCGGCGTCGCCGGCTGCTCGAGCGCCGCGAGCACGACCACCTCGGCGGGCGGCGCGACGCCGGCCGCGGGTCCGGCGTCCACCGCTCCGCCGTCCGCCGCCCCGACGTCGACCGCCCCGGCGTCCACCGCGCCCGCGGCAGTCACGGCCACCGGCTCGTGCCGCACCATCGACCGGGCCGCCGCAGCGGGCCTCCTCGGCTTCCCGGTCAAGGCCGGGATCGACTCCAACGCCAGCGGGTCCGAGGACCGCGTCCAGAAGCTGGACGGCTGCCTGTACCTCAGCGACACCAGCGGATCGCTGGGCTACACCATGCAGAAGGTGCCGGCCGCCATGGGCCCGATCATGATTTCGACGATCCAGGCGCGGATGGCCGCCGCCCAGTCGTCAGGGTCCCCGGCCAAGCCGTTCCCGAGCGGGCTGCCGCAGGCGGTGGCGTTCACCATGGCACTGCCCGGTGGCATCGACGCCCAGGTCGCGCTGCTCACCGGCGAGCGGTTCATCACGGTCGCGGTGACCCGCAAGGACGGGAACGCTGCGCTCTCCCAGGCCGCGGCCGTCGCTGTCACCAAGGAACTCGTCGCGGCCGGCTGAGACTCACGGAGCGGCCCGGTAGCTCATCGCCTCCTCGACCCGCTGCTCGGCGATGCGCTCGGCAACCCGGCGCGGCGGCTCGCCGCTCGCGGTCACACCGTCCAGCACCAGCCGGGTGTTGGTCCGGATCTTGTCCTCGATCGTGGCGAAGGCCTGCGCCGACGTGCCGCCCGCGTGCTCGACGGCCGCGCAGATGACGCCACCGGCATTGGCCACGAAGTCGGGGACGACGACCACGCCGGCCGCGTGCAGCTTCTCCTCGGCCTCCCGGCTGGCCGGGATGTTGGCGCCCTCGAGCACCAGCCGGGCCGTCAGGTCAGCGACGTTCTCGACCGTGAGGACGTCCGGCCGAGCCGCCGGGACCCAGATCTCGCAGGGCCAGCCGACCAGGTCGGCTGGCGCGACCGGAGACCCGCCGGCGAAGGTCGCCACCGGCTCCCCGGTCGCCTTGTGCGCGACCAGCGCCTCGACGTCCAGCCCCTCGTCGTTGGCCACCGCGCCGCGACGGTCGGACACGGCCACCACCCGCGCACCCCGCTGCACGAGGAACCGCGCCGCGTGCGACCCGACCGACCCGAAGCCCTGGACGATCACACGGGCGTCGGCCAGCTGCACGATCCCCCGCTCAGCGGCCACCTCGGCGGCGATCGCCACTCCGAACCCGGTGGCCCCCAGCACGTCGAGCGGGATGCCGCCCAGGACCGCGGGCAGCCCGACGGCCCGGCCGCAGGCGTCCCGCAGGTGCGCCATCAGCCGCTCGTCCAAGCCCATGTCGGGACCGGGGATGTAGCCCACCACGTCTCGGATCGCGCGTCCGAACGCGCGAACCAGACGTACCTTCTCCTCGAACGGCAGCCCCGGGTCGGCGACGATCCCGGCCTTCGCGCCGCCGTGCGGCAGCCCGGCCGCGGCGTTCTTCAAGGTCATGGCCCTGGCCAGCCGGGCCACCTCGACCACGCTGACGTCGGCGGCCATGCGCAGGCCGCCGATCGCGGGGCCGGCCGCGAGGTTGTCGACCACGAGGTATCCCAGCAGGTGGGCGGCCGGGTCGTTCACCACGATGACCTGCTCGGGCCCGAAGCGATCCACCTCGGGCAGCTCAACCATCGCCATGACGACCTCCTCGGAGCGTGCCGATCTCGACGATCAACACGTACCGCGCCGGGGGTCGAACCGACAGGGCCCTTGGACCGAGTCGAAGGTCATCCGGGCCCCCTGCATGATCATCCAGCCCCTGAGGGGGTCAGCTGACGGTCAGCCCGCCGTCCACCACGAGTGCCTGACCGGTGACGAACGAGGAGGCGTCGCTGGCCAGGAAGACCGCGGGGCCGGCGATCTCCTCCGGCCGCGCCCAGCGCTGCATCGGCACCCGCGAGATCAGCGTCTGCCCGGCCGCGCCGTCGCCCGCGCGGGCGAACTCGGTGAGGTCGGTGGACACCCAGCCGGGCACCAGCGAGTTCACCCGGACGTTCGCGTGCGCCCACTCGACGGCGAGGGTCCGCGTCAGGGACATCACCGCCGCCTTCGCGGCGCCGTAGTGCGCCATGAACGGCACCGAGGCGACGCCGGCCACCGAGGCCACGTTGATGACCGAGCCGGACCCCTGGGCCAGCATGCTCGGGCCCACCGCCTGACACACGTGCACGATCGAGTCGACGTTGAGCCGCTGGGCCTTCTCCCAGCCGGCGAAGCGCATGCTCACGAAGGGACTCATGAAGTTGTTGCCGCCGGCGTTGTTGACCACGACGTCCAGCCGACCGAGCTCGTCCAGCGCCCGCCCCACCGCGGCCTCGACCGACTCCTGGTCGGTCACGTCCGCGACGAGGACGACGGCGCGCCGGCCCTGCCGCTCGACGGCCGCCGCGACCTCGTTGAGCAGCTCCTCGTTGCGGGCCAGGACGGCGACGTCCGCGCCGGCTGCCGCGTAGGCCTCGGCGATCGCCCGGCCGATGCCCCGGGAGGCACTGGTCACCAGTGCGGTCTTGCCCTGCAGGTCGATGCTCATCGCAGCCCTCCGGTCAGGTCGTTCCACGTCTGCGAGGGACCCTCCCACGCCCAGGTCAGCGGCGCCTCCCCCGGGGCCACCCGCACCACCACCTCGTCCAGCACCCGGCGGACGTAGGCCTCCCCGACCCACAGGTGCCGGGCGCCCTCGACACCCACGACGTCGGCCTGGGGCACCCGAGCGAACCGGTGCCGAGCCTCCTCCGGTCGCAGGTAGTCGTCCAGCTCAGGGACCAGGGCCACGAGCGGCTTGCCGGACGCCGCCCAGGTGTCGAGGTCGGCGTCCACCGAGTACCGCAGGGGTGGCGACAGCAGGATGGCGCCGTCCACGGCGGGGTCGCAGCCCCACCGCAGCGCCAGGTCGGTGCCGAAGGACCAGCCCAGCAGCCATGGGTGCGGCAGGTCGTGGTGCTCGACGTAGTCGAGGGCTGCGGCCACGTCGAGCCGCTCGTCCGTCCCGCCGCCGAAGCTGCCGTCGGAGGTGCCGGCGGCTGAGCTCGTGCCGCGCGTGTTGAAGCGGAGCACCGCGATCCCGGCCAGGGCAGGCAGCCGCCAGGACGCCTTGCGCAGCACGTGGCTGTCCATCATCCCGCCGTGCGTGGGCAGCGGGTGCAGACAGACCAGCGTGGCGACCGGGGAGCGGTCCACCGGCGTGGCCAGCTCACCGACCAGCCGCAGTCCGTCCGCCGTGTGCAGCACGAGCGGCTTCCGGCGCGCGGGCAGCACGGTGTTCGACTTGATCTCGGCCATCGGTCCTCGGGGCAGGCGATTGTCCGCCGACTCTAACCAGCGAGCCTTGCGAGCGCCCGATCCGGGGTTGCCGGTGGGGTCACCCGGTCGTCCCAGTGACCACGGCGTCACCCGCTCGCAGACCCGAGGTGATCTCGGTCAGGGACGTCGTGGACAGCCCGATGCTGACTGCCGTGGTCTGCGGCTGGCCGTTGACGAGGACCTGGACGACGTCGCCGGTGTCGCCACTGCGCAGCGCGCCGGTCGGCACGGCCACGACGTTGGTCTTCGTTGCGGCGGTCCAGCTGACCTGGGCGGACATGCCGGGCAGCAGCCCCGGTGGTGGACCGGTGATCGCGAGAGTGACCGGGAACGAGACCACCGTCGCCCCGGCCGCCGAGCTGGCGTCGGATCCAACGGTCGGCTCCTGGACGACGGCCACCGGTGCGGTGGCGCCCAGGGCGGTGAAGCTGGCCTGTCCGGTCTGGCCGACCGTGATGTAGGGCGCGTCCTGCTCAGCGACGTCGACCACCACCTGGTACCCAGTCGCGCGCAGCACCACAGCGGGGGATCCCGGAAGCGTCCCGACCACGAGGTTCACCGACTGCACCACGCCGTCCGATGGGGCGGTCAAGGTCGCGGCCGCCAGTGTCGCCTGAGCCAGGGACACCGCAGCCTGGGCGGAGACCAGCGAGGTGGTGCCACCCGACTCGCCCCCGCTCGGGCTTCCGTTGGAGCTTCCACTGCTGGTCGAAGCCGAGCGGGCCGGAGTGGCGGTTCCGGTTGAGGTCGAGGGGCAGGGGCTGGCCGTTGCGGTGCTTGTCGCCGTCGTGGGCTTGGCCGTCGGGGCGGCCGTGGGGGTCGCGGCCGGGCCCGACACGGGCGTCGGGGTGGTGGACGGCGTCGGGCTCACCGTCGGGGACGGGGACGGGGAGGCACCTGACCGTCCACCCGTCCCGGTGGTGCAGGCCGCCGCGGAGCCGACCCTGGCGGTCGTCGTCGTCCTCGTGGTCGTCGTGCTCGTGGTCGTCGTCCTCGTGGTCGTCGTGTTCGGCGTCGGCGACGGGCTGGCCGCTGCGTTGGCCTGGGCTTCGGCCACAGCAAGCTGGGCCTCAGCGCTGGCCAGGGCCGCCGCCGCTGCGGTGCTCTCCATTGTGGCCAGCTGCTGCCCGGCCACAACGGTCTGTCCGGGATGCACCGCGACCGACGTGACCGGCAGGCTGCTGGTGCCGAAGGACAGGTTCAGGGTGCTCGCCGGCTGGACGGTGCCGGTGGCCGAGATCCGGTCCGTCACCGTCGTGACCGTGGCCGCTGAGGTCGTGTAGCTGATGGCGGCAGCCGAGGTCGACCCGCCGTTGGCCGCCGGAACCCCGGCGATGATCGCGGCACCCACGACGGCGGCCACCTGCACCGTGCCGGCCGAGACGCGGATGCGGATGCGAGCCACGTCAGCTGGTCGTGGTCGCGGCCGGGAGCACGAAGATGCTCGTGGCAGTCCGGCTGGTGCCGCTGGTGGTGGTGGTCACCACGACGCTTTGGCCGTTGGCCAGGTCGGACAGCGCCCCCGCGGTGGTCTTGGTCACCTTCGCGGTCGACGGGATGGTGATGGTGACCGTGCCGGCCCGAGTGGTCAGGGACAGGTTGCCGTTGCCGACCGAGGCGATCGTCCCCGACACCGCGCCAGGACCGAACAGGCCGCCCAGCGCCCCGCCGCCACCGGCGAACCCGCCGCCGCGGAAGCCGCCCGTACCGGTGCCGGTCGCGGTCCCAGCACCGGTGCTGGCGGAGCCTTGGCACAGCCGGGCGACCAGGAAGCTCGACGCAGCGCCGCCGGTGCCGCCGGTGCCGCCGGCGCTGGCCGCCGAGGGGGTGCCGCAGGGCAGCTTGCCGGCCTGGGCGTCGGCGACCGCAGCGACCAGGGTGCTCGGGCCGCTGGCGGTGTAGTGACCGATGGCGTAGCCGGCTCCCAGCAGGACGACGCCGACGACCGCCCCGATCGCGTACAGCGAGGTGCGCACGCCGGCCACCTTCGGCTCGCGGGGCGGCTTGCCGGGGTTGGCGATGAACTCCGACAGGTCCGGCAGCGCCGGCTGGACCGGGGGGACGGGCTGGGCCGGGTCGTGGGGCGTGGACATACGTGGTTCTCCTGCATCACTCGTAGCGGAGGGCTTCGACGGGGTCGAGCCGGGAGGCTTGCTGGGCCGGCCAGTAGCCGGCGATCACACCGACCACCAGTGCGGACGCGAAGGCCAAGGCGATGGCGGCCAGCGACGGGACAGCGGTGACGTTGACGGCGTGCCCCACCGGGACGGTCGCGGCCGCGCCGAGCACGATGCCCACCAGGGCGCCGCCCAGGGTCACGATCACCGCCTCGACCAGGAACTGCCGACCGATGTCACGCCGCCGCGCGCCGATGGCCTTGCGGGTGCCGATCTCATGGACCCGCTCCCGCACCGACACGAGCATGGTGTTGGCGATCCCGATCCCACCCATGACCATCGCGATGGCGGCGATCCCGATCAGGAACCGCTGCAGCGTCGCGGACTGCTGCCCGGCGACCGCCAGCAGCTGGTCCTGGCTGGCGAGGGAGAAGTCGTCGGTCGCGCTGCCGGACAGCCCGTGCCGGTACCGCAGCGTCGAGGTGATCGCGCTGGACACGTAGGGGATCTGGGTCGGGTCCGACACCGAGACGGCAACGGAGCGCAACGTCGTCGCGCCGGTGAACAGTGTCTGCACCGCCGTGATCGGTGCGTATACGAAGTCGTCCGGGTTGTTGAACCCGGTCGCGCCGCCCTTCGGCTGGGTGACCCCGACGACCCGGAACGGGATCCCGCTGACGTCGACGGTCGACCCCACGATCGTGGCCGGGGTGGCGCCCAGCGCGGTCACCGTGGCTGGCCCCAGCACCGCCACCCGCAGCGACTTGTCGGTCTCCATCTGCGTGAGGAAGGTCCCGTACTGGACCTGGTAGTTGCGCACGGTGGCCTCGGCCGGTGTGGTCCCGGTCAGGGTCGTCGTGGTGTTGGTCCGCCCGTCCACCACCACCACGTTGCTGACCGGCATCTCCGGGGCGACCGCGGTCACCCCCGACACCGCCGCCACCGCGGTCGCATCCCCCACCGTCAGCGTCGACGCGGTCCCCGCGGCGCCGCGCACCCGGCCGGTGAACGACGACCCGGCGGTGATGCTGAGCAGGTTGGTGCCCAGCCCCGCGATCCGCGCGGTCAGCTGGTCCTTCGTGCCCTGGCCGATCGCCAGCAGCACCACCAGCGAGCCCACCCCGATGATCACGCCCAGGGCGGTCAGCGCGGTCCGCAGCCGGTTGGTCCGCAGCCGCCGCACCGCCAGCCGCAACGCCTCGGTGAAGCTCACGCGCTCACCCTCGCCCGCTCGTCGCCGACGACCAGGCCGTCGGCGATGTGCAGCACCCGCTGGGCCTTCGCCGCGATGTCCACGTCGTGGGTGATGGTGACGACGGTCAGCCCGGAGGCGTGCAGACCCTCCAGCAGGGCCAAGATGTCCGCGGACGCGGCCGAGTCCAGGTTCCCAGTCGGCTCGTCAGCCAGCAGCAGCGGCGGGTTGGTCACCAGCGCCCGGGCCACCGCCACCCGCTGTCGCTGCCCACCGGACAGCTGCGACGGATCGTGACCCAGCCGGTCTCCCAGACCGACCCGCTCCAGCGCGACCCGCGCCCGGTCCAGGCGCTCGCGCCGCTTCACCCCCGCGTACACCAGCGGGGACGCCACGTTCTCCAGGGCTGACTCCCCCGACACCAGGTTGAAGCTCTGGAAGACGAACCCGATGACCTTGTTGCGCAGCCGGGCCTGGCTGTCGTCGGACAACGTCGACGTCTCCACGCCGGCGAACCGGTAGGACCCGGACGTCGGCCGGTCCAACAGTCCCAGCAGGTGCAGCAGGGTGGACTTCCCGGACCCGGAGGGCCCCATGATCGCGACGTTCTCTCCCGGGTGGATCGCGAACGACACCCCGCGCAGTGCCCACACGTCGACCTCACCCATCCGGTACGCCCGGGTCAGGTTCTCGATCTCCATCAACGCCGTCCCGGGCTCAGCCACCGGAGACACCGCCGCCGCCTCGGAACCCGCCGCCGCCACCGGTCAGCCCCCCGGCACCGCGGAGGCCGCCGCCGCCACCGGTGAGCCCACCCGTGGTGCTGGTCGACGTCTGCACTGTCGGGTTGACCACCCCGACCACCACCGTCTCGCCCTCACTCAGCCCGGCGACGATCTCGGTGCTCGAGTTCGTGCTCAGCCCGATCTCCACCGGCTTGCCCACCGGGACCCCGGACTGCAGCACCTGCACCGTCGGTGCCGTCGACGAGCCCTGGATCGCGCTCGTCGGCACCTGCAGGACGTCGGCGTGCTGCGCGATGACGATCGTGACCTGCGCGCTCATCCCGGCGAGCAGGTCCGCGGGCGGGCTGGTCAGGTTCACCGTCACCGGGAACGTCACGGCCGACCCCGAGCTGGACGACGCCGCTGTCGGCAGCGCCGCCAGCGTTCCGGCCACCGACTTCGACAGCGCCGGCACGGTCACGGTCGCCCGCTGCCCGGCCTGCAGACTGGTCATCGCACCCTCTGGCACCGACGCGACCACCACCAGGCCGTTGGACCGCATGGTGATCGCGGGAGAGGGCGGGGGCAGGGCCACCGTGACGTTCACGGCGGTGACCACCCCGGCCACGGGTGCCTTCAACACGGTCGCGGCCACCGCCTGCTGCGCGCCGAGCACCTGCTGCTCCGCCTGCGCCACCGCGGCGGCGTCCGACGCGACCGTCGTCGCGCTCGGTGCGGACGGTTCCGCGGCCTGCCGAGCCTTCGCGCTGGACAGCTGAGCCTGGGCGCTGCTCAGCTGCGCCTGCGCGGCCGTGTCGTCCAGCGTGGCGAGCACCGCACCAGCGGCTGCCTGCTCACCGACCTTCGCGGTCACCGTCCGCACGACGGTCGCGCCGCTGCTCACGTTCTGCGTCGTGCTCCCGGTCCCGGCTGAGCTGTTCGATCCCCCGGCACTGCCCGATCCGGCGCCAGCGCTGCCGGAGCCGCCCGAGGAGCCGGCGCCGCTCGACGTGGACCCGCTGAACGCCAGGCTCACCGAGATCTGCGGCTGCACCGAACCGGTCGTGGCGACCGTCTCGGCCACCGTCCCTCGCGTCACCGCCGCCGTGAGGTAGCGGGTCTGGGCTGCCTCCCCGTGGCGGGTACTCCAGAACAGACCCGCCCCCAGCAAGGCCAGGACCAGAACTCCGGTGAGCATCCATGTACGCACCCCCGGAGTGTGGCCAGCGGCCGCTGGGAGGTTGATGAACGAATGCTGGGAGCTCGCTGGGACCGTCGGGGATCAGTATCGGGACCCGCCCCGGCCGCGCTGCTGCGTGGGCCGTCGCCGGGTCCGCGCGGACCAGCACATCGTGTGCCAGTGCCGGCGGTCGCCCAGGTCACCGAGCCCGTCGGCCGGCCAGGCCACCACGTGCGGGGTGGCCGGGCGGATCTCCTGGTCGCAGCCGGGGCAGCGGTACACCTTGGTCGACGCGCTGCCGGTGACCCGCCGGACCATCCAGGCGCCGTCCGGCCCCTCCTCGGGCAGCTCAGCGGACAGCCCCGCGGAGAGCTCGGGCACCTCGTCCGCGCGGCGCCGGTTCGACCGCGGGCTCACCCGCCCACTCTAGGCGTCGAGGCAGTGGGCAAGATGGACGCGTGCACCTGTTTGCCAGCGACAACTCATCCGGCGTCCACCCCGCCGTCCTCGCCGCGCTCGCCGCGGCCAACGAGGGCCATGCGCTGGCCTACGGGGCGGACCCGTGGACCGCGCGGGCCACCGCGGCCTTCCGGGACCTCCTCGGCGACGTCGAGGTGTTGTTCGTCTGGGGTGGCACCGGCGGCAACGTCGTGGGGCTGCAGACCCTGCTCGGACCGCAGCACGCGGTGATCTGCCCGGAGTCGGCCCACATCAACGTCGACGAGTGCGGGGCACCGGAGCGGTTCACCGGCTGCAAGCTGGTCGACCTGCCGGTGGACGACGGCAAGCTGCGCCCCGAGCAGGTCGTCGAGCAGCTGCACGCCGTGGGCGACCAGCACCATGTGCAGCCGCGGGTGGTGTCCGTCACCCAGTCCACCGAGCTCGGCACCGTGTACTCCCCCGACGAGATGGCCGCGCTGGCCGAGGTCGCGCACGCCCACGGGATGTACCTGCACGTCGACGGGGCCCGCATCGCCAACGCGGCTGCCGCGCTCGGCGGGGACGTCCGGTGCGTCACCGCGGACGCCGGGGTCGACGTGCTCACCTTCGGCGGCACCAAGAACGGCGCCATGTACGGCGAGGCGGTCGTGTGGTTCGACCCCGAGCTGGCCCGCTCCGCCCGGTTCCTGCGCAAGCAGGCCGGCCAGCTGCCCTCGAAGACCCGCTACGTGGCGGCCCAGTTCGAGGCGCTGCTCACCGACGGCCGGTGGCTGGCCAACGCGGGCCACGCCAACCGGATGGCCGGGCTGCTGGCCGACGGTGTCCGGGACGTCCCCGGCGTCGAGCTGCTGCGCGAGCCCGAGGTCAACGGGGTCTTCGCCCGCGTGCCCAAGGACGCGATCGCCCCGCTGCAGGCGACGTCACCGTTCTACGTCTGGGACGAGGCGACCGGCGCGGTGCGCTGGATGTGCTCCTGGGACACCACCGAGGCGGACGTCGACGCGTTCGTCGCCGGCGTCCGTTCAGTGCTCGCCGGCGCTCAGCGCTCGTAGACCCGGAAGCCGCGCCCGGTCTTGCGGCCCAGGTACCCCGCGGTGACCAGGTGCTCGAGCAGCGGCGCCGGGGCGAACCCGCGCTCGCGGAACTCCCGGTACAGCGTGGTCTGGATGGCCGAAGACACGTCCAGGCCGACGACGTCGAGCAGCTCGAACGGGCCCATCGGGTAGCCGCAGCCGACCTTCATGGCGGTGTCGATGTCGTCGGCGGTGGCGTAGTGCGCCTCGAGCATCCGCACCGCGTCGTTGAGGTAGGGGAACAGCAGCGCGTTGACGATGAAGCCGGCCCGGTCCGCGCAGCTGACCGCGTGCTTGCCCAGCTGCTGGCACACGGCCTTGGCGGTCGCGGTGACGTCCGCGGCAGTACTGACCGTCGAGACGATCTCCACCAGCTTCATCACCGGGGCCGGGTTGAAGAAGTGCATGCCCACGACGTCGCTCGGGCGCCGGGTCGCCGCGGCGCACTCGATCACCGGCAGGCTGGACGTCGTCGTGGCCAGCACGGCGCCCGGCTTGACGATGTCGTCCAGCGCCGCGAACAGGGTCTGCTTGACGGCGAGGTCCTCGACCACCGCCTCGACGACGAGGTCGACGTCGGACAGGTCGTCCAGCCGGCTGGTGCCGCTGACCCGCGCCATCGTGGCGTCCCGTTCCTCCTCGGTGAGCTTGCCGCGGGCGATGCCCTTGTCCAGCGAGCGAGCCAGCGCGGTCTGCACCGTGGCGACCTTGGCGTCGGAGCGGGCCACGAACACGGTGTCGTACCCGGCCTTGGCAAACACCTCGATCATGCCGGTGGCCATCGTCCCGGAGCCGACCACGCCGACCCGGCGGACCGGGCGGGCGCCGTCCGTGCCGTCCCCGTCGGTCGGCGTGATCTTGTCGGCGACCACGGTCGGCGAGTTCGGCGCGTCGTAGGTGTAGAAGCCGCGGCCGGACTTTCGGCCGAGCATCCCGGCCGTGACCATCTGCTTGAGCAGCGGGTTGGGCGCGTGCAGCCGGTCCCGGCCCTGCCGGTACATCGTGTCCAGGATCTCGTAGGCCGTGTCCAGCCCGATCAGGTCGAGCAGTGCCAGCGGACCCATGGGGTAGCCGGTGCCCAGCCGCATGGCCGCGTCGATGTCCTCGCGGCTGGCGTACCGAGACTCGTACATCGAAACCGCGTGGTTGAGGTAGCCGAAGAGCAGGGCGTTGGCGATGAAGCCGGCCTTGTCCCCCACCACGACCGGCATCTTGCCCAGCTGCTCGGCGAAGTCCTTGAGGTCGGCCAGCACCGACTCGTCGGTCACCACGGTGCCGATGACCTCGACCAGCTTGAGGACCGGCGCCGGGTTGAAGAAGTGCATCCCGACGACCCTGGACGGTCGGTTCGTCGAGACCGAGAGCTCGGTGACCGACAGCGAGGAGGTGTTGGTCGCGAGGATGGTGTCCGGGGGCGTCACGGCGTCCAGGCTCGCGAAGATCGACCGCTTGAGGTCCAGGCTCTCCGGGACGGCCTCGACGACCAGCTCGACGTCCTTGAGGTCATCCATCGAGGTGGTGAAGGTGACCCGGCCAAGAAGGGACTGCTTGTCCTGCTCGGACATCTTCCCGCGGGACACCGCCCGGCCGGTGGACACCTCCAGGTGCTCCCGGCCACGGTCGAGCGCCGCGTCGTCGCGCTCGACGCCCACCACCGTGAGCCCGTTGCGGGCGAACACCTCGACGATCCCGGCACCCATGGTGCCCAGCCCCACGACGCCGACCGAGGAGAAAACGCGCGCCATCTCATCCGCCTTCCGGGTGACGATCTGCTCGTCAGTGTCCCAGACTGGTCGCATCGTCCCCGACCCGACCCCGGAGGCCCCCGTGACCCTGGCCGACGACCGCCGCACGCTGGACACGTTCCCGTCGCTGGACCCCGCGACCGGTGAGGAGATCGCCAGCTGGCCGGTGCACGACGAGCAGGCGGTGCGCGAGGCAGTGGACCGCGCCCGGGTGGCGGCGCAGTGGTGGGTCGACCTCGGCTACCGGGGCCGCGCCGAGCGGCTGCAGGCGTGGAAGGGGGTGGTGACCCGCCGGATGACCCAGCTGGCCCAGCTGATGCACCGGGAGAACGGCAAGCCCGTCGACGACGCGATCCTGGAGATCATCATCGCGATCGACCACATCAACTGGGCGGCCAAGCACGCGCCCACGGTGCTCGGCCCGCGCAGGGTCCGACCGAGCCTGCTCTCGGCGAACCAGCAGGCCTGGCTGGAGTACCAGCCGCTCGGGGTGGTCGGGGTGATCGGGCCGTGGAACTACCCGGTGTTCACCCCGCTGGGGTCGATCACCTACGCGCTGGCGGCCGGCAACGCCGTCGTCTTCAAGCCGTCGGAGTACACCCCCGGGATCGGCGCCTGGCTGGTGGACGCGTTCACCCAGGTGGTGCCCGAGCAGCCGGTGCTGCAGCTGGTGACCGGGTTCGGGGCCACCGGAGCGGCGCTGTGCAGCTCCGGGGTGGCGAAGGTCGCCTTCACCGGCTCGACCGCGACCGGGCGCAAGGTGATGGCCGAGTGCGCCAAGACCCTCACGCCGGTGCTCATCGAGTGCGGCGGCAAGGACGCCCTCATCGTGGACGCCGACGCCGACCTCGACGCCGCCGCGGACGCCGCAGCCTGGGGCGGGATGTCCAACGCCGGGCAGACCTGCGTGGGCATCGAGCGGGTGTACGTCGCGGATGCCGTCTACGACTCGTTCGTCGAGAAGCTGGTGCACAAGGTGAAGGACCTGCGCCCCGGCTCGGACGCCAGCGCGTCCTACGGCCCGATCACCATGCCGGCGCAGGTGGACATCATCCGGCGGCACATCGAGGACGCGATCGCCACCGGCGGCCGGGCGGTGGTCGGCGGGATCGAGTCGGTGCGGGCGCCCTACGTCGACCCCGTCGTCCTGCTCGACGTCCCCGAGGACTCCGCGGCCGTGACCGAGGAGACGTTCGGACCGACCCTGTCGGTGACCCGGGTGCGGGACGCCGACGAGGGCGTGGACCGGGCCAACGCGTCGTCCTACGGCCTAGGTGCCGCGGTGTTCTCCAAGCGCCGGGGCATGGAGCTGGCCCGACGGATCCGCTCGGGCATGACGTCGGTGAACGCGCCGCTGTCCTTCGCGTTCGTGCCGGCGCTGCCGTTCGGCGGCATCGCCGACTCCGGGTTCGGTCGGATCCACGGTGCGGACGGGCTCAAGGAGTTCAGCCGGGCCAAGGCGATCACCCGCCAGCGGTTCGCGCTGCCGATGGCGCTCACGTCGTTCGACCGCACACCCGAGTCGGTGGAGATGATCGTCAAGGTGGTCACCGCCCTGCACGGCAAGCGCCGCCGCCTCCGCCCCTGACCTCCCCCCGATCCGCATGAAGGTGCCCTTCTGTGCGTACTGCCGCACCTTCCTACCCTTCATGGACGGCGATGAAGGGCGGCTTGTTGCGGCCTTGCGCACAGAAGGGCACCTTCATGCGGAGGGGGCGGGGTGGGCCAGGATCAGGTCGGCCGCCTTCTCGGCCAGCGCGATCGTCGGGGCGTTGGTGTTGCCCCGCGGCACCGACGGCATGATCGAGGCGTCCACGACCCGCAGCCCGGCCACGCCGCGCACCCGGCACTCGAGGTCGACCACCGAGTCGTCCCCGACCCCCATCGCGCAGGTCCCCACCGGGTGGTACAGGGTCTGGCTCCAGCGCCGTACGTGCTCGCGCAGGTCATCCGGGCCGGACGCGTCCGGCCCGGGGAGGAACTCCCGGTCCAGGAACGGCCCGAGCGGGCCGACCGCGGCGATCTCCCTGGCCATCCGGACCCCCGCCGTCAGCGCCTCGAGGTCCTCGTCCGCGGTGAGGTAGCCGGCGTCGATCGAGGGCCGCCACCGCGGGTCGGCCGAGGCCAGCCGCAGCCGGCCCGCGCTCGCGACCGACACCAGCGTGGGCGCCATCGTGAACCCCGGTCCCGGCGGCTCGCCCAGCCCGTTGTCGAAGAACGCCGCGGCGGCGACGTGGAACTGGATGTCGGGAGCCGGCAGGTCGGCCCGGGTCCGCACGAAGGCGCACGACTCCGCCACGGTCGAGGCGAACGGGCCCCGTCGGGTGGCCTGCCAGCGCAGCAGCTGGCGCACGTTCTCGTGGTCGTGCAACGACGTGGTGCCTCGGGTCAGCCACACCACGGGGATCGCCAGGTGGTCCTGCAGGTTGCCACCGACCCCGGGCAGGTCGGACACCACGGCCAGGCCCAGCTCCCGCAGGTGCGGCGCCGGGCCGATCCCGGAGAGCATGAGCAGCTGCGGGCTGTTCACCGCGCCTCCGGAGAGGACCACCTCCGCCCCGGCGTCCGCCCCCCGTTCCACGCCGTCCTGCAGCCAGTCCACCCCGACCGCCCGGCCGCCCTCGACCACCACCCGGGTCACCAGCGCGCCGGTCGTCAGGGTCACGCCCCCGGTGGCCAGTGCCGGGCGCAGGTAGGCGCTGGCCGCCGACCACCGGGCCCCGCGCCGCTGGGTGACCTGGAAGAAGCCGGCGCCGTCCTGGGCGGCCGCGTTGAAGTCGTCGTTGCGCGGCAGCCCGAAGGCGACGGCCGACTCCACGAACGCCTGGGTCAGGTCGTGGCGGAACCGCAGGTCCTCGACCCGCAGCGGGCCGCCGACCCCGTGGTAGGCCGACGCGCCCCGCTCGTTGTCCTCGGCCCGCTTGAAGTACGGCAGCAGCTCGGCGTACCCCCAGCCGGCGCAGCCCAGGTCGTCGCGCCAGGTGTCGTAGTCGAGCGCGTTCCCGCGAACGTAGAGCTGGGCGTTGATGGACGACGACCCACCGACGACCTTGCCGCGCGGCCAGTACAGCCGGCGCCCGAGCAGGTGTTTCTGCTCGGTCGTGGAGTAGTCCCAGTCGACCTCCGTCTTGAACAGGTTCGGGAATCCGGCCGGGATCTTGATCATGTCGATCCCGGCGTCGTCGCCCCCCGCCTCCAGCACCAGCACCGAGGCGCCGCTCTCGGCCAGCCGGTAGGCCAGCACGCACCCCGCGCTGCCCGCGCCGACGATCACGTAGTCGTAGGTCCGCCGCTCGTCCATCCTCGAAACGCTAGCCGGGGTTGCGCCGGTCGGCAGCCGGATGCGGAGGTCGACTACGGTGCCTTGCGTGCGGCTCGTCATCGCCCGGTGCAGCGTCGACTACGTCGGCCGGCTCACCGCCCACCTGCCCAGCGCCACCCGGCTGCTGCTGGTCAAGGCGGACGGGTCGGTGTCGATCCACGCCGACGACCGCGCCTACAAGCCGCTGAACTGGATGAGCCCGCCGTGCGCCATCCGCGAGGACGTCGACGACGACGGCGCCGGTACCTGGACGGTCGTCAACAAGGCCGCCGAGCAGCTGGTGATCACGATCGAGGAGGTCCTGCACGACTCGGCCCACGAGCTGGGCGTCGACCCGGGCCTGGTCAAGGACGGCGTCGAGGCGCACCTGCAGCACCTGCTGGCCACCCATGTCGAGACTTTCGGCGCCGGCTGGCGGCTGGTTCGTCGTGAGTACCCGACCGCCATCGGCCCGGTCGACCTGCTCTGCCGGGACGCCGCCGGCGCGACGGTCGCGGTCGAGGTCAAGCGGCGCGGCGAGATCGACGGCGTGGAGCAGCTGACCCGCTACCTCGAGCTGCTCAACCGGGACCCGCTCCTCGCGCCGGTCCGCGGCGTCTTCGCAGCACAGGAGATCAAGGCACAGGCCCGGGTGCTGGCCACCGACCGCGGGATCGAGTGCCTGACCGTCGATTACGACGCCCTGCGCGGGCACGACGACCCCGGCCTGCGGCTGTTCTGAGGCCGCCGGCCGGGCGCCGCGCCAGCCCCGTTGACCGAGCGGGCCAGGCCGGACACGATCGAGCCATGGCCGAGTCAGCGATCCGGGTGAGCTCCCTGCGCAAGGCCTACGGGGACACCCAGGCGGTCGACGGCATCGACCTGGCGATCGACCCCGGCGAGTGCTTCGCGCTGCTCGGTCCGAACGGCGCCGGCAAGACGACGACGGTCGAGATCCTGGAGGGGTACCGGCACGCCGACGCCGGCACGGTGCGTGTGCTCGGGGAGGACCCGTCCCATCCCACGCCGGCCTGGCGGGCCCGGATCGGCATCGTGCTGCAGTCCGCCGCCGACCTCGCCGACCTCAGGGTGGACGAGGTCGTAGGGCACTTCTCGACGTACTACCCGAACCCCCGCGACCCCGACCAGGTGATCGCCGCGGTGGGGCTGACCGAGAAGCGCCGGTCGAAGGTGACCGACCTGTCCGGCGGCCAGCGCCGGCGGCTGGACGTCGCGCTCGGCATCATCGGCCGCCCCGAGCTGCTGTTCCTGGACGAGCCGACCACCGGGTTCGACCCGGAGGCCCGGCGGGAGTTCTGGGACCTGATCGCCTCGTTACGGGTCGACGGCGCGACCATCCTGCTGACCACGCACTACCTCGAGGAGGCCGAACACCTGGCCGACCGGGTCGCCGTCATCGTCGACGGCCGCATCGCCGCTCTGGGCGACCCCGCCACCCTCGGCGGACGCCGCACGGCGAAGGCGCTGGTCTCCTGGAGCGACGGTGAGCCCCGCGAGGCCCGGACCTCCGAGCCCACCCGGTTCGTGCAGGAGCTGGCGGCACACTTCGACGGCGAGATCCCCGAGCTGGCCGTCCGCCGACCCACCCTCGAGGACGTCTACCTGACGCTGGTCGGGGCCCAGCCGTCCGAGTCCGACGAGGCGCCATGAGCACCAGCACGCGCCTGCCGGGCACCAGCAGCATCGGCTGGCAGCGGTTCCTCCTCGAGCTCAAGTCGTTCTTCCGTGGCCGCGAGACGGTGATCTTCACCTTCTCGTTCCCGATGCTGCTGCTGCTCGTGTTCGGCACGGTCTTCTCCGGCCCGGTCTTCAAAGGCAGCAGCGTCACGTTCGCGCAGTACTTCCTGGCCGGGATGATCGCCTCCGGCCTGGTCTACAGCGGCTTCCAGCAGCTCGCGTTCGCGATCCCGATGGAGCGCGACGACGGCACCCTCAAGCGGCTGCGCGGCACCCCGATGCCGGCCGCCGCCTACTTCCTCGGCAAGTTCGGCGTCGTCCTGGTCGGCTACGTCGGTCAGGTCGTGCTGCTGCTGCTCATCGGGGCCGCGCTGTTCGACGTCAGCCCGCCGGCCACCGCCACCCAGTGGTTCACCTTGCTGTGGGTGAGCGCCCTCGGGCTGGTCGTGTGCGTGTCGCTCGGGATCGCAATGTCCGGCGCGGTCCGCTCCGGCCGGACGGCGAACGCGCTGGTCACCCCGATCGTCCTGGTGCTGCAGTTCACCTCCGGCGTCTTCTTCGTGTTCTCCCAGCTGCCGCACTGGATGCAGGTGGCGTCCTCGTTCTTCCCGCTCAAGTGGCTGTGCCAGGGGATGCGTTCGGTGTTCCTGCCCGAGTCCTTCGCCAGGCAGGAGCCGGCCGGCAGCTGGGAGCTGGGGAAGGTGGCCGCCGTGCTGACCGTGTGGGCTGTGGTCGGCGTCGTCCTCGCCCTGCGCGGCTTCCGCTGGCAGCGCCGGGAGGAGGTCTGACCGGACGTCGGCGGGTCGAACGACCGGTGCCCCACCAGTCGGTCCGGGCCTACCCTGAGGTCATGAACACCGCGAAGAAGTGGGACGAGGAGCTCGTCGAGCGGGCCAAGACCGCAGCGCAGCAGGTCGTGCGGGAGGCGCAGAGCGCCCTGGCCCACGGCCAGCAGGCGCTGGACGAGTGGCAGGTGCGCCGCGATGCCAGCCGGCTGCTCGCCGACCTCGGCGCCGCGTACTACGGCGAGCAGCGCAGCGGCGGTGAGCCGGGAGCGGTGCAGGCGGCGTTGGAACGGCTGGACGACCACGTCCAGCGCTACGGCTGGGTCGGGTTCCCACCCGGTGTGATGCCGGCCGGCGAGCCACCTGCAGCCGTGCACACGGTCGAGCGCGTGGTGGAGCCGACCACCGAGCCGACCACCGAGCCGACGACCGAGGAGCACCCCCCGGAGGACTGAGCGCGGGTCAGCGCCCGACACCCTCGAGCAGCGGCTGCAGTCCGTGTGCCCGCCGGATCTGCTCGACGATGCGCCCCATGACCGCCGTGATGTCGAAGTCCTTCGGGGTGAACACCTCGGCCACGCCCTGCGCGGTGAGCTGCTCGGCGTCGGCGTCCGGGATGATGCCGCCCACGACCACCGCGACGTCCACGAGCCCCTCGGCCCGCAGCCCCTGGACGATCTCCGGGACCAGCTGCAGGTGCGAGCCGGACAGGATCGAGATCCCGACGCAGTGCACGTCCTCGGCGACCGCGGCCGCGACGATCTGCTCGGGGGTCAACCGGATGCCCTGGTAGACCACCTCGAAGCCGGCGTCCCTGGCGCGTACCGCGATCTGCTCGGCCCCGTTCGAGTGCCCGTCCAGGCCGGGCTTGGCGACCAGCAGCCGCAGCTTCCCACCGAGCTCCTGCCCGGTGCGCCGCACGGCCTCCCGGACGGCGACCAGCTCGTCGCTCGCCGTCGACATGCCCACGACGCCGGCCACCCCGGTGGGGGCCCGATACTCCCCGAAGACCGCGCGCAGCGCGCCGGCCCACTCCCCCGTGGTGACGCCCGCCGTGGCGCAGCGCAGGGTCGCCGGCATCAGGTTCGCGGTGCCCGCCGCCACGCTGCGCAGCTCGGCCAGCGCGGCCGCCACCTCGTCGGCGTCCCGCGCCGCCCGCCACTCCCCCAACGCGTCGACCGCGTGCTGCTCGACCGCCGGGTCGATGGTCTGGATCGCGGCCGGCAGGTCCGCCGTGAGCGGGTTGGGCTCGGTCGAGGTGAACTGGTTGACCCCGACGACCACGTCCTGCCCGGACTCGATGCGGGCCCGCCGGGCCGCGTGCGCCGCGACCAGCTCGTGCTTCATGTAGCCGCTGTCGATGGCGACCACCGCGCCGCCCAGCTGCTCCACCGTGGCCATCTCGGCGCGCGCCGCGGCCACCAGCTCCGCGGTCTTGGCCGCCACGACGTGCGAGCCGGCGAACAGGTCGTCGTACTCCAGCAGGTCCGACTCGTAGGCCAGCACCTGCTGCATGCGCAGCGACCACTGCTGGTCCCACGGCCGGGGCAGGCCCAGCGCCTCGTTCCACGCGGGCAGCTGGATGGCGCGGGCCCTGGCGTCCCTGCTCAGGGTGACCCCGAGCATCTCCAGCACGATCCGCTGCACATTGTTCTCCGGCTGGGCCTCGGTCAGGCCGAGTGAGTTCACCTGGACGCCGTACCGGAACCGCCGCTGCTTCGCGTCGACGACCCCGTAGCGCTCCTGGGTCAGCTCGTCCCACAGCACCACGAAGGCCCGCATCTTGCACAGCTCCTCGACGAACCGCACCCCGGCGTTGACGAAGAACGAGATCCGCTCGACCACCTGGCCGAACCGCTCGGGCGGGACCTGCCCCGAGTCGCGGACGGCGTCCAGCACGGCGGTCGCGGTCGACAGCGCGTAGGCGATCTCCTGGACCGTCGTGGCACCGGCCTCCTGCAGGTGGTAGCTGCAGATGTTGATCGGGTTCCACTTGGGCAGGTGGTTGACCGTGTACGCGATGAGGTCCGTGGTCAGCCGCATCGAGGGCGCAGGCGGGAAGACGTAGGTGCCCCGCGACAGGTACTCCTTGACGATGTCGTTTTGGGTGGTGCCCTGCAGCACGGCCGGGTCGACGCCCTGCTCCTCGGCGCTGACCTGGTACAGCGCGAGCAGCCACATGGCGGTCGCGTTGATGGTCATCGACGTGTTCATCTCGCCCAGCGGGATGCCGTCGAACAGCCCGCGCAGGTCGCCGAGGTGGCTGACCGGGACGCCGACCTTGCCGACCTCGCCACGGGCCAGGGCGTCGTCCGGGTCGTAGCCGGTCTGGGTGGGCAGGTCGAAGGCCACCGACAGCCCGGTCTGCCCCTTGGCCAGGTTGCGCCGGTACAGCGCGTTGGACGCCGCCGGCGAGGAGTGCCCCGCGTACGTCCGCATGACCCACGGCTTGTCCCGGTCACCGCTCATGGCGAGCACCCCTCACGCGTCGTCCCACCAGACGAGCCTACTGAGCGGTAACCGGCGTCGGGTCAGGCGGTGGCCGCCCCGCGGGCGGCGGCCTCCCGGTCGAGGTAGAGCACCCGGTGCAGCCGGGTGACCGCCAGCAGCCGCAGCAGCCGCGGCTGGGGGTCGACGAGGACGAGCCGTCCGCCCAGCCGGACGCAGGTGCGGTGCGTGGTGACCAGCAGCCCGAGCCCGACGGCGTCCACGACCTCGACCAAGGAGACGTCCGCCACGACGTCACCCGTGGGGCTGGCCGCCAGGGCACAGCCCAGCGCGTCTCGGACCGACGCCACGGTCGACACGTCCAGCCGCTCGGGCAGCCGGAGATCCACGCTCGGCGACGAACCCGCACCTGCGTCCCGCATGGCCTCTCCCTCCGGGGGCGGCCACACACCGAGCGACCCGCGAGCCAGCGGGTCGCCGGGAGGGGAAGGGACCGCCACCGACTGTGGTGCCGACAGGCTAGGGGCTGCTTCGGCCTCGGGGGGCGCGACACGCAGGGCGCGCGTCCGGCTCACCCGCCGTAGTGGTCGAGGCCCCGCCCGGTCCTGCGGCCGAGATCACCCGCGGCGACCATCCGCAGCCCCATCACCCGGCCCCGCTGGCGACCCTGGCGCTGGGGTGCCGGCTCTCGCGGGGCGGGCCACACTGGTGACGTGGCCAGCTGGAACGCCTACTCGTACGCCTTCGGGCCGTTGCTGGCGTTCGGCGGGCTCGGCCTGCTCGTGCTGTTGCTGCGCTGGGCCTTCGGGCACGGCGGCTCGCTGGTCGCCCGGCCGGTGCGACCGGGCGATCCCTCGGACTACGGACTGCTCGTCCCGGTGGCCGCCCCGCCCGACTACCCGGAGGGTGAGCGGCAGCGCCAGGCCCTCGAGCAGGCCGGGCTGCGCGCGACGCTCGCGGTGACCCAGTCCGGTCCGCGGGTGCTGGTCTTCCCCGGTGACGCACAGCGTGCCCGCGAGCTGCTGCAACCCCCACCGGCCGGAGCCTAGGTTGAGCGGACCAACCGCCAGGGAGGACGTCACTGCGCTCGTCCCTGAGCTGGAGCAGGAGCTGCGGACCGCGGGCGGGCCGGAGCGGGCCGCCACGGAGCGGGCCTACCTGAGGAGCTCGCTCGAGCACTTCGGCACGTCGGTGCCCGCGATCCGGGCGGCCGCCGTCCGGCTGCAGGGCAGCCGCCCGGATCTGGGGCATGACGACGTCGTCCGACTGGTCGAGGCGCTGTGGTCGGCGCCGGTGCACGAGCGGCGGATGCTGGCGGTCGAGGTGCTCGACCGGTATCCGGACCGACTCTCCCCGGCCGACCTGGGTCGGGTCGAACGCCTCGTGCGGGAGTCGAAGACCTGGGCCCTGGTCGACGGGCTGGCTGCCGACGTCGCCGGCCGGATCGTTCGGGCGGCACCGGACGACGCCGTCGTCGGCGCGACGCTGGACCGATGGGCGGCCGACGACGACTTCTGGGTGCGGCGGGCGGCACTGCTCGCCGAGCTCAAGCTGCTGCGTGACGGCGGGGACTTCTCCCGGTTCGCTCGGCACGCCGACCGGATGCTCGACGAGAAGGAGTTCTTCATCCGCAAGGCCATCGGCTGGGTGCTCCGGGAGACGGCCCGGACCCGGCCCGACGAGGTCGTGGCGTGGCTGGTGCCGCGAGTGTCCCGGGTCTCCGGGGTGACCCTGCGCGAGGCCGTGAAGCCGCTCTCCGACGACCAGCGAGCGCGGCTCGGTGTCGTGCGCGGTCAGCCGACCGCGCCCAGCGGGTCCGGCTCGCGGCGGACGTCGGCGCCCAGGGCACGCAGCTGAGCGTCGAAGTCGGGGTAGCCGCGGTCCAGGTGGTGCACCTCGCCCACCGTCGTCACGCCGTCGGCCACCAGCCCGGCGAGGACCAGGCCCGCCGCGGCCCGGATGTCGGTCGCCCGCACCGGCGCCCCGGACAGCCGCTCCCTGCCCCGGACCACGGCGTGGTGACCGTCGGTGCGGATGTCGGCGCCCAGCCGCTGCAGCTCGTCCACGAACACGAAGCGCGCCTCGTAGACGTTCTCGGTGACCATGGCCGAGCCGTCCGCGACGGCGTTCAGCGCCAGCAGCATCGGCTGCAGGTCGGTCGGGAACCCGGGGTACGGCAGGGTGACGACGTCCACCGCGCTCGGGCGGCGCTCGCACGCCACCCGCACGCCGTCGTCCAGCCGGTCGATCTGCGCGCCGGTGCTGGACAGCTTGTCCAGCACCATCTCCAGGTGCTCCGGGCGGGCGTTGCGGACCGTGACGTCGCCCCTGGTCATCACCGCGGCGATCGCCCAGGTGCCGACCACGATGCGGTCCGGCACGGTGGTGTGCTCGGCCGGGTACAGGCTCGGCACCCCCTCCACCTCCAGGGTGGAGCTGCCCGCCCCGCCGATGCGCGCCCCCATGGCGGTGAGCAGGTGGCACAGGTCGACGATCTCCGGCTCCCGGGCCGCGTTGTCGATCACCGTGGTGCCCGTGGCGAGGACCGCGGCCATCAGCAGGTTCTCGGTGGCGCCGACGCTGGGGAAGTCCAGCCAGATCGGCGCCCCGACCAGCCCGGACGGCGCCTTGGCCACGATGTAGCCGTGCTCGGTCTCGACGGTCGCCCCGAGCCGCACCAGCCCGTCCACGTGCAGGTCAAGCGGCCGGACCCCGATGGCGTCCCCTCCGGGCCGGGCGACGTCCGCCTGCCCGCAGCGGGCCACCAGCGGCCCCAGGACGCAGATGGAGGCCCGCATCCGGCGGACCAGGTCGTAGTCGGCCTGGTGCCCCAGCCGCTCCGGGACGTCGATGGACACGGTCGCGGCGGCCCGGTCGTGGGTGACGGTGCAGCCGAGCCGGCGCAGCAGCTCGGCCATGATCTCGACGTCGACGATGTCGGGCACCTCGTGCAGGGTCGAGGTGCCCTGCGCCAGCAGGGTCGCGGCCATCAGCTTGAGCACGCTGTTCTTGGCCCCGGCGACGCTGACCTCGCCCGCGAGCCGCACCCCGCCCTCGACCCGCAACCGCTCCACCAGGCCAGGGTAGGGCGGCCGGGTCCGGCCGAGGCTTAGGCTCGTGGCGTGGTCAACCTCACGCGCATCTACACCCGCACCGGCGACGACGGCACCACCGCACTCGGCGACCTGAGCCGCACGTCCAAGACCGACCCCCGGCTGGTGGCCTACGCCGACGTGGACGAGGCGAACACCGCCCTCGGGGTGGCGCTGGCCCTGGGCGGGCTGCCCGACGCCGTCCGCGCGCTGCTGCTGCGGATCCAAAACGAGCTGTTCGACGTGGGCGCCGACCTGTGCACGCCCGTCGTCCCGGACCCGAAGTTCCCGCCGCTGCGGGTCGAACCCGAGTACGTCGACCGGCTCGAGCGCGCCTGCGACACCTACAACGAGCCGCTGCCCACGCTGCGCTCGTTCGTGCTGCCGGGCGGCACGGCGGGGACGGCGCTGCTGCACGTGGCTCGCACGGTGGTCCGCCGCGCCGAACGTTCGACCTGGACGGCGTTGGAGACGTACGCGGACACCATGAACCCGCTGACCGCGCGCTACCTCAACCGGCTCTCGGACCTGCTGTTCATCCTGTCCCGGGTGGCCAACACCCCGGCGGCAGGAGGCGACGGCGACGTGCTCTGGCAGCCCGGCGCCACCCGCACCTGACCCCCACCCCCTTCTTGCATGAAGGGCACCTTCTGTGCGCAAGGCCGCAACAGTCCACCCCTCATGCCGCACCGATGAAGGGCGCCTTTGTGCGGCAGTGCGCACAGAAGGTGCCCTTCATGCGGATTAGGTGTGCGGGACGGGGTGGGCGGCTGCGCGGAGCCGGACCTCGGCCCGCTGCACCGCCGCCTCGTCGGTCTCCCCCGCGGCCTTCGCCCGCTCCAGCGCCGCCTCGGCCCGCTTGACGTCGATCTCGGACGCGAGCTCGGCGGTCTCGGCCAGGATCGCGACATTGTCGGAGTCCACCGAGAAGAACCCCTGGTGGACGGCGGCGATCTGCCGCTCACCGTCCACCAGGTGGACCCGGACGACCCCGTCGACGAGGAGGGCCAGCACCGGCTCGTGTCCGGGCATGATGCCGATCTCGCCCTCGACCGTCTTGACCACGACCATCGTGGCCGGGCCCTGCCAGATCTGCCGGTCGGCCGCGACGATCTTGACGTTGAGCTCGGCCATGTCAGCCGGCCAGCTTCTTCGCGTTCGCCTCGACGTCCTCGATGCCACCGCACATGAAGAACGCCTGCTCGGGCAGGTGGTCGTACTCGCCGCTGGCCAGCGCCTTGAAGGAGGCGACGGTCTCCTCGATCGGGACGAACACGCCCGGCTGACCGGTGAACGCCTCGGCCACGAACATGTTCTGGGACAGGAAACGCTCGATCCGGCGGGCCCGGTTGACCAGGACCTTGTCCTCCTCGCCCAGCTCGTCGATGCCGAGGATCGCGATGATGTCCTGCAGGTCCTTGTACCGCTGCAGGATCTCCTTGACCCGCGCGGCCACCGCGTAGTGCTCCTCACCGACGTAGCGCGGGTCGAGGATCCGCGAGTTCGAGTCGAGCGGGTCGACCGCCGGGTAGATGCCCTTCTCCGAGATCGGCCGGGAGAGCACCGTCGTGGCGTCCAGGTGCGCGAAGGTCGTCGCCGGCGCCGGGTCGGTCAGGTCGTCCGCCGGCACGTAGATCGCCTGCAGCGAGGTGATCGAGTGGCCGCGGGTCGAGGTGATCCGCTCCTGAAGCTGGCCCATCTCGTCGGCCAGCGTCGGCTGGTAGCCCACCGCGGACGGCATCCGGCCGAGCAGGGTGGACACCTCCGAGCCGGCCTGGGTGAACCGGAAGATGTTGTCGATGAACAGCAGCACGTCCTGCTTCTGGACGTCGCGGAAGTACTCCGCCATCGTCAACGCGGACAGCGCGACCCGCAGCCGGGTGCCCGGTGGCTCGTCCATCTGGCCGAACACCAGCGCGGTCTTCTCCAGGACGCCGGACTCGGACATCTCCAGGAACAGGTCGTTGCCCTCACGGGTGCGCTCCCCGACACCCGCGAACACCGAGACGCCGCCGAACTCCTCGGCCACCCGGTAGATCATCTCCTGGATGAGAACGGTCTTGCCCACGCCGGCGCCGCCGAACAGGCCGATCTTGCCGCCCTTGACGTAGGGCGTCAGCAGGTCGATGACCTTGATGCCGGTGGCGAAGACCTCGGTCTTGCTCTCCAGCTGGTCGAACGGCGGCGCCTGCCGGTGGATCCCCCACCGCTCGGTGATCTCCAGGGACGACTCGGGCACGTCCAGCGGCTTGCCCAGCGTGTTCCACACGTGGCCCTTGGTCACGTCGCCGACCGGCACCGTGATCGGGCCGCCGGTGTCGTGCACCAGCGTGCCCCGCACCAGGCCGTCGGTGGGCTGCATCGAGATGGCGCGCACCATGTTGTCGCCGATGTGCTGGGCCACCTCGAGGGTGAGGGTGTGGACCGTCTCCCCCTCGACGTGCACGGAGCCCAGCGCGATGTCGACGTGCAGAGCGTTGAACAGCTCGGGCATCGACTCGACGGGGAACTCGACGTCGACGACGGGGCCGGTGACCCGGGCGACCCGGCCGACCCCGGGGGCGGCCTGCGCGGTGCTCGGGGCGTCAGTCGTGGCGGTCATGGTCTCACTCACTCCCTGCTGCGGCTGCGGCGAGCGCGTCCGCGCCACCGACGATCTCACTGATCTCCTGGGTGATCTCCGACTGCCGGGCCTGGTTGGCCTGGCGGGTCAGCGACCGGATGAGCTCTTCGGCGTTGTCCGTGGCGGACTTCATCGCCCGCCGACGGGCTGCGTGCTCCGACGCCGCGCTGTTCAGCAGCGTGGTGTAGATGACGTTCGCCACGTACCGGGGCAGCAGCGCGTCCAGCACGGCGTCGGCCGACGGCTCGAAGTCGTACAGCGGGAAGATCTCGCGCTCCTGGCGGCCCGGCAGGTGCGGGTCGGCGTCCGCGTCGGGGACACCGAGGGGCACGACCTCCTCGACGACCTCCAGCGGGAGCACCCGGTTCGCCGACGTCCGCTGCACGACGGTGTTGACGAAC
Source organism: Actinomycetes bacterium (assembly GCA_038252405.1). GTDB lineage: Bacteria > Actinomycetota > Actinomycetes > Prado026 > Prado026 > DATCDE01. The sequence continues at coordinate 84,349 of JBBSAJ010000001.1, read as the reverse complement.
TGGGTGCCCACGATGTGGATCTCGTCGGCGCCGCCGTCCTCGGTGCGCAGCAGGAACAGCTCGAGCAGCGCAGCGGCGATCTCCTGCGCATGGTGGTACTGCGGCGCCTCGGTGAAGCCGGTCCACGACTGGCGGACCTCGCGGTTGCGGAACCGGTAGAAGTTGACCGCCTTACGCCCCACGAGGAAGGGCACGACATCCTTGCCCTCGGCCCGCAGCAGGTTGGTGAGCGCCTCGCCCTCCTTGATGGCGTTGGACGCGTAGGCGCCGGCCAGCCCACGGTCGGAGCTGATCACCAGGACGGCGGCCCGCTGCCGCAGCCGCGCCTGCGCGGTCAGTGGATGGTTGCCCACCATCGCGGCGTGCGAGACGGCAGCCGTGATGGCCCGCACGAGCTCCCGGGTGTATGGCCGGGCGGCGTCCAGCCGCTGCTGCGACTTGACGATCCGCGACGCGGCGATGAGCTCCATCGCCTTGGTGATCTTCTTGGTCGACTGCACCGAGCGGATCCGGCGGCGGTAGACCCGCAGCTGGGCTCCCATGCGATCAGACCCCTTCCTTCACTGGACCCGGCATCAGGCCTGGCGGACGCGACGGGTGATCTTCTCGTGGTCGACGTCCTCCTCCGTCAGGGCCGCGACCGGCTCGTCCTTGACCAGCAGCTCGCCCGAGCTGGTCGTGAACTGCGCCTTGAACGCCGTCATGGCCCGCTCGAGCAGGCCGACCGTCTCGTCGGGGAGGTCCTTGGACGACGCGATCGCCGCCAGCACTCCGGCGCCCTCACGGCCGAGGAACTCCAGGAACTCCGACTCGAAGCGGCGGACGTCCTCGACCGGCACCTCGTCCAGCTTGCCGGTCGTGCCGGCCCACACCGAGACGACCTCCTGCTCCATCGGGAACGGCGTGTACTGGGGCTGCTTGAGCAGCTCGACCAGCCGAGCACCGCGCTCCAGCTGCGCCTTCGACGCGGCGTCCAGGTCGGAGCCGAACGCCGAGAACGCCTCGAGCTCGCGGTACTGGGCGAGCTCCAGGCGCAGCCGGCCGGCCACCTTCCGCATGGCCTTGACCTGCGCCGAGCCACCGACCCGGGAGACCGAGATCCCGACGTTGATCGCCGGCCGGACGCCGGAGTTGAACAGGTCCGACTCGAGGAAGCACTGGCCGTCGGTGATCGAGATGACGTTGGTCGGGATGTACGCCGACACGTCGTTGGCCTTGGTCTCGATGATCGGCAAGCCGGTCATGGAGCCGCCGCCCATGTCCTCGGACAGCTTCGCGCAGCGCTCGAGCAGCCGGGAGTGCAGGTAGAAGACGTCCCCGGGGTAGGCCTCGCGGCCCGGCGGCCGGCGCAGCAGCAGTGAGACAGCGCGGTAGGCCTCGGCCTGCTTGGACAGGTCGTCGAAGATGATCAGGACGTGCTGGCCCTGATACATCCAGTGCTGGCCGATGGCAGAACCCGTGTACGGGGCGAGGTACTTGAAGCCGGCCGGGTCGGACGCCGGGGCCGCAACGATGGTGGTGTAGTCCATCGCGCCGGCGTCCTCGAGCGCGCCGCGGACCGCCGCGATCGTGGACCCCTTCTGCCCGATGGCCACGTAGATGCACTTGACCTGGCGGGTCGGGTCACCGGAGGCCCAGTTGCCCCGCTGGTTGATGATCGTGTCGATCGCGACCGCGGTCTTGCCTGTCTGCCGGTCGCCGATGATCAGCTGCCGCTGACCACGGCCGATCGCGGTCATCGCGTCGATCGCCTTGATGCCGGTCTGCATCGGCTCCTTCACCGGCTGCCGCTGCACGACGGACGGCGCCTGCAGCTCCAGGGCCCGGCGGGTCTCGGCGACGATCTCGCCCTTGCCGTCGATCGGGTTGCCCAGCGGGTCGACGACCCGGCCGAGGTAGCCGTCGCCGACCGGGACCGAGAGGATCTCGCCGGTCCGGCGGACCGCCTGCCCCTCTTCGATCTTCGACCCGTCGCCGAGCAGCACGACGCCGATCTCGCGGATGTCGAGGTTCAGGGCCAGGCCGAGCAGGCCACCCTCGAACTCCAGCAGCTCGTTCGTCATGGCCGAGTGCAGGCCCTCGACGCGGGCGATGCCGTCGCCGGTCTCCATGACCCGCCCGACCTCCTCGCGAGCGGTCTCGGGCGCGTACGCCTCGACGTTCCGCTCGATCGCGGCCCGGATCTCGTCCGGACGGATCGTCAGCTCGGCCATTGCTTCCCTGCTCTCTTGCTCGGCGCCCGTGTGTGCCCCGGGCGATCGGTTCGGGTCATGGTCGTGGTGGACGGGGTCATCAGGCCAGCTGCTGCCGGGCCTGTTCGAGCCTGCGGGCGACGGTGCCGTCGATGACCTCGTCACCGACGACGACCCTCACCCCGCCGATCAGGTCGGGCTCGACGACCTGGGCGATGCGGACCGGTCGGCCGTAGATCCGGGTCAGCGCGGCCGCCAGCCGGGCCGGCTGCTCGCCGGTCATCGGGGTGGCCACGTGCACCTCGGCCATGACCTCGCCGTGACGGTCGGAGGCCAGCCGGGCCAGCTCGGTCAGGGCGTCCTCGAGCCGGCGGCCACGCGGGCTGGCCACCACCTGCTCCACGGCGACCTGGGTGGCCGCGGCCACCCGTCCGCCGAGCAGGTCGCGCACGACCGCAACCTTGCGCTCGGCCGGCAGCCAGCGGTCGGACATCGTGGTCCGCAGCTCCACGCTGCCCTGGGCGACCCGCGACAGGCGGTACAGCTCGTCCTCGACGGTGTCGAGGCTGCCGTCCGCCTCCGCCGCCAGGAACAGCGCCTGGGCGCCCAGCGCCTCAACGGCGTCGGCGAGGTCGTTGGCCTCCGACCAGCGCCGCCCGACGACGTCCACGACGACCTCGACGGCGCCCCCCGTCAGCTTCCCGGTGAACAGCTCCTTGACCAGCGCGCTGCGCCGGCCGAGGTCGGTGCCGCTGTCGGACAGCACCCGCCGCAGCTCGAGGTTGTCGTCGAGCAGCCGGGCCACCGAGAACAGCTCGGTGGCCAGCTTGGGATAGCCCGCGGTGCCGTCGGCCTGCGAGCGCGCGGTCAGCGCCTCGCGGGCCTCGTCGAGGGAACGTCGGCTGGCCCCGAGCATCAGACCGGCTCCGCCGTGGAGGTGGACAGCTGCTCGAGGTCGACGATGAACCGGTCTACCGTCGCGCTGACCCGGGCGTCGTCGGTCAGCGACTCGCCGACGATCTTGCCCGCGAGGTTCACCGAGAGCGACCCGACCTCACGGATGAGGTCGGTGCGCATCTGCTGCTGGTCGGCCGCGAGCTGCGCCTGCGCCCGTGCGGTGACCTGCTCGGCCGCCGCCGTCGCCTCGACCCGCGCCTGCTCGACGATGGCCTGCCGGTCGGCCTGGGCCTGGGCCCGGATCTCGGCCGCCTCGTTGCGAGCCTGCGCGAGCTGCTGCCGGTACTGCTCGAGCAGCGCGTTCGCCTCGGCCTGGGCCTGGTCGGCCCGGGCCATGCCACCTTCGATCTTGTCGACCCGCTCGGCCAGGGTCTTCTTGATGTTCGGGAAGGCGAACTTGGCCAGCACGAAGAACACGATGAAGAAGGCGACCGTGCCGATGATGAGCTCGTCCAACGGCAACCGCAGGACGTTGGGGTTGGTCGCTTCGCTCGCGAGGTGGATCACGTGGCTCCGCCCTTCGTGGTGATGGCTGCGGCCTCGGTCAGGTGCCGTAGACGAACGGGACCACGAAGCCGATGAGGGCCAGCGCCTCGGCCAGCGCGAAGCCCAGCAGCATGTTCTGCCGGATCACGCCGTAGGCCTCCGGCTGCCGGGCGATCGCCTGGACACCCTGGCCGAAGATGATGCCGATGCCGATGCCGGGGCCGATGGCCGCGAGGCCGTACCCGATCGAGCCGATCGAGCCGCTGATCGCGGCGAGGAGGTTGATCATTGCGTGTCCTTCGTGTCGTCCCCGCCGGCTGTTCCGACGGGGGGCGGGGTGAAGCGATGCTGCGCGTCAGTGCTCGGCGTGCAGCGAACCGGAGATGTAGACGGCGGTGAGCAGGGTGAAGATGAACGCCTGCAAGGCCTGGATCAGCATCTCGAACCCGGTGAGGATGACCGTCACGAGGAACGAGGTCGCCGAGCCGAGGGCCCCGATCAGGGACGGCGAGAGCAGGTACCAGGCGCCCACGGTGAACACCGTGAGCAGCAGGTGCCCCGCGAACATGTTGGCGAACAGACGGACGGCGAGCGTGAACGGCCGGACCAGGATGTTCGAGATCAGCTCGATCGGCGCGAGGATCACGTAGATCGGCTTGGGGATCCCGGGCGGGAACATCATGTTCGTGAAGAACTTGACCGGCCCCTGGTGCTTCAGCCCGAGGTACATGTAGAGCACCCAGACCATCACCGCGAGGGTCACCGGGAACGCGAACCGGGACATCGGCGGGAACTGCGCCAGCGGGATGATCCCGAAGATGTTCATGATCCAGACGAAGAAGAACAGCGACCCGAGGAACGGGACGAACTTGTCCCCCTCCTTGCCGATGACGTCGCGGGCGATCTGGTCCCGGATGAACAGGTAGCCCATCTCGCCGACGTTCTGCACGGGACGCGGCACGAGCCGCGGCCGGGCGAAGGCCACCAGGAAGAACACGACGATCAGGGCCGCCCCGAGGATCACCAGCAGCGACGACTTGGTGATGTCGAAGGTGATCCCGAACAGGGTGAAGGACGCGTAGGGATCGAACTGGAAGATTCCGGCGTCGGGGGCCGGGAACCCGCATCCGGACCCGAGGTGGCAGCCCCCCTCGGAGAGGGTGACGGCGGCGGCGCTGATCACGCGGAGTACCTCCGGGTGGCGGTCGTCATTGACCGTCCGTGCTGTGGATGCGGACGAACACGAGATACAAGGCTGCGACGACGCCCACCAGGACGCCGATGGGAAAGAAGACCGGGCCACCCCCGCGCCACCGGTCGATCAACCACCCCAGACCACCCCAGACGAGGATGCCTGAGAGCAGATAGCTGATGATCGACCAGGCAGCGTTCGCGGTCGAGGAACTCGTCCGCGGGGCGTCCTGGCGCTCCCCTTCCATCGCGGCCGACCCTATCAGCGGCCGGGTGACGGCCGGAAATCGGGATCCCGTCTGAACACCCGCGCGGCGGCCTAGTGGCGGTCGGCGTCCTTCGGGTCCACGTAGAGGATCTGCAGCCTGGTGAACCCGCGGACCTCGAACCCGGTCCAGACCAGGGTGCACACGACGATCGTCAGGCCGAACACCTTGGTGTCGAAGAGCGTGGTGTCCTTGAACGCCACGATGAACGCGAACAGCACCCCGATCTTGACCAGGTAGGTCAGGATCGCGGCGTTCATGGCCGCGTACGCCGAGACCCGCGAGGCCCGCCCGACCACGACCAGGCCCACCGTGAAGAACACCACGACGACGAGCACGCCGAGGGCGGCGCCGAGCGCCGCCTTGCCCCCGCCGACGAACGCCGCGACGACCACGGCCAGCAGCCCCACCACCACGGTCGGGATCAGGGCGGCGCGCAGGATCGAGGCGTCGTGCTCGTGCATGGTCTAGGAGGCTACCGCTATCCGCGGCCGACCCGCCCCGCCGCGGCTCGCGCGGCCCGCCGCGGACCACGGACGACGACCACGAGCGCGGCGAACGCGACCGCCGCGAGGGTCAGCGCCAGCCAGGTCGGCAGGAACGCCAGCCCCACGGCGAGGTAGGCCAGCAGCGCGGTCCAGCCGTACATGATCAGGACCGCCCGGCGGTGCGAGTGGCCGATCTCCAGCAGCCGGTGGTGCAGGTGCTGCTTGTCGGCGGCGAACGGCGAGCGCCGGGCCCTGGTCCGCCGCACCACGGCCAGCACCAGGTCCAGGAACGGCACGGCCAGGACGGCGAACGGAAGCAGCAGCGGCAGCAGGGTGGGGAACAGGTTCAGACCCGAGTACGACGCCGGGTCCAGCCGCCCGGTGAGCGTGATCGACGACGCGGCGAGCAGCAGACCGATGACCATCGAGCCGGAGTCGCCCATGAAGATGCGGGCCGGGTTGAAGTTGTGCACGAGGAACCCGGCGCAGACCCCGGCGAGGACCGCCGAGATGAGGGAGGGGGTCAGCGCCCGCTCGATCGCGTTCTGCACCGAGAGCAGGTAGGAGAACAGGAAGAACGCACTCGCGCTGATCCCCACGATGCCGGCGGCCAGACCGTCGAGGCCGTCGACGAAGTTCACCGCGTTGACCGTCACGACGACGACCAGGACGGTGATCAGGGTGCCCTCAGCGGGTCCGAGCGCGATGGTCTGCCCCGGCCCCGGCAGCCACAGCAGCTGGACGCCCTGCAACGCCATGAGCCCGGCGGCCAGGGACTGGCCGGCCAGCTTGGTGATGGCGTCCAGCCCCCAGACGTCGTCCACCACGCCGATCAGGCAGATCACCACGGCGGCGAGCAGCACGCCCTTGGGCTCGTCCCCGGTCGCGAACACGCTGCGCAGCAGGGGCATCTTGCTCGCGACCAGCAGGGCCGCGCCCAGGCCGACCACCATGGCCACCCCGCCGAGACGGGGGATCGGCACGTCGTGGACGTCCCGGTCCCGCACCTCGGCGAGCACCCCGAACCGGACGGCGACGGCCCGGACCGGCCCGGCCACCAGATAGGTGACCGCGGCCGCGACGAACGTGGTGAGCAGGTACTCGCGCACCCCGCGTGCCTGCTACCCGCGGGGGTAGGCCTGGTGGCGGGAGACCAGGGTCCCCACCACCGCGCGGATCTCGGCCGCGGCCGAGCCGTCGGAGTCACGCACGGCCCGGCCGATCAGACCGGCGATCTCCTTCATGTCGGTCTCGGTCATGCCCTGCGTGGTCACCGACGGCGTGCCCACCCGGATGCCCGAGGCGATGCTCGGCGGCTGCGGGTCGAACGGGATGGCGTTCTTGTTCAGCACGATGCCGGCGGTGTCGCAGCGCGTCTCGGCGTCGGCGCCGGTGACGCCGAGGCCCTGCAGGTCGATGAGCGACAGGTGGGTGTCGGTCCCGCCGGTCACCGGACGCATGCCCTCCTCGGCCAGGCCCGACGTGAGCGCCTGGGAGTTGGCGATCACCTGACGCGTGTAGGCCTGGTACGCCGGGGTGGCGGCCTCCTTGAGCGCGACCGCCTTGGCGGCGACCGCGTGCATGAGGGGGCCGCCCTGCATCATCGGGAAGACCGCCTTGTCCAGCGCGGCCGCGTGCTCCGCCTTGGACACGAGCATCCCGCCGCGGGGGCCGCGCAGCACCTTGTGGGTGGTGAACGTGACGACGTCGGCGTACGGCACCGGGCTCGGGATCGCCTTGCCGGCGACCAGGCCGATGAAGTGCGCGGCGTCCACCATGAGGATCGCGCCGACCTCGTCGGCCACCGAACGGAACGCAGCGAAGTCGATCAGCCGCGGGATCGCCGAGCCGCCACAGATGATCATCCGCGGGCGGTGCTCGAGGGCCAGGTCACGGACCTGGTCGTAGTCGATGTCCTCAGTGGTCGGCGAGACGCCGTAGTGGACGGGGTTGAACCACTTGCCGGAGAAGGAGACCTTGGCGCCGTGGGTCAGGTGGCCGCCATGCGGCAGGCTCATGGCCAGCACCGTCTCGCCCGGCTTGACGAACGCGCCATAGGCGGCCAGGTTCGCGCTGGCCCCGGAGTGCGGCTGCAGGTTGGCGTGCTCCGCGCCGAACAGCTCCTTGGCCCGCTCGATGCCGATCGTCTCGGCCTTGTCGACCTCGCTGCAGCCGCCGTAGTAGCGGCGTCCGGGATAGCCCTCGGCGTACTTGTTCGACAGGGTCGAGCCGAGTGCCGCGAGCACGGCGGGCGAGGTGAAGTTCTCGCTGGCGATCAGCTGCAGGCCACTCCGCAGCCGGTCCAGCTCGGAGAGCAGCACAGCCGCGATCTCCGGGTCCTCTTGCTCGAGCTCGGCAAAGTCGGGACCCCAGAAGGGCACCTCGGTCATGATCTTCTCCCTGACGGATCGGCGGCGCGGCCGAGTCTACGACGCGGAGCAGCCCGGACCGCCGTCTAGAGCAGGTCGAGAACAGCCAGCACCGCTGACCGGATCTCCGCGGCGGCCTGCTGGTACGCCGCCGGCGGACCGCCGTACGGGTCCTCCACGTCGTCGTCGAAGTGCCCGGTGCCGGCCACCAGCCCCCGGCGGTCCTCGGCCAGCTCGACCAGGACCTCGAACCGCTGCGCCGGCCCGGCGGCGGGCAGCGACCGTGGGTCCAGCCCGCCGGCCAGCCGGGCCAGCTCCTTGAGCGTGAAGGTGCGCCGCAGGGCCCGCGGCTGCAGCTGCAGGACCGCCCGGCGGTGGTCGGCCGTCGCCACGAGCACCAGGTCGGCGGCGTTGACGAGCGGCTCGCGCAGCCAGGTCGCCCGAAATCCGTCCACCGGGTAGTCCAGCCCGGCCAGCACGGCCGCCGCGGGCGCGTGCATCGGCTGGCCCGCGTGCCCGCCGTAGGTGCCGGCGCTGGTCACCTCCACCGCTGCCCCCGCGGGGCCGAAGTGGCGGTCCAGCTCGGCCCGCATGATCTGCTGAGCCATCGGCGAGCGACAGATGTTGCCCGTGCACACGTGCAGGACGCGGAAGACCGACCCGTCGGTCACGGCACCTCCTGCAGGTCGGGGACGACGGTGCGCAGAGTCGCCAGGTCGATCGCCCCGGACCGGAGCAGCAGGGGGACCGGACCGGTGAGGTCGACGATCGACGACGGCACCGGGTCGCCGGCCGGACCCCCGTCGAGGTAGACGCGCACCGAGTCGCCGAGCTGGTCGACCGCCTCGTCGCACGTGGTCGCCGGCAGCTCGCCGCTGCGGTTCGCGCTGCTCACGGCCATCGGTCCGACCATGACCAGCAGCTCGATGGCCACCGGGTGCAGCGGCATCCGCAGCGCCACCGTGCCGTCGGTGTCGCCGAGGTCCCAGGCGAGGGAGGGCTGCTGGTTCACCACGAGGGTCAGCGCGCCCGGCCAGAACGCCTCGACCAGCCGCCGCCCGGCGTCGGTGATGTCGGTGGCCAGGCCCTCGACGGTGCGGGGGGAGCCGACGAGCACGGGCACCGGCATGTCCCGCCCGCGGCCCTTCGCGGCCAGCAGCGCCGCCACCCCGCCAGGAGAGAACGCGTCCACGCCGATGCCGTAGACGGTGTCGGTCGGCAGCACCACCAGCTCACCGCGGCGGGCCGCCTGCGCCGCCTGCTCCAGGCCACGGACCCGCTCGGCGGGGTCGTCGCAGTCGAACCGGCTGGTCACGCGGTCGTCACCTGTCCCGTCCTCCTCGCGGTGCAGAACCGGTCACGACCGGCCAGGTCGTGGTGGTCCATGACGTCGGCCCATCCTCCCCCGGCCGCGACCAGAGCCGGCACGGACTCGCCCTGCACGTCCGCGTGCTCCACGACCAGCCAGCCGCCGTCGCGCAGCAGCCGGCCGGCCGCGGCGGCGACGCCGCGCATCAGGTCCAGCCCGTCCGGCCCCCCGCCCCACAGCGCCTCGGCCGGGTCGTGCTCGAGCACCTCCGGGTCGCGCACCAGCCCGTCGTCGGGGATGTACGGCGGGTTGGAGACGACGACGTCGACGGTGCCGTCCAGCTCGGGCAGCGCGACCACGGCGTCGCCCCCGTGCAGGACGACCGAGCGGCCGGCCAGGTTCCGGCCGGCCCAGACCAGCGCCGCCGGGGCGAGCTCCACCGCGTGGACGACGGAATCGGGCACCTCGCTGGCCACCGCGAGGGCGATGGCCCCCGACCCGGTGCACAGGTCGACGACGAGTGGACGACGGCCGGTGGAGGCGACCTCGCGGGCCCGGTCGATCGCCCAGCCGGCGACCACCTCGGTCTCGGGGCGGGGGACGAAGACGCCCGGGCCTACCGCCAGCTCGACGTGCCGGAACGCGGCCCAGCCGAGAATGTGCTGCAGCGGCTCACGCCGCACCCGCCGGGCGACCAGCCGCTGGTAGGCCTCGGCGTCGATCTCGTCGTGCTGCAGCAGCCCCACCCGGGACACCCCGAGCACGTGGGCCGCGAGCTGCTCGGCGTCGTGGCGCGCTGAGGGCACGCCCGCGGCGGCCAGCCGCCGGCCGGCCTCGGCGATCGCCGCGCGAAGTCCGGTCACGCCTGGCCGGACAGCTTCGCAGCCAGGTCGGCGTCCACGGCCGACTGGATCACCGGGTCGAGGTCGCCGTCCAGGACCTGGTCGAGGTTGTGGGCCTTGAACCCGGTCCGGTGGTCGGCAATCCGGTTCTCCGGGTAGTTGTACGTGCGGATCCGCTCCGACCGGTCCACGGTGCGCACCTGGCTGCGGCGCACGTCCGAGGCCTCCTGGCTGGCCTGCTCGAGCGCGTGGGCGAGCAGCCGGGCCCGCAGGATGCGCAGCGCCTGCTCCTTGTTCTGCAGCTGGGACTTCTCATTTTGACAGGAGACCACGATGCCGGTGGGCAGGTGGGTGATCCGGACGGCTGAGTCGGTGGTGTTCACGCTCTGCCCGCCCGGCCCGGAGGAGCGGAACACGTCGATGCGCAGGTCGTTCGCGTTGACCTCGACGTCCACCTCCTCGGCCTCGGGCAGCACGAGCACGCCGGCCGCGGACGTGTGGATGCGGCCCTGCGACTCGGTGACCGGGACCCGCTGCACCCGGTGCACGCCGCCTTCGTACTGCAGTCGGGCGAACGGTGCCTCCCCGGGGCCAGGGGTGCCCTTGGCCTTCACAGCGACCGCGACGTCGCGGAAGCCGCCCAGGTCGGACTCCTGCGCGTCCAGGACCTCGGTGCTCCAGCCGCGCCGCTCGGCGTAGCGCAGGTACATCCGCAGCAGGTCACCGGCGAACAGCGCGGACTCGTCGCCGCCCTCCCCCGCCTTGATCTCGAGGATCACGTCACGGTCCTCGGCCGGGTCTCTCGGCACCAGGAGCACCGTGAGCTCCTCGGCCAGCTCGTGCAGGCGGACGGCCAACGCCTCGGCCTCCTCGGCGAACGCCGGGTCCTCGCCGGCCAGCTCCCGGGCGGCGCTCAGGTCGCCCCCGGTGAGCAGCCAGCCACGGTAGGCCGCGACCACCGGACCCAGCTGCGCGTACCGGCGGCCGAGGCGCCGGGCGACGGCCTGGTCGGTGTGGACGGCGGGGTAGGCCAGCTGGCGCTCGAGGTCGTCGTGCTCAGCGACCAGCTCGGCCACGTGCTCGAACACGGTTCCTCCGAAGGGGACGGATGGCGCGGGCTGGAACGACACGACGGCGCCGTCCCGGACAGATTCCGGGACGGCGCCGTCGAGGAGGCTAGGAGGCGGTGCCGGCCTTCTTGCCGAACCGCTTCTCGAACCGGGCCACCCGACCGCCGGCGTCGAGCAGCTTCTGCTTGCCGGTGTAGAACGGGTGGCACTCGGAGCAGACGTCCGCGTGGATGACACCGTTCTTGGCGGTGCTCCGCGTGACGAAGGTGTTCCCGCAGGTGCAGGTCACCGTCGTCTCTGCGTACGTGGGGTGGATCTCGGGCTTCACGGGCCTCTCCTCATCGTCTGGGTCCGGGTCGTGCCAGCGCTGCCGCGAGCACGTGAACCGGGCCGGTTGACCAGTGTGCCAGCACCGGTCGCCTCCCCCCAACACGGGTGCAGGCGCCGGTGTTCCCGCTCAGTCCTTCGAGCTCCCGTTGCCGGCCTGGTGCGTGGTCTTCTGCACCTGCAGCAGGAACTCGTAGTTGCTGGACGTCTCACGCAGCTTGTTGAGCAGCAGCTCGATCGCCTGCTGGGAGTCCAGTGCGTGCAGCACCCGGCGCAGCCCCCAGGTGATCTTGAGCTCCTCGGGGGCGAGCAGCAGCTCCTCCTTGCGGGTGCCGGACGAGTCGACGTCCACCGCCGGGAAGATCCGCTTGTCCGCGAGTCGCCGGTCGAGCTTGAGCTCCATGTTCCCGGTGCCCTTGAACTCCTCGAAGATGACCTCGTCCATCTTCGAGCCGGTCTCGACCAGCGCGGTGGCCAGGACGGTCAGCGAGCCGCCGTGCTCGATGTTGCGCGCGGCACCGAAGAAGCGCTTGGGCGGGTACAGCGCGCTGGAGTCGACGCCGCCGGAGAGGATCCGGCCGGACGCCGGAGCGGCCAGGTTGTAGGCCCGGCCGAGCCGAGTCATCGAGTCGAGCAGCACCACGACGTCGTGCCCCAGCTCGACCAGCCGCTTGGCCCGCTCGATGGCGAGCTCCGCGACGGTCGTGTGGTCCTCGGCCGGACGGTCGAAGGTCGAGGCGATGACCTCGCCCTTGACCGTGCGCTGCATGTCGGTGACCTCTTCGGGGCGCTCGTCGACGAGCACGACCATGAGGTGCACCTCGGGGTTGTTCTTGGTGATCGCGTTCGCGATCGACTGCAGCACCATGGTCTTGCCGGCCTTGGGCGGCGAGACGATCAGGCCACGCTGGCCCTTGCCGATCGGTGCGACCAGGTCGATGACCCGGGTGGTCAGGTTGCCCGGGTCGCTCTCCAGGCGCAGCCGCTCCTGCGGGTACAGCGGGGTCAGCTTGTTGAAGTCGACCCGGCTGCGGGACTCCTCGGGGTCGGCCCCGTTGATGGTGTCCAGCCGGACCAGCGCGTTGAACTTCTCCCGGCGCTCGCCCTCCCGCTGCTGCTTGACCGCGCCGGTGACCGCGTCGCCCTTGCGCAGGTTGTACCGGCGCACCTGGGCGAGCGAGACGTACACATCGTTGGGGCCGGGCAGGTAGCCGGTGGTGCGGACGAACGCGTAGTTGTCCAGGATGTCGAGGATCCCGGCGACCGGCACGAGGACGTCGTCCTCACTGACGACCGGCTCGGCCTCGACCCCGAAACGCTCGCGCTCGCGCGGCCGACGGTCCCGGTTGCGGCCACGGCGCCGACGGCGACCGCGGTCGCCGTCGGCGTCCTCGTCGTAGCGGTTCTGCTGGGCAGGTGCGCCACCTTGCTGGGCAGGTGCGCCACTGTGCTGGGCAGGTGCGCCACTGTGCTGGGCAGGTGCGCCACTGTGCGGACGGTCGCCCGGCTGCTGGCGCTCGCCCTGCTGGGGCGACGTGCGCTCGGTCCGGCGATCACCTCGCGCCGCGCGCTCGCGGCCCTCCGGCGCCGCCTCGGCGGCCGGTGCGGCGGGCGCGCTCGCGGGCGCCTCGGACGGTGTCTCGGGGGCAGCCGCACTCGGAGCGGCCACCACGGTGCGCTCCTCGGGCTGCGTCCGCGGCGCGGTCCGCGCGGCCGGGGCCGCCGGCGGGGCGGACGCGGAGCCGCCGGACTGGGCCGCGGTGATCGCCTCGATCAGCTGACCCTTGCGCATCCGGCCGGTGCCACTGATGCCGAGAGAGGAGGCCAGCTCCTGCAGCTCGGACAGCACCATGCCGGACATCCCGGCCGGGCGGCGGCGAGCCTTGGTGGCGGCGTTGGCGGTTGCGTCCGATGCGGACGCGGGGTGCGACCCGGTGCCGTTGGCCTGGTCGGCCGGACGGGCGTCGACGTCGCTGGTGATGGTGTCGCTCACGTGTGCATGTCCTTTGCGGAGCGGAATGGGATGGTGCGGTGGAGCCTCGTGGAGGCCGTGACGACGCCGGATCGACGTGCGGGCTCCGCGAAGAGACGACCATTCGGATCGTCCGCGCTCGTGCGGGGCATCGACCAAGGCGGAGATGAATGGCGTGGAGCACCGGCCGTGAGGCTTCTGGTGCATCAAGAACACTAACACCATCGGCGAACAGATACTTCCCGGACCCCCGGCGTGTCCGGGTCGTGACCTAGCGGTGCACCGAACGCAGTCGCATCACCCGCGCTCCCAGACGGTCGATTCCCAAGACAAGCACGGAGAACCCGCGCGCGGACAGCCGCGAGACCCGGGCCGCGTTGGCCTGGTCGCACAGCGCAAGCACGGTGGGACCCGCCCCGGAGATCACCGCGGCGACGCGTTCGGTCCGCAGCCGCTCGACGAGGGCGGCGGAGCGGGGCATGGCCGCGGCTCGGTAGGGCTGGTGCAGCCGGTCCTCGGTGGCCGCGAGCAGGACCTCGAGGTCGACCGGGTCCGCCGTGACCGCCGCGGTGAGCAGCGCGGCGCGTCCGGCGTCCAGGGCCGCGTCGGCGAACGGCACGGTGCTGGGCAGCAGCCGGCGGGCCTTCGAGGTGCGGACCTGGGTGGGCGGCACGAAGGCCACCGGGACCAGTCCCGGCCCGACGTCCAGCCGGCGAGCGTGCGCCACCGCGTCATCCCCCGTCCAGGCCACGGTGTACGCGCCGTACAGGCACGCCGCCACGTTGTCCGGGTGACCCTCCATACGGTTGGCCAGCTGCAGCAGGGCGTCGTCGTCCAGTCGCTCCCGACCGCCGACGACCATGGCCCTGGCCGCCACCAGGCCGGCAACGATGGCAGCGGCGCTGGACCCCAGTCCGCGCCCGTGCGGGATCCGGTTGGTGCAGCTCAGCGCGAGACCGTCGGGCTGGCCGCCCAGTGCGGTGAGCCCGGCCCGCACGGCCTGCACGACCAGGTGCTTCTCGGTGCGCGGCACGGCCGCGACGCCCTCACCGTCGACGTCCACCTGCAACCCGGAGCCGGTGGCCTGCACAACAACGTCGTCGTACAGCGCCAGCGAAAGCCCGCAGGCGTCGAAGCCCGGCCCGAGGTTGGCGCTGGTCGCGGGGACCCGTACCCGCACCGGTCCGGGCCGGAAGATGACCCCGCGCATCAACCGGCCAGGTCGAGGAGCGCAGCCGCGGCCGCGGCATCCGCCGGAACCGTCTGCGGCTGCGCGCCCCCGGACAGCGCCCAGTCCGGGTCCTTCAGCCCGTGCCCCGTGACGGTGCACACCACGGTCTGCCCCGGGTCGAGCAGCCCGCGCTCGTGCGCCTGGAGCAGGCCGGCCACTCCGGCTGCGGACGCCGGTTCCACGAAAACGCCCTCCCTCGCGGCCAGCAGCTTGTGGGCCGCCAGGATCTGGTCGTCGGTGACGGAGTCGATGACGCCGCCGGACTCGTCCCGGGCCACCAGGGCCTGCGCCCACGAGGCGGGGTTGCCGATCCGGATGGCCGTGGCGATGGTCTGCGGCTCGGCCACGGGTACGCCGAGGACGATCGGCGCCGCGCCCGCCGCCTGGAACCCCCACATCCGGGGCCGCCGGCCGGCCGGCCCCGTGGCCGCGTACTCGGTGTAGCCGCGCCAGTAGGCGGTGATGTTGCCGGCGTTGCCGACCGGCAGGCAGTGGATGTCCGGGGCGTCGCCGAGCGCGTCCACGACCTCGAAGGCGGCCGTCTTCTGCCCCTCGATCCGGGCCGGGTTCACACTGTTGACCAGCGCCACCTGGTAGGAGTCGGCGAGGTCGCGGGCCAGGGTCAGGCAGTCGTCGAAGTTGCCGTCCACCTGGAGGATCCGCGCGCCGTGCGCTACCGCCTGGGACAGCTTGCCCATCGCGATGTTGCCCTGCGGGACCAGGACCGCGCACACGACGCCGGCCCGCACGGCGTAGGCCGCCGCGGACGCGCTGGTGTTGCCGGTCGAGGCGCAGATGACCGCCTTGGCCCCGTCCTGGACCGCCTTGGAGATCGCCACGGTCATGCCGCGGTCCTTGAAGGACCCGGTCGGGTTGGCCCCCTCGACCTTCAGGTGCACCGCGCAGCCGGTCAGCTCGCTCAGCGCGGCGGCCGGGACCAGCGGCGTCCCACCCTCGAGCAGGGTGACGACCGGAGTGCCCACGTCGACCGGCAGCCGGTCGCGGTACTCCTCAATCACCCCGCGCCACAGCCGGGTCCGGGTCCCCATCGCCATCAGCCCTCCACCCGCATCACCGAAGCGACCGCCCGGACGACGTCCAGCTGCCGCAGCTCCTCGACCACACCGGCGAGCGCACCCTCGCTCCCCTTGTGGGTGAGCACCACCAACGAGGCGTCGTCCCCGCGCCCGTCCTGGCGCAGCGTCTCGATGGACACGTCGTGCCGCGCGAACGCCTGGGCGACCGTGGCCAGCACACCGGTCTTGTCGGCGACGTCCAGCGCGATGTAGTAGCGGGTGCGTGCCCTGTCCACGGGGCGCACCTCGAGGTCGGCGTAGGTGCTGGCCCGCGGGCCGTGGCCGCCGGAGAGCCGGTTGCGACCGACCGCCACGATGTCGCCGAGCACGGCGCTGGCCGTGGGTGCGCCCCCGGCCCCACGGCCGTAGAACATCAGCTGCCCGGCCGCCTCGGTCTCCACGAACACGGCGTTGTAGGCCTCCCGGACGCCGGCCAGCGGATGGGTCCGCGGCACCATGGCCGGGTGCACCCGCACGGTCACGCCGCGGCCGTCCTCGGACCGCTCACAGATCGCCAGCAGCTTGACCACGTGACCCATGGCGCGGGCGGTGGCCACGTCGGAGGCGCCGACGCCGGTGATGCCCTCCCGGTGGACGGCGGCCAGCGGGACCCGGGTGTGGAACGCCAGACCGGCCAGGATGGCCGCCTTCGCCGCGGCGTCGTAGCCCTCGACGTCGGCCGTGGGGTCGGTCTCCGCGTAACCGAGCTGCTGCGCCTCGGCCAGCGCCTCGGCGAAGCCGGCGCCGCTCTCGTCCATGCGGGTGAGGATGTAGTTCGTGGTGCCGTTGACGATCCCGAGCACCCGCAGGACGGTGTCGCCGGCGAGCGACTCGCGCAGCGGGCGCAGCAGCGGGATGGCGCCGGCCACGCTGGCCTCGTAGTAGAGGTCCGCACCGGACCCGTCGGCCGCGGAGTGCAGCTCCGCACCGTGCTCGGCGAGCAGGGCCTTGTTCGCGGTGACCACCGAGGCGCCGCGGCGCAGGGCCCGGCCCAGCAGCGTCCGGGCCGGCTCGATCCCGCCCATGACCTCGACGACGACGTCGACGTCCGGCCGGTCGACCAGGCCGTCGAGGTCCTCGGTGAACAGCTCGGTGGGCAGGCCCGGCCCGCGCGCCGCGCCGGCGTTGCGGACGCCGATCCCGACCAGCTCCACCGGGGCGCCGACCCGGGCGGTGAGGTCCTCCGCCTGGGTGAGGAGCAGCCGGACCACCTCCGAGCCCACGACGCCGCAGCCCAGCAGCGCCACCCGCAGTGGCTGCCCGCCCATCGCCTGCTCCGTTCCTCGTGGTGTGCGGCCGCGTGGTGGTGCCCGAGTGCTCGCGTCGCCGGCCGCGGCTGGCCAGGCTACCGCCCGGCACCCACCGGCCCGTCGTCCGAGTCCCCCACGTCCTCCAGCCGCAGCAGGTCCTCGACCGTCTCCCGGCGGATGACCACCCGGGCAACGCCGTCGAGGACGGCGATGACGGGGGGCCGGCCGAGCAGGTTGTAGTTCGACGCCATGGACCGGCAGTAGGCGCCGGTGGCGGCCACCGCGAGCAGGTCACCGGGGGCCAGGTCGGCGGGCAGGTGGACGTCGCGCACGACGATGTCACCGCTCTCGCAGTGCTTGCCGACCACGCGGGAGAGCATCGGCGCCGCGGCCGAGACCCGGGACACCAGGGCGCACGTGTAGTCGGCGTCGTACAGGGCGGTGCGGATGTTGTCGGACATCCCGCCGTCCACGCTGACGTAGGTGCGCAGCCCGTCGACGTCCTTGATGGTGCCGACCTCGTACAGGGTGACCATGGACGGCCCGACGATCGCCCGCCCCGGCTCGACCGCCAGCCGCGGCCGGACCAGTCCGGCGGCCACGCACTCACGGTCGACGATCGCGCGCAGCCGCTCGGCGACGTCCGCGGCCGGCATCGGGTCGTCGCCCTCGACGTACGCGACGCCCAGGCCACCGCCCAGGTCCAGCTCGGCCAGCTCGACGCCGTGCTCGTCGCGGATGGCGGCGGCCAGCCCGACCACCCGGTGAGCGGCCACCTCGAAGCCCGAGGTGTCGAAGATCTGCGAGCCGATGTGCGAGTGCAGGCCCATGAGCTCCAGCGCGGGCAGCGCGAGCACCCGGCGCACCGCCTCGGCCGCCGCGCCGCTGGCCAGCGAGAAGCCGAACTTCTGGTCCTCGTGAGCGGTGGCGATGAACTCGTGGGTGTGCGCCTCGACGCCGACGGTGACCCGGACCAGCACCTTGGCCCGGACCCCGCGCTGCTCGGCCAGCGTGGCCAGCCGGGCGATCTCCTCGAAGGAGTCGAGGACGATGCGGGCCACACCGGCGTCCAGGGCCTGGGCCAGCTCGGCGACGGACTTGTTGTTGCCGTGCACGATGATCCGCTCGGCCGGGAAGCCGGCGACCAGGGCGACGGTCAGCTCGCCGCCAGTGCTCACGTCGAGGGAGAGGCCCTCCTCCTCGACCCAGCGAGCCATCGCCGTGCACAGGAAAGCCTTGGCCGCGTAGTAGACCTCGGCGTCCGGCCAGGCCGCCCGCCACTCGCGCATCCGGGCCCGCAGGTCGGCCTCGTCGAGCACGTACGCGGGCGTGCCGTAGGTCTCGGCCAGGTCGCGCACGTCGACGCCGCCGAGCCGGAGCGCGCCGTGCCCCGGCTGGCGCTGCGTGGTGGTCGGCCAGACCACCGGGTCGAGTGCGTTCACGTCCGCCGGCGGCGGCAGCGCCCCGTGCTCGGCGAGCACGTCCGCGTGCCGCGGCCCCGCCGGGTGCGCCCTCACTCCTCCGCCACCCCCATCTGCATGAAGGGTCCCTTCTGTGCGTACAGCCGAAGTTTCGGGACCTTCATGGCGAAGGAACCGGTCACATGCGGGCGGGGGCTTCGACACCGAGCAGGTCGAGGCCGTTGGCGATGACCTGCCGGGTGGCCGCGCACAGCATCAGCCGGGCCTGGTTGAGGTCGGTGACCGGCTCATCGCCCATGGGCAGCACCCGGCAGGCGTCGTAGAACCGGTGGTAGGTGCCCGCGAGGTCCTCCAGGTAGCGGGCCACCCGGTGCGGCTCGCGCAGCTCGGCCGACGAGGCCACCACGCGGGGGAACTCACCCAGCGCGCCCAGCAGGTCGCCCTCCCGGTCGTGGGTGAGCAGCTCGGGGTGGAAGGCGTCCGGGTCGACCGAGATGCCCAGCTCCTCGGCGTTGCGCAGCACCGAGGCGATCCGAGCGTGCGCGTACTGCACGTAGTAGACCGGGTTGTCGTTCGTGCGCGCCGTCATGACCTGGATGTCGAGCGTCAGCGGCGAGTCGACCGGGTACCGGGTGAGCGAGTACCGGGCGGCGTCGACGCCCACCTCCTCGGCCAGCTCCTCCAAGGTGACGATCATCCCCGCCCGCTTGGAGAGCTTGACCTCCTCGCCGCCCCGAACGATCTTCACGAGCTGCCCGATGAGGACCTCGATGTTGCGGTCCGGGTCGTCGCCCGCGCACGCCGCCACCGCCCGCAGCCGGTTGACGTAGCCGTGGTGGTCGGCCCCGAGCAGATAGATGCAGACGTCGAACCCGCGCTCCCGCTTGTCCACGTAGTAGGCGGTGTCGCTCGCGAAGTAGGTGAGCTCACCGTTGCTCCGAACCAGCACCCGGTCCTTGTCGTCGTCGAAGTCGGTGGTGCGCAGCCACACCGCGCCGTCCTGCTCGAACACGTGGCCCATGGCGCGCAGGCGCTCCAGCCCGTGCTCGACCGCTCCCGACGAGTGCAGTGAACGCTCGGAGTACCAGACGTCGAAATGCGTCCGGAACAGGTCGAGGACCTCCCGCTGCTGCCGCAGCTGCCGCTCGTAGCCCTCCTCCCGGAACGCCTCCATCTGCGCGGACTCCGGGAGGTCCAGCAGCTCCGGCCGGTCGGCCACGATGGCCGCCGCCAGGTCGGTGACGTACGCCCCGTGGTACCCCTCGGCCGGCACCGGCCGGCCGTGCGCCGCCGCCATGATCGACTCACCGAACCGGTCCATCTGGACGCCCCGGTCGTTGACGTAGAACTCGCGGGTGACCTCGGCGCCCGCCGCGGTCAGCACCCGGGCGATCGCGTCCCCCACGGCCGCCCACCGGGTGTGCCCGAGGTGCAGCGGCCCGGTCGGGTTGGCGCTGATGAACTCCATGTTGAACCGCTGGCCGGAGAGTGTGTCGCCCTGGCCGAACGCCGGACCGGACCGGACCACGACCCGCGCGATCTCCCCCTGGGCCGCATCGTCGAGCACCACGTTGAGGAACCCGGGGCCGGCGATGTCCACCCGGGCCACCCCGCTGAGCCCGGCCAGCCGGCCGGCCAGCAGCTCGGCGACCTCCCGCGGCGGCCGCCCGGTCGGACGGGCCAGCTGAAGCGCGACGTTGGTCGCGTAGTCGCCGTGCTCCCTGACCTTCGGGCGCTCGACCGAGACCGAGGCGGGCAGGTCATCGGGCGACAGGGCCAAGACGCCGTCGGCCACGGCGGAACGGACGGCGGCCAGTACCGCGTCGGCAAGCTCCTCGGGGGTCACACGGTCAAGGCTATCGGCGCCCTCCAACCGAATCGCCCGGTGGCACCTCGCCCGGCGGCTCAGCCCTGGGCGAGGCCAAGCAGCCGGCGCACGGTGGCCACCAGCTCAGCCGGGTCGAACGGCTTGGTCAGGTAGGCGTCCACCCCGGCCGCCCTGCCCCGCGTGACGTCCGACTCCTGGGCCAGGGCGGTCACCATGAGCAGCGGGATGTCCCAGGTGTCGGCCCGGGCCCGCAGAGCGGTCGCCGTGCTGAGCCCGTCCAGGTTCGGCATGACGACGTCCAGCGTGATCAGGTCAGGATCGACGGCGGCGACCTCGTCGAGGGCCTGCTGCCCGTCACAGACGGTGACCACCTCGAACCCCTCGAGCTCGAGGTTGACCCGGATCAGGCTGCGGACGGCGTCGCTGTCGTCGACGACGAGCACGCGCGGCGGCCGGGACATGCCCGCCAGGCTAGGCCGTGCACCCCCGTCAGCAGCGCGTCCAACGCCATGGCGCGCGGCTGGTAATCTGAACGCCGCCCTGGCCCCCGTAGCTCAGGGGATAGAGCACCGCCCTCCGGAGGCGGTGGCGCAGGTTCGAATCCTGCCGGGGGCACCCACAAAACCGCAGGTCACAGGCCATGGCCGGGCCTCACAAGATCGCTGAAGTTGATCTTACCCACACTTTTCCCACACTCCATGAGGGAAGTGCCCCCGTGAGGGGGGTGTCAGGCCTTGCGGAGCGCTGTCTTCTGGTGCTGTCCGGTGCCGATGGGCAAGGGGCGTCCGGGCCGATGTCGATAGCGCAGTCCAGTCGAGATTTCGTCCGATCGGCCTGAATCTTATCAGACGTCTAAGGCCATATTCGAGATCATATCAGACGCTTGTTGCCAACATCGGTCCACTCCGGCACAGTTGAGTCCATGCGGCCAGCGTCCCGACCCGTGATCGCGTTCGACGCAGCCAGCCTCGGCGAGCGGCCCAGCCGGGCGGTCGCCGCCGGTCGGGCCCGGCAGGTGGTCCGTGGCGTCTACACCACAGACCTCACCACCCCGCTGGACCGGCTGGTGCGCACCCGCGTCTGGGAGATCCTCGCCCGATGGGTGCCGGACGCGCTCATCGTCGACCGGTCTGCAGGGCCCACCCTGTTCGACGGCGACACGCTTTTCATCGCCTCGAACTCACGGGCACGTGACCTGATGCTGCCCGGGCTGCGGGTCGCTGTGCGCCGGGGGCATCCTCCGTTTCCGGACGACCCGCCGTGGATGGGCGGCCTGCGCCACTCCTCGATCCCACGGGCGCTCGTGGAGAACCTGGCACCCTCCCGGGCCCGCGGAGGGGTTGCACGAACGCTGACAGACGCCGAGCTCGCGGACTGGATGGCGCTGCTGTCCCAGCAATACACGCCTACCCGACTCAACCGGTTCCGGGACCGAGCCCGGAAGCTGGCTGACGAGCTCGGGCTCACCGATCGTTTCGCTGCGCTGGATGCACTGTTCGCGACTGCGCTCGGCACCGCGCCGATCCCCCGCTCGGGGCTGCTCGGCGCGCTCGGCGCGAGGCGCGGCTGGGACACCGCGAGGCTGGCCCGGTTCGCCGCGTTGGCCGACCGTCTCGCCACCGGTGACTTCGATCCGGACCCGGCCCACTTGCCGGTGCTGGTCTCGGCGATGGTGCGCGAGCAGCCGTTCTTCGAGGCGTACCTTTCGAACTTCATCGAAGGAACCGAGTTCACCCTCGACGAGGCTGTCACGATCGTCTATGACCACACCGTGCCGCCCACGCGACCCGCCGACGCGCATGACGTGACCAGCACCTACCAGCTGATCAGCGACCCGGTCGACGCGCGCACGGTGCCTGCCACAGGGGCCGAGCTCATCGAGCAGCTCAGCGCTCGTCATGCGCGACTGATGGCAGCCCGGCCGGACAAGAGGCCTGGACAGTTCAAGGTTGAACCCAATCGATTCGGCTCCTACGAGTTCGTCGACCCCGAGCTGACGGCCGGCACGCTGGAGCGCGGGCTAGCCTTCCGCGACCAGCTGACCCTGCCCTTCGCTCGCGCTGCCTTCATGATGTTCCTCGTCGCCGAGGTCCACCCGTTCGATGACGGGAACGGCCGGCTGGCCCGGTTGGCGATGAACTCCGAGCTCAGCGTCGCCGGGCAGCACCGAGTTCTCATCCCCCTGATCGCTCGAAGCGACTACCTGGCTGGGTTACGCCGACTGTCTCGCGAGGACGATCCAGGGTTGCTCGTCAGGGTGCTGGCCAACGCGTGGCGTTGGTCGGCCCAGGTCGACTTCTCCACGGTCGCCGCGGCAAGGCTGGACCTGGAGCGCACCAACGCGCTCCTCGACGCCTCGGATGCTGAGCGTTCGGGGAAGTACCTGCTCCTGCCCGCTGATCTCAGCAATTGACTACGCGGCTCGAGCAGCACGATCCGCATCCGCCCGCCCCGCCGGGTCGATAGGTGCACGCGGGGGGACGTCCACCCCTACCGTGGGGACCGATGCTGGTCATGATCGCTCCCAGCGGAGGAGGACCACCAGATGAGCCTGCTGCCGGAGTGGCTGAAGGGCTACCAGCGGTCGTGGTTGTCGACCGACGTGGTCGCAGGTGTGACGTTGGCGGCGGTGGCGATCCCGGAGGTGATGGGGTACACCTCGATCGCGCAGACGCCGCTGGCGACGGGCCTGTACACGGTGATCTTCCCGACGATCATGTTCGCGTTGATCGGCTCGTCCCGGCTGCTGGTGGTGGGAGCCGACTCCGCGACCGCGGCGATCCTGGCCGCCGGGCTGGCCGGGCTGGGCATCTCCGGGCTCAGCCCGAACACGGCTGAATGGGTGGCCTGGACCAGCCTGGTGGCGCTGGTGTGCGGGGCCATGCTGCTGGTCGCCCGGGTGCTCAAGCTGGGGTTCATCGGTGACTTCCTCAGCGCCTCGGTGCTGATCGGGTTCCTCACCGGCGTGGGCATCCAGGTGTTCACCGGCCAGATCCCCGACATGCTCGGGGTGCCCAAGGGGTCCGGCAACTGGTTCCAGCAGCAGTGGGCGATGGTCCAGTCCATCCCGGACACGAGCCTGGCGACGTTCGCGTTCGCGCTGGGCACGGTGCTGATCATCATCGGGTTCGAGCGGTTCCTGCCCAGGGTCCCAGGGGCGGTGGTGGCGGTGGTCCTGTCGATCATCATCTCCACGGCGGTGGACGCCTCCACGCACGGCGTGGCGGTGGTCGGGGCGGTGACCGGAGGCTTCCCACCGATCGGCCTGCCGAAGGGCATCACCTGGAGCGACGTCCCGCAGGTGCTCGCGATCGCGTTCGCCTGCTTCGTGCTCATCGTCGCCCAGAGCGCGGCCACGTCACGCAGCTTCGCCGCCAAGCACGGACAGCGGGTGGACATCAACAGGGACATCCTCGGGCTCAGCGGGGCCAGCTTCGCCGCCGGGCTCAGCGGCACGTTCGTGGTCAACGGCAGCCCCACCAAGACCCAGATCCTGGACGGGCAGAAGGGCCGGACCCAGCTGGCGAACCTGACCATGTCGGCGGTCGTGCTGGTGTTCGTGCTCTTCGCCACCGGGCTGCTGACCACCATGCCCAAGGCGACCCTGGCCGGCATCGTGTTCATGATCGGGGTGAGCCTCATCGACGTGGCCGGCCTCCGGCGGATCCGCGGGCGCCGGGTGAGCGAGTTCCTGATCGCCTGCGCCACCGGGTTCGTCGTCTTCGGCGTCGGCGTCGAGCAGGGCATCATCCTGGCGGTCGTGCTGTCGATCCTGGAGATCATCCGCCGGGCCTACCGGCCCAGCGACTTCGTCGTCGGCGAGAGCATCGGGGGCGCCCCCACCTACGTGCCGGCGACCGCCGGCGCGCAGAGCCTGCCCGGCCTGGTCGTCTTCCGGTTCGACGCTCAGCTCTTCTACGCCAACGTCAGCCGGTTCACCGACGACGTCGAGGCGATCGTCCAAGCTGCCCCCGACAAGGTGCGCTGGCTCGTCCTGGACTGCTCAGCCATCGACGACGTCGACTACTCGGCCGGGATCGCCCTGAGCGGCCTCGTCGACTTCGTCCACCAGCAAGGGGCCCAGTTCGGCCTCGCCCGAGCCGACGACCACCTGCTGCAGACCCTGAAGACCTATGGGGTGCTCGACAAGTTCGCCGCCGACCACATCTTCCCCAACCTCATGGACGCCTTCACCGCCTACCAGGCCAGCTAGGGCACTCCCACCCCACTCCCATCGGGGACGGCGGGGGCGGAGCGGGAGCCAAGCCGCAGGAACAGCTTGCGGATCTCGCTGGCCCACAGCACCGCGCTGGCCATCGCGAGGCAGGCCAGCCACTGCTCGAGCGACAGCGGCGTGGTGGTGAACGCACGGTTGAAGACCGGCAGCTGGACGACGGCGACCTGCAGCAGCGCCGACAAGCCGACCGCGCCCCACAGCCAGCGGTTGGCGAAGACGCGGTGGAAGGCAGTCACCGTCTCCGACCGCGCGTTGAAGGAGTTGAACAGCTGGGCGAGCACCAGCACCGTGAACCCTGCGGTTCGGGCGTTGTCCAGCGAATGGGTCCCCTCGATGAGGCCGCCAGGCAGGTACAGGTCGATCGTCGCGAGCGTCGAGGCCGCCATGGCCAGGCCGATCACCAGGACGCCAGCCCGCATCCGACGGTCGATGACCCGGTCGGTCAGTGAGCGGGGCGGGCGGCTCATCACGTCCTCGGTCTGGGTGTCCACGCCCATCGCGAGCGCCGGACCGCTGTCGGTGAGCAGATTGATCCACAGGATCTGGGTCGCCAGCAGCGGGAGCGCGACGGAGCCCTCACCGTGGGTCAGGCCGATGCCGCCGGCGAGGACGACACCGAGGAACACCGTGAGGACCTCGCCCATGTTCGACGAGAGCAGGTAGCGCAGGAACTTCTTGATGTTCTCGAAGATGCCGCGGCCCTCCCGGATGGCCGCCACGATGGTCGCGAAGTTGTCGTCGGCGAGGATCATCTTCGCGGCTTCCTTGGTCACCTCGGTGCCGGTGCGCCCCATGGCGATGCCAATGTCGGCCGACTTCAGTGCCGGCGCGTCGTTCACGCCGTCGCCGGTCATGGCCACCACCTGGTGGTCGGCCTGGAGTGCGTCGACGATGCGGAGCTTGTGCTCCGGCGTCACCCGCGCGTACACCGACCGCTCGCGCACCGTCTGCCGGAACTGCTCGGGACCCAGCTGGTCGAGCTCGGCCCCGGACACCGCCACGGTCTCGTGCTCGGCGATGCCCAGGTCCCTGGCGATGCGTCCCGCGGTCCGCGGGTGGTCCCCCGTGATCATCACGACCCGGACCCCCGCGCGGTGGGCCTCGGCGATCGCGGCCGCCGCCTCGGGCCGCGGCGGGTCGATGATGCCGACCAGGCCCGTGTAGACCAGGTCCCGCTCCAGCGAGTCGTCCAGCTCCGGTGGTGTGGTGACCTCGAGCGGCCGGTAGGCCACGGCCAGCGTCCGGAACGCCTCACCGGAGAGGTGATCCACGTCGGCCAGGATCCGGGCCCGCCACGCGTCGTCGAGGCGTTCGAGCCGATCACCGACCTGCACGGAGGAGCACCGGTCGAGCAGCACGTCGGGGGCGCCCTTGGTGACCACCGAGAGCATGCCGGCCCGTTCGGCGTCCGCCTCGAGGCTGGTCATCATCATCCGCTCGGAGGTGAACGGGATGTGGCCCACCCGCCGGAAGCGCCCCGCCCGCCGGTCCCGGATGCCGAGCTTGATCTCGGCGACGAGGAACGCGGCCTCGGTCGGGTCGCTCTGGATGGTCCACTCGCCGTCCGCCTCCCGCAGGGTCGCGTCGTTCGCCAGCGCACCGCCGGCGAGCACGAGGGCCGTCTGCCGCCAGATCGCGCCGCCCTCCTCCAGCGGCTCGCCGTCGTGCTCCATCCCCCCGTCCGGCCGATAGCCGGCTCCGGTGACCGTGACGAGTCCCGCGGCCGTGATCACGCGTCCGATGGTCATCTCGCCCTTGGTGAGGGTGCCGGTCTTGTCCGAGCAGACCACCGACGCCGAGCCGAGCGTCTCCACCGACGACAGCTCCTTGACGATCGCGCGATGCGCGGCCATCCGCTGGACACCCAGCGCGAGGACGACGGACAAGACGGCCGGCAGCCCCTCCGGGACCGCGGCCACGGCCAGCGAAACGGCCAGCAGGAGTGCCGTGACCACGTCCTGGGCGGTGCGGACGCCGAAGGAGACGACGATGGTGGCCATCACGATCATGGCGATCACGATGACCGCGATCCCGAGCATCCGGCCCACCCGCGCGATCTCCCGCTGCAGCGGCGTCGGCTCCTCCACGGTGGCGTGCAGCAGGCCGGCGATCCGGCCCATCTGGGTCGCCATCCCGGTGCCGGTCACGACCGCGCGCCCCGCCCCCTGAGCGACCGCGGTGCCGTTGAAGACCATGTCCAGCCGGTCCCCGAGCGCGGCCGGCGCGGGCAACGTGTGGGCGTGCTTGAGCACCGGCTCGCTCTCCCCGGTGAGCGCCGCCTCCGACACCCTCAGCGTGGCCGCGGACACCAGCCGGGCGTCCGCGGCCACGGTGTCACCCTCGGCGAGGACGAGCAGGTCGCCGGGCACCAGCTCGCGGGTCGCCACCCGCTGCTGGAGTCCATCCCGCACGACGGTCGCGGTGGTGGCGCTCATCCGCTGCAGCGCCTCGACCGCGTGCTCGGCCCGTGCCTGCTGCGCGTAGCCGAGCACGGCGTTCAGGACGACGATGACGGCGATCACGAGCGTGTCGAACGGCCAGCCGGAGGCACCCTCGACCGCCCAGGCCACCAGCGAGATGACGATCGCGGCGAACAGCAGGTAGATGAGCGGGTCCCGGAACTGCTCGAGGAGCTTGCGCCACGAGGGCACCGGGGGTTCGGCGGCGATCTCGTTCGGCCCCGTCTCGGCCAGCCGACGCGCCGCCTCCTGGACGGTCAGCCCCCGGTCCGGGTCCGTCCCCAGCCGCCCGAGCAGCGCGCCCACGTCCATGAGCGAGGGGTCGGAGCCGATGGCCACGCGCGCCACCGCAGCTCCCCTCCGTTCGCCGGGCTGCTCAGTCGTCCGGGCCCAGACCCGGGAACGCGGCCGGCC
Organism: Actinomycetes bacterium; assembly: GCA_038252405.1. GTDB lineage: Bacteria > Actinomycetota > Actinomycetes > Prado026 > Prado026 > DATCDE01. The sequence continues at coordinate 56,964 of JBBSAJ010000001.1, read as the reverse complement.
GGTTCTCCAGCCGTGCGGTCAGCGCCTCCTGCAGTCCGCCCCACCCGAACGAGGCGACCATCAGCGCGACCGAACGGTCGACCGCCTCGTCCCTGGGCCGGTCCTGGTCGCCATAGACCTGGCGCTTGATGGTGGCCAGGGACCGCGGTGAGCACTGCGCGGCGACCTCGTGCGCCCACTGGAGCGCCCGCTCGAGCACCGGGCGATCCGCGACGACCTCGTGGACCAGTCCGATCCGCAGCGCCTCGTCGGCGTCGACGGCGCGGCCGGAGAGCAGCAGCTCCATGGCCCGGCCCGTCCCGACGATCCTGGGTAGCAGCCAGGACGTCCCATACTCGGCCACCAGCCCCAGGCGGGAGAACGTCGTCCCGATCCGCGCTCCGGCGGCCACGAAGCGCACGTCGCAGGCGAGCATCAGCGCGAAGCCGATGCCGGCGACCGGCCCGTTGACCGCGGCGACCACGGGCTTGCGGATCTCCAGCGCCACCAGGGGCAGCTGCTCCGCCTCGGGCGCGAAGGACAGCAGCTTCTCGGTGTCGGCGAGCGCAGCCAGGTCGGCGCCGGAGCAGAAGCCGCGCCCGGCACCGGTGACGACGACCACCCGGACCTCGGGGTCGGCGTCTAGCTCGCGCAGCAGCTCGACGTAGCGCCGCTGCATCTGCGGCGTCAGCGCGTTGAGCTTGTCGGGACGGTTGAGCGTGACCAGCGCGACGCCACCGTCGTGCTGCACCAGGACATCGGCCATTCCCGCTGCGCTCACAACAGTCCTCCTCGGGTCCACGCCTGACGTTACCGGTGGGCCGGCGGCACCCCGTCGACGTGGCGCCTACCGGCGAGCCGGCGGGGGCACCACGAGGACCGGCTGCTCGGCGAACTCCAGCACGTGAGCGGTCACGCTGCCGACGTAGGGCAGCCCGGCGCCCCGCACGGCCGAGCGGCCCACCACGATCACGTCGGCCGACCACTCCTGCGCCTCGTGCAGCACCCGCTGCGCGGCCCGGCCCTCCAGCTGCCGCACCTCGACCGTGAGCCCCCGGCGCCGAGCCGCCTGCGACACGTAGCGCAGCACGGAGGAGGAGGCCACCAGCTGCCGCTGCCGGACCGGCTCGAGGGGAGCGCCGTCGGCCAGCGCCCCGGCCAGCACCCCGTCGACGACCACCGACACGACCCGCAGCACCGCCTGGTAGGTGTCCGCCAGGTCGATGGCGACCCGGCTGGCGGCCAGGGCGCCCTCGGAGTCGTCGACGGCCAGCAGGATCCGCTTGATCACGGTGGCTCCCCGGTCCGCTGGTCGAGCGCCCAGCGCAGCCGCGCGCCGTCCTCGCGCTCCTGCTCCTCCAGGCCGACGTCGACCGCGGCGAGGGCCGCGGTCAGCTCCGGGATGCGCCGCTGGGTGACCGCCCGCAGCCGGCGGCGGGTCGCGGCGACCTCGGCCTGCAGGATGCGGACCGCCGCCTCCGCCGCGGCGTGCCGGGCGCCGGCCTCCAGCGCGGCCGCGGCGGCACGCTGCGCCTCGGGCGTGGCCACTCCGCAGACCGGCGTCGTCCTCGGTGGCTCCGGGATCGTGCAGCCGACGGTCTCGGGGTAGCTCACCCCCATCGTCGAGCTCCAGCGGACCTCGGCCCGCACCGACCCGGACGGAGCGGCCTGGCGCAGCCCGCGCTGGCCCCCGGCCAGCGCCGCCCGCAGCGTCCACTCCTCGGCCTCCCGGCAGGACCGGGCCCACTCCCGCTCGGTCCGCTCGACCAGCAGCTGGAACCGCTGCTCCTCCCGGCGCAGGATCTGCAGCCGCTGCTGCAGCAGGTCCGCGCCGCGGCTGGCGACGGTCAGCTGGTGACGCAGCCGCAGCCGGCCGGCCCGTCCTGGCAGCACCCGTACCCCGGTCACTGCTGCTCACCCCCGGACCCGGCCGGGTAGCGGTTGTCCAGCTCGGCCAGCGGCAGCATGGTCAGCTCCCGCCGGGGCAGCGCACCGAGCGCGGTCCAGCCCCGGTCGAGGGACTCCTCCATCGAGCGGCTCTCGTCCCGGCGCTGGTCCACGAGCACCTGCTCGAACACCCGCTGGAAGTCCAGGTAGGCCCGGTCGGTGCGGCTCAGCGCGTCCACGCCCACGAGATCGGCGATGTCCCGGACGTTGCGGGCCCGGGCCAGAGCGGCCAGCTGCTGGGCGGCCAGGTCGAGGTGGTCGGCCCGGGTCCGGTTCGGGCCGGCGCCCTTGCGCATCAGCCGGGACAGCGAGCCGAGGGCGTCCACGGGCGGGTACACGCCGCGGGCGTGCACGTCCGGGGACAGCACGATCTGGCCCTCGGTGATGTAGCCGGTGAGGTCCGGAACCGGGTGGGTGATGTCCCCCGACGGCATGGTGAGTACCGGCACGATCGTCACCGAGCCGGCCATCCCCCGCACCCGGCCGCAGCGCTCGTACAGCGACGCCAGGTCGCTGTACAGGTAGCCGGGGTAGGCGCGGCGGGCCGGGATCTCGCCGCGGGCGGCCGAGACCTCGCGCAGCGCCTCGGCGTAGCTGGTCATGTCGGCCAGTACGACGAGGACGTGCCGTCCCTGCGTGAAGGCCAGCTCCTCGGCGATGGTCAGGCCCACCCGCGGCGCGAGGATCCGCTCGATCACCGGCTCGTCCGCGGTGTTGAGCACGAGCACCAGCTCGCCGGCCGCCGAGCGACCCTCCAGCGCGTCGCGCACCATGGCGGCGTCCGCGTGCGAGAGCCCCATCGCCACGAAGACGACGCTGAACGGCTCGCCGCCGGCGCTGGCCTGGGCGGCGATCTGGGTGGCCAGGTCCAGGTGCGGCAGGCCGGCCACCGAGAAGATCGGCAGCTTCTGCCCGCGGACCAGCGTGGTGAGCAGGTCGACGGCGGACACCCCGGTGAACACCGGCTCGGACGGCGGCTCCCGCCAGGTGGGGTTGAGCGGGGCGCCGGTGATGGTGGCCCTGGTCCGGCCGAGCACGGGCGGGCCGCCGTCCACCGGCTCGCCGCGGCCGTTGCACACCCGGCCCAGCCAGCCCGGCCCCACCGCGATCCGCAGCGGCTCGGCGGTGAATCCCACCCAGCTGCGGGTCGCCGCCATGCCCTCCGTGCCCTCGAACACCTGCAGGACCGCGACGTCGCGGTCGACCTCCAGCACCAGGCCGTGTCGCGTCGCCCCCGAGTCGAGCCGCACATGGGCGTACTCGTCCCAGCCGACTCCGCGCACCCCCTCGACGACCAGCAGCGGCCCGTCGAGCCGACGGACCCGGGAGTACTCGACCTCCCCGAACACCGCGCTCATGGCAGCAGCCCCTCGAGCCGCTCGAGGATCAGGGCGAGCCGTGCCTTCGCGACCCCGGGATCGGCCGACTCCTCCCGGGCCCGCAGCAGCGGGCCGAAGTCGACCTCCTCCACCGTGACGGCGGGCACCCCCGAGTCGACCAGCTGCTGGCAGCGGTCGGCCACGGCCAGCACGGCGTCCACCAGCACCGCGGTCTTGGCCGGGCTGGACGACGCGTCGACGGGGCTCAGCGCGCTCTGCTGCAGGGCGGCCTCCCGGACCAGCCGTCCGGCGAGCAGCACCATGCGCTCCCGACCGGGGAGCGCGCCCTCGCCGACGAGCTGCGCGAGGTCGGACAGCCGGTCGGCCTCGGCCAGCAACGCCGCGACCCGGGCCCGCCGGCGCACCCAGCTGGTGTCGCCGTTGCGCGCATGCCAGCGGGCCAACCCGTCGACGTCCCGGGAGAACGAGCCGGCCCACGACACCGCCGGGTAGTGCCGGGCGTAGGCCAGGTCGTGGTCGAGGGTCCACAGGCAGCGCACGAACCGTTGGGTGTGGGAGGTGACCGGCTCGGCCAGGTCGCCGCCGGGCGGCGACACCGCGCCGACCACCGTGACCGACCCGTGCCGGCCACCCAGTGTGGTCACCGGGGCGGCCCGCTCGTAGAAGGCCGCCAGGGCCGAGGCCAGGTCCGCGGGGTAGCCCTCCTCGACGGGCAGCGCGCCGGTCCGTGAGGCGAACTCGCGCAGCGCCTCGGCCCAGCGGGACGTCGAGTCGGCGATGACGACGACGTCGTAGCCCATGTCGCGGTAGTACTCGGCCACGGTCACGCCGGTGTAGATGCTGGCCTCGCGGGCCATCATCGGCATGTCCGACGTGTTCGCGACGACCACGGTGCGGTCGGCGAGCCGACCACCGGTGCGCGGGTCCTCGAGGCTGCCCAGGTCGGCCACCACGTCGGCCATCTCGTTGCCTCGTTCGCCACAGCCCACGTAGACGATCACGTCGGCGTCGCACCACTTGGCCAGCTGCTGCAGCAGCACGGTCTTGCCGGTGCCGAACCCGCCGGGGACCGCGGCGGTGCTGCCCCTGGCGATCGGGAACAGCAGGTCCAGGGCCCGCTGCCCCGTGGTCAGCGGCTCGACGTCGTCCAGCCGGGCCCGCACCGGCCGCGGGTTCCGCACCGGCCAGTGCTCGAACAGTCCCACGGGCGTCGACCCCACGGTGGCGACGGCGTCATCCGGCCCGACGTCCCCCTCGGCGGCGCACCCCGTGACCGCACCGGCGACACCGGGCGGGACCAGGACCCGATGCTCGATCGGGCCGCCGGTGCGCACCGTGCCGAGCAGGTCGCCCGGCTGCAGCTCGACGGCCAGCTCGGCCGACAGCCCGTCGGCCGGCACGAAGTGCCACCGCCGCGCCGGCCCGGGCTCACGCGGACCGCCGGCCGTGAGCCGGGACGGCGCGTCGGCCAGCGGCCTGAGCAGGCCGTCGAAGATGCCGCCGAGCAGCCCCGGGCCGAGCCGCGCGGACAGCGGCCGGCCCAGCGGCCGGGCGACGTCGCCGGGTCGCAGCCCGCCGGTGTACTCGTAGGCCTGGACCGTGGCCCGCCCGGCGTCCAGCCCGACCACCTCGCCCGGCAGCCGCAGCGGGCCCAGCTCCACCAGCTCGGCCATGGCCAGGTCGCCCGCGGGCTCCAGCTCGACGAGTGGGCCGACGACCCGGCGCACCTCGGGAGGCCGGCTCATGGCCGCCACAGCCCCTCGACGTCGGGTCCGAGCAGGCGGGTGGCCCGTTCGGCCAGCGCATCGAGCGACAGGTCAACCCGGCGGTCACCGGCCGTGGCGACCACCCCGCCGCCCTCGGCCGAGGTCACCTGGACCGGCTGGCCGAGCAGCCCGGTGGCCAGCGCGACCAGCCGGTCGACCGGCTCGCCGCGCAGCGCGTCCGCGCTGCGCCGCACCAGCTCGCCGTAGGCCTCGGACCGGGCGGCCAGCACGGCGGCGCGGGCCGTCCGACGGCTGCGGGCCTCCTGCGCGGCCGCGGCTGCGGCCGCGTCCGCTGCCCCCTCGGCCCGCGCCTCGGCCAGGATCCGCGCGGCCTCCTCCTCGGCCTGGCGCACGCTCTCCCGCGCAGCTGTGGTGGCGTCCCGCAGCCGCTGCGCAGCCTCCTCGTGGGCCTGCCGCAGCAGCTCGGCCCGCACCGGCTCCAGCGCGTCGACCAGGCTGTTCGTTGCGCCCGGCTGGGTCACCGTGCTCACGGCGGCAGCTCCACCCACAGCGGCCGGCTGGTCACCGCGGCCAGCTCGTCGGCCAGCGCCTGGCGGGCCTCCGGGGTGAGCAGGACCAGCACGGTGTCCTGGGGCAGCGCCGTCCACGCCGCCCGCACGTCGGCCGGCGTCGTCGCGTCGCGCCAGTCCACCCCGGCGAGGGCGAACGGCTGCACCCGCGCGCGGGCTCCGATGGCCACGACGGCGCCCATCGCTCAGGCCTTGCCGATCAGGATGATCGCGACGACCAGCCCGTAGATCGCGATCCCCTCGGCCAGACCCACGATCACCATGGACCGGCCGAACAGCTCGGGTCGCTCGCTCAGCGCGGCCAGTGCGGCGGCGCCCGTGTACGCCACGGCGATCGCCGCGCCGATGGACGAGCCAGCCACCGCGATGGCCGCACCGATCAGGGCGGCCCAGGAGGCCGAGCTCGCTGTCGTGGTCGCGGTGGCCACCGGTGCCGCGACGGCCGGGCCCGCGGACACGGCCAGCGCCAGCACCACCAGCGCCGCCACGAGGAGCAGGGCGTCGCCGGCGAGCAGGACCTTCACCGCGCCGGAGCCGCTCCGGCGAAGCAGCGCACCCACCGCGAGCGACCCGACGACGAGAACGGGCAGGGCCATCAACCAGGTCATGGCTGCACTTCCTCCAATGTCTGCTCGGTCGGCAGGTGCCAGGGCACGAACGGACGGCCCTCGGACTCGAACACCCGCGAGAACAGCTCGTAGTACTCCAGGCGCAGCGCCTGGACGCCGGCCACCAGCGCCTCCAGCGCGAACGCGATCAGGTTGCCCACCACGAAGACGACCGCCCCGGCCAGCCAGGCCAGGCCACCCCGCGCGAACAGGCCGGAGGCGCCGTCCCAGACCACCGCGCCCAGCGCCGCGTGCATCAGGCCGAACGCGGCCAGCCGGGCGAACGACACCAGGTTGGAGGCCAGCCGCACGACCAGGTCGAACAGCTCGACGCCGGTCTGCGCCACCCCCGCCCCGCCACCGCCCGAGCCGGTGTACAGACCCACCGCGGCCAGTCCCAGCCCGACCGCGGCGACGAGCACGCCGGCGGCGGTGAGCGCGCCGACGCCGAACCACCAGCCGGCCACGACGATCGCCAGCCCGAGGAACACCGTGGCGCCGGCAATGCCGGACGGCGAGTAGAGGGCCAGCGCCAGTCCGCCCTCGCGCCAGCGGTTGACCACCCCGAGCCCGTACGCGCCGGCCAGCAGCAGCGCGCCGAAACCCAGCCCCGCGAGCAGCAGCTGGATCGGCTCCTCCAGCGGCGACAGCCACAGCACGGGCAGCACCCCGGTGGGGCCGAAGAACTCCCCGTACAAGACGCCGAACACCGAGGCGGCCAGCCCGGCACCGGCGACGAACGGCCAGACCCGTCGGGCCGACGCGAACCGGCGAGGGCGGCCGCTGCGCAGCAGCAGCGCGGCCCCGACGAGCAGCAGCCCGTGCCCGAGGTCGCCGAACATCATTCCGAACATGACGATGTAGGCCAGCCCGGCCACCACGGTCGGGTCGATGTCGGCGTAGGGCACGGTCGCGTAGGTGTCCACGAGCGGCGCGAACGACCGTTGCACGCCCCCGCGCCGCGGCAGCAGCGTGGGCGGGTCCACCCCGGCCGGCCGCGGCAGCGGCACCACCGACCCGCCGAGCGCGGCCAGCCGAGCGGCCACCTCGGGGACGACCTCCGCCGGGCACCAGCCGAGCAGAGCGGTGACCGAGCGGCTGCTCGCGGCGCGAGCCTGCAGGCCCTCCAGCTCGGCCTCCCCCGCGAGCAGGTCGAGGCGGCCGTCCCGCTGCACGTCGTCCAGGTCGGGCGGGTCGGCGGTGACCAGCGGGGTTCGGCTCGGCTCGCCCCCGAGCCGCTGCAGCCGCCGGGTCGCCTCGCCGACCGGGGACTCCGGCGGGGCCGGCGGGTGGTCGATCTCGACGACCCCGAGCGCGCCGACCTCGACGAGCACCCGGCGGAGGCTGGCCCGCGGGGTCACGACGGCGACCCGCAGCATCCGCACCGGCGAGAGCTCAGCCCGCGGCATCGAGCACCGCCACGGCGGCCGGACCACGGCCGGCGACCTCGAGCGCGGCGCAGGTGCGCCAGGCATCCGCGGCCAGCACAGCCGCGGCCCCGATCAGGTGCTGTGGTCCAGGGGTGGGGGTGCGCAGCAGGGCCTGGCCGTCCGACTCGACGATCCGCCACCAGGACTGCTCCGCCTGCCACAGCTGCTCGGGCGTCTCGGCGGCGTCCAGGTAGCGCTTCGCAGCGGGCCTGGCGGTCGCCACCAGCTCGGCGAGGGAGGAGGCCATCACCGCCTCGGGGCCGAGCAGCCGGTGCACGATGGTGGCCATCGGACCCTCGGGCAGCCGCCCGGGCCGGCTGAGCGTCCGCGCCGCGCCCAGCGCGACCGCGCCCACCGCCCAGGACGCCGCATCCGAGCCGATGGCGTGCACCCGCTCCGCGTAGGTCAGCCGCATGCCGAGGCCGACGTCCGCGGCGGTCTCGCCGCCCGGATCCCCCCAGGCGGACTGGCCGAGCACCTCGCGCAGCTGGCCCGGTGACGTCGTCGCGGCCAGCCGCGGCCAGGCCCAGGCCAGCGCGCCGAGCCCGAACGGCGGCTCGGTCGGTCGCCCGGCCAGCCGGGCCAGGTGCTCCTCGACGTTGACGATCTCGAACCAGCCGGCGAGGGTGCGCACCGTGGCCGCGCCGTCCCGTGGCTGCCACCCGGCCAGCACCCGCAGGTGCCAAAGCAGGGTGGACCGGACCGAGTGCTGGGCCGCGGCCAGCTCGACCTCGGCCGCCCCGGTCAGCCGCTGCCCGTAGGGCGTGCGGGCCAGGCCCTCGAGCGCCTCATCCAGGGAGCCGGACGCGGCCAGCAGGTGGGCCCCCACGGCCCCGACCCGCCGGAGGGACAGCGCTCGGGCCCGCACGCTGCCGGCGACCCAGCGGGCGGTCATGGCCGTTCGCCGTCCAGCAGCCCGCGGGCCGTGGCGACCACCCGGTCGACGTACTCGGGCAGCCGCTGCTCGCTCACGGTGCGGACCCGCAAGCCCTCGGCCGTCGCTGCGGCCAGGATGCGCTGTTCGTCCTCGAGCGCGGTGCGCTGCCGGTCCGCCCCGGCGGCCGCCCGCTCGGCCTCGGCTCGCTGGTGCGCGGCGGCGATGACGGCCGCCGACCGCTGGGCGGCGGCCTGGCGGACCCGCTCGGCCTCGGCCAGACTCGCGGCCCGGACCCGGTCCGCCGCGCGCTCGGTGTCGGCGAGCTGGGCGAACACCACCGCGAGCTCCGCGGCCACCGCGGCCGAGCGGTCCGCCGGCACGCCTGCGGGCGCGGCGCCACCCGGCGCTCCCGCCGGACGGAACCGGTCCAGGACCGACGACCTCGGCCCGGCCACCGCTACCCGCTCTCAGCCATCCGCAGACACCTCCGTGACCATGCCCTCCCAGATCACCACCGGCGCGGGCCGACCGCGAGGGGCCGGATGTCCCGACCTGTCCCCACCCCCTTCCGCATGAAGGGGGTGTCAGCGGGCGGTGACCTGGACCGGGATCGCGGTGAGCGCGGAGGTGCCGGACAACGGGTCCAGCAGCGTCTCGTCGACGAGCAGGTTGAGGTTCACCCCCGGCTGCGCGGCCGCGACCGACCCGCCCGCTCCGGGCACGTCGTGCCCCCAGCCGTGCGGCAGCGACACCACCCCCGGCCGGACAGCGTCGGTCACCTCAACGGTGACCTCGACCCGGCCGGTGGCCGTCGCCACGGTCGCCGTCCCCTCGTCGACCAAGCCCAGCCGGACGGCGTCGTCGGGGTGGACGTGCAGGGTGCAGCGGTTGCTGCCCCCCGCGAGCAGCGGCAGGTTGTGCAGCCAGGAGTTGTTGGACCGCAGCTGCCGGCGGCCCACCAGCAGCAGGCGGTCGGCCGGGGCGGGCCGCAGCTCACCGGCGAGCCGCTCCGCCTCGGCCAGCAGCTGCGGTGGGGCGAGCTCGACCCGTCCGCTGGGCGTGCGCAGCACCTCGGGCAGCCGTGGCTGCAGCGGCCCCAGGTCGACGCCGTGCGGCTGCGCCTCGAGCGCGGCCAGGCTCAGGCCCTCGGGCACCGCGCCGAACCCGTCGCCGTAGGGGCCGCCGCGCAGCAGCAGGTCGAGGATGCGGTCCTGCCGCCGACGTCCGGCCACCGCAGCGAGCAGGTCGGCCGGGTCCCGGCCGTGGGCCGGCGACGACGGGTCCGCCGCCAGCCGGCGGGCCACGTCATAGGCGGCCAGGTCGTCCAGCTGGTCGGCCGTCACCCCACCGCCGACCGCCGTCGCGGCCAGCTGCAGAAGCACGTCGGCCTCGTCCCGCTCCCCCGGCCCCAGCGGCAACGACGGCGGTGACCAGCGGGCCACGGTGCGGACGGCGAAGCTGGCCAGGGCGACGTCGTAGTGGCTGCGGGTCAGTGGCGACGCCGCCGGGAGCACCACGTGGGCGAACCGGGTGGTCTCGTTGAGGTAGGCGTCCACGCTGACCACGGCGTCGAGCGTGGACAGAGCCGCGGCCAGCCGGGCGCCGTTCGGCGTGGACAGCACCGGGTTCCCGGCCACCGTGACGAGCGCGCGCAGCCGCTCACCGTCCGGCCCCGCCGTGTCCATCTCCTCGGCCATCGCGGCCGCCGGGAGCTCCCCGAACGTGCTGGGCAGCCCGCGGACCCTGGTCCGGCCGGACCCGGGGATCCGCACGCCTCGGCCGCGTCCCGGCTCGCCCTGGGTGTTCGGGCTGCCGACGGCCGGCTTGGCCCACAGCACGCCGCCGGGGCGGTCCAGGTTGCCGGTGAGCGTGTTGACGACGTCCACCAACCAGCTGGTCACGGTGCCGAAGGCCGTGGTCGTCGTCCCGATCCGGCCGTAGACCGCTGCGGACGGCGCGGCCGCGAGCTCGGCAGCGAGCCGCGGCACGGTCCCCGCCGGCAGCCCGCAGGCCGCCTCCACCCGGTCCGGGTCGAACGGCTGCACCGCCGTCCTGACCTCCTCCAGCCCGGTCACGTGCGGGGCCGCGGCGCCCAGCGTCACCAGCCCACCGGCGAACAGCGCGCGGGCGACCCCGGCCAGCAGCAGCCCGTCGGTGCCCGGCCGGACGGCCAGGTGCTCATCGGCCGCCTGCGCGGTCCGGCTGCGCCGCGGGTCGACGACGACCAGCCGACCGCCCCTGGCCCGCAGCGCCCGCAGCCGCCCCGGCAGGTCCGGGGCGGTCAGCAGGCTGCCGTTGGACACCAGCGGGTCCGCGCCGAGCACCAGCAGGTAGTCGGTGCGGTCCACGTCGGGGACCAGCACGGACAGCTCGGTGCCGAACATCAGCCCCGAGGCCACCTGCTTCGGGAACTGGTCCACCGTGCTGGCGGTGAACCGGAACCGGGTGCCCAGGGCTTTGATCAGCACCGGCAGGTAGAACGTCGACGCGTGGTTGTGCGCGTTCGGGTTGCCCAGGTAGACGCCCACCGCGTCCGGGCCGTGCTCGGTCAGCACCGGGCGCAGCAGCCGCTCCACCTCGGCGTAGGCGTCGTCCCAGGACGCCGCCACCAGCCGGCCCCGGTGCCGGACCAGGGGGGTGCGCAACCGGTCGGGGTCGGCGTGCAGCTCGCCGAGCGCCACTCCCTTGGGGCAGACGTAGCCGCGGCTGAAGACGTCGTCGGGGTCCCCTCGGACCGCGCTCACGGCGTCACCGTCGAGCGTGAGGGTCACCCCGCAGGTGGCCTCGCACAGGGGGCAGATACGCGAACGGGTGGCCGCTTCCACCCGCCGAGCCTAGCCCGGCGGCCAACCTGTGCGGCGAAGCCCGCGCTCAGCCGATGCAGCCGCCGGACGAGCCGACGGCCCGCAGCCCGGCGAGGTCGCCCGCGCCGTAGCCGACCGGCCCGGTCGGGCGCAGCACCGGGTACATGACCTCCAGCGGGTCGGTCACGTGGTTCAGGCCGACGGCGTGACCGATCTCGTGCAGCAGCAGCGGACCACGGTCGTCGCCCTGGGCGAACCCGGCGACCTTGGTGGCCGCCGAGGCCGGGTCGACGACCACGTAGCCACGGACGATCTTCCACACCCAGCCGCTGCCGTTGGAGACCCCGCTGGCCGACCAGCCACCCTCGCCGATGGCCCCGGACGCGTACAGGTCGGTCTGGGTGGGACCGGCCACCGCGATCACCAGGGCGGCCGGGGCGCTGGCCGTGTTGGTGGACGTCGGCACGAAGGTCGTCGTCCCCGCGTAGCTGAAGGAGAGCCCGGAGGCGGCGCTGATCTTGGCGAGGGCGGCCTGCACGTCGGTGACCACCCCGGACCCCAGCGGGCCCGGGTTCACCCGGTAGGCGATCGCGGCGCACGGGTTCCAGCGCAGCGTCTGGCCGTCCTTGGTGTTCACCGCGAACGCGGTGGCCACCCCGGGCGGCAGGTCACCGAGCGCCTGCCGGATCGGGTCCAGGGCAGCGTCCGGGACAGCCGCCGTTCCGCCCACCACGACCAGTCCGGTCGGGTGGATCCGGCTCACCTGGGTGAGCACGGCGGACACCGGACCGGTGGTCCCGGTGAGGACCAGCGCGCCGGACTGGAGGCCGGCCAGCGCCGAGCCGGTCAGCGCGTCCGGGAAGGTCCCGCCGGTGGCCACCACGGCGGTCGTCGCCGTGCCGAGCAGGGCGAGCGCGGCGGCGTTGGTCTGGTAGCGGTCGGACCCGCTGCGCCGCTCGACCGTGGGGGCGAACGACGCCAGCTGGCTGAAGACGGCGCCGCTGACAGCCGCGGTCCCGCCGAGCACCTCGATCTTGGCCGGCTGCAGCCGGCTGAGCTCGTCGGCCACCGCGGTCGGCAGCGTGGTCGGGTCGGTGAGCAGCACCGGTCCGCCGAGCAGGGCCCCGAGCGCCGCGCCGGTGAGCGCGTCCGGGAAGTCCCGGCCGGTGGCCACGAAGGCGACCGGCACACCCGGGTTGAAGGTGGCCTGGGAGACGGCCACGGCGGTCTCGTAGCGGCTGGCCCCGGCCAGCCGCTTCCAGCCGCCGGTCGCGTAGGCGCCGAGCGCCTGGCCGACCGAGTCGGGCACGGCCGCCGTGCCGCCGACCAGGATGACGACGCCGGGGGTCAGCCGGGCCACCTGCTGGCTCACCGCCGCGGGCACCGTCCCGCCGTCCACGATGAGCAGGGGCGACGTCGAGCCCGCCGCAGGTCCGGCGGCCAGCGCGTCCGCGAAGGAGCGGCCGGTGGCGATGTACACGGCAGGGACGCCGGGCGCGTACTGGCTGGCCACCTGGGCCGCGGTCTCGTAGCGGCTGGCGCCGTCGAGCCGGCTGACGGTGATCACCGACGAGGTGGCGCTCAGCGTGCGGGTCGGCGAGGCCGGCCCGCCCATCGCCGGCGCCGCCGCGGACCCCAGCAGCGCCGCGGACAGCGCCAGCGCTGCTCCGTGGGCGCGCGCGGACCGTGAGCGCATCAGGCCCCTCCCCCAGGTCAGGGCGAAGGCACCTCCGAGTGGCGCCGTCGTCGATCTGGTCGTCGCCGCGCGAGCGGCCCGGCTGAAGCACCCAGACGGGTGGTGTCGAGCGGTCAGCCGGCGAAGCGGGCCGGGCTGACCAGCTCGGGCCGCACTCCGGTCGCGGCCAGCTCGGGGGGCAGTGCACCCCCGAGGACGGCGGCGGCCACGAACGCCCCGACCGCCGGCGCGGTCTGGATCCCGTAGCCGCCCTGGCCGGCCGACCAGACGAAGGTCGGCTCGGCCGGGTCGGCGCCCAGCACGAGCTCGCGGTCGGGGGCGAAGGTCCGCAGCCCGGCCCAGGCGGTGCGCACGTGCCGCAGCCGGAGCGTGGTGGCCTCGTTGATCCGCTCCAGCGCCAGGGCGACGTACGCCTCGTCCGGCCGGGCGTCGCACGGGTCGCTGGGGGTCTCGTCGGCCAGCGAGCACAGCAGCTGGCCGGCGCCCTCGGGCTTGAAGTACCAGCGCTCATCCACGGCGTTGACCAGCGGCCAGCCCGTGGTGTCCTGGTCGCAGCTCGCGGTGAAGGCGGTGCGCCGCAGCGGGCGCAGCCCGACCGCCGCCAGGCCGGCCAGCCGGGCCACATCGTCGGCCCAGGCACCCCCCGCGTTCACCACGGCGGCCGCCTCCACCGGCTCACCGCCCACCGTGGCCCGCCACCCACCGCCCGAGCGGGCCAGCGCGGTCACCGGCGCACCGGCGCGGACCACCCCTCCGGCGTGGCGCAGCCCGGCCACGAGGATCTGGTGCAGCCGGGCCACCTCGATGTCGCTGGCGTCCGGCTCCAGGACGCCGGCGACCGCGTGCTCGGGCCTCAGCACCGGGCACAGGGTGGCCACCTCGTCGCCGTCCACGAGCCGGATCGACGGGACCAGCGCCCGGCCCCGCTCAGCCAGCCCGACCAGCTCGGCCCGCTGGTCCTCCCGCCCGACGGCCAGCATGGCCCGGGGGCTCAGCAGGCTCGGCTGGCCGCCGGGAGGACTGTCGAGGAAGGCCCGGCTGGCCAGCGTGAGCCGACGCACCTGGTCGCTGCCGTAGTTCTCCAGGTACTGCGCGGCCGACCGGCCGGTGGTGTGGAAGGCGAGCACCGGCTCGGTCTCGGCGAGCAGCACCCGCGCGGAGCCGGCCAGGTGGAAGGCGGCGGCCGCCCCGGCGATGCCCCCGCCGATCACGAGCACGTCGAAGCCGTCCATGGTGGCTGCGACGCTACTGCTCCCCGGTCGCCACCCAGAACCGGAGCTTGCCCCTGCGTTCGTCCTCGAACCGGCCGCCGGCCGACTCGATCACCCGGCGGGAGGCGATGTTGTCGACGTCGCAGGTGATCAGTGCGTCGGGAACACCCAGCTCACGGACGCGAGGCAGCGCCGCCGCGAGCATGGCGGTGCCGTGGCCACGTCGGCGGGCACTGGGCCGGACGTCGTACCCGATGTGGCCGCCGACCTCCAGCAGGTGCTCGGTCAGCCGGTGCCGGAAGGCGAGCCGACCCAGGTACCCCGCCCCGTCCACCCACCACCAGGTCGTCGACGGCACGTGACCCTCCGGCCGTGGCGTCTCCTCCAGCGCCGCCGCCCGCAGCTCCGCGACGTAGCCGGCGAAGCCCTTCTCGGTGCCCCACGTCGCGCCGTGGGCCCGCAGCTCGTTGCCGACCATCGAGTCGTCGTCGGGACCGCCGCGGCCCTCAGCCCGGAACTCCTCCATGCCCACCAGGAAGGACTCCCGGACCGTGACGGTCGGCAGCGCCAGCTCGGGCACGGCCACCTCCTTGATCGTCGGATGGGGTTCGCACGGTAGCCGCCCGAGCAGCGACCCGACGAGCGCATTTCAGTCCGGCCGGTCGAGGTTGTGCGCCTGGGACCGTGGGCCGTGCCCGTCTGCCGCGAGTGCGGCTTCGAGTACGGGGTGCGACCAGGCCGGGCCCTGCGAGAGCGCCGCGGAGCACCACCGGCGCGCGACCGCCTGAGGCCCGCTCTGGCAGGCTGGGCCGGGTGGAACCACGGGGCAGCCGGCCGGCCGCGGTCGCCGGCGGCGACCCGGCCACGGTCGAGGCAGCCGCGACGGTGCTGCGGGCCGGCGGCAACGCCTTCGACGCGGCCGTCGCGGCCGGCTTCGCCTCGGCGCTGGCCGAGCCCGGGCTCACCAGTCTCGGGGGCGGCGGCTTCCTGCTGGCCAGGACGGCGGACGGCCGGGCGACTCTCGTCGACTTCTTCGTCGACACCCCGGGCCGCGGTCGCAGCGCGGCCAGCCTGGAGCCGCACTTCACGCCGGTGACCGTGGCGTTCTCCGGTGCCGACCAGGTGTTCCACGTGGGCTATGGATCGGTCGGCGTGCCGGGGGCGCTGGCCGGCTACCTGCACGTGCACGAGCGGTTCGGCCGGCTGCCGCTGCCGGACGTGGTCGCCCCGGCGCAGCGGCTGGCCCGGCAGGGGACCCGGCTGGAGCCGATGCAGGCGGCCGTCGTCGTGCTGCTGGCGGACATCCTCACCCTCACCGATGAGGCCCGGGCGGTGTTCGCGCCGTCCGGGCGGCTGCCCTCGGCGGGCGACCTGGTGACCAACCCGCGCTACGCGGACTTCCTCGACGAGGTGGCCGCCGGTCGGGTCACCGGGTTCGCCGACCCCGCGCTGGCGCAGCCGCTGGCCGCGGCGATGAGCCGCGGCGGCGGGTTGGTCGGCGTCGGCGACCTCGAGGGGTACCGGGTGGTCGAGCGGGAGCCGCTGGCCGTCACCTACCGTGGGGTCCGCATCCTGACCAACCCGGCGCCGTCGTTCGGCGGCGGCCTGGTGGCGCACGGGCTGGAGCGGCTGGCGGCCGGCGACCCGCTCGCCGCCGCCCTCGCCGCGATCAGCGACCGCGACCTGATCGCCCGGGTCCGGTCGGTCAAGGGCACCACCCACGTGAGCGTGGCCGACACCGAGGGCAACGTGGCCTCGATGACGACGTCGAACGGCTCCTGCTCGGGGGTGATGGTCCCCGGCACCGGCATCCAGCTGAACAACGTCATGGGCGAGCGGGACCTGCACCCCGACGGCTTCCACGCCGCTGCGCCCGGGCAACGGGTGGGCTCGATGATGGCGCCGACCGTCGTCGAGCACCCCGACGGCCGGCTCACCGCGCTCGGCAGCGGCGGCAGCGAGCGGATCCGCAGCGCCCTGACCCAGGTGCTGCGCCACCTGCTCGACGACGGCGCCGCCCCGCAGGACGCCGTCGACGCGCCGCGGCTGCACTGGGACGGCGCCGGCTACCAGGCCGAGCCGGGCCTGCCGGACGACGTGCTGGCCGGGACGGCGGGCGCCCCGGTCAACACCTGGCCGGACGTCGATGTGTACTTCGGCGGCGTCCACCTGGTGGCCACGGACCGCCTCGGCGTCCAGGTCGCGGGGGACCCCCGCCGCGGCGGGGCGACCGCCGTCGTGCCGGCTGCCCCAGGCTGACGACCGGTCAGCCGACCCGCATGGTGGTCGGCTCGGCCGGGACCGCGAACGGCGGCCCGGTCTTCTCCCGGACCTCGTCGACGGTGACGCCAGGGGCGAGCTCACGCAGCACCAGGCCGTCGTCGGTGACGTCGAGGACGGCGAGGTCGGTGATGACCCGCTGCACCACCCGGCGCCCGGTGTAGGGGAGCGTGCACTCCTCGACGATCTTGTGCGAACCGTCCTTCGCGACGTGCTCCATCATGACGATGACCCGCTTGGCGCCGTGCACGAGGTCCATGGCGCCACCCATCCCCTTGACCATCTTCCCGGGGATCATCCAGTTCGCCAGGTCGCCCGTGGCGGACACCTGCATGGCGCCGAGGATCGCGGCGTCCACGTGGCCGCCGCGGATCATCGCGAAGCTGGCCGCCGAGTCGAAGTACGAGGCGCCGTCGAGCACCGTGACGGTCTCCTTGCCGGCGTTGATGAGGTCGGGGTCGACGTCGGCCTCGCGCGGGTACGGGCCCACGCCGAGGATCCCGTTCTCGGACTGGAGCACCACGGTCACGCCGACCGGCAGGTAGTTCGGTACCAGTGTCGGCAGCCCGATGCCGAGGTTCACGTACTGGCCGTCCTGCAGCTCCTGCGCGACGCGGGCCGCGAGCTGCTCCCTGGTCAGTGCCATCAGGCCTGCTCCCCCTCCGGGCGGACCGTCCGCCGCTCGATCCGCTTGTCCGCCGCCTGCTCCGCCGTCAGCGGCACCACCCGCTGCACGAAGATGCCGGGCAGGTGCACCCGGTCCGGGTCCAGCTCCCCCGGCTCGACCAGCTGCTCCACCTCGGCGATGGTCACCCGCCCGGCCATGGCGGCCAGCGGGTTGAAGTTGCGGGCGCTCTCGCGGAAGACCAGGTTGCCGTGGCGGTCGCCGACGGCGGCCCGGACCAGCGCGAAGTCGGTCGTGATCGCCTCCTCGAGCACGTACTCCGTGCCGTCGAACACGCGGACGTCCTTCCTCGGCGAGGCCAGCGCGACCGACCCGTCGGCCGCGTACCGCCAGGGGAGACCGCCGTCGGCGACCTGGGTGCCGACGCCAGTCACCGTGTAGAACGCGGCGATGCCGGACCCGCCCGCCCGCAGCCGCTCGGCCAGCGTGCCCTGCGGGGTCAGCTCCACCTCCAGCTCGCCGGAGAGGAACTGCCGCTCGAACTCCTTGTTCTCACCCACATAGGACGACGTCATCCGGGCGATCCGCTTGGCCCCGAGCAGCACGCCGAGACCCCACCCGTCCACCCCGCAGTTGTTGGACACCGCGTGCAGCCCGGACACCCCGGCCTCGTACAGCGCCTGGATGAGCGCCGAGGGGATGCCGCACAGGCCGAACCCGCCCACCGCGAGCGACGCACCGTCGCCCACATCGGCCACGGCGTCGGCCGCGGTCCAGCCGCTCTTGTCCAGTGTCATGTCCTGCCGGTCCTCTCCTGCTCGGGATCATGGCGAATGTAGCGCGCCAGGCCACGGAGGAGGACGATGCCCGAGACGGCACGGCGGCGGGGCCACGCCCGTCACACCTGACAGACTGGTCACAAGGGGACCAAAGACCCTCCTGTGCGTGCCGTTCGCCACTGATCCTGAAAGTTGGTTGAAAGCAACGATGCAGCAACGAGGCCGTGCAGTACGGCCTGTGAGCCTCACCTTCAGGAGGACAGTGTGAACGGCTTGGTCATCGCCGGGGAACGAGAAGTCCCGGCCGACCATCGAGCGCGAGACCGGTCACGGTCTCGCGGGCAGGAACCAGTTCGGCTCGGAACCACCGGCATCGCCACCGCGGACCGGACACATCAACGGCAGCCTCACCGAACCACCTCGGCCGACGAGCTGAGCAGGGTGAATCTCGGGCCGTCGCTCTCACTCTCAGTAGCCCAGGAGGTGCAGTGATCAATCAGCTGTGGGGCCCGCTCATCGACCTGGTCGGTGACGGCGGCTACAAGGCCCTGACGATCGGCGACTGGTTCGTGATGAAGTACGCCAACATCATCGTCTACGTCATCATCGCGGCCCTCTTCGTCGGCGGCATGTTCATCAACCTCCCCGAGCGGAAGAAGGAGTCGAAATGAGCAGCCACGCTCGGGCGCATGATCCCGTGACGGACACCGATGACGAGGTCGCGTTCTCCTGGACCGAGCCGTCACCGTGGGTGCGCAGCCGGCTGGTCCGCAACTTCCCGCTGCGGCGGCTGCTGCCCGACGAGGAGCCGTCCTACGTCTCGTCCCTGCTGTACGTCATGGGGGTGCTCACCCTCGCCGCCCTGATCGTGGTCATCCTCAGCGGCGTGGTCCTCGCCCTGGGCGGCGTCCAGTGGTGGCAGACCAGCTCGCTCGGCGGGTTCATGAACAGCGTGCACTTCTGGGGGGTGCAGCTGTTCTTCCTCTTCATGGCCGTGCACGCCCTGTTCAACTTCTTCATCATGGCGTGGCGCGGCGGACGCGGGTTCACCTGGGTGACCGGCGTGCTCGCCTTCCTGCTGGCCATCGTGACGGCCTTCACCGGCTTCCTGATGATGACGAACTGGGACAGCCAGTACATCGCCCAGCAGGCCAAGGACGCCATGATCTCCATGGGCATCGGGTTCATCTGGAACGTGATGGACGTCGGTCAGCAGTTCACCCTGCACGTCGTCGTCACGGCCGGGATCCTCGGCTTCATCGTGCTGGTCCACCTGGGCCAGGTGCGGCGCCGTGGCGTCGTCCCGCCGCCCGGTGAGGAGCACCTCGAGGTCGACGTGACCACCCTGCACGAGGCCGGCCGGGTCGGAGGTACCCACGCATGAGCAAGAAGCAGCCCATCCGGGAGTGGACCGGACCGCAGCGCAAGTACGACCTGTTGTTCGAGGGAACGGTCGCCGTCGTCATCATCGCGGTGATCGCCGTGGCGGCGTCG
Organism: Actinomycetes bacterium; assembly: GCA_038252405.1. GTDB lineage: Bacteria > Actinomycetota > Actinomycetes > Prado026 > Prado026 > DATCDE01. The sequence goes on along the minus strand of JBBSAJ010000001.1, from coordinate 37,598 downwards.
ATCCTGTTCGGCTCGGCGAACGGTGGCCTCACCTACCCGGGCGGGCCCGAGTCGAAGGCCGGCTCCGCGTTCACCGCCAAGTACTGGGCCACCTCGCCGACCATCGACGACCAGGGCAAGGCCGACCCGAACGGCGGGGTCGTCGACTTCGTCGCCACCGTGGTCGCCGAGCTCGACGGTTCCTCGGACACCGCCGGCTACGGGCCGCCCTTCAACGACACGTCGGGGGCCTCGCAGCAGATCGGGAAGGTGTCGCTCACCGGGATCGCCAACAGCATCTTCGGCGTAACCCAGCCGGTGAACAGCGCGAACGACTTCGTACTGGCGCCGCTGAACCAGATCGTCGCTCCGTACGACCCGAAGGTCGCCTCCGCGGTCCAGGAGTACGAGGCCGCCGGCGGGAGCCTGAAGGCAGGCGTGTCAGCCGACCAGCTGGTCTCCGAGCAGCAGGCGACCTGGCTGAAGGACTACAGCGACGCCCTCGCCAAGGGCTCGGTGGCCAACGGTGTGATCACCGTCCCGGCCGGTGACTACGGTCCGGTGCCCACGATCGTCCAGGCCGAGCTGACCATCGCATTGAGCGGGGCGCTGGACAACTACCTCGCCGGCGGTCCCAACCAGATCAACACGAACCCGTTCAAGTCGACCTTGTTCTTCAGCGACGGAGCCGTGTGGAGCCAGGTCGCGGCCGGGCAGGGCCTCACCGGGGACCAGTGGGGCGTCATGAACGAGCTGTGGAACTACCCCGGCCAGTTCTGGCTGATCCTCTACGCGATCCCGTACCACATCCCGGCCATCGGCGGCTCGGCCGCGGCCGACCTCTGGGTGGGGACGCTGGTCGTGATCATCGGGATGCTGCTGCAGCTGCTGCTGCCCTGGATCCCGGGCCTTCGGGACATCCCGCGGGTGATCCCGTTCTACCGGATCATCTTCCGCAAGTACTACGCGGCGAACCGCAAGACCACCTGATCACGCAGGACCCGACGGCCGGTGGGGAGTGGACCCCCTCACCGGCCGTCGGTGGGTCACAGCCGACCGTCGTCAGGCCTTGGCCGAACGGGTCAGCACGCCGCGCAGCGCGTCCAGCACGGTCGGGTCCTCGATCGTGGAGGGCACCGGCTCCTCGTGGCCGTCGGCGATGCCCCGCATCGCCTTGCGCAGGATCTTGCCCGAGCGGGTCTTGGGCAGCGCCGTCACCACGTCGATCTCCCGCAGTGCCGCCACCGCGCCGATCTGGTCCCGGACCGCCTGGACGAGCTCGGCCTGCAGCTGCACCGGGTCGACGTCCAGCCCGGCCTTGAGCACCACGAGACCCCGCGGCACCTGGCCCTTGAGCTCGTCGTGGACGCCGATGACGGCACACTCGGCCACTGCGGGGTGTCCCGCGAGCACGGCCTCCATCGCTCCGGTGGACAACCGGTGCCCGGCCACGTTGATGACGTCGTCCGTGCGCCCCATGACGAACAGGTAGCCGTCCGAGTCGATGAAGCCGCCGTCCCCCGTGAGGTACGCGCCGGGGAAGGCCGACAGGTAGCCGGCGACGTAGCGCTCGTCGTCCCCCCACAAAGTGGGCAGGGTGCCCGGCGGCAGCGGCAGCCGGATCACGATGGCGCCCTCCACCCCCGGCGCGGCCGGGTTGCCGCCCGCGTCGACGACCTCCACCGCGTAGCCGGGCACAGGGACGGACGGCGAGCCGGGCTTGATCGGCATCGGCTCCAGGCCGCGCAGGTTCGCGGCGATGGGCCACCCGGTCTCGGTCTGCCACCAGTTGTCGATGACCGGCACCCGCAGCATGTCGCTGGCCCAGTGGTAGGTGTCCGGGTCCAGCCGCTCCCCGGCCAGGAACAGGGTCTGCAGCGCGGAGGTGTCGTGGGCGCGCAGCAGCGAGCCCTGCGGGTCGTCCCGCTTGATCGCCCGGATGGCCGTGGGGGCGGTGAACATCGCCTTCACCCCGTGGTCGGCGATGACCCGCCAGAAAGCGCCCGCGTCGGGCGTCCCGACCGGCTTGCCCTCGTAGAGCACGCTGGTGGCGCCCGCCAGCAGCGGTGCGTAGACGATGTAGGAGTGGCCGACGACCCAGCCCACGTCCGACGCGGCCCACCACACGTCGCCCGGCTCGATGCCGAAGACGTTGCCCATGGACCACACGAGGGCGACCGCGTGGCCACCGTTGTCGCGGACGACCCCCTTGGGCTTCCCGGTGGTGCCCGACGTGTACAGGATGTAGAGCGGGTCGGTCGCGTCGACCGTCACGCACTCGGTGGGCTGAGCGGACGCCATCGCCTCGGCCCAGTCGACGTCTCGCTCACCCATCACGGCCAGCGCCTGAGGCCGCTGCAGGATGACGCAGCGGGACGGCTGGTGGGTGGCCAGCGCCAGGGCGGCGTCCAGCAGCGGCTTGTACTCGATGACCTTGCTGCCCTCAATGCCGCAGGACGCCGACACGACCACGGTGGGCTGCGCGTCGTCGATGCGCATGGCCAGCTCGTGCGGCGCGAACCCGCCGAAGACCACCGAGTGGACGGCGCCCAGCCGGGCGCAGGCCAGCATCGCGATGACGGCCTCCGGCACCATCGGCAGGTAGACCACCACCCGGTGCCCGACCCCGACGTCCAGCTCGCGCAGCACCCCGGCGAACCGGGACACCTCGTCCAGCAGCTGCGCGTAGGTGTAGGTGCGCTGCTGCCCGGTGACCGGACTGTCGTAGATCAGCGCGGCCTGCTCGGCGCGGCCGTCGCGGACATGGCGGTCGACGGCGTTGAAGCAGGTGTTCAGCCGGCCGCCGGCGAACCACCGGTAGAAGGGTGGTCGGCTGTCGTCCAGCACGGTGGTCGGCTCGACGTCCCACTCGACCCCGGTCGCCGCCTCGCGCCAGAAGCCGGTCGGGTCGTGCATGCTCCGCTCGTACGCCTCGAGATAGCGGCCCATGGCGCCTCCTGCATCAGCTCGCAGCGATGGTTTCCCGCACAGTAGCGACCACGTCGACCGGCCGGCGGCTGGATCCGGTGCAGCCGCGACGAGCGGACCCGCGCCGCGCCGAACGGCGGCCGGCCCGACGTGGCCCTACGCTGGCCCGGTGGCCGGTCCGATCGCCCTGGTGGGCTCCGGGGAGTACCTCCCGGTGATGCTCGAGGTGGAGCGTGCGCTGCTGGGGGGCCGACCCCCCGTCTACGTGCAGATCCCCACCGCGGCCGCACCCGAGGGACAGGCGACGCTCGACCGGTGGATCGGGCTGGGCCGGGCCCAGGCCCAGCGGCTGGGTGTGCGCGCCGTCCCCGTCGTGGCGCGCGACCGCGCTGAGGCCGACGACCCCGAGCTGGCGTCGACCGTGGCCGGTGCCGGTCTGGTCTACCTCTCCGGGGGCAACCCCGGGTTCCTCGCCGACGTGCTGCGCGGCACCCGGCTGTGGGCAGCCGTCGAGCAGGCCTGGCGCGACGGCGCGGCGCTGGCCGGCTGCAGCGCCGGGGCGATGGCGCTGACCTCCTGGGTGCCGGACTTCTGGCACCCGGGCGGCTCCGACCGCGAGGGGCTGGGGGTGGTCCCCCAGCTGAGGGTGATCCCGCACTTCGACCGGTTCCTGGGCCGGATGCCGGACCTGCTCACCCGGCCGTTCCTGCGCCGCTCCGACGGGTCGACCCTGCTCGGCATCGACGAGGACACCGCGCTGGTCGGCGGCCCCGAGGAGTTCGAGGTCCAGGGCCGGCAGTCGGTGTGGGTGCTGGGCGAGGGCAGCCGCCGCGAGCTGCCGGTGGGCAGCCGGGTCAGCTTCCCCGTCGACGCCACGGCCCAGGGATGAACCGCGGGGTCACCGCCGCGTACGCCTGGTAGCCCGGGTAGTGCGCGGCCAGCATCGACTCCTCCCAACGCGCCTTGCCGTTGAACAGCAGCACCAGGGCCACGAGGGCGACCACCGACCACGGGTTGCCCGACCGGGCCGCCGTCGCGGCGGCCCAGACCATCAGCCCGCCGTAGATCGGGTGGCGGGCGAACCGGAACGAGCCCCCGGTGCGCAGCACCCCGCGGGAGACCGGGGCCGGGTGAGCCGTCAGCGAGCGACCGAGGTCGACCAGCCCCCACGCCGCCAGACCCAGGCCGACCGCCTGGACGACGCGGAGCAGCAGCCGCGCCCAGTCCGGCACCGGCCACGCCGAGCCACCCGGCAGGAGGACGAGGGCGGCCAGCAGAGCGAGCTGAACGGCCACCAGCGCCCAGCCCACCGGTCGTCGACGGTCCACGGCTCGACTATCCCCCGACGCCCATGGTGTCGAGCACCCAGGCGAAGACCTCGGCCTGGTAGGACAGGTGGCCGAACCGGCCGGACGGGCCGACGTGAGCTCCGGCCCCCATCTCGCACCGGAACAGGACCGAGTCGTCCACCGAGCCGGTCTCCCGCAGCCGCGCCACCCACTTGGCCGGCTCCCAGACCATCACCCTCGGGTCATGGAGGGCGCCGGTGACGAGCAGCCTCGGCCGCCCCTCAAGGTCCGGGATGTTGTCGTACGGCGAGTAGGCCAGCATCCAGCCGAACTCCTCGGGACGCCGCGGGTCGCCCCACTCGGTCCACTCCTGAGGGGTCAACGGGATGGTCGCGTCGAGCATGGTGGTCACGACGTCGACGAAGGGCACCTCGGCCACGACCCCGCGCCAGCGCCGTGGCACCTGGCTGTAGACGGCACCCATGAGCAAGCCGCCTGCGGACAGCCCGCGAGCGACGATCCGCGCGCCGTCCACCAGGCCGTCGGCCAGCCCGTCCGCGACGTCCACGAAGTCGTTGAAGGTGTTCTGCTTGTGGGCCAGCCGACCGTGCTCGTACCAGCGCCGGCCCAGCTCGCCACCGCCACGGATGTGGGCGTGCGCGAAGACCACCCCCCGGTCCAGCAGCGCCGGCAGCGCCGGGTCGAAGGCGGGCTCCTCGCTGTACTCGTAGGAGCCGTACCCGTACAGCAGGCAGGGCGCGGTCCCGTCCAGGGGGACGTCGGCGCGGCGCACGACGGTCACCGGGACCAGCTGGCCGTCCCTGGCCGGCAGCCGCAGCCGCGAGCTGACGTAGGCGGCAGGGTCGTAGCCCGGGACGGCCTCGCGGTGCCGCAGCTCACGGGCCCCCGTGTGCAGGTCGACGGCGTACCAGGTGGTCGGCTCGGTGTACGAGCCGACCGCGACCAGCACCTCGTCGGTGGCGTACTCCTCGTTGTGGTCCAGCTCAATGGTGCCGCCCTCGAGCCCGGGGCCGACGTCGATCGCCCGCTCGAGGCCCTCCCGGGGCACGATGCGCAGCACCGGGTACCCGTCCCGTCGCAGGCTCAGCACGAGGTGCCCGGCGAACACGTCCGCCGAGACCAGCCGCTCCTGCGGATGCTCGGCGACGACCTCCTCCCAGTGCGCCCGGCCGGGGGTCGCCACCGGGGTCCGCATCAGCCGGAACTCCGTGGCGCCGTCGTTCGTGACGACCAGCAGCACGTCGCCGTCCGGGCGCGGCGCGTGCGCGACCCGGTACTCCACGCCCGGCCGGCGCGGCTCGACGACCACCGGTGGGTCGTCGGGCCGGTCCGCCGGCACCAGCCACACCTCGGTGCTCTCCCTGGCGAAGGAGTCGATGACGACCAGGCCACCGGAGCGGCTGGCCGACACGGTGACCTCGAACCGGTCGTCGTCCTCCTGGTACACCAGCCGGTCGGCCGCGGCCGCCGTGCCGAGCCGGTGCCGCCACACCTGGTAGGGACGGTAGGCCTCGTCGTGCACCGTGTAGAAGAAGGTGCACGAGTCGGCCGACCAGGCACCGCCATAGTAGCTGCGGGCGATGCGGTCCGGTCGGTCGGTGCCCGTGGCCAGGTCGCGGAAGGCCAGCTCGTAGACCTCGTCGCCCGTCCGGTCGAGCGAGTAGGCGAGCAGCCGGGAGTCCGGGCTCACCTCGCGCACCCCGAGCGAGAAGTAGTCGCCCCCATCGGCCAGCTCATTCTCGTCCAGCAGCACCTGGACCGAAGGATTTCCGGCGGACTCACGTAGAAACTGTGTGTATTCCTTCCCAGGAACCGTGCGGGTGTAGTAGACAAAGCCCCCATGCATCCACCTGGCCGACTCGTCAGCCGGGGCGATGAGGCGAGACATCGAGCCGACCAGCTGCTGGCGGAGGGGCCCCGTATGCTCCACCCGCGCGTCGTAGTAGGCGCGCTCGGCAGCAAGGTAGGCCAGGGTCTCGTCCTTGGCGAGGTCCCGCAGGCCGGCGTAGGTGTCCACCCGACGCACGCCGTGCAGCTCGTGGACGGTCGGTCCCACCGGGGCGATCGGCGGGCGGGCGGGAACGGTGGCTTCGGTCATGGGGCGGAAACCTAGCGCCCCCGTCCGCGACTTCCCACAACAGTTCGGCCACGGCCGGCCCGGCGCCCCGTTCTCGGCCCGCCGCCGTCGGCACCATGGCACCCCCGTCACACGAGACCTCGGAGCCCGTGATGAACCGCACCGCCCTGACCCGTCGGCTCGGCGCCGCCCTGGTGGCCGCCGGGCTGGTCGTCGCCCCGGCCACGTTGGCAGCCGCCAGCACGTCCGCGTCGCCCAGCGCCAGTGGCTCGGCGAGCGCCTCGCCGAGCGCGAGCAAGTCGACGTTCACCGTCGGCTTCATGCAGGACGTCGACTCGCTCAACCCGTTCGTGGGGATCCTGGCCTCGTCGTACGAGGTCTGGGGCGTCACCTACGACCAGCTGATCGGGTACAGCCAGAAGGACTTCTCCCCGGTCCCGCAGCTGGCCGAGTCCTGGACCGAGTCCGCCGACCACAAGACCTGGACCTACAAGATCCGGTCCGGGGTGAAGTGGTCCGACGGCGTCCCGCTGACCGCCCACGACGCGGCGTACACGTTCAACCGGATCCTCAAGGGCACCGCCGAGCAGACCAACTTCGGCAGCTACGTGGCCAACATCACCAAGGCCGAGGCGCCGGACGACACGACCCTGATCCTCACGGTCAGCAAGCCGACCCCGATCATGACCCGGCTCGCGGTGCCGATCCTGCCCGAGCACATCTGGAAGAACGTCAGCGAGAAGGACGTCTCGACCTACAAGAACGAGCCGATCGTCGGCTCCGGGCCGTTCGTCCTCGACCAGCACGTGACCGGTCAGTACATCTCGTTCCACGCCAACCCGGACTACTGGGCCGGCGCACCGAAGATCCACAACCTGGTGTTCCGGATCTTCCAGAGCGAGGACACGATGGTCGCTGCCCTGAAGAAGGGCGAGATCGACTTCGCGGACAGCCTGGGCTCCACCTCGTTCACGTCGCTGCAGGGCAAGGCCGGCATCACCACGTTCCCGGCCCAGTACTCCGGCTTCGACGAGCTCGCCTTCAACACCGGTGCGGCGACCGACACGGGCGTCCCGATCGGCAACGGCAACCCGGCGCTGAAGGACAAGCGGGTGCGCGACGCGATCGGCTACGCGATCGACACCAAGACGCTGGTCACCAAGGTCCTCGGCGGCTACGGCGAGCAGGGCAGCTCGATCATCCCGCCGATCTACGCGACCACGCACTACGACCCGGGCCCGGCCGCCCGCACCTTCGACATCGCCAAGGCCAACCAGCTGCTCGACGACGCCGGCTACACCAAGGGCGCCGACGGCATCCGGGTCGACCCGGCGACGAAGAAGCCGCTCGACCTGCGCCTGTTCGGCCGCGACTCCAGCCCCACCTCGAAGGACTCCGTCCAGTACATCCAGGGCTGGCTGCAGCAGATCGGCATCAAGGTCAGCGTGCAGATCGTCTCGGAGGACAAGCTCACCGAGATCGTCGGCAACGGCGAGTACGACATGTTCGAGTGGGGCTGGGTGGTCGAGCCCGACCCCGACTACCAGCTGTCGACGTTCCTGTGCTCCTCGCGCAGCACCAAGGACGGCAGCACGATCAGCGCCGGACTGTCCGACAGCTTCTACTGCAACCCTGCGTACGACGCGCTGTACGCCCAGCAGGCGACGACGACCGACCCGGCGGCCCGGACGGCCATCGTCAAGCAGATGCAGCAGATGCTCTACCAGGACGCGCCGTACATCGTCACCTACTACTACGCCAACCTGGAGGCGTACCGCAGCGACCGGTTCACCAACCTGCAGCCGCAGCCGATCCCGAAGGGCTCGCTGCTGTTCCAGTACGGCACCTACACCTACCGCAACATCGAGCCGGTCTCGGACGTGACGTCCACCAGCTCGAGCTCCACCGGCCTGTGGGTCGGCCTCGGCGTGGCGGCGCTGGCCGTCGTCGGCATCGGCGGATTCTTCGTGGCCCGCTCGCGGCGTACGGCGGAAGAGCGGGAGTAGTCCATGCCCACCACCCTCGTGGTGGAGGCCCCGACACCGGCAACGGTGCCGGTGGCCTCCACCCGGCGGCACAACCTGCGTTACGTCGGGGGCAAGGTCCTCGGCGCGATCGGCAGCCTGTTCTTCGTCGCGGTCTTCAACTTCTTCCTGTTCCGGGTGCTTCCCGGTGACCCCGCGAAGATGCTCACGCGCAACCACGCCGTCCCCGCCGAGCAGATCGCCCAGCTGCGCAAGCAGTTCGGCCTCAACCAGCCGATCCCGCAGCAGTTCCTGACCTACCTGGGCAACCTGCTGCACGGCGACCTGGGCATCTCCTTCAAGTTCCGGCAGCCGGTGACCACGGTCATCGCGGACCGGATGTGGCCGACCATCCTGCTGCTCGGGATCTCGACGATCCTGTGCACGATCATCGGCCTGTGGCTGGGCATCCACCAGGCCTGGCGCCGGGACAGCACGTTCGACCGGTCCAGCACCTCGATCACCCTGATCCTGTACTCGATGCCGGAGTTCTGGCTCGGCATGATCCTGATCCTGGTGTTCGCCTCCGGCTTCGGTCCGATCCCGGGCATCTTCCCGACGAGTGGCCTGATCACGCCCGGCGTCGACCCCGCCTCGCTGCAGGGGGTGCTGAGCGTCGCCTACCACCTGGCCCTACCGGTGATCACGCTGACCTTGGCCTACCTGGCCGAGTACTCGCTGGTGATGCGGTCCTCGCTGCTGGACGAGATGGGTGAGGACTACCTGCTGACCGCGCGCGCCAAGGGGCTCCGGGACGCCGACGTCCGGCAGCTGCACGCCGTGCCCAACGCACTGCTGCCGTCGTTCACGCTGCTCGTCCTCAACCTCGGCTTCGTGGTCTCCGGGGCCATCACGATCGAGACGGTGTTCTCCATCCCCGGCCTGGGGCTGCTCTCCTACGAGGCGCTCAAGGTCCCGGACTTCCCGCTGCTGCAAGGAGTCTTCCTGTTGTTCTCGGCCGGCGTGATCTTCGCGAACCTGGTCGCCGACCTCGCGTACCCGCTGCTCGACCCCCGGGTACGGCCGGCATGAGCGTCTCGACAGCCGCTCCGCCGTCGGCCCGCTCGGTGGCCTGGGCCCGGCGTCGGGCGTCCTTCGGCCGGGTGTGGAAGGAGTTCCGGCGCAACCGGGCCGGGGTCGCCGGGCTGGTCATCCTGGGCTTCTTCGTGCTGGTCGCCCTGCTGGCGCCGCTGCTCGCCGACAAGAGCGGTCTCGACGTCACGCAGGCCACCGGACTGCCGATGCACCCGCCGTACCCGGGCTACCCGCTGGGCACCGACAAGCAGGGCCGCTCCATCGTGACCCTGCTCATCTGGGGCTCGCGGATCTCGCTGATCGTGGGCTTCGCCGCGGCACTCATGGCGATGGTCATCGGCACCCTGGTGGGCATCTCCTCCGGGCATTTCACCGGCTGGGCCGGCGGCCTGCTGAGCCGGTTCACCGAGTGGTTCCTCGTCATCCCGTTCCTGCCGCTCGCGATCGTGCTGGCCAGCGTGCTGGGCCACTCCTTCTGGATCCTGATCTTCGTCATCGGGATCACCAGCTGGGCCTCGACGGCCCGGCTGATCCGGGCGCAGACCCTGTCCATCGAGGCGCGCCCGTACCTGGAGCGGGCCAAGGCCCTCGGCGCCGGGCACTGGCGACAGATGAACCGCTACGTGCTGCCCAACGTGATGCCGCTGGTGTTCGCGAACACCACCCTCACGGTGGCCGGGGCGATCCTCACCGAGACGACGCTGTCGTTCCTCGGCCTGGGCGACCCGTTCCACGTGTCCTGGGGCTCGATGCTGGAGAACGCCTTCGACGAGGGTGCGATCTCGGCCGGCGCGTGGTGGTACCTGTTCCCGCCGGGCATCGCGATCGTCCTGGTGGTGCTGGCCTTCACGCTGGTCGGTCGAGCGCTGGAGACCGTTCTCAACCCACGGCTGCGGGAGCGCTGACGGGTGGCTCTGCTCGAGATGCGCGACGTGCACGTGTCGTACCGGACCAGGGCCGGTCTCGTCCCCGCCGTCCGCGGTGTCGACCTGACGGTCGAGGCGGGCGAGATCCTGGGCGTGGCCGGCGAGTCCGGCTGCGGCAAGTCCACCCTGGCCGCGACCGCCCTGCGCCTGTCACCGTCGAACGCCACGGTCACCGGCGAGGTGCTGCTCGAGGGCCGCGACGTCCTCACCATGAAGTGGGGCGACCTGCGCACGGTGCGCTGGGCGCACGCCTCGATCGTGTTCCAGGGTGCGCTGCACTCGCTCAACCCGGTCCGCACCATCGGCCAGCAGATCGCCGAGCCGATCGTGCTGCACGAGAAGGTGTCCGACAAGGCCGCCGCGAAGCGGGTGGACGAGCTGCTCGAGCAGGTCGGGCTGCCGGCCCGACGGGCCAGGTCGTACCCGCACCAGATCTCCGGCGGCCAGAAGCAGCGCGTGATGATCGCCATGGCGCTGGCCTGCCGACCGCGGCTGATCATCGCGGACGAGCCGACGACGGCGCTCGACGTGATGGTGCAGGCCCAGGTGCTCGACCTGATCAGCTCGCTGGTCAAGGACATGGGCGTCGGCATGCTGATGATCAGCCACGACCTGTCGGTGCTGGGCGCCACCTGTGACCGGCTGGCCGTGATGTACGCCGGCAGGGTGGTCGAGGAGGGGCCGGCGAAGCAGCTGTTCGCCGCCCCGCAGCATCCCTACAGCGGCGCCCTGTCCGCCGCGTTCCCCACCATCGGCGACCGGGCCTCGCGGCTGGCGCCGCGCGGCTTGCCGGGCGACCCGCCGGACCCGGCCCAGCTGCCGGACGGGTGCACCTTCCACCCGCGCTGCCCGGTGGCGGTCCCCAGCTGCGCCACCGGGGCTGAGCCCCAGCTTCGGCGGCTCAGCCCGGAGCGGGCCGCGGCCTGCGTGTTGCTCGAAGGGAGCCCGTCGTGACCGCGGTGCAGGCCGACCCCCCGGCCCTGGAGGTGCATGACCTGGCCGTGACCTTCCGCAACCGAAGCGGCCCCGAGGCGCACGCCGTCGACGGCGTCGAGCTGGCCGTGGGGCAGGGCGAGATCCTCGCCCTGGTCGGCGAGTCGGGATGCGGCAAGACCTCGCTGGCCCGCGCGCTGCTCGGCCTGGTCCAGCCGAGCCGCGGGAAGGTCGTGCACCTGGGCCAGCCGCTGGGCTACTCCTCGAAGGCATTGCGCACCTATCGGCGCCGGGTGCAGCTCGTGCTGCAGGACCCGTCCGGCGCGCTCAACCCCCGGCACACGATCTACGAGGCGGTCGCTGAGGGACTGCGCATCCACAAGGTCCGCGGCGACGAGCGCGAGCTGGTCGCCCGGGCGCTGTCCCGCGCCGGCCTGCGACCGCCCGAGCGGTTCTTCCTGTCCTACCCGCACGAGCTGTCCGGTGGGCAGCGGCAGCGCGTGGTGATCGCCGGGGCGCTCGCCCTCGAGCCGAGCGTGCTCGTCGCCGACGAGCCGGTGTCCTCGCTGGACGCCTCGGTGCGCGGGGAGATCCTCGCGCTGCTGCTGCACCTGCGCGATGAGCTGGGCCTCACCGTCCTCGTGGTCACCCACGACCTGGGCCTGGCCTGGAACATCGCCGACCGGATCGCGGTCATGTACCTCGGCCGGGTGGTCGAGGTGGGCCCCACCGAGGAGGTGCTGGCCGACCCGCAGCACCCTTACACCAAGGCGCTGCTGTCCGTCGTCCCGGAGATCCGGCACGTCGAGCCGGTCGTGCTGGCCGGGGAGCCACCGGACCCGACCCGGGTGCCGAGCGGCTGCCGGTTCCACCCGCGGTGCCCGGCGCTGGCCGACGGGACCGCCGAGCGGGCGGGGGTGGCCGACCAGTGCCGCACCGCCACGCTGCCGGTGCTCCCGATCGCCGACGGCCACCACGCCGCCTGCCTCCTCACCACCCCTCCCCCTCCTCCTGCATGAAGGTGCCCTTCTGTGCGTGCTGCCGCACAAACCGCGCCTTCACGCCCCGGGATGAAGGGTGGACTGTTGCGAGTACACGCACAGAAGGGCACCTTCATGCGGGTGGGGAGCGCCGACGCGCCACCGGACCGGCCCCTGCGCCGGCGGCCCGGTCATGCGAGGTCCCGCGCGATCCGCCGGTCCCAGCGCCGTTCGGCCACCAGGTCGTCCCCCTCCCGCACCTGCAGCACGATGGCGACGTCGAAGTGCTCCGCCCCCGCCCGCACCTCCAGCGTGGACCGGGTGCTGACGGTGACCTCCGGCCAGGTGAGGGTGAACGAGACATCGGACTCGGCCCGCTGCGCGAACGTCCGGCTGTCCACCGAGACCCGGCCGCGGTAGTGCTCGGCCGCCGTCCCGTGCACCGTCTCGTAGCCGGATCCGTGGTCCACCACGCACGCGGTCTGCCGCGCCAGCACGTCGCGCTCCACCCGCCAGACCACGCCCTCCGCGGTCTCCGGCTCGCCCTCGACCGCGGCCAGCCGCGGCGGTGGGTACGGCGAAGGCCCCTCGAGCACCGGAAGCAGCAGCTCACCGCCACGGACCTCGAGCACGAGCGGCTGCGGCGGTGCCACCGTGTTCGGCCAGTCCGCGCCGGCGAGCGACAGCCGCAGCCGGTGCCCGCGGGCGAACGCGAACGCCGTCGCCTCCAGCTCCACCTCGACGTCGTACGACTGGCCCGGCTGCAGCGGCTCCGGTGACTCGTGGCCGTGCCGGTGGGTCAGGTTGAGCAGCCCCCGGGTGACCAGCGCCGAGGTCCCGTCGGGGAACACGTCGGTGAGCTTGGCCGAGACGAACCCGACCGGCTCGGACGCCGTCACGGTCAGCCGCAGCAGCGCCTGGCCGAGCAGCTCGACGTCGTCGGCGTCCCACTCCCACATCAGCGAGGCGGCGTCGTCGAAACGCTGGTCCAGCGGCTGGCCGTAGGGCAGGTGCCCGGCGCAGGAGATCCACGCGGCGGTGCCGACGTCCGGCCGGACGACGTACGGCCGGCGCCCGATCAGCCCCAGCGACCGGGTGCCCACCCGCGGGCTCGGCCAGTCCTCCCGGCGCCACTCACCCGCCCAGCCGTCCAGGTCCGGCTCCGGGCGGGTCGAGCGGCGCATGAAGTAGGTGACCACCGGCTCCTCGGGGAGGTCCGTGCGACCGCGCAGCCAGCGGTCCCACCACCGCACCATCTCGGGCAGCAGGTCGATCCGCGGCCCGGGCAGCGAGGTGTCGGTCGCCGCGTGCGACCAGGGGCCGGCCAGCAGCCGCCGCGGCACTCCGGCCTCGCCGAGCGCCGCCATCGTGCGCAGCGAGTTGTTGCGGTACCCGTCGGCCCAGCCGGCGACGAGCATCACCGGGCAGCCGATCCGGTCGTACGACGGCCGCACCGAGCCGTGCCGCCAGTAGGCGCCGTCCCGCTGCTGCTCCAGCCAGGTGAGCAGCCACGGCTCGAGCGCATCGACCCGCCGCAGCCACTCCTCCCGCCAGCCGTCCCCCCACACCGCGGGCACCGGTGGGAGCGCGTTCATCGGCGTCATGTAGTGGCAGTAGTCGACCAGGTCCAGCCAGCGCAGCGCACCACCCATGTAGTGGACGTCGTCGGTGTACCGGTCGTCCGTGGCGTAGATGGCGATGACGGCCTTGAGTGCGGCCGGCCGCTCGCACGCCACCTGCAGCGCGTTGAACCCGCTGTACGACGTGCCGTACATGCCCACGTTCCCGTCGCACCACGGCTGCGCGGCCAGCCAGCCGATGACCTCGACGAGGTCCTGCTGCTCCTGCGACGGGTACTCGTCGGTCGCGACGCCGCCGGACGAGCCGGTCCCGCGTAGGTCCAGCCGGCACACGGCGTAGTCGTGCTCGTCGGCCAGCCGCTGGTACTCCGCCCGGTAGGACGCCGTCAGGTCGTCCTTGCGGTACGGCAGCGCCTCGAGGACACATGGCTGGGGGCCGGACCCGTCGGGTGGCAGGTAGAGGGTGGCCGCCAGCCGGGTGCCGTCGGCCAGCTCGATCCGCACCTGCTGGGACGCGGTCACCGGGCCGGCTCCGCCATCGCGGTGGCGGCGTCCCGCTCCGGGGCGACGTCGCCGAACAGGGTCCACCGCCACCAGGAGTTGGTGCCCGCGTCGGCCACGAAGTCGGGGATCACGACGACGGCCGCATCTGTGGACAGCTGCGCCATCGTCAGACCCGGCGGCCGGCCAGCAGCCGACGCACCTCGTCGACCGGCAGCCCCTGCCGGGCGTGCCCGCCCCGTCCGGTCACGGTCGGGGAGGCCAGCATCGAGTTGAGCACCGCCTCCTCGCTCGCCTCGACGACGGCGGCGAAGAACGGGTCCAGCGGCGGACCGGTGATGGCCGGCGGCCCGGTGAGCTGCCCGGCGCGGTCGCCCCGGATCCCGGTGGCGCAGGCCAGGAAGATCTCGCCGCTGCCGTGGTGGGCGGTCGAGCCGGCGCGGGCCAGGCCGAGGCCGACCCGTCGGGCCAGCCGCGAACAGGCGGCCGCGTCCAGCGGCGCGTCCGTGACGACCACACCGATGCAGGAACCGGCGGGGGGAGGCTCCGGCGGGTAGGGGTCCGGCGGCAGCAGCCGGCCGACCGGGACGCCGTCCACCGTCAGCCGGTCCCGTTCACCGAAGTTGGTCATGAGCAGCACGCCCACGGTGTGGCCACTCGGCACCACGCGCGACGCCGTGCCGATGCCCCCCTTGAAGCCCAGGCACGACATCCCGGTTCCGGAGCCGACCGAGCCCTCCGCCGGCGGCGCCGCCGACCCGACCGAGACCTCGGCCGCCGCCCAGGCCGCCGCCACGTCCTCTCGGGTGACCTGCATCCGGCGGACCTCGGACAGGAACGAGTCGTCGCACTCCGCGACGACGGGGATGGCGACGTCCTCACCGATGGCCGGCTCTCGCTCGGCGATGAGCTCGCAGGCCGCGTCGTAGACCCGGCCCAGCTGCATGGTCGAGGTGAGGAACACCGGCGACTCCAGCAGCCCCCACTCGGCGGCCGCCAGGAAGCCGGTGCACTCGCCGGCACCGTTGAGGACGGCCCCGCCGGCCGGCACCGGCCGGGCGAACGTGTCGGCCGCGGGCAGCAGGACGGTGACGCCGGTCCGGGCCACCCCCCGCCCGGCCGGGGGCACGGGCTCGTCCCGCCAGACCGTGGCATGGCCGAGGCCCACCCCCGGCACGTCCAGCACCGACGCCGTCGGCCCCGACGGCAGGCTCCCGATCCTGATGCCCAAGTCAGCAGCACGCGGCATGCCGGCATCCTGCCCTACGTTGGACCCGTGATCGTCGTGGATGCGCTGACCAAGGACTTCGGCACCGTTCGGGCCGTCGACGGACTGTCCTTCCTGGTCGAGGCGGGCAGCGTGACGGGGTTCCTGGGGCCGAACGGCGCCGGCAAGACCACCACGCTGCGCGTGCTGCTGGGGCTGGTCTCACCGACCAGCGGCACGGCCACCATCGACGGACGCCGCTACGCCGACCTGCCCGACCCGATGCGGATGGTGGGTGCGGCACTGGAGGCCTCCAGCTTCCACCCGGGCCGCACCGCCAGGGACCACCTGCGGGTCCTCTCGCTGTCCGCCGGCCTGCCGACCACCCGGACGGACGAAGTCCTCGCGCAGGTGGCCCTCACCGAGTCGGCGGACCGGCGGGTCGGCGGCTTCTCCCTCGGGATGCGCCAGCGGCTGGCCCTCGCCGGCGCCCTGCTGGGCGACCCGCAGGTGCTGCTGCTCGACGAGCCGGCCAACGGGCTCGACCCCGAGGGCATCGCCTGGCTGCGTGGCTTCCTGCGCCACCTCGCGTCGCAGGGGCGCACGGTGCTCGTCTCGAGCCACGTCCTGGCCGAGGTCCAGCAGACCGTCGACCATGTCGTGATCATCTCCCGCGGCCGGCTGATCACGTCCGCGCCGCTGGCCGAGCTCACCCAGAACCACACCACCGACGTGCGGGTGCGGACGCCGGACGCCGACCGGCTGGAGGCCGCGCTCATCGCCCAGGGCGCCCAGGTCAGGTCCGCCGACGGCGTGCTGCACGTGTCCGGGCTCACCCCGCCGGACATCGGCCGCACCGCCCTGCGCGAGGCGGTCGAGCTGCACGAGCTGGTCCAGGAGGAGTCCGACCTCGAGCAGGTCTTCCTGTCGCTCACCGACTCCGTGGGGAGCCAGCCGTGACCGGGCTGCTGCGCGCCGAGCTGCTCAAGATCCGCAGCACCCGGATGTGGTGGGGCCTGCTGGTCGGCGCGCTCGTCTTCGTCGCCATCCAGGTGGTGGCGCTCATCCTCGTCTCCGGCCAGCAGGGCACCCCGAGCCTCGACCAGGTCTCCACCGTCCGCACCATCTGGGCCAGCGCCGGGACCGGCTCCACGTTCGCGCTGGTCCTCGGCATCCTCGGGATGACCACCGAGTACCGGCACCTGACCATCACCTCGACCTTCCTGGCCACCCCCCGGCGCGGCCGGGTCATCGCCGCCAAGCTCTTGGCCCACGCGGCCTTCGGCGTGGTCTTCGGAGTGGCCTGCGTCGCACTCACCGCGGCGCTCGCGGTGCCGCTGCTGGCGATGAAGGGGGCCGCCACCCTCCCGACGTCCACGATCCTTCAGGTGGTCGGCGCCGCGGCGGTCGGAGTGGCGGTCTACGCCATGGTGGGGGTCGGCGTGGGCTCCTTCGTCCGCAACCAGGTGGCCGCCATCGTCGCCGCCCTGGTGTGGGTCTTCCTGGTGGAGTCGCTGATCATCAGCCTGCTCCCACAGGTCGGCAAGTGGCTGCCCGGCGGTGCTGCCAACGCGATGATGCAGGCCACGAGCACCCGGGGCAGCCTGCTCGAACCGTGGGCCGGCGGCCTGCTGTTCCTCGCCTACGGGCTGGCCTTCGCCGCGCTGGCCGCGGTCACCACGCAGCGCCGCGACATCACCTGACCCCGACCGGACGGTCAGCGGCCGGTGCGGCCCCCACCGCGGGGACCGGACTAGGCTGGCCAGGCAGGTCAGGTCGGTCCCGAAGTCGAAAGCAGGCGGTCGCCCCGTGTCGTCCCAGGCCCCCTCAAGCAACCCGCTCGGTGCCTTCGGGCCGAACGAGTGGCTGGTCGATGAGATCTACCAGCAGTACCTGACCGACAAGAACTCCGTGGACCCCGCCTGGTGGGACTTCTTCGCGGACTACCAGCCGGGCGAACAGGCAGCGCTGGCTCCGGTCACGGCCCCGACACCCACCTCCGCGCCCGCTGTGCCCGCTGCCCCCGCCGGGACCATCGCCCCCGAAGCCGCCGCCCCCGCGTCGCACGACGGGACCACCAGCCCGCTGCGCGGCCCGGCTGCCCGGGTCGTGGCCAACATGGAGGCCAGCCTCAGCGTCCCCACGGCGACGAGTGTCCGGGCCATCCCCGCGAAGCTGCTCATCGACAACCGGGTCGTGATCAACAACTTCCTGCGGCGCAGCCGCGGCGGCAAGGTCTCCTTCACCCACCTGATCGGCTGGGCGCTCGTCCAGGCGCTCAAGGTGATGCCGGAGATGAACCGCTCGTTCACCGAGGTCGACGGCAAGCCCGGCGTCACCGAGCACGACCACGTGAACTTGGGTCTGGCCATCGACATGACCAAGCCGGACGGCACCCGCCAGCTGCTGGTGCCGTCGATCAAGTCCACCGAGCTGATGGACTTCGGCACCTTCTGGGCGTCCTACGAGGACCTCGTCCGCCGAGCCCGCACGAGCAAGCTCACGGTCGAGGACTTCCAGGGCACCACGGTGAGCCTGACCAACCCCGGCACCATCGGCACGGTCCACTCGGTGCCGCGGCTGATGGCCGGCCAGGGCACGATCATCGGCGTGGGTGCCATGGAGTACCCGGCCGAGTACCAGGGGGCGGCCGAGGAGACGATGGCCCGACTGGCCGTCAGCAAGACCCTCACGCTGACGTCGACCTACGACCACCGCATCATCCAGGGCGCCCAGTCCGGCGACTTCCTGCGCCTGGTGCACCAGCTGCTGCTCGGCGCGGACGAGTTCTACGACGACATCTTCGCTGCCCTGCGCATCCCCTACGAGCCGGTCCGGTGGAGTCAGGACATCTCGGTCTCCCACGAGGACGACGTCAGCAAGGTGGCCAGGGTCCAGCAGCTGATCCACGCCTACCGGGTCCGCGGCCACCTGATGGCCGACACCGATCCGCTGGACTACAAGCAGCGCCGGCACCCCGACCTCGACATCGCCAACCACGGGCTGACGCTGTGGGACCTCGACCGCGAGTTCGCCACCGGCGGCTTCGGCGGCCAGCCCCTGGCCAAGCTGCGGAACATCCTCGGCGTGCTCCGCGACTCGTACTGCCGCACCGTCGGCATCGAGTACATGTTCATCCAGGACCCGGAGCAGCGGGAGTGGATCCAGGAGCAGGTGGAGCAGGACCCCAAGCGCTGCTCCCGCGAGGAGCAGCTGCGGATCCTGCGCCGGCTGAACGCGGCCGAGGCGTTCGAGACCTTCCTGCAGACCAAGTACGTGGGGCAGAAGCGGTTCTCCCTCGAAGGTGGCGAGTCGGCCATCGTCGTCCTGGACGCGATCCTCGGCGCGGCCGCGCAGGCCCGGCTCGAGGAGGTCTGCATCGGCATGCCGCACCGCGGCCGGCTCAACGTGCTGGCCAACATCGTGGGCAAGAGCTACGGGCAGATCTTCCGCGAGTTCGAGGGGAACCTCGACCCGAGCAGCGCCCACGGGTCCGGCGACGTGAAGTACCACCTCGGTGCCGACGGCACGTTCACCGCCGAGGACGGCTCCGCCACCAAGGTCTCGCTGGTGTCCAACCCCAGCCACCTGGAGGCCGTCGACCCGGTGCTCGAGGGATTCGTCCGCGCCAAGCAGGACATGCTCGACCGCGGCGAGGAGTTCCCCATCCTGCCGATCCTCATGCACGGGGACGCCGCGTTCGCCGGCCAGGGTGTGGTCGCCGAGACGCTCGAACTGAGCCAGCTGCGCGGCTACCGCACCGGTGGCACCGTCCACGTGATCGTCAACAACCAGGTCGGCTTCACCACGTCTCCGGCGGCCAGCCGATCGTCGACCTACGCCACCGACGTGGCCCGCACCATCCAGGCCCCGATCTTCCACGTCAACGGCGACGACCCGGAGGCCTGTGTCCGGGTGGCCCGGCTCGCTTTCGAGTTCCGCCAGGCGTTCCACAAGGACGTCGTCATCGATGTCGTGTGCTACCGCCGTCGCGGGCACAATGAGGCCGACGACCCGTCACTGACCCAGCCGCTCATGTACAACCTGATCGACAACAAGCGGTCGGTCCGCAAGCTGTACACCGAGGCGCTGATCGGCCGTGCCGACATCACGGTCGAGGAGGCCGAGACCGCGCTACGGGACTACCGCGACCAGCTGGAGAAGGTGTTCCAGGAGTCGCGGGCGACCGCCGACGAGGGCTCGATCAGCGACCGCACCAGCCAGGTGGAGCGCGAGGGGCAGCAGCGGCTGAAGCCGCAGCGGCCCACCGTCGAGATCCCCACGGCGATCAGCGCCGAGGTGGTCAAGCGAGTCGTCGACTCCCAGCTGAACCTGCCGGAGGGCTTCACCGTCCACCCGCGGCTCGCGCCGCAGCTGCAGCGTCGGGCCGAGATGGTCGCGCAGGACGCCATCGACTGGGGCATGGGTGAGGCGCTGGCCGTCGGCTCGCTGCTCACCGAGGGCCAGGCCGTGCGGCTGGCCGGCCAGGACTCCCGGCGGGGCACCTTCGGCCACCGGCACATGGTCATCGTCGACCGGGCCACGGGCTGGGCGTACAAGCCGCTCAAGCAGTGCTACGACAACGGCGGCAAGCTCTACGTCTACGACTCCCCGCTGTCGGAGTTCGCCGCGGTCGGATTCGAGTACGGCTACTCGGTGGCCCGCCCCGAGGCGCTGGTCATGTGGGAGGCCCAGTTCGGCGACTTCGCCAACGGCGCCCAGACGATCGTCGACGAGTTCATCGCCCCCGGCGAGCAGAAGTGGAACCAGCGGGCCTCGGTGGTGCTGCTGCTCCCCCACGGCTACGAGGGCCAGGGGCCGGACCACTCATCCGCGCGGGTGGAGCGGTACCTGCAGCTGTGTGCCCAGGACAACATGACGGTCGCCATGCCGTCGACGCCGGCGTCGTACTTCCACCTGCTGCGCTGGCAGGTCCACTCCCGCTACCGGCGTCCGCTGATCGTCTTCACCCCGAAGTCGATGCTGCGCCTGAAGGCCGCGGCGTCGCCGATGGCCGACTTCACCAGCGGCCACTTCCGCACCGTCCTGCAGGACACCGCGGCCGACCCGCAGTCGGTGCGCCGGGTGGTCCTGTGCAGCGGCAAGGTCTACTACGACCTCGAGGCGGAACGACGGGCCAAGGGCATCACCGACACCGCCATCGTCCGGGTCGAGCGGCTGTACCCGCTGGCCACCCGCAGCATCCCGGAGGCCCTGGCCGCCTTCCCGCAGGCCCAGGAGGTCCGCTGGGTGCAGGAGGAGCCGGCCAACCAGGGTGCCTGGCCGTTCATGGCCCTCAACCTGCCCGAGGTGATCGGCCGGCCGCTGGTGCCCGTGACCCGGCCGGCGTCGTCGTCCCCCGCCGTCGGCTCGCACCACTGGCACGACGCCGAGCAGCGCGCGATCGTCGAGGCGGCGTTCGCGGACTCGATCGGGTAGCGCGGGTGTACTTCACCGACCGGGGCCTCGAGGAGCTCGCGGCCCGCCGGGGCGCAGAGTCGGTCTCCTTCGACTGGCTGGCTGAGCAGCTGCGGACCTTCGTCGACCTCAACCCCGAGTTCGAGGTTCCGGTCGAACGGCTGGCCACCTGGCTGGCCCGCCTGGACGACGAGGACGACGAGTAGCGCTCAGACGGTGAGCACCAGCTTGCCGAACACGTCGCCCTTGGCCAGCCGCTCGAAGGCGCTGGTCGCGTCCCGCAGGTCGTAGGTCGAGTCGATGAGCGGCCGCACGCCGTCGGTCTCGCACAGCCGGATCAGCCGGGCCAGCTCTTCGCGGGTCCCCATCGTGGAGCCCACCACGGACAGCTGCTGGAAGTACACCCGGGACAGCTCGGCCGGCGGGTTGAACCCCGACGTCGCGCCCGAGACCACGATCCGACCGCCCGGCCGCAGCGAGCGCAGCGAGTGCGCCCAGGTGACCGCACCCACGGTCTCCATCACCACGTCGACCCGCTCGGGCAGCCGGCCCCCGGACTCGAAGACCGCGTGCGCGCCGAGCTCGAGCGCCCTGGCCCGCTTGGCCTCGTCCCGGCTGGTCGCCCAGACCCGCAGGCCGCCGGCCCTGGCCAGCACGATGAGCGCGGTGGCCACCCCGCCCCCGGCGCCCTGCACGAGCACCGTGTCGCCGGGACGCAGCCCGGAGCGGGTGAACAGCATCCGGTAGGCCGTGAGCCACGCGGTGGGCAGGCAGGCGGCCTCCTCGAAGCTCAGCGCCGCCGGCTTGGGCACCAGGTTGCGCCGCGGCACCGCCACCCGCTCGGCGAAGGTGCCGGGATGGACCTCGGACAGCAGCGACCGCTTCGGGTCCATGGTCTCGTCACCGCCGCCGGCCGCCGGGTCGCCCAGGACCGCATGCACGACGACCTCGTGGCCGTCCGCGTCGATCCCCGCGGCGTCGCAGCCCAAGATCATGGGCAGCCGGTCGGGCGTGATCCCGACGCCGCGCAGCGTCCACAGGTCGTGGTGGTTGAGCGACGCGGCGCGCACCTGCACCGTCGTCCAGCCGTCCGGCACCTCCGGCTCGGGGCGCTCCCCCAGCTCCAGACCGGACAGCGGCTGCTCAGGGTCGAGGCGCGTGGCGCTCACGGCGAACATGGACCGACCCTAACCACCCCCCGCGGGGTGGGCTCAACGGCGGGCCACCCCCTCGGCCCGGGCCGCCGCCGAGACCGCCTTGGCCACCGTCTCGGCGACGACCGGGTCGAACGGGCTCGGGACGATCCACTCCTCGGACAGCTGGTCGCCCACGGTGTCGGCCAGCGCCTCCGCCGCGGCCAGCTTCATCCCCTCGGTGATCCGGGTGGCACGCACCGCCAGCGCCCCTCGGAAGATGCCGGGGAAGGCCAGCACGTTGTTGATCTGGTTGGGGAAGTCGCTGCGACCGGTGGCCACCACCCGCGCGTACTTCCGGGCCACCTCGGGGTGCACCTCGGGCTCGGGGTTGGCCAGCGCGAAGACGATCGAGTCCGGCGCCATCGAGGCGACGGCCTCCTCGGTGATCCGTCCGGCGGAGACGCCGATGAGGACGTCGGCTCCCTTGAGCGCCTCCTCGATCGAGCCGGTGTATCCCGACGTGTTCGTGTCCCCCGCGAGCAGCTGCTTGACGCCGTTGAGGTCACCCCGCCCGAGGTGGATGATCCCCTTGCTGTCCGCCACGGAGATGTCGCCGATCCCCGCCTCGGAGATGATCCGCGAGACGGCGACCCCCGCCGCCCCCGCCCCCGAGACCACGACCCGCAGGTCGCAGAGCTGGCGGCCGGTCACCTTGGCCGCGTTGCGCAGGGCAGCCAGGACGACGATCGCGGTCCCGTGCTGGTCGTCGTGGAACACCGGCAGGTCCAGCCGCTCCTGCAGCCGCCGCTCGATCTCGAAGCACCGGGGGGCGCTGATGTCCTCCAGGTTGATCCCGCCGAAGGACGGCGCCAGCCGGACGACGGTCTCCACGATCTCGTCGACGTCCTTGGTGTCCAGACAGATCGGCACCGCGTCGACGCCGCCGAACTCCTTGAACAGCAGCGCCTTGCCCTCCATGACCGGCAGCGCAGCGCTGGGGCCGATGTCGCCCAGGCCCAGCACGGCCGTGCCGTCGGTCACCACGGCGACCACGTTGGACCGCCAGGTGTACTCGTCGGCCAGCTCGGGATTCGCCGCGATGGCCGCGCTCACCCGGCCCACGCCGGGGGTGTAGGCCAGGGCCAGCCCCTCGGCGTCGCGGATGCGCACCGTCGGCCGTACCTCGATCTTGCCCCCGACGTGCAGCGGGAAGGCAGGGTCGATGTCATGCGAAGCGGCGGGCACGATGGTCAACTCCATCAGGGCGGGGATCGTTGGTGCGACAAGGGAGTGGGCGCCGGGGGTCTCGGCTGCTGCCACTGCGCGCGGGGGATGACCCGGGCTCATTCTGGCACGAGATTTCGCCGGTTGGGGCCCCTGGGGTGCGCGCCGGGGGCCTGGGGGATTAACGTGCGCCCATCGAACAGGTTGCCGCCGGCCCATCCGACGGCTCGCACGGGTGAGAGGAACAGCATGAAGCTCAGCGCTTTGAAGCGGTCGGGGATCGCGGCGACCACCCTGGTCGTCGCCCTCGGTCTGGCCGCCTGCGGCAGCTCATCGTCCGGCGGGAGCAGCGCCTCGACGAGCCCGTCCTCCTCCGGCGCGTCGGCCAGCAAGGACGCCGCGCTCGCCGCCATGGTGCCCTCCTCGATCTCCTCGAAGGGCGCGCTGACGATCGGCACCGACGCGTCCTACGCGCCGAGCGAGTTCGTCGACACCGACGGCAAGACGATCATCGGCTTCGACGCCGATCTCGCCAACGCGCTGGGAACCGTGCTCGGTCTGAAGGTCAACCTGGTCAACGCGCCGTTCGACTCCCTCGTCGAGGGTGTGAAGAACGGCAAGTACGACCTCGGCGTGTCCTCCTTCACGATCAACGCCGACCGCGAGAAGCAGGTCGACATGGTGAGCTACTTCAACGCCGGCACCTCGTGGGCGGTGGAGAAGGGCAACCCGGCCGGCATCACCCCGGACAACGCCTGCGGCAAGAAGATCGCCGTGCAGAAGGGCACCGTCCAGGTCGACGACATCACCGCGCGGTCCAAGACCTGCACCGACGGCGGCAAGCCGGCCATCACCATCGACCAGTACCAGCTGCAGAGCGACGCGACCGCCGCGGTCGTCAGCGGGAAGGACGACGCCATGCTGGCCGACTCCCCCGTCGTCGCGTACGCGGTCAAGCAGACCGGTGACAAGCTCGAGGTGACCGGCCAGACCTACGACGCGGCGCCGTACGGCATCGCGGTCCCGAAGGGCCAGGGCCAGTACACCCAGGCCATCCAGGGTGGGATGCAAAAGCTGATGGACACGGGCGTCTACACCGAGATCCTGAAGAAGTGGGGCGTCGACAGCGGCGCGATCACCCAGTCGCAGGTCAACCCGGTGTCCTGACAGGCACCCAGTGAGCACCCCGACGAAGGCCGGGACGGCCAACCGCCCAGAGGCGATCAAGGCCGTCCCGGTCCGTCACCCCGGCCGGTGGGTGGCCGTGGCGGTCATCGCCCTTCTCGTGGCGATGTTCGTCCACAGCGTCCTCACGAACCCGAACTGGGAGTGGAGCTTCCAGTGGCAGAACGCGTTCCGGGGACCCGTCCTGCACGGGGTCTGGACGACGATCTGGCTGACCATCGCCGCGATGGCCATGGGCGTGGTGCTGGGCATCGTGCTGTCGGTCATGCGGCTGTCCCCCAACCCGGTGCTGTCAGGGGCGGCCTGGTTCTACATCTGGGTGTTCCGTGGCACCCCGGTGCTCGTCCAGCTGGTCATTTGGGCGCAGCTCGGCTCGCTGTACCGCAACATCTCCGTGGGTGTGCCGTTCGGCCCGGAATGGTTCACGTTCGAGACGCGCAACCTCATCCCGAACGTGGCAGCAGCACTGCTCGGCCTCGGACTGAACGAGGCGGCCTACATGTCGGAGATCGTCCGGGCCGGCATCCTGTCGGTCGACGAGGGCCAGACCGAGGCGGCGTCGGCCCTGTCCCTGTCCCGGATGCAGACCCTGCGGCGGATCATCCTGCCGCAGGCCATGCGCGTGGTGGTGCCGCCGACCGGCAACGAGACGATCTCGATGCTCAAGACGACGTCGCTGGTCGCCTACGTGCCGTACTACGAGCTGTTCTTCCAGACCTCCGCGATCGGCTCCCGCACGTTCCAGGTGTTTCCCATGCTGGTCACGGCCAGCATCTGGTACCTGGCCATGACCTCGGTGCTCATGGTCGGCCAGTACTACATCGAGCGGTACTACGCCCGCGGGTCGGTCCGCACCCTGCCGCCGACCCCGCTGCAGAGGCTGCGGATGCGACTGACGAGGGCTGAGCTGCGATGAGCGGACCCATGGTCAAGGCCGAGCAGGTGCACAAGTGGTTCGGGCGCGTCGAGGTGCTCAAGGGGATCGACCTCGAGGTGGCCCCCCGCGAGGTGATGTGCATCATCGGACCCTCCGGGTCCGGCAAGTCGACGTTCCTGCGCTGCATCAACCACCTGGAACGGGTCGACGCCGGCCGGCTGTCGGTCGACGGCCAGCTGGTCGGGTACCGGGAGCGCGGCGAGAAGCTCTACGAGATGCCCGACAAGGACGTCGCCAAGCAGCGCCGCGAGATCGGCATGGTCTTCCAGCGGTTCAACCTGTTCCCCCACATGACCGCCATCGAGAACATCGTCGAGGCCCCGATCCGGGCCAGGGGCGAGTCCAAGGCCGTCGCCAGGGACCGGGCCCAGAAGCTGCTGGACCGGGTCGGCCTCGGCGACCGGGGCAACGCCTACCCGACGCAGCTGTCCGGCGGCCAGCAGCAGCGGGTGGCCATCGCCCGGGCGCTGGCCATGCAGCCCAAGCTCATGCTCTTCGACGAGCCGACGTCCGCCCTCGACCCCGAGCTGGTCGGTGAGGTGCTCGACGTCATGCGGCAGCTGGCCCTCGAGGGCATGACCATGATCGTGGTGACCCACGAGATGGGGTTCGCCCGCGAGGTGGGCGACTCGCTGGTGTTCATGGACGACGGCGTGGTGGTCGAGGCGGGCGCCCCGAAGGACGTCCTAGCCAACCCGCAGCACCGCCGGACCCAGACCTTCCTGTCCAAGGTGCTCTAGCCGGCTCGGTGCAGCCGGCTGGGCCGCGGCCACAGCCGGGCCACCACCACGGCCACCACGTCATGGTCCGGCACCGCACCGACCGCCCACGAGTCGACACCCTCGGACGGGTTGTCCCGCTCCACCCACCAGCCCTCGCGCTCTGGGCGCAGGGCCCGCTTCACCGCGAGCGGACGGTCGCCGGGCAGCCGGACCACGACGAGCGCGCCGGGCCGCGGCCGGGCGCCGTAGCGCACGACCAGCCGGTCCCCCGGGACCAGCGTCGGCAGCATGGACCGCCCGTGGACCACCGCCATGCCGATCCGCACGCCCACCCCTCTCGCTCTGCCCGGCTCGGACCTCCGGGGGTAGTGTCGCCGACAGAGAACCTCAACCGTTGAAAGGACCCCGATGCGGATGTTCGCTGCGACCGTTCAGGTCAGTGCCCACTGCGACCTGCCCTGTGGCGTCTACGACCCGGCCCAGGCCCGGATCGAGGCGCAGTCCGTCAAGGCCTGCATGGAGAAGTACCACGCCAGCGACGACCCTGACTTCAAGGCGCGCGCCGTGACGATCAAGGAAGAGCGCTCGCACCTGGTCAAGGAGCACCTGTGGGTGCTGTGGACCGACTACTTCAAGCCGCCGCACTTCGAGAAGTACCCCCAGCTGAACACGCTGTTCAACGAGGCGACCAAGCTGGCCGGTGCCGGTGGCACCAAGGGCACCGTCGACACCGCGGTCGCCGACCAGCTGATCGCCAAGATCGACGAGATCGCCGAGATCTTCTGGGAGACCAAGAAAGCCTGACCGAACCCTGGCTACGAGGCCCCGCCGCTGCACGGACGACGAACGGCGGGGCCTCGTCGCGCCGCCCAACGAGCCGAACTGGGACGAGGTTCCCATTCCGGACAAGACGAGACCCCGCCGCACGGGGGAGCGACAGGGTCTCGCGGTCCACCAGAGTACAGCTCCCCGGCTGCGCCCGAAAGCGGACGGCCCAGTAGGTTCGAGCGTCATGACCGCACAGATTCGCCCCGCCCGGCCCGACGACGTCCCCGGGATCTTGGCCCTCGTCCGTGAGCTGGCCGAGTACGAGCGCTCCCTGCACGAGGTGACCGCCACCGAGGACGACCTGCTCGCGGCGCTATTCGGCGACCATCCCGCCGTGTACTGCCACGTCATCGTGCAGGACGACGAGCTGGCCGGGTTCGCGGTGTGGTTCTTGAACTTCTCCACCTGGCTGGGACGCCACGGGATCTACCTCGAGGACCTGTTCGTCCGCCCGCAGCACCGCGGGCTCGGGTACGGGAGGGCCCTGCTGATCGAGCTGGCCCGGATCGCCGACGAGCGTGGATACCGCCGCGTGGAGTGGTGGGTACTGGACTGGAACGAGTCCGCCCACGGCTTCTACCGCCGGCTCGGAGCCGCCCCGATGGACGAGTGGACGGTCTGGCGGCTGACCGGCGACGCGCTGGGCGCCGCCGCCGACGACGGCCAGCCGACGGGCTGACCGGGAAACTCGACATACCGGGCCGCCGGGTTCGCGCGCTAGGGTGATGCGCCTGGGCGAGCGGGGGGGCCACATGACCGACCAGAGCAGCAGACGAAGGGCGACATCCGAGGTGGTACGCGAGGAGGTCGAGCTCCGGATCCCGGCGGACTCCGCGTTCTTGTCGGTGCTTCGAACGGCGACAGCGGGCCTCGCGGCCCGACTCGACTTCACCCTGGACGAGATCGAGGACCTGCGCATCGCGGTGGACGAGGCGTGTGCCCTGCTGCTGCCGGACGTCGTCCCCGGCGGGGGGCTGGTGTGCCGCTTCGGCCTCGAGCCGGGCGCGATCGAGGTCACGGTGCTCGCCGAGACCCGCAGCGGCACCGCGCCGGCGCGGGACAACTTCGCCTGGACCGTGCTGACCGCCCTCGCCGGGCAGGTCGAGACCTGGGTGGACGACCAGACCGTCGTGATCCGGCTGCACAAGAGCCGCGGTGGAGTGGCCGGCCAGTGACCGCGACGGAGACCGACCATGAGGTCTCGGTGAACGGCGACGGCGATCGCCGTCGCCAGACCCGAGCCCAGTCGAGCGCCTGGTTCCTCGTGATGGCCGAGCACGAGCCGGCGGACGCCGCCTACCAGCACGCCCGGGGCCAGCTCGTGGAGCTGCACCTGCCGCTGGTGGAGCACCTGGCCCGGCGGTTCCGGGACCGCGGCGAACCCCTCGACGACCTGGTCCAGGTCGGCACCATCGGCCTGATCAAGTCCGTCGACCGGTTCGACCCCCAGCGCGGCTTCGAGTTCTCCACCTACGCCACCCCCACCATCATCGGTGAGATCAAACGACACTTCCGCGACAAGGGCTGGTCGGTACGTATCCCCCGCCGGCTGCAGGAGATGCGCCAGCACATCAGCGTCGCCACCGAGGAGCTCAACCACCGGCTCGGCCGCTCCCCCACCGTCGCCGAGCTCGCCGAACACCTCGGCTGCTCCCAAGAAGACATCCTCGAAGGCCTCGAGTCGGCCAACGCCTACAGCACCATCTCCCTCGACGCCGGCACCGACACCGACGAAACCCCCTCCATGCTCGACGTCCTCGGCGCCGACGACGACGCCCTCGACGGCGTCGAGCACCGCGAGTCCCTCCGCCCACTCCTGGACGCGCTACCCCCCCGCGAACGCACCATCCTCGTCCTGCGGTTCTTCCGCGGCATGACCCAGTCCCAGATCGCCACCCACCTGGGCATCTCCCAGATGCACGTCTCCCGGCTCCTCGCCCGCACCCTCACCCAGCTGCGCGAAGGCCTGCTCGTCGAGGAGTGACCCCCTCGCCTCACTCACCCGGTGAGCGCGCCATGGTGACGACCAGCAGGACGACGGCCACGACGGCGGTGACCAGCACGGCGGCCCCGACCAGTTCCTGACCGCCTTTCATCAGGGATAGCCCCACGCCCAAGCCGAGTAGCAGTTCGGACACCAGTACCTGAGCGAACAGGACCTGGCCCTTCCTGACCAACGTCCGGACGACGACGGCGAGGGCCACCCCCCACATTGCGAGCAGCACCGCGACGACGTCAGCCGGCTCGAAGCCTCGCCTCAGCGCCTCGACCAAGATCAGGGCGGCGTAGCCGACCAGCGCAGCCGCCTGCAGTCCCACCACCGAGGCCAGGGCCCAGCGAACGGACGACGGGGCAGCCCGGCCGGGCGCGCCGCTCGCGGGTGGTTCGGGCACCCGGCGACCCTACCGGGGCGCACCCCTAGGCTGGCCAACGTGCGCGCGATCCTCGTCGTCAACCAGTCCGCGACGCGGACCACGGCTCGCACCCGCGACGTCCTCGTGCACGCGCTCAGTGCCGACCTCGACGTGGACGTGGTCGAGACCACCCATCGCGGGCACGCCCATGAGCTCGCCCGTCGGGCCGTCACCGAACGCCGTGACCTCTTGCTCGTGCTCGGCGGCGACGGGACCGTCAACGAGGCGGTCAACGGGCTGCTCGCCGACGGGCCGGCTCCGGAGGGGCCGGTGCTGGGCGTCGTCCCCGGCGGGAGCACGAACGTGTTCGCCCGCGCCCTGGGCCTGCCGAACGACCCGGTCGAAGCCACCGGCGAGGTCCTGGACGCGATCCGCGAGGGCCGGACCCGACGGATTGGGCTCGCCACGGCGGACGGGCACTGGTTCACCTTCTGCGCCGGACTCGGCCTGGACGCCGAGGTGGTCGCCGAGGTGGAGGAACGGCGAGCCGAGGGCCAACAGCTGTCCGGCGGGCTGTTCGTTCGGTCCGCCGTCCGGCTGTTCTACCGCGGCACCGACCGCCAGCACCCCGCGCTCACCCTCGAGGTCCCGGGTGAGGAGCCGGTGCCCGGCATCTACCTCGCGATCGTCCAGAACACCTCGCCCTGGACGTACCTGGGCTCGCTGCCGGTCAACCCCTGCCCGGAGGCCGACTTCGACACCGGGCTCGACCTGTTGGCGCTGCGTCGGATGGGCACGACGAGCATGCTGCGACACGTTCGGCAGATCCTGCAGCCGGGCAGCCGACCCCAGGGCAAGGACGTGACCGGCCGACACGACCTGGCCGATTTCACCGTGTGGTCGGACGTCCCGTGCCCCTTCCAGATCGACGGGGAGAGCCTCGAGGACCGGATGAGCGTGCGCTTCCAGGCTGTCCCGGAGGCGGTCAGCGTGCTGGTGTGAGGTACGCGACACGGCGCACGAAGAACTTGAAAGTCGAAAAGACTTGTCTGTCGGCCAACCGTTTGCGACCCTTGGGGTGCGTGCCCGTGATCGATGGCGCCGAGCGAGTCGGCGCCAAGGAGTCTGGAGCGCGAGCAATCTGTGTGTGGGGGCCGAGGAATCGGCTCTCGCGCTGCGCCTTGATTCGTGAAATGCTTCACAAGCAGGGCGAGCAGGGACGACACCGGGCGAGACGAGGAGTGGACAACAGATGGACTGGCGGCATCGCAGCGCCTGCCGTGACGAGGATCCCGAGCTGTTCTTCCCCATCGGGAACACCGGCCCCGCCCTGCTCCAGATCGAAGAGGCGAAGGCCGTGTGCCGACGCTGCGAGGTGCGCGAGCCGTGCCTCCAGTGGGCCTTGGAGAGCGGTCAGGACCACGGCGTGTGGGGCGGGCTGTCCGAGGACGAGCGTCGTGCCCTCAAGCGCCGCACGGCCCGGGCCCGCGCCCGGCTGGCCTGATCTCGGGCTGGTCCAGCGCTAGTCCTGGGCTAGTCCACGACCGGCAGCTCCAACCGAGCCCGGGTGCCCTTGGGCTCTCGGCGGTCCAGCTGTAGGCGGCCGCCGAGCTCGCCCTCGACGAGGGTCCGCACGATCTGCAGGCCGAGCCGGTCCGACGCGGCCAGGTCGAAGCCCGGGGGCAGGCCGGCACCGTCGTCCAGCACCTCCACCCGCAGCTCGCCGGGCCGCCTGGCCGCCACCACGACCACCGCCCCGGCGGCTCCCCTCAGCCCGTGCTGGACGGCGTTCTGCACGAGCTCGGACAACACGATGGCCAGCGGCGTGGCGACGTCGGCCGGGAGCACGCCGAACGACCCCTGCCGGATCGGCCGGACCCCGCCGCTCGCACTGGACACCTCGCCCGTGGAGACGAGCAGCCGGTCCGCGATCGCGTCGAACGGCACGGTCTCGTCCGGGGTGGCCGAGAGCATCTCGTGGACGACGGCGATGGAGGCCACCCGCCGGACGGCCTCCTCGAGTGCCGCCCGGCCCTGCGGCTCGACCATCCGACGGGCCTGGAGGCGCAGCAGCGCCGCGACGGTCTGCAGGTTGTTCTTCACCCGGTGGTGGATCTCGCGGATCGTCGCGTCCTTGCTGAGCAGCTCCCGTTCGCGACGCCGCAGCTCGGTGACGTCCCGGACCAGGATGAGCGCGCCCGTCCGGCGGCCGCCGTCCAGCAACGGGATCGAGCGCACCAGGACCGCGGTGCCCTGGTCCTCCAGCTCCATGACCCGGGCCGCCCGGCCGCCCGCGACGGCACCCAGCTCCTCGTCCGCACCGGTCCGCCGCTGGAGCAGCTGCCGGGTGACGACGTCGAGCCGGACCCCGGCCAGGTCGGAGGCCAGCCCGAGCCGTCGGTAGGCGGACTGCGCGTTGGGGCTGGCGTACTCGACCGCGCCGTCCGGTCCCAGCAGCAACAGACCGTCCCCGACCCGAGGTGAGGCGTCCAGCTCGTCCAGGCCGCCCGGCGCCGGGAACGACCCCTGCGCGACCATCCTCGTCAGCTGGTCGGCGGCCGAGAGATAGGCGGTCTCGAGCCGGCTGCTCGAGCGCGCGAAACCCGGGTCGACGTGCCGCGCGATCACCGCAGCCACCTGGTCGTGCTCCCCCCGGACCGGGATCGCCGCAATCGGGACGAGCACGTGCTCTCCCCTGCTGGTCACTGCCTCGCCCTGCTCCAGGGCCTCGTCCAGCAACGGGCGCCGGCCCCGCGGCAAGAACGACCCCACGAGGTCGTCACCGAACACCGTGGGGCCGGTGGTGGGGCGCACCTGCGCGCCGGCGACGTAGCCGGAGCCGTTCCAGGTGGGCAGCCACAGCACCAGGTCGGAGAACGACAGGTCAGCCAGCAGGTGCCAGTCCGACAGCAACAGGTGCAGCCGTTCGAGGTCGCCGTCCGTGAGGTCGGTGTGCCGACCGGCGACGTCGTTCAGGCTGGGCACGCTTGCAGCGTAGAGCCAGGCCCGATCCCGGTGGCGCAGGGCCGTGCCACCGGGCGCGAGAATGCAGACTGAGCCCACCATCCTGGCCCCGCAGGCAGCCCCGTCCACCGGAGGTACCCATGCACTGGCTCGCGCTCAGCGGGGCCATCGTGTGCGAGATCATCGGCACGCTGTCGCTGCGCTCCACGAACGAGTTCCGGCGGTTGGCTCCCAGCCTGCTCGTGGTGTGTGCCTATGCGGTGAGCTTCTACCTGCTGTCCATCGCGCTCCGCGGGATCGAGGTCGGGGTCGCCTACGCGATCTGGTCCGCGGTGGGCACCGCTTTCATCGCAACGATCGGGATCGTGTTCCGGGGCGAGACCGCATCGGTCCTCAAGCTGGTGTCGATCGCCCTGGTGGTGGTCGGGGTGGTGGGGCTCAACCTGGCCTCTCATCGAGCCTGATCGGCCCGGCTGCCCGGCCGGGCCCGAGTAGGTTCGTCCCATGGCCGAGGACATCCACGCGAACACCGATGCGGGCACCGACGAGCCCGAGGACCGGATCGAGGGGCACGGCGGCGACCTGACGGTGGCCGTGGCGCGCGCCCACGGGGTGGAGCGCCTGTTCACGCTGAGCGGCGCGCACGTGTTCCCCGTCTACGACGGAGCGGTCAAAGCCCAGCCGCCGATGCCGATCATCGACGTGCGGCACGAGCAGACCGCGGTGTTCGCGGCGGAGGCCACCGCGAAGCTGACCCGGGTTCCCGGCCTCGCCGTGCTCACCGCCGGACCGGGCGTCACCAACGGCGTCTCGGCGGTGACCACGGCGCACTTCAACGGCTCACCGGTGCTCGTCCTCGGCGGCCGGGCTCCCAGCCAGCGCTGGGGCAGCGGGGCGCTGCAGGAGCTGGACCATCCGCCGCTGCTCGCCCCGGTGACCAAGTACGCCGGCACGGTCCGCGAGGTCGGCCAGCTCGTCGAGCAGGTCGACGCGGCCTTCCGGCTGGCCCGGCAGCCGCACCGCGGCCCGGTCTTCCTCGACGTGCCCATGGACCAGCTGTTCTCTCGGGCCGAGTCCGCGGTTCCGGCCGTCGACGGCTCGGCGGCGAGCCTCGGCGTCGCCCCGGACCCGGACGACGTGGCCGAGGTCGCCGAGATGCTCTCGGCTGCGGCCCGCCCGGTCCTCGTCATCGGCTCGGACGTCTGGGCCGACGGTGCCGAGGCGGCGGCGCTGCGGCTCGCCGAGACGGTCGGCCTGCCGGTGATCGCCAACGGGATGGGGCGCGGGGTGGTCCCGGCGGGACACCCGCTGCTCGTCACCCGGGCCCGCAGCCGGGCGTTCGGCCAGGCCGACCTCGTCGTCGTGGTCGGCACCCCTCTCGACTTCCGGCTCGGGTACGGCTCGTTCGGCGGCAAGGACGGCGCCCCACCGGCGCGGGTGGTGCACCTGGCCGACTCCCCTGCCCAGGTGGCCAGCCACGCCGAGCTGGCCGCGTCGGCATCCGGCGACCTGTCGCTCGTCCTCGACGGCGTCCGGGACGCCTGGGAGCAGCTCGTGCGCCGGCCCTCCTACGTGCAGTGGACGGCCGACCTGCAGACCGACGCTGCCGCGGCGATCGCCTCCGACGCGGCCATGCTGTCGGCTGAAGCGGCGCCGCTGCACCCGGCGCGGATCTACGGCGAGCTGCTGCCGCGACTGGCCGGGGACGCCGTCCTGATCGGCGACGGCGGCGACTTCGTCTCCTTCGCCGGCCGGTTCGTGGAGCCGGCGCGGCCGGGCGGCTGGCTGGACCCCGGCCCCTACGGGTGCCTGGGCACCGGTCTCGGGTATGCGATCGCGGCCCGGCTGGCCAGACCGTCGGCGCAGGTCGTGCTGCTGCTCGGTGACGGGGCCGCCGGCTTCTCGCTCATGGACGTCGACACCCTGGTGCGGCACCGGCTGCCGGTGGTCATGGTCGTCGGCAACAACGGCGTGTGGGGGCTGGAGAAGCACCCCATGCAGTTCCTGTACGGCTACGACGTGGCCGCGGAGCTGCAGCCGGCGACCCGCTACGACGACGTGGTGCGCGCGCTGGGCGGCGCCGGCGAGACGGTCACCCGCCCCGACCAGCTGGGCGCGGCCCTGGACCGGGCCTTCGCGGCCGACGTGCCGTACCTGGTCAACGTCATCACCGACCCGAAGATCGCCTACCCGCGGACGACGACCGGCGTCTGACGGGCGGCCCGATCAACCGCCGGGTCTACCCGGCGGTCCCCTCGGGGGCTGCCACCGGCCCGGCGATCTCGATCTTGGTCATGCCCAGCATGGCCTGGGTGACCCGGCCCCCGATCCCGGGGTCCGGGTCCGGGCGGACCCTCCGGACACGGCGCGGTGCACGAGGTCCACGTCCTCCCGCACTCGTCCGTCGAACCACAGGAACCGGGTGATCGTCGGCATCGGTACCGCCCGAGGCGAGGGTGGGACGTCGCCGGCTCTCAACCAGCCCGATCCTGGCCACGGCGTCACCGGGCGACCGTGGGGCAATTACGCTGCGCTGCCATGACCTCCTTGTGGCACGGCTTCGCGGACATGCACGCGGTGAGCGCAGACGGCCCCCTGGTGCTGGCCCGCGGCCGGGGCACCCGCGTGTGGGACGTCGACAGGTCCGAGTACCTCGACGCCACGGCCGGGTTGTGGTTCGCGAACGTGGGGCACGGACGCACCGAGATCGCCGACGCGGTACGAGCCCAGCTGGCCGAGCTGGCGGCCTACTCGACGTTCAACGACCTCGCCGCGCCGGCCACACTCGAGCTCGCCGACCGGGTCGCCGCGCTGGCGCCGGTCGCCGACTCGAAGGTGTTCTTCACCTCGGGTGGCTCGGACTCGGTGGACACGGCGGTCAAGCTGGTTCGCCGCTGGTGGCTGCTGCAGGGACAGCCGCAGCGCCGCGTCGTCGTCGTCCGGGACAAGGCGTACCACGGCATGCACCTGGCCGGGACGTCACTGTCCGGGATCGACGACAACCGGGCCGGCTACGGCGACCTCGACCCCGACGTCGTTCGCGTCCCCTGGGACGACGCGGCGACCCTGGCGGACACCCTCGACCGCCTCGGCGACCGGGCCGCCGCGTTCTTCTGCGAGCCGGTGATCGGCGCGGGCGGCGTCTGGTTCGCCGGAGCGGACTACCTGCGCGAGGCCCGGTCGGTGTGCCGCGACCGTCAGGTCGTGTGGGTCAGCGACGAGGTGATCACCGGCTTCGGGCGGGTCGGCGACTGGTTCGCCTCCACCCGGTTCGGGCTCGATCCGGACCTCGTGCTGTGCGCGAAGGGGCTGACCAGCGGCTACGTGCCGATGGGGGCGGTGCTCGCGGCCCCGCGGATATGGGAGCCGTTCTACGCACCCGGTGCCGGAGTCTGGCGGCACGGCTACACCTACGGCGGGCACGCCGGCGCGGCCGCCGCCGGGCTGGCGAACCTCGACGTGATGGAGCGCGAGCAGCTGCCAGCCCGAGCGCTCGCCTACGAGACGGCCCTGGCCGCTGCCCTCGCGCCGCTGGCCGAGCACCCGCTCGTGGCGCAGGTCCGCGCCGGCACCGGGCTGCTCGCCGCGGTGCAGCTGCACGAACCGGCGAGGCTGGCCGCCCTGGTCTCGGCGGTGCGCCGGCATGGGGTGCTGTCGCGGGGGCTCGTCGGCGGTGCGCTGCAGATCTCGCCGGCCCTGGTGCTGGACGACGAGGACCTGCGGGCGCTCGCGGACGGCCTCACCGCGGCCCTGGACGAGGTGGCCGAGACCTAGGCCGACCTAGTACTACAGCCGCACTTATGGCGGAGCGCCTCGGGCGTTGTAGTGGCAGCGGCGGGCGCGGGCTTGGTGCCGACGGCGCCAGTGTGACCAGGCGAGGACGTCGCTGTCGGTCGCGGTGGGGGTCCAGATGAGGTGGGCGAGCAGCCGGCGCACCTCGGGGACGGTGAGCGGGATCAGCTCGCCGACCGGTTGCGCAGCCCCCCTTTTGCGCCGGCGGCGGCGCGGGTGACGGTGAGGAATGCGTGGGCGAGCATCGCCAACGTGATGTGGCGGTACCAGCTGTCCCAGAGGCGGACCTGGTACTGGTCCAGGCCGACCTCACCTTTGGCGCTTTGGAAGGACTCCTCGATGGCCCAGCGGGCACCGGCGACGCGCGCCAGCTCGCGCAGCGGGGTGCCGGGCTGGCCGTGGCACAGGTAGTAGGCGCGGTCCGTCGGGTCGGTCACCGAGCGCCGGATCAGCAGCCAGTAGCCCATGGCGGGGTCTTCGAGGGGGCGGATCGCCACCCGGGCCCCGTGGTAGATCCGTGGCCCTTTCGACCCCGCGCCGGCGGAGATCCGCTTGAACGCCTGCGGTGGCAGGCCGCCGGCCAGCGCGTCCGCTGCAGACTCGACGATCCGCCCGTCGCGGGCGGCGATGACCCGCTGGTTGACCGGGACTGCCAGCACGTAGGGCATCGCGTGCTGTTCGAGCATCGCGCGCAGCCGTGCGTACTGGCCGTAGACCTCGTCCCCGCTCACCCAACCCGCCGTCACCCCGGCGTCAAGGGCGCGGGCCAGCATCCGCATCGCCAACTCGGGCTTGGTCGCGAACCCCACCGAGTCGGGGACCCCGGCCTCGGTGCAGCGGTCCCGGTCCTGCGTCAACGCCTTGGGCAGGTACAGCTCCCGGTCGATGAAGGTGCGCGCGCCCGTAGTCGCGTAGGCGAGGAACACCCCGACCTGGGCGTTCTCGATCCGTCCCGCGGTGCCGGAGTACTGCCGCGCCACCCCCGCGGACTTGGTGCCCTTCTTCAGGAAACCGGTCTCATCGACGACCAGCACCGCGTCGGGGTCCCCCAGGTGCGCCACCACGTAGTCGCGCACGTCGTCACGGACCGCGTCGGCATCCCAGTCCGCGGTGGCCAGCAACCGCTGCATCCCGTCCGGCGTGGCCTCGCCAGCCCGCTCCGCCAGCGTCCAGGAGTTCTTCCGCTCCACCGGCGCCAACAGCCCGCGAACGTAGGCGGCGACCCGCTCCCGCGGCTCCGAACGCGCGAACCGCGGCGCGATCCGCGCATGGAGCTCGTCCAGCCCCGCCGCCCACGCCGCCACCTCAGCCACGCTCAGATCATCAACCACACCCACAAGATCGCGAAACGCACCCGCAGATCCACGCAGACATGCCGACAAAGATCCAAATAAGTGCGGCTGTAGTACTAGGCCTGGCTAGCCGGGGTGGTCGGGGTGTCGGGGGTCGGCGGGTGGTCGGGGGACGGGGTGGTGCAGGCCGTTGGGGCTGGTCCAGTGGTTGGTGCCGTCGGGGGTGCGGGTGGTCTGCCAGCCGTGGTGGGTTTTGAGCTGGTGGT